>JANMPT010000066.1:0-7700 GCA_031370005.1 Bdellovibrionales bacterium | reverse complement strand
TGATTTTAGTACCAGGTGGATCCACTTTCCTGCGGATAGCGGTCGCTGTTCTTTACGATGTCCACGGGATGTGGCCCCGCCATGGCAGGTCCTGCCGTATTTGGCTTTGGTTTCTTTCATCTTGTGGTAGTCAAAAAAGCTAGCTTGTTTGTTCATAAACTTGGGGCAATATAGTTTATAAGGTAAAACATGGCAACTAGTTTCTGTTATAAATAGTGAGTTTTTCTGAGTGTTAACACGGACTTCGGGGCTTAAGCATGAGGTTTAATTTAAACAGCTATTTAAACTCGAAATTCATAAATACCGCCAGCTGGCTCTGGGGGCTCCCGGAGGACTTGGCATGATCTACCCCTGAATCTTACGGAGAACCAAGAATCCAGCGCAAAAAATGGCACCCCCAAGCAAGACTTTGACAGGTAATTTTTGCCAAGTTGCCCTGAGTTGCATCTCCTTGTGGCATAGCCTCTGCTTATTAGATTTAATAGCGAGGACTTTATGAAAAAGTATATATTCATATTTGCTGGTTTTTTAATCTCTGCTTTTATGGCTGCTTGCGGCTCTAGCAATAGCGGAGGCGGTGGCGGCACTGCAATTAATTGCCCAGCCGGAACAACTTTCCAAAATGGTTACTGCGTAAACGGTAATGGTATTACCGTAAACACCGGGTCTGTAGGGTTCTATTCAGAGAATTGGCATGATCGTACATTAACGGCAACAGGCGCTGGCTTAAGTAACTTTCTTAAAACTGCTATGGGAGTTTGTGATCAAAATCACGCAAATGGCGGACTCGCAGCATGTAGCGCTTGGACAGCGGGCGCATTTGATATTGTAATGCAGGCTCCAAACTCGCAAACTAACTCAGTTCAAGTGACTTTCCGCGCAAAACCACAAGTTGGTCAATATTCAAACTATGCTTACTCATTACCCTCAGCCGGCCAATTTGCCGGAGCTCTTTTTGGCTTTCCTGTTGTTAGCGGCTCCGGAGCTGTTCGAAACCCATTGCAACTTAATATGACAGTTTCTGTAACAAACAATTATCAGGGCTTTGAGGCTCGCGGTTACGGAGACTATTACACGACTGCCAATAGAAGTTTGATCCAAATTCAAGTTGCAAACGGAAAGCTTGAAGACCCTAAATTTGACTACCGCATCGCCTATAACGGACAAGTTATCCTTACGGGGACCTTCATTCGATGTAACAGTGCAGATTGCGGATTGGCAATGCCCATCGGATACTAAGACCGATGGATACAAACGAGAAAAAATCATCCCGAAAAATTAAATGTCCACAGTGCGGTGCTACTAGTATTTACTCTACTGAAAATACTCACCGCCCTTTTTGCTCGGAAAGATGCCGAACACTTGATCTTGGCCAGTGGGCAGATGGAACTTATCGCATTCCAATCGAACAGAGTTTGGTTTCTGACGAGTCTGATATTCCTGAAGACGACGTTGATAATTTTGAGTAGCAGCGACGTTTTGATGTTGACGAATTCCTGTTTTTGTCTTTTCATTGTTCTCATTGGAGTGAAAGTTAACAACATTGACACAATGAGGAGTCAAAATGAATAAAGCTCAATTGATCGAAAAGATTGCAACTGAAACTAAAGTTTCTAAAGCTCAAGCAGAAAATATTCTTAATTGCGCAATCGAGAGCATCAAAAAAACAGTTAAAAAAGGTGACGATGTAAAGCTTGTAGGCTTCGGTACTTTTACTAAAGCTAAGCGCAAAGCACGCACTGGTCGCAATCCACAGACTGGCAAAGCAATCAAAATCCCAGCTTCTTGGGCACCTAAATTCCGCGCAGGCGCAGAATTTAAGTCAATGGTTAAATAGGGGTAAGAGTTTACTCTTAATTAATCTTAGTTGATTATTTTAAAAAGGACCGCGAAAGTGGTCCTTTTTTTTTGCCGAAAACTCCGCTATGCTCACACCAACGAGGAGTTTCGGATGAAAAGAATTGGCGTATATACCTCTGGTGGAGACGCTCCTGGGATGAATGCCGCTATTCGCGCGGTGGTCCGAATGGCAATTTCAAGAAAATTGGAAGTCTTCGGAATTTATCAGGGATATAGTGGTATGATTGATGGCAAGATGTCACAACTGCAGCCCCGTGATGTGGCCAATATTATTCAAAGAGGGGGGACCGTTTTGAAAACGGGTCGTTCTGTCGATTTCATGAAGCCCGAGTTCCGAAAAAAAGCCGCAGATAATCTTCGAGCAGCTGGTATCGAGGGCCTCGTCTGTATAGGTGGGGATGGCTCCTTTCGTGGAGCCCATGCCCTCTGGGAAGAACACAAAATCCCTGTGGTTGGAATTCCTGGCACTATCGACAACGATATCTTTGGCTCTGACAATACCATTGGTTTTGATACAGCCGTAAATACAGCTCTAGATGCTATTGATAAAATTCGCGATACAGCAGCAAGCCATGAGCGACTTTTCATCGTGGAGGTTATGGGACGCAACTCAGGACACATAGCTTCTTATGTCGGCCTTGCCGGGGGTGCTGAGGAAATTTTCACCCCCGACGCCAATACCACTGTTGAAAAAGCCGTGGATAGAATTCAAGATTCCATTAAAAAAGGTAAAACCAGCTCTATTATTATTGCAGCTGAGGGGCAAAAACCCGGACGTGCTTATGATTTAGCTGAAGCCATTCGTAAAAAATCAGGTCTCGATGCGAAAGTCTGCATTCTTGGCCACTTGCAAAGAGGCGGCAGCCCCACCGCTAGCGATCGCGTGCTGGCTTCGCGCATGGGGGCTGCGGCAGTGGAAGCTTTGATCAAAGGCCAATCCGACATCATGATTGGTACGGAGGGTACTCAGCTGATCACAATGTCCCTCGAACAAGTTATGAAGTTTGAAAAGAAAACCTCAATGGACCTCATCAATCTAGCAACAGCCTTGTCAATCTAGCTATTAAGCCCTCATAATATAGAAACAGGAGCTAAAAAATATGAAAAAAATGATCATCGCCCTACTAGCGGTTTTACCTTTGATGACTGCATGCACTAAGAAAAGCAACGAAATCCTTGTTGGAGAGTTCGGTTCTTTGACTGGCAATGATGCCACCTTTGGTCTTTCAACTAACAAAGGCCTTCGTATGGCCTTTGAAGAAATCAATGCTGCTGGCGGAATCAACTCTAAGAAAATCAAATTAATCACCATTGACGATCAAGGTAAAAGTGAGGAGGCCGCAAGTGCCGTAACTCGTTTAATTACCCAAGACAAAGTTGTCGCCATCATCGGTGAGGTTGCTAGTGGTCGCTCTAAGGCCGCAGCTCCTATTGCTCAGAAATATCAAATCCCCATGATCACTCCTGCTTCTACAAATCCGAGCGTCACTCAAGTCGGTGATTATATTTTTCGCACCTGTTTTATTGATCCCTTTCAAGGTCTCGTCATTGCGAAGTTTGCAACTCAAAACTTTAAATCTAAAAAAGCGGCCCTGCTTCGCGACGTAAAATCTGAATACTCTGTCGGTTTGGCCGATGTTTTCGCAGCTGAATACAAAAAAATGGGTGGTGATCTTGTCTCAGATCTCAGCTACCAGGGCGGTGATATCGACTTCAAGGCGCAGCTCACGCAAATTCGTTCCAAAAATCCGGATGTAATCTTTATTCCTGGATATTATACTGAAGTAGGGCTTATCGCTCAACAAGCCCGTCAATTAGGAATCAAGGTTCCTTTACTAGGTGGCGATGGGTGGGACTCAGCAAGATTGAGTGAAATTGGCAAAGAAGCGGTCAACGGAAGTTACTACTCAAACCACTACACCACAGAATCTACTGACCCTTTGGTTGTGGAATTCGTAAAAAAATTCAAAGAGAAATACAACGAAACTCCAGATGTCATGGCCGCCTTAGGATATGATGCCGCTAAAATTCTAGCCGCCGCAATGACTCGCACTAAAGAGCTCACTCCAAAAAATATCCGCGATGAACTCGCAAAAACGACAGATTACCCAGGCGTAACTGGAAAAATCACTATCAATAAAGACCGCAATGCCGTGAAAAGTGCTGTGATCGTGCAAGTGCAAGGGGCTGAGCGTAAGTTCATTACTACAGTCACGCCGTAAGGATGCTCATGCAGGACTTTATACAGCACCTGATCAACGGAATTAGTCTTGGCAGTATTTACGCATTGATCGCCCTCGGTTATACTATGGTATACGGAATTTTGCAGATGATTAACTTTGCCCACGCTGATGTATATATGATCGGGGCATTTACGGCTTATTATACTGCAAAATGGATGGGTTTAGAAAACTCTCCCGGCCTTTCCACTTTGTTTATCCTGCTTTTTTCCGCAATGTTTGTTTGCAGTCTTTTAGGCCTTGCGATTGAGCGCTTTGCCTATCGCCCGCTTCGCAACTCTCCAAAATTGAATGTTCTAATCACAGCCATTGGTGTCAGCTTATTTTTAGAATTTACAGGTCAAGTTGTTTTTGGTGCTGATCCAAAAGTCTTTCCTGAAGTCATGAAAGACTTTGTAATCAGCAGTTTCGGCGGCATTGATTTAAAATCATCTGACGTCACAGTTCTAGGGGTCAGCCTCGTGGCAATGGTTCTTTTGAATTTTATCGTTCAAAAAACTAAAATGGGCCGTGCCATGCGCGCCGTCAGTACCAATGCTCCAGTGGCAAGTATGTTAGGCGTAAACACCAACCGTATTATTTCCTTTACCTTTATTGTGGGCTCTTCTCTAGCGGCTATCGGCAGTATTTTAGTGGGCATGAAGTATCCGAAAATTGATCCGCTGATGGGCATGATGATTGGCATGAAAGCTTTTGTCGCTGCTGTTCTGGGAGGAATCGGAAATATTCAAGGCGCCGTTCTCGGTGCACTCATCATGGGCCTTTCCGAGGAAATGGTCGTCGCTTATATTTCAAGCACCTATCGCGATGCTTTGGCCTTTGGAATTTTAATTGTCATCTTGATCATAAAACCTACAGGTCTTTTCGGCAAATACGCTGTGGAGAAAGTATGATCAATACCTTCAAAGCACCAGTTCTAACGATGATTGTATTGTTAATAATTGGTATCGCGCTTGATTTAGGATTAAACGCGTATATTCAACTGATGGTCCTTTATGCTATTATCAACGCGATCCTGGCTATGAGTTTGAATCTCGTAAGCGGCTATACTGGTCAGTTCTCCCTAGGACACGCTGGATTTATGGCTATCGGAGCCTATGTCTCGGCCTACTTTAGTACGCGTTTTCCTTTCTTTGCGGGACTCGGAATTATCTTTACCACTGTGGGTGGCGGACTGCTTGCAGCTTTTGCGGGTTGGCTGGTGGGACTCCCTTCCCTACGGCTTAAAGGAGATTACCTCGCCATTGTTACTTTAGGTTTTGGCGAAATCATTCGTGTGGCCTTACTAAATATGAATGCCCTTGGGGGAGCTCGCGGTATTTCGGGAATCCCCTCCTTTCCAAGTTTTTTAATCAGCTATAGTTATGCATGCGCCTGGGCCGTAATTTGTTTCTTTGTTATCTGGCGCTTGGTAAAAAGTAGCCATGGCCGTGGATTCTTAAGCGTACGTGAGGATGAAATCGCAGCTCAAGCCATGGGAATCAACACCACACAAATGAAAGTGCATGCCTTTGTCATTTCAAGTTTCTTTGCAGGAATCGCTGGGGCTATTTTTTCTCATATTACAAATTATATCAGTCCTTCAACCTTCACTTTCTTGTTGAGTGTGAATGTCGTGATAATGGTAGTTCTGGGCGGCATGGGCAGCATGACAGGTTCTATCACTGCGGCGATCTTTATCACAGCGATGCCGGAGCTTCTGCGCTCTTTGCAGGATATTACCGGCATTGATCTCCGCATGGTGATATACTCTTTGCTTTTGATTTTTGTGATGATTTTGCGCCCAAAGGGACTTTTTGGCGAATCAGAAATCACAGATGTTTGGAGAAAATATGTCCGCAAATCTGCTTGAGGTCAAAAATATCACCATGCAGTTTGGAGGGCTTAAAGCCGTCGACTCCTTATCTTTTTCAATTCCAAAAGGCCAGCTAGCGGGTCTTATCGGACCAAATGGAGCTGGAAAAACCACTGTCTTTAATATACTGACCGGAGTCTATCAGCCAACCAAAGGTGAAATCCTACTTAATAATGAAAATCTCGTTGGTAAAAAAACATATCAAATTTCAGATCTTGGGATGACAAGAACTTTTCAAAACATTCGTCTTTTTAAAAACCTCACTGTTCTAGAAAACGTACTCATCGCTACTCATCAACACATTTCTTACGGGCACTTAGATTCCATCTTGCTAACAAATAAATATAAGAAGCAAGAAACTGAAATGCACAATAAGGCCATTGAGTTACTTAAAATTTTTCATCTTGAATCCAAGGCACATGAAAAAGCCAGCTCTCTTCCCTATGGCGAGCAGCGCAAGCTTGAGATCGTGCGGGCGATGGCCACAGATCCCTGCTTGATTTTGCTTGATGAGCCCGCCGCCGGCATGAATCACTCGGAAACTCATCACTTGATGGAAACTATAGCAAAGATTCGTCAAGATTTTAAGCTCACAATCCTTTTGATTGAGCACGATATGAAATTGGTGATGGGAATTTGCGAGAACATCACTGTCCTTGATCATGGCGTAAAAATTGATGAAGGCCCCGCCAAGAAAATTCAGATTTCGGAAAAGGTGATTCAGGCCTACTTAGGGGTAGAGGCATGAATCCAAAAATTCTAATGAGCGTAAGTCAACTCGAAGTTTATTACGGCGCTATTTATGCTCTGAAGGGAATTAGCTTTGAAATCCATGAGGGCGAGATTGTTTCTCTGATCGGCAGCAATGGTGCGGGCAAGACGACGACATTGAGGGCAATTTGCGGCCTTGCGGAAGCTCGCGGGGAAGTCACTCTTGAGGGAAAAGATCTTTTAAAAATTCCTGTTCACGAACGCGTTCGCCATGGCCTTGCACAGTCTCCAGAAGGCCGAGGTATTTTTCAAAATCTTACAGTTCTAGAAAATCTGCAGATGGGCGCTTATTCACGAAAAAATAAAGCCCATATCCAAAAAGATCTCGAGTATTGTTTTGATCTTTTCCCTCGTTTAAAAGAACGCATCCGGCAAGTAGCGGGAACGCTTTCTGGAGGAGAGCAACAGATGCTCGCGATTTCTAGAGCGATTATGTGTAAACCGAAGTTAATGCTCCTGGATGAGCCCTCCCTGGGGCTGGCACCGAAAATCGTTTCGCAAATTTTTGAAATTATTAAAAAGCTCAACTCAGAGGGAATGACAATTCTTCTCGTTGAACAAAATGCCAACCAAGCCTTGAAAATTGCCCATCGTGCCTATGTTTTAGAAACAGGAAAAATCACCTTAAGTGGCAGCGGCCAGGATCTGCTCAATAACGACGAGGTTCGCAAAAGCTATCTGGGCGTGTATTAAATCGACAGCAGTTCCTTATGAAATCCCAAGCCGCGTATAGCGCGGCCTTCATGCAGATAATAAATAAGAGCTAACCCGTATTGAGCATTTGAATCAACATCGGATCCATCATGTCGAAGCCCCAGGGGATAAAGCATCGTTTGGCATCATTGATATTTTTTTTCATGTACCTAGTAATGTGTTCATAATCCTTGCCCCAGGCAATTAATCGCGTGAAGGGGCGGGCCACCCAGAACTGAGTTTTTTCGTGTGCCGCCGCTGACGATTCGGTAGCAGCACCG
>JANMPT010000065.1:0-27408 GCA_031370005.1 Bdellovibrionales bacterium | reverse complement strand
CGGTGCTGCTACCGAATCGTCAGCGGCGGCACACGAAAAAACTCAGTTCTGGGTGGCCCGCCCCTTCACGCGATTAATTGCCTGGGGCAAGGATTATGAACACATTACTAGGTACATGAAAAAAAATATCAATGATGCCAAGCGATGCTTTATCCCTTGGGGCTTCGATATGATAGATCCGATGTTGATTCAAATGCTCAATACGGGTTAGCCCTTATTTATTCATCTGCATGAAGGACGCGCTACACACGGCTTGGGATTTCATAAGGAACTGCTGTAAATTATGTGGCGACGAGTCCGGCCTCAGCTCAAGGTCGGGACAATTGGTTATAGTCTTTTTGCTACGAAATCTATAAAGACTTTGGTCTTAAGCGGAATATTTTTTGAGCAGGAGATAATAGATGAACGGGAGTGGATTCAGATGGCCTCATTGTCCATGCGCACGGCGCTTTGGAAATAAGGGCGTCTGGAGCTTTGGCGCGAAAATCATTTTTCTTAAGTGCATCCAAATAATTTTTTACTCCGAATAAGGTCTCGGACTCCTGTTGGAACCAGGGCTTCCCACTGGGGATTTTTTTTGAGAATCATTTCGTGGACCTGATCTGAATGCGTATAGATTTCGGTTTCATCGCAACCAGCAATGTCACAAATCTGATTGTTATCTTTAAAGTGAGCATAGATATTCTTCAGGTTTGGCGTTGGCGAAAAGTTTTTCGCTGTCAGGCAGGTCTTATCCGTCTTGTGAGGGTATACGTAAAGTTTCGTATGGGTGTCGAGAAGCTTGCCAAGGCCTTCAAGAAGGCCTCCAACAAGGTCTTTATAGCCGCTCTCATCAAAGACACGTTCAAGGTGAGAAGCCCCAATCACAATCGCCATGGGTTCTTGAGTGTATTGGCGAAAGAACGTTTTTAAAGAGTAGAAGTAAAGAAAGTTTGAAACCAAAACATACTGACCTAGGCCGCATAGGGTTTCAATGCGATCTAGGAAATCTTTGTGGTTAACCTCGCCATCGGTTTGCAGGTTTCTCATGGTGAGTTCCATAATCGGAAGGCAATGGGCTTCGGTGAGGTGGAAATCTTTTTTGAAATGGCTGATGCCCTTACTAAGTACATCCAAGTGAGTTTTCGTCACGGGTCGATAGGTGCCCCTTTGTAGAAGTACAGCTTTCTTGTATACCGCATCCGACATATGGAGGATTTCTTTTTTGGGGCCAAAAAGAATAGCTTCGGCTAAGCCTCTATGGACCAGTTCTAAATTCGTAAGATGTGGATTGAAGTGCTTTAGGTTTTCACCAGTGATATGTAGTACGTCAATGATGATTTGACCTTCTTTTAGGTTGTCAGTAAGGGAAGAAATAAAATCTTCGGTGCTGTTAGTATGATAAAAAGCCGCATCCATAAGGTTCACGCCCAGGATGCCAAGGGCTTCTTGTTGTTGCAGGCGATAACGATCCTGCATTCGGACATGCAAGACGATATCGTTGAAGGCTCCTTGCGGATGTTTTTGAAAACGAATACCCATCCATCCGTGGCAGAATTTTTTATCGTTGGCTGAACCTGTTGCTACGGTATTTGCAAAAGCAAAGAATTGAGTGCTTGGACCGCGCTTCGTGCTGAGTCGCTCATTCAAAAGCGAGAACTCGTGATTTAGCATTTTCTCAAGTCTGGATTCGCAGACGTAGCGGCCATTTTTTTCGCGCCCATAGATTTCGTCACTGAAAGTCATGTCATATGCTGAGATAGTTTTTGCGACAGTTTGCGAGGCTTTGCCCGCCATGAAGAAATGTCTTGCGACCTCTTGGCCTGCGCCTATTTCAGCAAAAGTGCCATAGATGTGGCTATTCAGGTTGATGCGATGAGCTTTATTGAGTGTTGTCATAGATGTTTCGCTCATTTGTGTTCTCCATCCAGTTTCGGCGCGACCTTTACCCAGCCGGTGATGGCAAGGCTCATGGCTTTCTCTGCAGGCATATCAATTTCTGTAATTTTACTGCGATGAACAAGTAAGGTATAGCCTCCCAGTCCATAGCTGAAAGGAATAAAAACGGCGACGCGGTTTTCAAAGTGTGTGCCTACGCCCAGGTCTTTGAAGTTATCGCGAGTCACAAGACCTAAGGCCTTGAGATCGCCATTACCAATTTCAACCAATACCACACTTTTTAATTCCTTGGAGCCATTGTGAGAAAACAAGTTCATGAGATCTCTCAATGGGGAATAAATTGCCTTGATAAAAGGAACCTTCATTAATTGTCGCTCTATATTGCTAAAAAGACTTGCGGTTAGAATATTATTTAGAACAAGCCCAAGTAAAAAAATAAAGACAATTGTTAGCATCATGCCAACGCCTGGAACATAAAGACTCGGGAAGAGCCTTTGAACAGTTGTTCCCAACATGCTTTCCATGATCATGATCCCGGCGTATAGGATGTATATTGTTATGGCAATGGGCAGAAAAGTAAAAAGGCCCTTGAGGAAGATTTGGCGAAGTGTTTTGAGAGACTGATTCATATTGGAATATTCTATTTGAATCTCATTTTGAACACCAGCTCAAAGCGAATGCGGAGGAAACGAACATTGGACCATTGTCTGGCTGATATCGCATGTTAAAAACATTGCATTCAAGTAGCCAGCTATGTTTCGATTTATAGTAATGAATTACAGTCTTTTTTGGAAATTTGAGTTGTTTTTTATTTTGGTGATGGGCCTTGGTGGCGGAAGCGCTTGGGCCACATCATCTTCATCAGCGCCCTATAATCAGTTAATTTTGAATACACTCAAAGATATGCCGGCGGGTGGAGGCTACGATACGAAGGCTCCGACTCTTAATCGTCTGAAAACTGCAATCGCTTTTAATGGGGAATCTTTAGAAGTGACTCCTGAGAAGGCGACGCCAAGTTTTTGCAGCTCTGCAACTTATCTTGTGTTTCTTAAGGTGATTTCACTTTTGCAGAAGTCGCATCAATTGACATTGAACACAGAGACCCAAAAAGAATTATTGGTAAAAGGGGCAAGTGAGCAACCTGATGGCAGCGGAATATGGGGGCGTTGGAATTCAAATGGTCCAGGGACTGCCCGTCTTTTTTCTGAACTGAAGTTGGGTCGCAACTTTAGACTTGAGAAAAATTCCGAAGCCCTGCCTGGGGATTTTATGAAAATATTTTGGACAGATAAAATCGGTCATGAAGAAAGAGGGCATTCTGTTATTTTCACGGGATTCCATCAAAGTAAAGAAGGTCGAGAAATTTGTTTTTGGTCGAGTAATCTTGCCTCGATAGGGCTAGCCGCCGGAATGGGCACAAAGTGTGTTGCCGAAAAAAGAATTTATCGGGCAATTTTTTCGCGTTTGGAGTTTCCCGAAAAATTGAATAAGGTTCCACAGCTTATGACGCCGGGAACTTCAAAATATAATGATGCATATCTTGAGGGACTGACTGAAAAGTCGTCATCACCGGAAGAGATGTATAAAAAAGTCGAGTGCCACTGATAGACTATTTTAACGCTTGTTGAATTGACTCAAAGAGGACCGATTTTTTAATCGGCTTTGTTAGAAAAGAAACATTTGGCAAACCCAAAGCTTTTTCAGCTGTAGTGTCTAGAGCGTCAGCAGTGACCAGTAAAATTGGTTTTGAGGGAAGTTTGTTTTGTATTTCATGATTGCGGACCTTTTCTACAACTTCAAATCCATCCATAACGGGCATCCTTAAATCCAATACCAATAAATCCGAAGGTGCCTCTAAATAAAGATCCCAGGCTTCTTTTCCATTCATCGCAAATCCAATTTGCCATTTTGTTTTTTCAAAATAAGCCATGTAAAGCTCCTTATTCCCAATATCGTCATCAGCAACAATAAGTGAAAGCGAGGAGCTTGTTAGTGCTTCGACTGCGGCATCGGTCGCGACTTGTGTGGTTTTTTGTGTAACTTTTTTTGCGCGGGAAGAAAAACCAATAAGATTTAAAATATCTGTTACTGAAACTGGAGAGTTATCAAGAATTGGAAATTGTAAATACTTGTCAGTTGCCAAAATATTTTTTTTATTTCTAACCACCACTAGTTTTTCAAGAGAGGGAACTGTTTTAATAAGTTCACTTGAAATGCCCTGAGCGGCCGCATCAATCAGAATCCACTGCGAGCTTGTGGCTGGGTTTTCAGTAAGGTAAGCGAGAGCATTTTCGGGAAGAATCTGATTAATGTTTATATCTTTGTGCTTACAAAGGATCGAGATTGAGTCGACCCACCTTTGATCAGTAGAAACTAAGATAAGTTCTACTTTAATCTCTTCATGCGCTTTGTAAATCTCAAGCCAAGAAAAAGGTTCGACGCTATCAACCTCAAGGTCCACTTGAAAGACGGAGCCTTTTTTAGGCTGAGATTTTACATCAAGACTTCCGCCTAATTTACGTACGAGTTCCTTTACGATGGCTAGCCCCAAGCCAACTCCACCTTCGGCCAAAACGTAGGAATTTTCTACTTGAAAAAAGGAATCAAAAACTTTCCCAAGTTTGTCCTCAGGAATTCCGACGCCCGTATCCTCAACCTCAAACCGAAGTTTTGTTTTTTCACCTAAGCGTCCTAAATTGGAAACACGGAAAATTACATGGCCACTGTTTGTATACTTACAGGCATTTCTTAAAAGGTTCATAAGTATCTGTCGTAAACGACTAGGATCAAACTGCGTGCTTAGAGGAAGGTCCGCCGCAAACAAAGTATAAAAACGAATTCCTTTTTTTAAAAAATCCTGTCCAGCAATGCGAGATGTTTCATCAAGAAACTGAATAAGATTGATTTTTTTCGGATGGATTTGTAGATCGTTACTATCGGACTTTGCGAGATCCAAAAGATCTTCGATCATGGATAATAAATGATTTCCCGAAGCTCTCATGCTGGTCAAATAGGGATTGATTCTTTTTTCGCGGTCTTCTTCTTCGCAAAGATCAATCATCCCTAGAATCAAGTTCAAAGGTGTCCGAATTTCATGACTGATATTTCCGAGAAATCGTGATTTTCCGAGAAGAACCTCTTGAAGCTCGTGGTGAGCTTTTTCGAGATCGTGAGTTTTTTCAATTACAAGTCGAGTGACTAAAGAGTTCTGACGAATTAAAACAAAGAACAGATAGGAAATAATAATAGTAATTAGAAGGCTCATGAGCCCAGCGATGACTGCTGGCGACAGGTGATTTTCCAGTTCTTTAAAGTTAAATGCAAAATTAAGTTTCATCCCTGATTGTGGAAGTCCCTCGATATATAGATAGTGATGAAAACCATTCTTTGGATTATTTTTTTTAGGATAAGCTTGAATAATTTTTTGATCATGTTCATCTGTTTCCACTCGCCATGAAAAACCTGATTGGGTATCCGTGATATCAAGGCTCTCGCCAGGCCGTAAGTCCGTTTTTGAAAAAACTTCCAACAAAGGTGCTGTAAATATAAAGAAAATATTCCTATTTGTTTTTAATCGGGAAACAAATGAAACAAGCGGTGTATCTAAGTGGCTGTTAAAAATGGACATTTGATAGCTATTGCTATCAATCATTTTCTGAATGCCTTGAAGGACAGTTTTAGATTGAGACATTTTTTTAGTCGCAGGAGCAAGTGTGGAATTTTTTGCATTCACACGAAGAATGAGCTTCATTATTGGAAGGCCAGTATCTTTATCCTTGAGCTGTGAATTGTGAAAAACAGAAAAGCGTTGAAATATCGTATGGGCCAGGGAGTGGGTAACAAGAGGTATGTTTTCTTTATAGGTTGACGGTTTGGAACCCAAATAGTCCTCATAAGATTGAATGCGCAAAATACTATTTGAAAATATGAGATCGAGCTGATTTATCATTTCTTTGTATCTTTGAACGGAATCAGCCCGGAGGAGCCCCTGCTCCCGTTCGTTCAAGTTATTATAAATTGAGTAAGAAATACTTAATCCCGCTATAAATGTGAGAACGGGAATCCATAAGACGATTTTACGAAGTTTTGACAGGCTTGCTTGTATTGTTTTTTGCAACTTTTTAAATGTCATATTGGTTAAATACATGTGTCATTGTTGGTTGTACATTTTGAGCTGAGGTTAATTACATTTGAAGATTTCTTCAAATCAATTTAATCTGAACCTTGTAGCGGGATGTTAATGTTTAAATACAGACTAATCATCGTTTTATGCCTAAGGGACGACATGTGGATGAAGTTGAAAAAGATTTAATGCAGGTAGCCGAAGCCTTAAAAGGTCTTCATGGGTTTGATAAAAATGCCTTTGATCAGCTTATAGAAGACACGGGAACCCTTGTGGTGCTTAGAATTCTTGCTCGATTTGAGGTTGGAATTAAAGAGGGACTTAGGTCCATTCAAGAAGGTATTGAGCAAGAAAACTGCGATCCCATTTGGCAGGCTTGCCATAAACTCACTGGGTCAGCGGAACTTATCGGGTTTAAAGATTTCGGTGCAAAATCGCGGAGACTTAATTCTGATGTCAAAGCCCTGCCCGACGTCAGTACACATCTAGAAGATCTTAAGTTATTTTTAAAAGAGGGCAAGGATCTTTCAGATAAAATTGCGACAAGTTTTCCACAGCTTAAGAAGTACCTTTAACTTTCGCTTTGTAGCCAAGACTGAGTACGGTTTCAATGCTCACAGAGCTTTTGGCAATTTTTTTTCTTAAATGGCTAACGTGGGCGTCGACGGTCCTTTGAGTTATATGTTTGCCAAGTCCCCAAACCTGATCCAAAAGTTGATCACGGCTGAACACTTGTCCTGGACGAGAGGAAACGATTTTTAAAATCTTAAATTCATAGGGAGTTAGTTGAATATGCTCTCGACCCACTTGCGGATTTTGAATTTCCACTGACATGTTGTTGGAATCAATAGAGAGATCCCCAATTTTAATTTGACTAAGATTGTCTTGCAGTCTGTGTGCTACGCGAAGACGAGCATCGATTCGGGCGCGAAACTCATTTGCGTCAAATGGTTTAGAGATATAATCGTCAGCACCAATGCCAAAGGCCGCAACTTTGCTAATTACGTCATTATCAGAACTCAAAATAATAATTGGTACTACTTTTGAGGCAAAGGTTTCTTTTAATCCTGGCAAGGCCTTCATGCCATTGCCATCCGGAAGTGAAATATCCAAGAGAACCATATCAAAGCTCTCTCGTCCATTTTGTAAAAGTTTAAAGGCGTCGTTGAGTGACTCAGCTTGCACCAGAGTATGATCTCTCAGGACCGATGTCAGGTATATATAGAACTCTGTACTATCCTCAACGCAGAGAATTTTTGCCATGATGTGGGGCATTTAATCAGTGTTTTAGGAAATCATCAAATAAATACTGTGGAATCGGTATAGAAATGAGGTGAACATCTTGCCTCAATAACCGTTTATTGTCATGGTGGTGTCATGCGATATGTTCCATTTACGAAACCTTCCTCTTTACTGGCCAACAGCATCGCACTTGTTCTTGTGGCCGCCTTTATTTTTTCACTAACTATATTTGGCAAACAGTGGGAAGCTAGCTTTAATCCCTCTTATGAAATCAGCACTTCACTTAGTGAACTGCCACTTTACACAGCTTTTTCTGCTTTGCGCGGGCTGATCGCATTTCTGTTCTCCTTAGTATTTACTCTGACAGTGGGCTATTGGGCGGCGAAGTCTGCCAAAGCTGAGAAGATCATTTTACCACTTTTAGATGTTATGCAAAGCATTCCAGTTCTAGGTTTTTTGCCTGGGGTGGTCCTGGCGCTGGTGGCACTTTTTCCTAAGACGAATGTGGGCATCGAGCTTGCTTCGATTTTTATGATTTTTACAGGACAAGTATGGAACATGACATTTGCTTTTTACTCTTCCCTGAAGTCCGTGCCAACGGATCTGAAAGAGTCCGCAGCGATGATGAAACTCTCGGCACGTCAACGCCTGAGGGTTCTTGAGCTGCCTTTTTCAGCGATGAATTTGACTTGGAATAGTGTTATGTCCATGGCGGGTGGTTGGTTTTTTTTGACTGTGTGCGAGGCGTTCACTTTAGGAAATCAAACCTATCGCTTACCGGGGCTTGGGGCTTATATGGCCGTTGCCATGGAAGCCGGGGAGACCAAGGCCATTATTGCTGGAATACTTTCCATGACTTTTATCATTATTTTTTATGATCTGATTTTATGGCGTCCAGCGCTCGGGTGGGCCCACAGCTTTCGACTTGAAGACACGCAAAATCATAAAGTGGAACAGCCCTTAATGCAGTTATTGATTAAAGAGTCCTTTGTCTTAAAAATAGTGCGCTTCTTATATTATCGTTACCATAAAAAGGCCACCATTGAGCCTAGGTCAATGGAAGAAAGTCCCAAAGAAAAAAGCAGAAAAGAGATCTGGGGATGGATGCGTCCTTTTGCTAAGTATTTTATATTTGCACTTTATGCCCTAGTACTTGTGGGCGCTTGCTACATGAGTCTGCGGCTTTTTGAAGTTCTTGCGACTCTTCATTTGGTGGAGTGGTTTGAAATATTTCGAGATACCGGCTTTACTTTTCTGAGAGTAATAATAGCTGTGATTTTGGGGACGCTATGGGCGACGCCGGTAGCAATTTGGATCGCTCAGTCTCCTCAGAGACTGCAAGTGGCGCAGCCCCTCGTGCAACTCATGGCCTCTTTTCCTGCACCAATGCTCTACCCCTTGGCAATTGCCGTTTTCATATTTTTGAAAATTAATTTTGAATTTAGCTCTATGCTCCTAATGTTGTTGGGAGTTCAGTGGTATATTCTATTTAATGTTTTGGCCGGAGCCCTTCGAATTCCGAATGAATTGCGCCTATCCATGCAGCTTATGGGTTCTAGCAAGTGGCAGCAGTGGCGATATTTATTTTTACCAAGTGTACTGCCTTCTTTGGTGACAGGTTGGGTGACTGCAGCCGGGGGCGCTTGGAATGCCAGCATTGTCTCTGAACTGGTTGCATACAAGGGACAGACATTAAAGGCTCATGGCTTGGGAGCCCTCATCAGTGAAGCGGCGGAGCAGGCGAACTTTCCAAAGCTTGCAGCCTGTCTGACTGTGCTGGTGATTTTTGTGGTGATTTTAAATCGCACGTTTTGGTCTAAAATATACAACTTGTCTCAAGTGCGCTACCGCATGGACTTGTGAGGATAAAAAGTTATGAAAAAAAATATTCTCGAACTTAGAGAGGTCTCAAAAACTTTTGTTCTTGAGTCAGGAAAGGAGCTCAAGGTTCTTGATCAAATCAATATCGAGCTCAGAGAGGGTGAAACTTTGGCCTTACTTGGGCCTTCTGGCTCGGGCAAGTCCACCTGCCTGCGCATTATGTGTGGCTTGCAAGACGCTAGCGAGGGGCAGGTCCTCACACGAGGCGAGACGTTGGATGGGATCAACTCTGATGTGTCCATGGTTTTTCAGTCCTTTGCGTTATTTCCCTGGGAGACTATCAAGCGCAATATCGAGATCTCCCTGTTGCCATTACATTTGGATTCAGACACTTTAAAATTTCGTGTCAAGGCTTCCATTGATATGGTTGGCCTTGAGGGATTCGAAGAGGCTTATCCACGTGAGCTCTCTGGGGGCATGAAGCAACGGGTTGGTGTCGCCAGAGCGTTGGCCATGGAGCGCCCAGTACTTTTTTTGGATGAGCCCTTCAGTGCCCTGGATGTTTTGACTGCAGACACTCTTCGAGATGAGATTATGAATATATTTTTAAGTAAAAAAACCAAGACGCATTCAATGGTTGTCGTGACCCATAACATACAAGAAGCTGTGATCATGTCCGATCGAATATTAGTAATGGGCTCTAATCCTGGGCGTATCCGTGCAGAATTTGAGAATCGTTTGCCATATCCGCGGATTCCAGAGACAGCACCTTTTACTGATTTAGTTTCTAAAATTCACGGACTCATCACCGAAGCGTACATTCCGGATACAATGCCGATACTTGCAAACTTAGGAGAGCGTCGTGTGCGCCAGGCCTTGGCGGAAACATTGCCAGATGTGCATTTGATTGACGTCGTAGGAATTATCGAAGCCATTGATGACGAAGGCGGCGGAGTCGATGTTTTTGCGCTCTCATCAGAAATTCGCAAAGACTTTGGTCACACTTTGTACCTTGTAAAAGCTGCTGAGTTGTTAAATCTCGTGGAAACCCCTAAGCAGCAAGTTATTTTGACCAAGCTTGGTCAGAGTTTTGCCAAAGCCGACGTCAATGAGCGAAAGAAGATGCTGCACGAAAACTTCGGAGAACTGCTGATTGTGAAAAAAACCAGTGACTTGTTACGAGAAAATGAAAACGTGCGTATCCCCATATCTGAGTTGAAAGAAAAAATCAGCGAATGGCTTCCAAATGAAAACCCAGATAAAATTGCTGATGTCCTGATCTCCTGGGGGCGATATGCAGAGTATTTTGGATATAATGATAATACCAAATCCGTTTATTTGGACGTTGGTCAAGAAACGTAAAGCCACCGCCTTATTATGCGCTCACCTTTAGAAGGTCCTTACTCAAATATAAAAGATACTGATCCCAAGAAGGGTCCGATTGTAAAATCACAGCACCAGCAAAGGGAGCTACTTGATCCTGCCAAATAATACGCAAGACAAGTCGTGAGATGTTCTCGGGCCCAAGCAGTACTTGAAGATAAAAAGTCTGATTTTCTACGAACTTACCTTTCAGTCGAAGTCCTTCATGTGAAACCTCAATAATAAAAATTGATTTTGGTGATTCATCTACTGTCTTTGCATGTATATTAACCACGAATCTGGCTTCGCGTGATATTGAATTTTGGCCATCTATTTTAAATTTCGGAAGTACAAACTGGTATTGTGGGTGGGGATAGGCTGCTGTTAAGTGCCGTATTTCAAAATCGCTGAGCTCGGCAAATATCGGACTTCGTTGACGGAAAAAATAATCAAGCATGGCGGGCGTCATCACCGGATCAAGTGATTTTTCATATTCACGAGATGGGAAATGCGATTGGCGAGCTTTTGACTTAACAAAAAAATTAAAAAGATTATTTTTTTTAGATAAATGCGAATAACATTTTTCAAAATCAGTCTCTGATTTGCCTAAATGAAGAATCATGCCCACAGCGGGGGCTCCATTAGCAAAGCCATAGTTTTTAATTACGGGCGCTTTGAGTAATTCAAACATCAAGAGCCCTTCGTAAAAATCTGCCCAAGATGGATTCACCGCTATGACGACAGCATCCAAGCTCATGTAAAATCGGGCGTAATCATAAAAAAATTTGCATAACGGAAGAAAAACCTGACCTCGGCTCAAGCGATACTCAGGCGCAATAGCCAAAGACGAAACCTCAGCGATTCTTAGGCCCTGTTCTCGCAGATGATTTAAGTTAAAAGTTTGAACCGTCGTAAATCCCAAAAGTTGATTGATATCTAGTACGTCTAAATATCTTTGATCTACAGCCTGATTCACTACAGAATCCATGGCATGATCCATCGGTAGCCCAAGGGGGCTTGATCTGACAATAGACATGGTTCCAATCACTTTTGATCCTAAACAGGCAATCAAAGTAGAGGTCGTGGGTAAGGCGAAGTACTTCGTGACCCTCAGGCCACTTGGATCAGGCTGCATGTAATTCATCCCGACGTAGCTGTCGTGCAAAATAGCATATGCGGCCTCTAGGTCTTCCTGCGTAGTTGCCAGGCGGAAGCTAAGTTCTTCTGGCAAATCGTAATCAACTGAGATAAGCCGCCGCAGCATCCTAAATCTGATTGCTTTTGGTAAATAGCTGCTTAAGGTTCGAAGAAGTTTTTGAAAATAGCCCATTGAATTTCTCCTAATCATAAGTTCGGATTCTTGGATCAAAAAAAATTGGGTGAATTTGACTAAAAATACACTCACTTAGTGACTCAGAGGTTGTCTTTGTCTATCTTCCATACAATGGAGCTGGTTTTACCCTCAAAACTTCATGCAGATACTTATACAAACGAATATTTTGTTCTGGGGGATAAGTTTTACTTTTTTCGACGTCGCCAAGAGGTTTTTAAAACCAAGCAGGAAATTGATACCTTTGGTCAATTCTGGGGATTAGCTATTGCAGAACTTAGGCCGGGGCAGGTTTTTATTCGAAAAGGGCAAGACTGGGTGCCAATTGTCGGGTTAAAAGCTGTTTGGATTCCTCCCCACTCTCTTGTTCATTGGCGACTGGGCACTGGAAATCTTGAATGGTTTTCCTATCTTTCAACTCTTCCAATGCCAAGCAACCTACCTCATGAGCCGGCGTTACTTTCACTCGGTGAGTTTTCTTGGCCTAATACAGTCACTGAAATGACCGAGCTTGTTTTAGGTTGTAAAGAGTCATTTTCACTAGCTACTTCCGGTAAAAATCTTCAGGCTAGAAAACTTAAAGAAATTTTGGATACGGAATTTCAAAGCCAAAAATCCATTAAAATTTATTCTCATGAGCTCGGAGTTAGTCACGAGGCACTTACGCGGCACTTTAAAAATGAATTTGGCCTGCCGCCGAGTCAGTACCGCAACAAAGTGCGTTTGCTTCAAGCCATGGTTGATATTTTAATGAGTGGTGAAAAAATATCAGATATATGTCAGGCGGTTGGGTTTTCTGACCAAAGTCACTTTCATCATCTATTTCGTCGCGAAATTCGCGCCACACCTAGAAAGTTTCGTCTTTCTAAAAATGAGCCCAGCAATGGGCGACCGAAAAATATTAAATCCGTTTTCGATATTTAGTAAATTATTCTGCGCAAGAGCTTTCTTCGATGAGATAGCGGGCTTGTTTCATAGTGGCTAAATCATTATAGAGTCGCGTCTCATAACTAGAGATTCGTTCAAGATTTTTTGTAAACTCCGCAGCCTTTGCACCAAAGGACAGGCCATTTTCAAGTCGTCCAGGGGCTTGGTCAACATATGTTTCTCTGAATTTTTCAACTCTCAGAATTGCTTCAGAGTAGGCTCCCTCAGCTTGGGCAATGTCGTTAACATTGATCTCAATTGTTCCATCTTTTGTTGCGAAATTAACTATGCCTTTAGAAATGATGTATACTTTGTCAGAAGAAATAAGGGAAATTTTAACCAGACCCGATAGTGCATTTAAGCCATTCAACCCGAGGGCAGTTAAGGGTTGAGCAAAAACTTTTGATATTTGTGCTGCGGATTCAATCTGAGTAACTATTGGTAAAGCTAAAGCCTTTGAAGTACGTGTGGCCGCAGCGGTTTTTCCTAAAATGGCACGGGTGTATGTCATATTGGCATAAGCCATAAGCAATCCAGAGATTACTGCGATTCCTGAAGAGATTTTCTTGTCTCGAGCTGCGTCCTGGGCCATGTCGTGAAATTGCCTGGTTAAATATGCACTTGATTCGGCCTGTCCTTTGGTTAGGGCAATTTCATTCTGAAAATGTTTAAAATAGAGCGGATCGCAGGGCGCGGCCCATGCCGAAGCTTGGATAGACGACAGACAAAAAACAAGTATCACACCTAGAGTTTTAACGCGAGAGTAATTCATGTAGATTCCTACAGCAATATCCATACCCCGCGAGAATCAATACAGTTCGTTTTTACCGTATTGAATTGTCGATGGATAAGGCCAAGTAGCATTTTGATGGCATAAAATGACACTTGCCCTTGGGTGAGGAACTTTTCTCTGGCACTAAAATTGAAGACCATTATGAGTTGGAGGTCCACATGGGTCACGGCCGATATTTACTTTTAAATTTAGTTGGGGTTTTATTTTTTGCTGTTCAGGTACAAGCCTCTGCCCTGCAATATGTGATGCCTGATTATTATTTGGGACAATTCGTGCGAGGTATATTAATGGCAGCAAGCGAAGTAGGCTATCACCAATATGATGTGCTTGAGGCTCCCGCAGCGCAGGCTAAGGCACAAGCATCCCTTCAGAAGATCTATCAATACTCCGCATTTAAATACACTTATGACAAAGTTGCTATTGTCGTAATTCAGGGAGTGATCGGGGAGCCCAATGGTTTTTCTTTTGGAGCTAATATTTTTCTTACGAAAAGTATGATTGATTTACTATCCCCAAATCAACTGACCGCCGTCATTGCTCATGAGTTGGCTCATTCAGAAAAAGCTCATAATTTGCAAAAAGCACCGCTTCCCTTAGAGGCCACGGTTTATCAGTTAAAGACCATTTATAATTCTGTGAAGACAGGCCATTGGCCAAAAGGGAAGGCGCTCGTTGAATCCATTCAGGACCTCATCTACACAGGTGGTCTAGCTATGGAACTTCAAGCCGATTGCGTTGCCGCCCAACAGTTAGAATATATGAGGGCGCGGGGGCTTTCAAATCAGGCGGCAGATTTAAATTCTGCGACCAGCGCTGTCCTAGGTTTTGATGTGACGAAGGATAGCTCTGATGACCCCAGTGCGATTCGAGCCCAGGCCTTGCTTAATAAAACCTATTCTAGGTCTTGTCGAATCTTTTGACAGTAGTCCCAATCATGTTAAATTCAGATCTAGATGATTCAAGGAGGATCTCAATGTCAAAATTTATTAGCATCTTAGCATTCGTACTCGGTTTTTCTCTCATGGCATCTGCCAACAATGATGATATGGGCGGCCATAAGCAGGGTCCCTGCGCAAAAGATATGGAAACTCTCTGCGCTGAAGTTCATGGCGGGCATGGTGCCATTGTAAAGTGTTTGAAACAAAATAAGGAAAAACTGACTTCGGAATGCTCAACTCACATGAGTGAAGTAAAAGAAGTGATGAAAGAGGTTCATCAAGCCTGCCACGCTGATATGGAGAAGTTTTGTAAGGATGTTGAAAAGGGCGGCGGTCGTATTATCAAATGTATGAAGTCTCATAAAGCAGAGCTTTCATCTGCCTGTAGCCAAGAGCTCGAAAAGAAAAAATCCATTCAGGGAAAAATGAGCAAGTAAGCGAGTTTAGAAGAAGTTTTTAATCAGCTCATTGTGTTGCGTCAAGCGCTTGGAATTTATGTTGCCAAGGCTATAGACGATTGTTAGCAGTGTGTCCGAACGCAAATATAAGTCGGAGATTGGTCCGACGTTTCTACCCGCCACCTTAATGGCGGACTATTTGGAGGGCACCTTGCTCAAGCTATACGTAGCCATTATATTGTCCGTTATATCAATCAACACATTTGCATACTCAGCTTCAGGGAGCTTTCCAAAAGGTCCTGATGCTGTGCTGACTCCTGGGGCGCTTTGTGAGCATCCAAATAGCTATCGCTATCCAGAGCGGATTCCTTACTGTGAAAGAGATGTGTCTTCAGACCTTAAGCGAGCTCTTTTTGTAAAGTATGATCAGCTGGGTTTTCGTACAGGGCAGATGCAAAGAATGGATTTTAAAATAGATCATTATATTCCACTTTGTATGGGTGGTGCTAATGATGAAAAAAATCTTTGGCCACAACACAAGAGCATTTATGCTATCACAGATCCATTGGAGCCTCTTCTCTGTGAAAAAATGTCTTTAGGACGATTGAGTCAAAAGAAGGCCGTTGAGTACATCATGTATGGCAAGAACCATCTTGACGAAGTTCCTCGGGTCATCAATGAAGTGAACAAATTATAAATTAAATACCCCCTTTCTGAAAAATCGATACCCAAAAACCGATGGCGAAGAAAGTCACATACTATAAAATAGTTCGTCACGTAGAGGTGAGCAGAATCGGTTTCTGTTGCTCTAAAACTTAGCTTGATTTGGCACAACTCGTGCTTATTTAAGAAAGCCGTGGAGAACTCTATGGAACGTCGACTCATACTACTGCCATTCTTAGTGCTCTTGCTAAGTGCCTGTGCCCAGAACGGTTTTCAAGAGCCACTGGCTACTGTGAATGAGGCTCCGGCGATTACGACTTATTCTCCGCCAACTCTAATTCAAAAACTGATTGGCGCTCATCAAGTCGTTGATGGGGCCTCGCAAATATCTAATCTAAAGCTAAATATCAATGGCCCGAAGGCAGGGGCGACATTGAAGGGAACCGTCACTTTCCAGCCCGCTAGTGGCTCATCGGTGAGTGTTCCTTTTGATGTTTCGGGAACTATCGGTTCTGAAGACTATACCTCATATATGAATGCCACCAACCAGGCGCAGATGGATGGCATGGGTTTACGGGTAGGCGCGAAGTTAACCTGTCTGTACACCGACTGCTCAGAGTCTTTCATAGATATCTATATTAATTATAAGGGAATTATTTATCACCATCAGGTCGAGGCCAAAGGAAATGAAGTTCATCATGCTGCAGATATTGAGAAATCTGCTCCATCGACGCTCAAAACTCCAAAAGTGGAGGAAGACGGTGCTCGATTTGAACATGATATTGACGAGGATAATGAAGCGGGAGCCTACGTGGGTGAGCCGCAAAAAGACCTTGAAGTTTTATTCCCAAACCTGACCGACAAGAAGTCCACACCTGACGAAAAAAGACCAAATCCTCCGCCGTCTAAAAATGCGGGGGGATCGAGTATTGTCAAGATTGTGCTGAAGGGTCTTGGTCAGGCCGTCACGTCCCTTGGTAAGAATAATTTTGTGAGAGGGCATTTAGAAAATCCAGCAAATATTTTGAGTTATGAGGAGGCAAACCCGAGGGCTGGCTTTCATATTATCTATCCGAAAAGGCAAAATTACTACGGGACCGATGATATGTTGGCGGTATTGGCCAATATGGGTCGCTATAGTCAGGATAAATTGAAGGGCTACGTTTTGAGTATCGGAGATATCTCAGCGAAAAAGGGCGGACCCTTGGGTCGTCACTCTTCACATCAGATGGGTCTTGATGCAGACATCGCATATTACTTTAATGCAAATGAAAAACAAAAAGGTTTGATCGATGCCGTGGCGTCTTCAGGGCCAATTCCAAGTTTTATGGCCGATGAGCAGTTTGAAATGTTTAAAGTGCTTGTGAGTCAAGGCAATGTGGACCGTATCTTTATCCATCCGACTCTTAAAAAAGAACTTTGTAGTGTTGCCATAAAAAAAGGTGAATTAAAACCAGACGAGACACAGGGCTCCGCCTTCGAGGCTCTTCGTGTGATGCGCCCTGAGGTTCACCACCGAGACCATTTTCATCTACGCTTGAAGTGTTCAACAGCACAACCACGTTGCCGTCAGATGGCTTTGCTCGCAAAACAAACGGGCTGTAACTAGGCTCCTTTGCTGGACTAGAGTCCAAGTCATCTTTTTTATAAAGCAAGTCCCAATATGAGACACTTGGATTCCGATGTCTTTCTCACGATTTAAAGTGTCTCAAAATATTTTTGTTAAGGCCCTTAAATTCTCACGATGAAACGCCGATACGATAAGAGTGATTCAAACACGAACGTTTAACGTATCAATAGGGGAGGATGAGATGTCTCGTACAATTATGATAATGGTGAGTGACAATGCTGAGGCTGTAGACAATGCCAAGAAGCAATGGGAGCGCCAGGATGTGGCTTTCCAGGTTTATTCGCCAACTCAATGGAGAGAGGGAATGGAGTCTCCGTTCTTCCGCCAGCAGTTAATGGCTGGGATCCCCGCTTTATCTTTTGGTTTTAACTCAGTAAGTGGTGAAACCAGCGTCGGCAACGTATTGCCTTTCCCAAGTTCTAGTTCCAATAATACTATGGATAGCAAAATTCAAAAAATGGATGATCTTGAGGCGCATGCAATTGAGAACGCAATTATCCAGTACAAAGGCAATTTGACTGAAGCAGCAAGAGCATTGGGTATTGGCCGCGCAACACTTTATCGTAAAGTAAAACAATATCATATTGATCCATCACAAGCTCGTAAGAAGCGCGCAGCTTAATTGCATTAACTGATGAAGCTCAACTTCTTCAAAAAGCTAGGGTGGACTCCTGGCTTTTTACTTTTTATACTCTGCTTGGGTCTAGGGTTTGCGATTACAAGGCAAACTCGCAGGATAAACACCTATGGCCAAATTTGTAATTTCGTAACTGATCATATTTATCTCAGTGATGAACAAATGAAGACTTGGGACAAGTCCTGTTTGCAACGTTCAGTGTTAGTTCGAAAAAGTACACCTGTGCCAGACATTATTGATGATCTCAACGAACAGTTTTCCCTTTTACATACTTCGCATTTGCAGATCTACAATGCAGAAGAATCCAGAAAAGTTTGGAGTGGCGAAAGCCAAGAAACTGGCATTGAGTCCCAGTATGTGGATGGGGAGTTAGTAATTTTAAAAGTTCACCGCAATTCTCCGGCGGAGTTTGCAGGTTTGCGAATGGGTGACATCATCTATCGTATTAATGAGGATCTTGGAACCCCAGAAATGGCTGAAAAGGACTCTGGAAATTATCTTATTGAGCGCAATAAAAAAATCACGGAATATAAAATTCAAGCCAAGAGCATTAAGCGAGAAGAGGATCCACAAGTCGTGCGTGTTTCAACGAGAACTGCAACTTTAAAGGTGCCCTCATTTCGTGCTGAGTTTTTTGAAAAAAACAAATGGCGATCGCAAATTTCAGAACTTAAAAAATATCAAAAAATTATTATCGATCTGCGTGGAAATATCGGCGGCAACTTTGTGGCGGGGCTCAGATTTCTTTCGCCGTTTATGTGCGGATCGCAAGATATTGGTTATTTATGGAAGCCGAAATCAAAACTAAAAAAAGAAATGTCATTTCCAGATGAGCTCAATGATGAGCATCAGGTGGATATTCTTGATAAAGCCTTTCTGGTCAGACTTTTAACTTTTGAAGACTATGATTGTTTAACTGCGTCTGTTGCGGTTCTTGTGGATTCTGGAAGCGCCTCTACGGCTGAAATGGTAGCCCAGGCTCTGAAAGATTATATTGACGCAAAGATCTTCGGATCTGCTAGTGCTGGGCAACTTTTAGTAGGTGTATGGTATCCAGTTCCTGAGCTCTCTGTGGGTGTGAAGATTTCGATTCCGGAAGCAGTCTATCAAACCCGTCGTGGGCATAAGATCGAAGGTCCAGGGGTCCAGGTGGATAAGGTCCTTTATTACCATTTAGAAGAGCTGCAGAATGGCGAAGATAGTTGGCTAAAGCATGCGGTGCAGCTATTTTAGAAGTGTTTCAAAAGAGTCTCAAAATAGAACGTCTAACAACTTACAGTCGGATGTTGAGTGAGTATACGATAAGATGTACTTTAAAAGAGCCTGAGGATTTAAAATATCGGCACGAGTTTCGCTGTATCTCAATATAGAACTAGCCAGTGAACTAACCGTAATTGAAAATCCATGTGTCGGATACAAGGGAGCCAAAAATGTTCAAAAGTACGAAAAATGCCACCAAAAATGCCATTGATAATAAAGTTCTGGGACTATCCATCGTTTCTGTTTTAATGGCGGCAATTTTTCTTAACGAATGGATTGTTAAGTCTCAATATTCTGTTGGCTCTATTACTGAAAGCAGTCGCGGTATTGCTAGCTTTGAGGATCATGACTCTGTTGATGGCGTTAAATGGGAGCATGAGCTTGCACAGAAATTGGCCCAAGAAAAACAGACTGCAAAAAGCCTTTTGGCAGTAAAACCCACACTCAAAGACGAATTGGTATTTGGACTTCTTGAGGGAAAATATAAAACAAATATGGTGAATGCAAAAATTGAAAGCTTCGACTTTTCTGATACTCAGGCAGGAGATCAGCCATTGGAGATTAAAGAGCGGGCGGAGTTTTTAAAGATTTTTAGAAGTGTTTTTAGCCTAGGTTATGCTAAGGTCCAGCTCGAGAAGCGCGAAAATTCTCAAGAAATTTATAAGCTCTTAAGCGCATCTAATAAGGATCTAGGGCAAGCGCGCTTCGAACTCGATGAGCAGGGGCGTGTTCTCTCTTTAAAATTTATTCAGTAGTGGCTATTCTAGACCGCAGTTTAAGAGGCTTTAAGCCGATAAATCCCTTATGGTTATAAGGGATTTATCATTTTCAGAAACAAGTCCAGCAACACCCCAGCAGTTTTCAGTGCCTACGGACCTGCCTTTGGCTCCTGTGACAGATCGGTTTATTGCCCTCATTCTAGATTTTTTAATTCTATCACCTATAGTGAGCTTTATCATTGCCAGCGTACTTAGGAATTTAAAAACAGTTCTGTTGTTAAATTCAGAATCTGATGAAGCCGTGGTAATTTGGACTTTATTTCTCATTGCAATGGTGATTGTCTCCTGTTTTTTGCAGGCGGTCTTTTTGTATTTCTGGCAGGCCACTCCGGGTCAGAAATTTATGCAACTCAAGGTGCTTACTTATCCGCAAACTCTGCCTACCGATAAAAAACTGAGTTTTGCACAGTCTTTCGTGCGCCCCTTTGGATGGTGGATCGGTGTTTTAATGTTGGGCATGCCTTTTCTTGAGATCCTAGGTCATCCACTTCGACGTGCCTTTCATGAGAGAGCTTCAGATACCATCGTGATTTCACATAAACAAGGGGCCGCCGACTTTCCTTTAGCAATTGAATCACGATACATCAGTTCGACCATGTGGATTTTTTATGGATTTATGTTTGTGATGGGTATGGCTCTAATGGCAAAGACCTATCGTACGGCACTCAATGATGGCTTATCTGGAGGAAAAGCAGTTTCTCAGGTTTCTTGTCAGAATATTCCAGTGGATCAGTATAAAGATCAAAAGCGTTTGGATTTGGCTTTGGCACTTTATTTTGCCAATGAAGTCGATGAGGCCTGCGTGCTTAAAGAGGCGCAAAAGGCAGTTTGGACCTTAGATGGTGAAGAAAAATCCCTGGGTCAATTGGCCATGGCCGTAATTAGTGAAAATGAAAAAGAAGCCTCAGCATATCAATCCAAGGTTTGTCAGGAGAGCGCAAAATCTGAAGCCTGTGCAATTTCTAATTATTTACTCTCTAAAGAAAAAGATCGTGGCAACTTGCTTCGACGGGCTGGATTGGGACTGGTCAGTTCGAGAATTTTACTTTTAAAAAATTCAATTGATCGCAAAGACTATACTTCAGCAGTTGGTTTAATCAAAGACCTTGAAGTAGAAACTCCTTTACGTACTTATTTGAATAAAAATCTTGTTAGAGCCGTTTGGGCTTTAAATGAAAAGGCAGTGAACAAGGGAAAATTTCGTAGCCCGGCGAGTGTGGATGAAAAAGGGATTCTGAGCGCATTTAAAAAAAGGTATAATATTGAATGATACTACCTCAGCCGGAACCTCTTTTAAAATATAATCGTTATCCGCTGACGTGGACATTGCTGACTTTAAATATACTGATATACTTTCTGTTCTTTGCAGGGCAAACAGACAGTTTTTCTGAACAAAAAATATTGCAGACACAATCCTCCGTTGTAACGGGAAAACTTTATTATCAATTTATTCAGTCCTTAAGTGCAAGCGAGCAAAAAGACCGAGCTTCTTGGGTAGATAAACTCAGTCCGCAAAGTGACGAGCATATGGAAATCCTAGGATCGTATGCTCTTCGTGATGCTGACTTTCTCAAGCGCGTTGAAACAATAAATTTTCATGGTGATGAAGTGGCTATTGCGAAATGGCGCAGGGAGCTTGAAGCTTTTAAAAAATATTATGACGAGGATATTATTTATAACTTTGGCTTGAATAAGTCTGAGGGTTTCTCTATGACGTGGCTGACATATCAGTTTTCCCACGCGAGTTTGACTCATCTTTTTAGCAATATGCTATTTCTTTTGGTTCTTGGGACTGCGGTCGAGGCATTGGCAGGGAGCCTCTTGTTGCTGATAATTTACCTACTCGGTGGTGTTGCGGGTGGCGCTGCCTTTTTGTATTACAATGGACACGGCGTTATTCCGATGGTAGGGGCAAGCGCCTCTATTAGTGCGCTTTTAGCTTTCTATTTAGTAGCAGAAACCCGTTTGCGAGTACGCTATGTATATTTTATTTCGCCATTTCCAGGACACAATGGCTTTATCTATTTACCAACGCTATTAATTTTGCCTTTGTTTTTATTGGTGGACTTCACAAGTTTAATTGCTAATCCCGAGGGGCTCGGCAGCGGAGTTGCTTACTCAGCTCATGTTGGAGGCACTTTGTTTGGAGTGGCAATAGGTGCCTGCGCTCGATGGGGCTTTCAGATGAAGCGCCCCATAAGTTTTGAGCGGCCTAGTCTTCCAAAGGCGCAAAACCGCGACGGAGAGTATTCTCCGTAATGCAAGCGGGCTCCATATATTGCTTTAAGTAATCAGGTCCGCCAGTTTTTGAACCAACTCCCGACATCCTGAAGCCGCCAAATGGATGACGATCGACCATCGCGCCAGTGATGCCACGGTTAATGTATAAGTTGCCAACTTCAAACTCTTCACGAACTCTATTGATGTTTGCGGGGCTGCGGGAAAAAACTCCGCCAGTGAGTGCGTACTCAGTACTATTGGCAATTTGCAAAGCATGTGTTAAATCCTTTGCGCGTATTACTGCGACTACTGGGCCGAAGATTTCTTGTTGAGCCAACTTTGAATCTCCAGGGACATCGCCAAAGATTGTTGCTGGTACGTAATAACCGCCTACTGGTACATCTGCTTTGAAAATAATTTTATAGTTCTTCTGAGCATCTGCAATTGTTGCCAAAATTCTTTCATAGGCGTCTTTGTCGACAACTGGCCCCATATACGCCATCGGATTCTCAGCTGGTAAAATATGAATGCTTTCAGCTGAAGCGACGAGACGATCAACGAAGCGTTCATAAATTTCATCTAACACAATCACGCGGCTTGCTGCTGAGCACTTCTGTCCCCCAAATCCAAATGCTGAATAGAGAACTCCGCCCACGGCTTCATCAAGATCTGCATCGTTATCAATGATCACAGCATTTTTCCCGCCCATTTCGATAATGCAACGCTTGACGTGGGTTTGCCCTGGGTGAACGAGGGCGGCTTGTTTTAAGATATGTAGTCCTACGGTTTTTGAACCTGTGAACGCAATGGTCGTGGTCAGAGGGTGATTGACGATGTACTCGCCGACCTCCTCACCGAGACCTGGCAGGAAGTTGATCACACCAGGTGGAAAGCCGGCCTCTTGGATTATTTTCATAAGTCCAAAAGCCACGATTGAAGATTGTTCCGCCGGCTTCATTACCACAGTGTTCCCGCTTACTGCCGCAGCAGCCACCATTCCACACAATATAGCTAGTGGAAAATTCCATGGGGCAATCACCGCAGTGACTCCACGTGCCCTATAAGTATACTGAGAGTTTTCCCCTGGAACCCCGCCTACTTTAAGTGGTTTACTAATTTCACGCATGTGCTTTGCATAGTAACGGCAGAAATCGATGGCCTCACCAATGTCACCGTCAGCTTCTGCCCAAGGTTTACCGACTTCATAAACTTGAGTTGCAATGAGTTTAAATCTGTCTCGAGCCATAATATCAGCCATTTTATCGACAAGTGCCGAGCGATTTTCCGTTGGAGTATTCTTCCATGTTTTGAAGGCGACATGTGCGGCTTGAATGGCATTTTCAGCATCTTGAGTCGTCGCAAGATGAATTGTTCCAACAAGCTGGTTGGTGTGAGATGGATTTTCCCGTGCTAAGGTTTTTTGAGAAGTGATCTCTTTGTTGTTAATGACAAGCGGGACCTGGATAGGAAGTGTTGTTTTTAATTCCTGAAGGGCTTTATTCGTTTTTTCGCGATTAATTTTAATCGCAAAATCCAAGAGAGGTTCGTTGTAAAATTTGTCTAATTTTTTTGGAATTTCACTGGAAGTTGGAGTTAAACCTTGAGCTGGATCTTTTAAAAGTTCCGCCGTAGTTTTTCCTTCAGCAAATTTTCCGCGAAGCCAAGACTCATTGGAGGTATTCTCCAAAAGACGACGGACCAAGTAGGCCATTCCCGGAATCAACTCGCCCACAGGCGCGTACTCACGCATACGGTAACCCATATCCACAAGGGCTTTCTTGACTGGTTCGGCCATACCATAAAGCATTTGGAACTCGAGGGCAGCTTTTGGGACTCCTAAAGTTTCTGCGTGGACAATACAAGCAGCAAGTGTTCTTACGTTATGTGAAGCAAATGCGGGACGAATGAATTTGATATTTTCGAGCAAGTATTTTGCACAAAACTCATAATTGGCATCGCTCTCTGCTTTGCTGGTGTAAACAGGAATTGGCCAGCCATGCTGTGCTGCTTCGATGGTTTCGTAATCCCAATAGGCTCCTTTCACAAGGCGAACCCAGAATGAAGTCCCGCGTTTTTGCGCAAACTCCGTTAGTAACTTTACGTCCTCAAAACTGTCACGAAGGTAGGCTTGAATTACAATACCAAAGAATTTATAGTTTTTAAATTCGGCTTCATTAATGAGCTCAGTAAAAACTTCAACTGTCATGTGTTTAACGGAGTATTGTTCCATATCAAGGTTGATAAAAATATTTTTCTCCATTCCAGCACGGAAAATAAAACGAAGGCGTTCTTTTAAAATAGATTTGGTTTCATTCCAAGACTTATCGTTGATTTGAGAATAGAGGGCGGTCATTTTCACTGACACGTTTACTTTCGGCAAAGCGCCTTCGTGATCGAGATCAATTTGCGGCACTTCTTCCCACTTCTGAGAATCTTTAACGAGCCAGTCAATTAGCTCCATATATTTGTTTTGATAACTTTGAGCTTCCTTTTCAGAGAGTGTTGCTTCGCCTAGAATATCCACGGTGAAAGTCATTTTGTTTTTTCGTGCTTTTTTTAAAACTGAAAGAGCCTCATCCGGAGTTTCCCCTGTGATGAACATTTTTGCCATGGCAGTGATATTTTTACGAATGGCTCCAGCCATTAAACCTGGAGCAAGAGAGCCTATGCCCAGACCCATATTGAAAACAGAAGGAAGCTCCTCGCCATTTTCGGAGAAGTACTCTTTCAAGTGACGAGCCACTTCGTTACCAGAGTTCAGTGATGGTAAAACATCAACGAAGCGGAACATATTTGTTTTGAATTTTTCGTTTTTCATGCTCCATTCCATGATAGAGCCGTACCAGAAGTCTTTTGAGAAAATGGAGGATTTCGTTTGTCCCTCCATATTCTTGAGAATCTCTTCACCTTTAGATAGAATAAGTGCCTGAATGTCTGACATATTGTTTTCACCTCAACTTGGAGGTCCGCATATTCTCTCTCAGAGGGCAAAAACTCAAGACTTTTGCAAAAATGGACTTGGCCTTTTGAAGTGATCTAATGCGTCGCAGTGCTTTGCCGAGTAATCTTCGGCAATGAGGCTGACTAAAGTTCAGACAGACATTTGCAGTAAAGTTCTGAGTTTGCTCAACATTGTAAAATCGAGTCTCAAAATGGAATTAAGCATTTTTAATTCTATTCAAATCATTTATTAATCCCGGCCTTAAGCTTACGGCTTTTTTACCTGATAAGGCCTACGTAAAAGTGAATCGAGCACTCGAAGAAAGTGGCTTTCCATTAGATCTAAAGGCGATGAAGGAGGCGGACTTTACGGAGCTTATTCAGTCCTTGTCAGAGATGGATATTAACGTTCAAGACAAGCAAGGGGAGACCGTCCGTATTTTTTGTGAATAAAAGTTATATATGGAGCCCGCGTTTGCGTCGGAGAGCCCCAGCGTAAATTGATTCGCTGTTGTGGTATTCGCGTGCAACAGTGTAGGCGATCACACAGGCCAACATCAGAGGCAAAGTGATTTTGTATTCCAGAGTCATTTCGAAAATCATCAGGATCGACATCAGCGGAGCATGCGTGGTAGCAGCCAGGAAAGCTCCCATGCCGACGATTGCGTATGCGCTGGACGGCGAAGTCATGCCGGGAAAAATCGCGCCCATGGCGGTGCCGAAAAGCGAGCCAAATGCCGCGCCAATAAACAGAGTGGGGGTGAAGACTCCACCGACCGCGCCTGAGCCAATAGTTGTAGCAGTGGCGATAATCTTGAAGACAAGAATAAGTGCTAGCAACTGCCAGGTAATGCCTAAGTGTAGCAGACTATTTACTACACTGTAACCATTGCCCCATACCTGCGGATAGAGCGTGGAAATCGCGCCCACCACCAGGCCGCCGAGCCCCAACTTCAGGGCCAGGGGCAGCTTGGTGCGTGCGAATAGGTTTTCACTATGATTCAATAGCGCGATAAAAGGATGGGCGAGATGGCCCAGCAGATAGCCAAGTACAGCATAAAAAATCAACTCCCAGTTGGATAGAAACTGAAACGCCGGGATCTGGTACACCGGGGCATAACCGAGGAAATGGTGAATGGTGGTATTGGAGACAACCGAAGCGACGATGAGCGGGCCAAAGCTCTCCATGGCTATGGTGCCCATGACAATTTCTGCCACGAACAGTGCGCCGGCGATGGGCGCATTATAAGCCGCCGCCAGGCCCGCTGCAGCTCCGCACGCCACCAGCAGGTGTTGCTTGGGCTGCGGCAAGCGGACCCAATGTCCTGCCGCTGATCCCACCATGGCGGCGAGTTGCACCATCGCGCCTTCGCGTCCGATGGAGCCGCCGGAGCCGACGGTGAGCAGTGATGACAGGCTTTTCACTAGGCTGGCGCGGACGCCGATGACGCCGTTGCCAGCGACAATGGCCTCCATATAGTCGGTGGTCTGATTGTTGCGTGCCCACTTCAGGCCAAATTGCAAAGTCATTCCAGCGAGCAAGCCTCCCGCAAGAGGAATCAGCAGGCGCTCCCACCAAGGGAGCCCCTCGGCGATGTGCACCAGGCTGCCGGAATGCTGGGTGAACAGCAATTCAATAAGCTGAATGCCTTTGCGAAATAGCACGGTCGCCAATGCACCAAGCACGCCGACCACGCCCGCCCACAGGAGCATGCGGCGCGTTTCCTCCTGCTCGTGGCCACGCAGGAAAAGTTTGAGTCGGGCGATTTTGTGAATCATGGCTAATCTCATTTTATAAAAGTTATGCGCTTTAGGTTTTTTGGCCGCAAGTGTTTTTCTGTGACATTGATCCTGTTTTTAGGATATGGCGGCGGCAGTGGCAGTAGGTTCTCCGTTAGTCTGTGGGTGATTCGCAGCATTAGGACCCTTGATCAAGATACCGAAGCCTTCAATGGGCAGGAGGCCTATTTAGATTAAGCCTCCTGCTTAGCCTTCGAAGTCCATGTTAACACTCAACAAAACTCACTATTTACAACAGAAATTAATTGCCATGTTTTAGCTTCTAAACTATACTGCCCCAAATTTATGAGCAAACAAGCCAGCTTTTTTGACTACCACAAGATGAAAGAAACCAAAGCCAAATACGGCAGGACCTGCCATGGCGGCCCCACATCCCGTGGACATCGCAAAGAACAGCGGCCCCTATCCGCAGGAAAGTGGATCCACCTGGTGCTCAAATCAGAGCACGCAAAAGGGGCTTGGAGTTTTTTAACTCCTGCAAATTCAATTTACCTAGATCAAATCCTAAGAGAAAAAGCTGCGAAGTTTGGGGTCTTTATTGCTGAGATAGTTAATGTTGGAAACCACCTTCATATCAAGTGCAGGTTTAAGTACCGCCAAGGCTTTCAGAATTTCTTGCGAGCTGTGACTTGTCTTATTGCGCGAAAAATCACTAAAGCCTATCGCG
>JANMPT010000084.1:0-3163 GCA_031370005.1 Bdellovibrionales bacterium | reverse complement strand
GGCAGCCTATAATTCGCAAGGGGCAGCCATTCGGGTTGCAATGTCGATCGTCCCAGCGATCCTGTTCCTGCTCAATCAGCGGCGGTTCGGGTTTTCGAAGCAGCAGATCAAGATGTGGCGCAATTTCTCGCTGGCCGCATTCCTGTTCCTGATATTGTTGGTCGTGCTGCCGTCGTCGGCCGCGGTCGACCGGCTCGCTTTGTATATCACGCCGCTGCAGGTTGCCGTCCTGTCGCGGATGCCGCTGGCCTATCGCAGCAATATCGCGAAGTTCCTGATCATCCTGTATTCGTTCGCCGTGCAGTTCGTGTGGATGAACTATGCCGACAATGCGAGCGCGTGGATCCCCTATCAGATCTATCCATTCAGCTGAGGCTTCGCCGCGCCACCGCGGATGAAAATTCCTAGGAAGCCTTGGCGCCGATATAGATCAGATTCGGCCGGTTGCCCTGACGACGAAGGTAATAGAGATAGCGGTAGGCCGCATCGAAAGCTCCATCGTAGCGGGTCAGCGCAATTCCCTCGGAGCTTCGACAGTCAAAGCCATGGGCCGCGACGCGACTGGCGAGCGCGACGGTGGACCAGCTGCGGACATGCTGCACTTGATGGAACACCGCGCCGCAGCCGGGGCACATGATCTTACTGGCGTCCAAATTCTCCGCGTTCGGGGTGGTCAGGACGAGATGCCCCCCCGGTTTCAATAACCGGCGAGCTTCGTCCAGGGCATCGTTCAAGGCCGCATCATTCAGATGCTCAACCACTTCGTCCATGAAGACCGTATCGGCGATTGTATCGGGCAGGGCACGGGTGCCGACGGTGGCGCCCTTGAAGTGAGGCATGCCAGCGAACTGCGCGTTGACCTTTTCCACGCTGACCGGCGATTGATCCGCCCCGTAAACGTCCGCTCCGCGCCGCATCAGAAATTGCATCAGATGGCCATGGCCACAGCCGACGTCCACGGCCGTGCCGATGCGAACGCGGCTTGCGACGTAGCGCAGGAGCGAGCGCCCCATCATGCCCGTAAAATAAGTATCGGTCAGGGCAGGATTGCTGCTGTGGTAATCCCAGAAATCACGCACCTGGTCCGGAGTCCACTCGAGATCATGACGCTTGTTTACACTCGACATATTCGCTGACTTTCGATGAGGCATTCGGTTGATCCCTGCCGAGCACCGCTACGGCTTTACGCCCATGCGTCCCGAGAAGTCCGTGTAATGCAGCAGCGGCTGTTCAGACGGTGGCCGATTGCTGAAATATTCCCCGACAGCCGTTTTTACGCCTTCCCAATAGCCGAAATCATCGATTAGCAGGCTCCCGCCCCGGGAAAGCCTCGGATAGAGGGCTTCAAGTTCAGTCTTGGTTGACTCATAAAAGTCGGTGTCCAGCCGCAGGACGCTGATCGAGTGCGGAAGATTTGCTTTTTCCGAGAGCGTCATCAGGACGTCGCCCTTGATGAACCGCACGCGCTCCAAGTCAACGCCGGCTCGTTTGAAATTGCCGCGTACATCTTCGATCGAAGCGTAACACCACTCGTTGTAATCGTCCCGTTGGTTTTCAACGAATATCTCGCTCGGGTCATGCGCAGTGAAAGCGGCCCGATCGAGCTCACCTGGCTGGCTCATTCCAGCGAAGGTATCGAACAACCAAACCTCTTTGTCGGATCCATAAGCTTCGAACGTCATCTTGGCCGCGATTGCATTGCCGCCGCGCCAGACGCCACATTCAACAAAGTCACCTCGGATGCCAGCGAGCACCGCGTGCTTGCATGCGCTGATCGTTGCGACGACCCCCTCGGCCGAGACCATGGTGAGATTATTCTCGGTAACAAAGCGAAATACTTCGGCGTCGGATTTCGAGAATTCTACCGGCAGGATGAAGCCCGGCGCGTTTTGCGCTCGCCGGACGTCCAGACCGATTGACCTGAAGAATCCCTTCACGAACCTTTTCATCGTGCCTCGGCAATGCGCATTATTGGCTTCCCTGGTCATTCCGGCCTGTCGATAGACTGAGGCCGTTTCGCGTCAATGACCTTAGCCAGTAACGAACTCCGGTGATTGTACTTTGCGGCGGAAAATGAGGCCTTAACGCGGACTGCCGGACCATGCCATTCCCAAGCCGGGCAATATTGCAGTAGATGGCAGGACTGTGCCCACCCACGACCAAAAACAGGATGCATGGCGCGGCCCCAGATTAGGTCGCGCCCAATTCGCGGCCCATCGGCAGGCCGGCTTTTGGGTGCCGCCGGGCAAGATGCGCAAGTGATCCGGCAGCTGCTCGGCCACACGGCGGTTTACGGGTTGGCCAACTTCCTCTCTCGGGGAGCAGTCCTGATCTCGGTGCTGGTCCTTGCCCGCATTCTGGGCCCCCAGGACTATGGCGCATTCACCATGCTCACTCTGGTTGGCGCCTTCGCCGGACTGGTGGTGCCGCTCCAGGTTACCCAGGGACTTGCCCGATATTATGGCACCGCCGAGAGCGAATCTGACAAGGCCAGTTACACCAGTACGGCATGGTGGTTCACTGTTGCCGCGCAATTGCTTTTCTTCATCGCCTTTGAAGCATTTGCCCGATGGGGAACAGAACGCGTGCTCGGGGATGCGGCGTTCGTGCCCGCCTTTCGCTTGGCGCTCGTGGTGATGGTGCTTAACAGCCTGTTTTTCTTCGTGCAGGGTCAATTTCGGTGGTCATTTCGGGTGCGCGAATATGCCGTGGCCACGCTCATTTACGGACTGTCCTGCCCCGCTCTTTCCATCGGAATGGCAATCGTCTGGCGAAAGCCGCTCGAGGGCGCGCTAATCGGCCAGGGGATCGGAACCGGCGTACCGGTGCTGTGGAGCCTGTGGCAATTGCGCGCGTGCCTCCTTGCCCGCGTCTCCAAGGCTCGCCTTCGGCAAATGCTGGCCTTTGCCTTCCCGGTGGTTCCCGCGTCACTCGCAATGTTGCTGGTGGGTTACGCCCCGAGGATCGTGCTGAACGATCTCGGCAGTCTCTCCGATGTCGGCGTGTTCGCTTTCGCCAGCCAGGTAGGAACGATCTCGACCATCATTGTCATCGGGCTCCAGGCGTCGCTGTTCCCTTTCATCATCGCGCATCATTCGAATCCTGGAGCCCAGCAAATGCTGGGGCGCGTGTTCGAGGCCTTCTGCGCCGCTGCGCTGATCGT
>JANMPT010000039.1:0-81760 GCA_031370005.1 Bdellovibrionales bacterium | reverse complement strand
GCCTCAACTAAAAGCCGAAGAAGACTTTATGAGGACTCTGATTTCCGGAAAATACTCTGAAGTAAAAGCTCGTCTAACAGATCCAAAAAATCAAAAAATTCTTGAGAATAAAAAAATTCAGTATGTTGCTCGGGATAAAACCTTAGGCTCAAAAACACCAGTAATCATTTTAAAGGACCTCGGCAATAAATTTTCTATCGTGCGCATTACTGTGGAATAAAGTGTTCGAAAATTGAATCTTCCTTCTAACCTCGTCAAAAACGCGCATTATAACTGAGCCTTCAGAATGCAGCAAATGTATTTTATTTTGATATCCTGAAACCAACTAGAATAAGAAAAGCCCATCGCCGAACTCATCAGTATTTTCAAAAAGACATCGCCAAACGGTGGTATACTTATCCCATGGGCCCGGTATCTGCGTGTCGCATACGAGATGGGGCTTATCCACTTTAATTAATTTCGGAGATGAATTCACTTTTGATATAAAAGCTGCGTGCCCTGATTTTCCTGCATAGAAAATCATTCCTTGCTCTTCTTTACTCTCAAGAGCAGCAGGTAAGTGGTCTAAATGCCCACCACTCTTCAATAAAATAATACGTCTGTTCCGATCTAATTCAACCAGGGCTTTTTGAAAGGCCCCCTGCTCAGTGTTACTAGCAGCAAACCCATAGGCGTAAAAATGATCACCTTTCACATCACCAATGAGCTGTTCTAATATCAATACATTAATGCCTTTAAATGGACATTCAATTCTCCAAACTATGAGATTTGACCTTTCAATTTCTCGGACTCTTAAAATAGGAAGATATCCCTTAGACCATTGAACTAGAGCCCAACGTTCCTTTGCTTCATATAAGGCATTTTTCCGGGCTGCTCTCTTAAAAAAGCCCGGAAAAGCAGACATTCCCGTTGTTGACGGGTTAATTTTAAATCCGAATTTCTTTTCGTCGCCCGCATAAGTATAAAACGCCCAACGTTCCATGGCTTCAGAGATGCACTTATAAATGGCGGTGTCCTTATCATAATCAGTGCCACTCCCATCACACTGACTGTATATTAAGTTTTTCTTTAACCAAGAAGGACGTAGCTGACCTTTTAAAAAGCAATATGCTTCATAAATGGGCTCGTCGATGGCGTTTGTCAGAGAAACTAAGCTTATGTGATCGACCGGCCCGTCATTGGAAGTAATATCAGAATATCTTAATGGAGCCATATTTAAATCAAAAAACACAACTAATCCACCCACTCAACCCATTGAAAATCAATTGGAGGTAATGTTAGATTTAGATTCGAAATATTCACTGGAAAATCTTTCCTAATCCAATAACCATACGAAAAATGACCTAACGGCCAAATAATTGCCTGATCCCACAACAATTGATTAATCGCTTGAGGTTCAAAATTTTTATTGGACTTCAAGATTCTTACAATTTCCCCAGTAGAGTCTGGAAGCTGAATTCCGAATTTCGATAAAAACATAAAACGGATGTCATCATGCGGGTCCTCAATAAGGACACCCGTAATCCTCAGCTCTAAGTCTACAGTTGAACTCGAAATGTCCGGCTGGTTTTGCGTGACAAAATCTAAATCGATACCACACTCTTTGGAAATATTGCCTAAGCCTTTATAAAAAGCCTCTGAAGCAGATATAATACCTTGATTCTCGATGCTTTTTAGAACCGGCTCACTTTTTCTAAGCGAAATTTTATTTTTTCCTTGGACTTCAAAGTGTCTTAACGCTTCTATTTTACTTGAGGTAACGCCTCTAATTGCAATAGGAAGAAATGATCTTTCAAATTCGTATCCAATTTCGGCGACTTCTTTATAAAAGGCTGCTCTCATCTTTTTTCTGTTTTCTAAGTCGTAGCATGGGCTACCTACAACATTCCATCTTGAGCATTTAACATATCTAATATTTGACTCAACAGGACCAAAAAAACTGAATTCACTTCTATCTAAGGCCAGAGCACTTGAGCCACCAATAACGAAATCAGCGTCAGATATATTTTTTAAGTCGTACTGCAAATCAATATTTATATATTTTATTGGCCTTTCTAAAAGAAGCTCTTTTGGAAAGTCATCGCGTAACTCTAAATTAAAGGCAAGCTCATCCCATTTTGTTATTTTATAAGGACCCGAGGCTATCGCCTTTCTCTCATCATACCATTCGCCTGTCTTGGAGTTAAACTGAGAGGGGTGTGCAACTGAGTAAAGTCCAAAGCTAATCTTGCTTAGTAAGTTTGGAATAGGCTTATAAAAGCTCAGCGTTACTGAATCAAGATCAAAGGTAATACCCTCACCACCTTCGCTGGGTGAAATAGTTTCAATATTTTTTAGATATTCGAAAAGACCCGACTCAGAAGAGGCTTTATGCATTAGATATGCAACACGTCTCCAATTTGCGGCAACAACACCAGGTGTAATTGCGTCTCCATTCTCAAATTTTAAATTTTTTCTTATAGTGAATCTCCACTTTGTCTTGTCTTCACTGGCATCCCAGCTCTTAGCAATGACTCCTTGTATCGCCCCCGTTTTATATTCACTCAAAACACCGGAAAACACCGAGCGAAATGCAATATGATGTACAAAGTAGTCGTATTTTAAAGGATCAGAAGAAAAGGGCTGCATATCTGCCCATACCTTCAGAACTTTATGATCGTTTTTTTTTGATATTAGAAAGGCCATAACAACACCCAATACGCAAAATAATGCATAGAAAAGAAGCTTAGATCGTGAAGTCCATGTATAGATCACTTAGATACACGGTTTCCACTACCATGACCGTCACCATTTTGATTAGCTGTATCAGCAGTTTTTGTTTTTGGATCTTCCAGATATTCATTTATATTGTTCTTCGGTATTATTATTTTTGGATCCAAGCTCGGGTTAGCTTTTATTACTATTTTCTCCCCTTGAAAAATAATTTGCAACGCTAGGGCTTTTAAGCCTACTGCAGAAAGCGCGACAAATAAAATTAAACGAATATATTCTTTAATTTTCTGCTTCATAGACAACTCCTAAGAAATTTTCTTTACTTAAATTGAAATCAGGTTATAAGTTATACAGTGCGAAGCAGCAAATCTGAAAATACTAAATTTATGCCTGAAATACTTACTCGTTCGAATGTAGTTGTTTCGGCTATTATTATTTCTTTCTTTGTTATTTACCTAGTTTTTTTAAGGCTTTACCTGACTCAGACGGCCCGGCAATTTAAAGCTGATTTCAAATCGCAAAATACTTCTGAAATACTTGGCTTGGATACTTTTAAGTTAGCGTCTCGTTTGAATGCCCTGACATCCACCCTAAACTGGGTCTGCATAGATGCAACTTTGAGTAACAAGACCTTTTATAAGCAGATGAAAAGTAAAAACTGTAAAACCGGAATATTACAAGAACAGATCTCAATTGAGGATGAATCAGTTCCGCAATTAAAAATCCATTTAACCCTGCGCCTGGCTAAAATCTTAGAGAGCGGTGCCCTTGTTTTTCTGGTGTTTCAAGTCATTATCCTATATGCATTTATGCGCTTATCTGCTCAGCAAATTAAGCTTGAGCTCAAATACGAAGCAACTATATCTGAGCTTGCTCAAAAGCTCGCCCATGATATTCGATCCCCCCTAGGCGCTCTAAATATTGTTTCAAAAAATCTATTCAATACTGACAGTGCAGAAAAAAGTATCTTCGAAAATTCAATACATCAAATCAACGGCATTGCAGAAAGTCTGTTAATACAAACTAGAGCACAAGTATCCATGACGAAGATTTCCACGACTAACATTAAATCTGAAAGTTGGAATGTTTCTGCGACTCTTTTGAATCTCTTGGACGAAAAGAGAATATTATCCCCACATATCTCATTTCAAACTGATCTGCCAGATGAGCCCATTTTTGCAATTTTCGATCGGGTTGAGTTTCAAAGGACAATTTCAAATATCCTAAATAATTCCATCGAAGCATGTGAGAGTCGAAGCGAAGCTCAAGTCCAAATTAGCCTACGTAACTACTCAGTAAAGTGGCAAGTATCAATTATGGACAATGGAAAAGGAATCCCGAAGAATATCCTAAATACAGTCGGTCAAAAAGGCCTCAGCTTTGAGAAAACTCACGGTACAGGATTAGGCTTATATCTGGTGAAACAATTTGCTGAGGCCAATGGTGGGTATTTAGAAATTCAATCTGACACTGACGTCGGCACGTTGCTAACTCTTACATTTAATAAAACCATATAACTCCACTTTTACACCAAGCCCCCCGGTCAACCCGCCAAAAAAAAGTCGCGGGCTTGCCCCTTTACGTCACTTTGTCTGACTTGAAGACGCGTTTTGAGGCTCAAACGCTTTAGATTGGGTGCTGAGGAGCTGGCACCTTCGTTGCTTCAAGCACAGCGTTGTGGAACTTAACGGAGGATTACAATGGAATTCTTTTTATCATTAGGACGTGCGTTTACTTCAACTGACTCAATCTGGATGTGGGCTATCTTGAGCGCTCAGATTGTCTCTATGGCTATCATCATTGAAAGGGCAATTGCACTTTTTGTGAAGCGTAAAGACAACCAGAAGTCTCTCTCAAAGGTGATTGCCGAAGATATTCGTGCTGGAAATCTTGAGAAGGCACTTCGCCGGTCTCAGCAAATAGGCACAAAGGATCCACTTGGAGTTGTCGCTGCCGCTGGAATCCAAGCCGCTATTGATATGGGTGGTAAGGAAGAGATCCAATTAAAGATGGATGAAGTTCTGCTTGAAGAAACTGGCCGTGTTGAAAAACGCATTGGTTTCCTCGCGATGTTTGCCAACGTGGCAACTTTGCTCGGTCTTTTAGGAACCATCACTGGTCTTATCCACTCTTTTGCCGGCATCTCCAATGCCAATGCAGCGGAAAAAGCGACCATACTTTCAAAAGGAATCTCGCTGGCGATGAACACCACGGCTTATGGCCTGATCGTGGCCGTCCCCGCATTAATCATGTACGCTGTTTTGCAAAATCGCGCTTCTCGATTAACAGATGATTTAAATAAAGCAGCTTTGAATCTCTTTATTCAGCTTGGCTTCCACTACTCACCTGTTGGCGACAAGAAATCTAAAGGGAACTAGACGTATATGAAAAAGGAACTTAATTTCGAACTAAATATTCTACCAGTTCTGGATATTCTCTCAGTTCTAATTTGCTTCCTCTTGCTGACCGCAGTGTGGCTGCAACTTGGCACGATCAATACAAAACAGGCCATCGGGGACAACTCTACAGCGGGTGCTAAAAACCCTCCCTCACTGTGGATTACCCTGCAAAAGGACGGCACCGTGCAGCTCTCTTTACGTGATATTCCTCAGACTAAAAATTTAGAGGATCATGTTGCAAAAACCACGACTGGAGTGAACTGGACAACTTTGGATGCAAAGATTCAAAACCTACGCAACAAGTGGCCGAATCTAAAAACCAGCATCGTGCGACCCGAGGCACGCGCTTCTTACGGAGATATAATTCGTATTATGGATCAGCTGAAGAAAAACCAATTCGATGGAGTGGGCTTGTCCCCTCTTGGGTAGGATCTTATGAAAATGGCTGCTTTTATTTCACAACGACGTTCCCCGCTCTTACAAGCAATGTCTTTAAAAAAGAGTGAGAGGCCTGCAACGCATACGAAACAACTCGCGCTTGCCTTGCCTTTGACTTCTTTGATCGATGCTTTCTGCATCATCGTTATTTACCTGCTGATTGGAACGCAGACCACAGGAGTTGAAAGTCAACTTCCAGGTAAAATCAATCTTCCAAATGCGGAACACGGACAAAGCCTTGAAAAGTCCGTGGCAACTCTCAGAATCGAGAACGGGAATTACTTCCTCGATGAAAAACCCATAGCACGCGGCTCATTAAGCTCAAAACTTTCAGAGCTTAGAAAGAAAACCACAGAAGCTGTAGAGCTCATGGTTCAAGCCGATACAAAAATGGAATACGCTGACCTCGATCCTCTCTTGCGAGCAGGCTCTGAGGCCGGTATCGAGAAACTTCGCTTTGCGGTGATTCCAACAAGATGAAAACCTTCAACCACCTCCTTATTTTTAGTGCGATCTTCAGTGGAGCTTTCCTCGGGAACCTCTCTGCTGCCAAGGCCGAAAAAATGAGTCTTCAGACTCAGGACATGGTCATCCAAAAACTTGATCGCGTTCTGTCGGCAATGGACAAAAATGATGGCTCGTGGTTGCCAAGCCAGCAGCGTTTGGCAGATTTGCTCTCTGAGCGTGCCCGCCTTCGCTTTATGCAAGAAGTTGAATCTAATTGCGATTCTTGCAAAGGCTCTAAATCTGACCGCCTCAAAGCTGTGTCTATTTATGAAAATCTCTTGAAAGAAGTGAAGGTCAACGATCACGGCCCAATTCTCTTCCAGTTAGCTCACCTGCACGATATGGCCGGGCAACCAGATAAAGCGATTGCCTTATTTGAGCGAATTATCAAAGAGGCCAAAGCAAAAAATATTTCTAAAGAGATCCTCAGTCGCTCTCACTCTGGCCTTGGGGACTTGCTCTTCCAAAAGGGTCAATTCAAAGAGGCCTTTGCTCACTACGAAATCGCGCTGAAAAGTAAGACCCTCGTTGATCGTGGTCTTGTAATTTACAATATGGCTTGGTCTCAGTTCAATCTTGATAAATTAAACGCAGGCATTGCCACATTGGAAGGTCTTCTTCGACAGCCAGAGCTCATTACCCGCGAAGGCGCGGAGGGCACAAGGCACGACCCAGTATTTCATGCTGATATTTTAAAAGACCTAGCAACATTCTATGCCCGACGCCCAATCACAAACAAAGAAATCGCTAATTACGAAGCATTTGCTCCAAAAGAATCACGCAAACAATTGTTACTACACTTTGCCTCCGAATCAGATCGTCTAGGACAGAAAAAAGCCTCTGCTGATATTTACAACCGTTACTTAGAAGATCCAACCTTGACACAGGAAGAACGCCTTGAGGCCTTTGTGAAGTTGGCACAAGTAAACTATGACGGTGGCGACACTGCGAAATCGACTCAGGATTTCGCAAAGGCAGCTCTAGAATTTCAAAAAAATTGCAAGGACGCTAGCAAATGCCAAGAACATGAAAAAACCATGAAACGCTACGTAACGGAACTTCATCGCGCGAAAAAATTAAACCCTGATTCGGATTTGTTGAACTCATATTTAATTTATAGCAAAACTTTTCCCAATGATGCAGAAATGGCGCAACGAGGAGCACAAGTCGCAGACAGCATGGGCAAACCTGCCATTGCAATGCAATTCTTGCGCACCGTGAGTGACAACAAGTCCGCGACTCCTCAAAACCAGCAAACCGCACTTGTTAGCGAGATCTCGGCAGCAGAAAAATCTAAAAACCAGGTTCTACAAAAAGCAGCTTACGAGCATTACTTAGCCGTATCTCCACAAGGAAGCAAAAGCTTCGAAGTTCGTTACCAAATGGCATATTTATCTTATCAACAAAAAAACCATCGCGACGCAGCTCAAGCCTTCTATGCGCTTGCAATGGATAAATCTGGCTCAACTGAGCTTCGCAAAAAATCAGCAGATCTTTCTTTGGACTGCCTTGTGCAAATGAAATATGAAGATAGCCTTGAGGACTGGGCCTGGCAGTATTCCGCAGCCTTTCCCCAAGCTAAGACTGAGTACGAAACAATCGCTCGCAAGGCCTTGTTAAATCGTGTCGCTCGCATCGCCAATGAAAAAAAATCAAGTACATCAGAGTTAAAAAAAGCCCTGGCACAAATGCAAAGTGCCAATATGACTTCAGCAAAATCGGCCGAGAAAATAATCTTCTATACCAATAGAGGCGTACTTGCTCAACGACTCGGCGAAGATGTCCTTTTCATTCAATCGTTGCAAGCCCTCGTGAGTCTTCCCGGAGTCTCGGCGACTCGTCATGAGGAAAGTCTTGGGCAAATTGTGAACTATTATGAAAAAAAGTTGGACTTCAAAAATGCCTATACCACGGCTTTGCAAATGAAGTTTCCAAAAATGCATTCAAAAAATAAAGAGCTGCGTCTTGGAACCCTAGCAGACTTGGCAAGCTTAAATCCTACTAAGCATTACCGCGCAGCTTTAGCCTCTGGCCTTAGTGGCGAGAGTGCTCGCTCGGCGCGCTCGCGTTTAATTCTTTTATCAACAAGCCCTGCGAAAGAATTAAAAATACAGTCTCGCGAATTAGCTAAAGACCCTGCCTTATTAAATGAAATCACTCTTCTTGTCTACGCCCGCACAGGCGATAAAAAAACCTTGAAGCCAATTCTTGCAATGAAGCAACTTCGTCATCAGACAGCTCCAAACTTTATTGCAAAACAAGACTTTTATATCGAGCTCAGCTTCTTCAAAGCCCGCATCGCGCGACACAGTTTGAACGGAACAACGGATTCACGCTTGAATAAAACTATAAAGGAACGCATAAAACTTTTAAAAGAAGCTGATAAGTCTTTGGCGAATAGTTTGAAATACAGCGATGTTACAGCCCAATTAATGGCGCTGAACGTGGTTTCAGTCGAGAACGAGCGCATGGTTCGCGACCTTGTGGCGTTACCAATCCCGGCGAAACTCACAGCTGCTGAACAAAAACAGTATTTAGCTATTCTGAAGCAGAAATCAAAGCCCTACTATATGAAAGCCAAGTTATCCCAACAAAGAGAGTCTGAGATCTGGGAACGCTCGTCTGCTCTTCCGCGATTACTTAAAGATTATGCGAATGTCCGTCCTGAGCTTAAAAAACTTCTACGTCATGAGTTACAGCTTTTGGCGGCATTACCAAATAATAGCAAAATGCACGCAAATGTTTTGAACGCACTCAACGAAGAAACTTTGACATGGAATGATCTTGTGACAGCTAGAAAAACCGTGGCAGAAAATCCTGACAATGCTAACGATATTGAAAAATTGAAAAATCTAGAGACAAAAATCGGTCATCCCCTGATGTCGTCATATCTAGAAGCCCGTCTAAATCAAATACAAAGAGGTAGAAGCCTATGAGATCTACAATAACTTTGGCCCTCATATTGCTCAGTACTTTAGTAATAAACGTGGGAAATGCAGCAACAGGTGCCGCTCACAAAAAAAAGGTTTCAAACTCAAATTCGAAGTTAAGAACTTCTTTTAAGTTTGATGGTTCAAACCTCCGCGGTAAATACCAGAGTTCACTCAGTACAACCGCGACGGTAGAGAACGATAAATTTTTAGAGGATCTTTTAGGCGGAAGAACTCAGTTTGAGGATAGAAACCAAAAAGAACGACATAGAAACTAAGGACGTTAAATTATGAGTGCTGCAAAAAATACCGCACAACTGCTGATACTCGAAAACAGATTGGGCCAAAAAGTCCGGACTTTTGCTGTTCATTCACGCTCTATGAACATTGTCTATCTCATAGACCAACGCCGAATTGAAGCTGTCGAGAATCTGAAGACTCTTGATGACGAGCAACTCGAATATACGCTTCTAAAGACTTTTGACCTTAAAGATCTCGATAGCAAACCACTCGAACTTAAAGGCTTGGGACAGTTGCGCATATTGAGTGCCGGAGCAATCAACAGCCCAGATCACCAATTGGCTCCTGAGCAAGATAAAGAAGAACTCAAAACTATCCTTGAAAAGACTATGATCGGCCATATTCTTTTAGTGCTTATCTTGATGTTAGGTTCCTGGATTTCAACAAAATACTTTACAAGACAAACGGAAGAACCCGCCCTAGTCACTATTGTTATGCCAAAAACTGAACCAAAAATTGTGAAGGCAGCACCAGCTCCTCACGTGAAGGTTTCATTAAAAAAAATCAAGCCCACCAATAAAATCTATCGTCCCATTGCTCGAAAAAAACTTTTAACGAAACCTCGTAAAGTGAAAACGGCAAAAGCAACTAACGTTCAACGCATTGGTGCGTTGGCTGCTCTTGGTGGCCTTGCAAAAGGTCACAGAGGCGCTGAAGGCCTAGATATGAATTCTCTTAAAAACATCCGTTCCGCAGGCAAAGGCCAAGGCGGCGGCGGCGTTGGCAGCACCGGCCGCGGCGGCGTTAAAGGTCTGATGCCAGGAAATGGTCTGATTGCAGGCAGTGCTGGCGAAGGTGGTCGGGCTGAAAGCGCCGGCGGCTATGGCACTCGTGGCGCTGGCGGTGGCCGCGCAGGTTATGGAAAACACTCTATCGTGGGAGGAATGTCTCCGGTCACTTTACCTTTGGATGATGAGGCCACTGTTGAAGGTGGTTTGGACCGCGATCAAATTATTGCAGTTATTAATAAAAACAAAGGTCAAATCATCTATTGCTACGAAAAAGGACTTCAAGCGCAACCAACTATCGGCGGCCGCGTCGCAGTTGACTTTACCATTGGTGCTTCTGGAAAAATAACTTTAGCAAAAGTTGCCCAGTCTTCTTTGGGTTCAAAATTTGTTGAGACTTGTATGCTAAGCAAAATGAAAACATGGCAGTTTCCTAAACCCGTTGGAAAAGTCAATGTCGACGTACTGTATCCGTTTGAACTCACTCGTGTAAGCAGCCGATAAGGAGTATTATATGAAAAACTTTTTGCGATTAACACTCTTAGCTCCTCTTTTCCTGATGACCGCATGTGGTGGCAGCTCTGGTAACAATCCGGTTGAAGACCTTGCACAAATGCGTGCAAATGCAAAGAAAGATCTAACCAATGGTCCTCAGGTAATTCCTGAAAGAGTTGTTTATGTTACAAAAGAAAAAGAAGTGATTAAAGAACAAGCGACTCTGACTGATGCTTACTTTAAAATCGATATCTCTGATAAAATGATGAGCTTCTACGAAGGCCAGACCACCGCTTACAAAATCACACTTCGTGTTCAAGACCCCGAACTTCAAATGAAACTAACTGCAAAAGGCCTTCCTGCAGGGGCTGAGCTTAAAGATATTTCAACCCCAAAAACTCCAAATACATATGAGCTGCGTTGGACACCGGCCCTCTATACAATCTCCTATGACGAACAACCACCTAAAGCTATGACAGCGACTTTAGTTCCTATCCTAGTTTCCGCTGCGACATCTATAAAAGCTGAGACAGTGAAGGGCCTTTCTCTTGAAAGAACAATCTTTTTTAATGTTTTTAGAAACCAAGACAAACCCTCTGAATTGGTTTTAAGCGGCCTTACACCAGAGGCTCAAGAAGGCCAAGTGATTCCATTTTCAGTTGTCGCAAAGTTCCCAGGCGTCGATGGCAATGCTCCGTTAAAGCCATACTTGGGTCTTTTTAAGGACAATATAACTCAGACTGCAGGCTCAAACTATCTTGACATGGATGGTACTCGCTACGTATCTGCAGACCCTAGCCGAGCAAGTGTTGAATACGTCGGAGATTACAAATGGAAATTCAACCTTATTTTTGATACTAAAAATAATTCTATTGAAGCCCAAAAATCAAAAGACGGAAGTATTGTTGCTGTGAACTTCACTCAAGTTCGCCTGGGCATGAGAGTTTTCGGCGCCTTCAACGCAAGCCCAGCAACAGTAGTTCGTGTTAAAATAACAAAAGCGGACGGTAAATAATATGAAAAACCTGAAAGCCTTTAGCCTGAGCGCCCTTCTGCTGGTTTCTATCAACGCTGCTGCGGCACCAAAAACAAATAAAAAAACAGCGATCGCCCCTTCTTCACAAGCAAAACAAATCGATTTCGCAAAAGATGTTGATGGGCTTGGTGGAAACGATGCTTTGATGGAAATGGCGGAGAAGCTCAATCCAGAATCAAAATCTCGCATTGTTCAAGATCGTATTGTAGATCGTCACAACCGATTAGAAGTAGGTCTTTCCTATGGTGGCATTTTGGGTGGAACTACATACCTACAAACTCAAAATATTGCTGCGTCCCTCGATTTCCACTTTACACCTCGCTGGTCTCTGGGAGCTCGTTACTACGGCTACCAAAACAAACTGACCCCAGAAGGCGAACGCGCTTTTAATGAAGCCCGTGCCGCTTATGCTGCTGGAAACCGCGCCACAATCGTAGATATCGACTCGCCTCTCAATGCAAAAGTAGCCGTGATCAGCTGGTATCCAATCTATGGAAAAATCAATTTCTTTGACCAAGCTATTGCTCAATTTGACATCTACTTGCTTGCCGGTGGTGGCCAAGTTGAACTTGAAAGTGGGAGCAGCTCTCTCATGACTGGCGGGGCAGGTTTCGGCCTATGGATGACAAAGCATCTTTCAGCTCGCGCAGAGGTTCGCTACCAAGCCTATAAAGACCAGATCATAACTGGCCCACGTGATATTGCAGCTGTAGCCGCGACAGTTGGTCTTGGATGGATTTTATGATAACCTCGTCGGTCATTATACAGCTAGCCCTAGTACTTACTGTTAGCACAGCTGCAGTGGCCGCCCGTGCTGAAGATCGTTTATCGACTCAAAAATGGTCCGAAGACTTTGCGGCTTCTTTGAAACTGAAGAACAGCTATAAAACTATTCAGTTGACCGATTTCGACAAACTTGAAAAAAATATTTTTACTAATTGTGATGACTGCGACGACAAAAGAAAAATGGCAAAGGCCCGAGGACTTTTTGCAAAAGGTCAATATGATACTGCTCGCGCAATCTATGATCAAGTTGGCAAAGGCAGCCCATACTGGTTAGAGGCCGTTGAAGAGAAAGCTTGGACTTACTTTCGTCAAAATCAATTAGAAAATTCTCTGGCTCAGGCAAAAACTCTTTTGGCTCCTCAGTTTGCAGGATACGTTGGTTCCGAGTCTTACTTTTTGCAATCTTTGGCACAATTAAAGTCTTGTAATTACAAAGAGGTCTTTGAAACAGATCGTCTTTTCAAAGAAAAGCAAAAACCACGTTTAGCGGAAATTCAAAACCTAGCAAAAACAGGAATGAATGAGGCCTTTAAAAAAGTGATAACCGAAACTGACAAATTCCCAATGAGATTTTCAGACATCGGCGAAAATGCTCTTCACTTACCACAATTGTTTTTTAAAGATATCGAGTTCCAACGCCAGTTAATGAGATATAAGCTATCTGAAAAAGCCCTCGCTGTCTTGAAAGCCGAAGGCGGCTCTTTGAAGCTTCAAGGTGCTTTTGAAAAATCGAAATCGACAAGTGCGGCTCGATTACAAATTCGCCTCAAGCAACTGGCCACTGAGGAAACCAACGAAAACTTTAAAATTGTTCAAAAATTAAATCTCATAGAAATAGAAGCCATTCAAAGACTTCATGCAGATGTAGAGCTTGATAAAAGCCTCTTTAAAAGAAGTGCATTTAACGCCACGAACTCAGACCAGCTGGTATTTGTTGACGATGGCCGACCTTGGATTGATGAACTCGATAAATATCAAGTACGTGTCAAAGTTTGTCCTCAAGATATCCGGAGGAAAATGTGAGAACTCATATGAATTATACAGCCCTTTTGATAGCAATAACATTTTTAGCAGCGTGCAGCCCTCAAACGGCCACTATGACCGCGACTAAAACATACGTTCAACCCACTCCTCCAATCTACGCACCAGTCGTCGAGCAAAAAGCCGGCTGGATCACAGAAGATGGCGGGCAGAGCCAACTGGATTTTAACCCGCAAGTAGATATCTTATTTGTGACCGATAACTCGGACAGTATGAAATCTGCGCAGGCGAACTTGGTCCGTAATATCGACAAATTTACTGATGGAATCGTAAAAAATAGAATGATCGACTATCATATCGGTGTGGTCGCCACTTGGGACAGCTCTGAGCGATTCGCAAAAACAAAAAAAGACACGTATGGTATTGGCGAGCTTCGCTTTGTGAAGGACGCTAAAAATCAATCTTTCAAGAAGCGTTTTATTACCCGTACTGAAAAAGACCTAATGGCTTCGACTCTTGACATCGGAGTTGCCTCATATGCTGACGGCGGACCAGAGGATGAAGAGTTCTTCTCTCCGCTAGTAGCGGCAATAGAAAAATCTGGCAACGGTGGCGTCAATGATGGATTTTTTCGTACGGATGCCCAACTCGTCGTCATTTTTCTAACTGACACCGATGACTCTAGTGCCGCGCTTACGACAGATGAAGTAAGTCGCAGGCTGCTCGACTTCAAAGGCGGCCGCCGCGATAAACTTTCAGTTTACGGTGTGCTTGTGAATGCCAAAGACAACGATCAATATAAGGACTGGTCACTGCGTATTCATCCTAAATACCATCCTGAATGCTTTGACATGACAAAGAAAACTCCTCAGAGAAAAACCGGAGAATGCAAAAAAGGCTTTGGCCCAGAACGCATTGAGCAATTAATTGTTACGGCCAATCAAGGATCTAATTTTTCTTCGGATGAAATTCGCAATAAATATATCATGAGCATTATCAGTAAAAATTTTGGTGCTGATCTCACGACAATTGGTTCTGATATAAAAATCAGAACCATGGCCAAAGAAATTTTCTTAAGCCAGGTTCCAGCAGTGAACGAAAATCGACAAGTCCAAGTACACGTTCGTTACGGCACCCCAGAAGAACTTGCGTCAGGCAAAGGCCAACTAATTCCGCAAAACACTAAAGGTGGATGGCTATACAACCCCGAAAGCAATTCAGTTCGCCTTTCTGGAGATATCAATTACCAATATAAAGACGGCGCCCGCTTTGCTGTCGACCTAATGCCTGTCAATTTATGATCATAGACAACAATGCGTCACCTGGTGACGCATTTTGCTTTCGCTGCGGTCTTTTAAGACCTGATCGCCCCTTCAGTTTAATTTGACTCGAGGTATTTATGGCATGTTCTGTGAAGAGCTCTCACGCATGAATCACGCCGTCATCCTCCTTACCACTCTTTTGGTAAACATCCTGCTGTTCTCTACAGCCTTCGCTAGAACTTCGATGAATGCCCTGTGCTATCTTCCAGATCGACCACAAGCCCAGGTTCAAGGGGTGAACCTCCAAGACCGCTTTAAGCTTGCGTCAGTCTCTAAAATCGTAACCTCTTTCTGGGCGCTGGATGTTCTAGGGCCTGAATATCGCTTTAAAACTCGCATCGATGTGACCCTGGTAGGCGCAGATGAGTTCGACGTCCATCTCAGCGGAGGATGGGACCCCTATTTCGGCCGTGAGATGACTCACTTTTTAGTATCTGAACTGAGCCGTATGGGTATTCGTAAAATACGGACGCTTTCATTTGATGAGGATTTCAAGGTCTTCTGGTCTGTGCGTGAAAGACCAAGTCGAAATATTGAGCCCTCTGCCGACGATACAGCTCTTATCCTGCGCCGAAAGTTGAAATTCATCGGCTCTGAGTATAACTCAACTCGCATGAAGGCCCGAAAACTCGGAATTAATATGGTGCAAAGTCCTTATCTGAATATCTCTCGTATTCAGTTCGTGAAAAAAACAGATCATAAATATACCGATAACACCCAGCACTTCCTTATGCGGTCAGCGCCTTTGCATAGTTATGTAAAAGAAATGAATCGCAACTCCAATAATTATGTAGCCGACCATCTATTTGATTTTCTTGGCGGCACTGAAGCATTCTCCCAGTTCATCAAGAAACGTCTTAATTTAAGTTCTGCAGATATTCAGTTCGTAAATGGCTCTGGTGATAAAGTTTTCGCCAAAGACGAAAGCGATAGATCGGTAAAAACCTATAACGAAGCTAGCTGTGAAGCTTTGATTGAAATCATTAGTGCTACACGCGGCGTTCTGCAAAAATATAAATACGATCTCATGGACATTATGGCGGTCTCAGGAGTAGATCCTCGAACTACATTAGGAGATCGTTATGCTGGTAGCCAAACAGCGGGAGCCGTAGTTGCTAAAACAGGCTCTGTCGATCCCGCTATTACTCTGGCGGGAATGATCAATACCGAACAAGGCCCTGTTTATTTTGGTATACTTTATAGAACCAATGGCCCAAGTGATTGGAATAATGCTAGAAACAAAATCCGTCGAGATGTAATTCAGCTGATGGGAAAATTTGGCGGCAAAGATACCATTGATAAGTATAATACCTCCACCTTCTTGCCATTCGATATTGATTCGAAGTTTTTAGCTGACACGGATATTAAAACCATACAAGGAAGTTATGCTGCCCCTTAAAGCGCTCATGGCAACACTTTTAATAAGTATTTCAATTCCTGCTCTAGCAAAAAATTTGGCTATTGAACAAATTTTTGATGCTGCTGAATCCGGCAATATCATCGCTTTAAAAAAATACCAAAACACAAAAGGCAACTTGAACGCGCAAGATTCCCATGGCCTTACTCTCTTGATGCGCGCAGTGGCTTCCGGCCAAAAAAACACTGTGACATATCTCCTTCAGCAAAAAGTAAATCTCGAATTTAAAAATGAAATCGGCGATACCGCATTGGCAATGGCTATAGGCAACGAGCAGGATCAAATTGCGATAGCACTCATCAATGCCGGAGCAAAAATAAATGTTCTGGGGGGCGAGAGCAAAAATAATCTGGTTTTTATGGCGGCCTCTGTAAATGCGACAAAGACTCTGGAGCTGCTCGTTAAAAAAGCCCCATCACAAATAAATGCAAAAAATAAAAATGGAGACACCGCTCTGCACGAAGCCGCTCGATTCGGCAGCGAAAAGACACTTGAAATTCTTTTAAAAGCCGGAGTTAAAAAAGATATCATCAACAATGAGGGCAAAACACCCCTCGATATTGCAAAGTCAATTAAAAATGAAATCGTTATAAAGCGTTTATCGCTGCCTGAATGATCATTAGCTGAAAAGCTTTTTAATGAATCCTGTAACTCTTTGACCAATAGACTTCTGTTTTGCCACGTGCGCAGCATAAGGTTTTTTAGGGCCACGCTGTACATGGTGAGCTTGTGGCTTCTGAGCTTGGCTGTTTCCCTGAGATACTTGTTTTGGCCGACCTCTCCGCTGATCCGGCCGCTGATCGCGACCAGCTTCACGGCGCTGCCCAGAGTGTGAGGCCTCTTTGCGCACATCAGTTCGCCCTTCACGACGAGGGCCACGTCCTGCCTCGCCAGCGCTTGCCGTGCGAGGAGGGCTCCGGCGATCACTGCTGCCTGCACGTGGACCCCGGTCTTGGCGTCCGCGTCCAGTGCCGCCACCGCCCCCGCCGCCACTACCACTGCGAGATTCATAGGGCCGAGAGTATGATGAGTCCGACCAAATGAAAGGTTTAAAATCCTTTATAAAATTATTGTCCTCAAGGTAACCGACTTCAATTTTGTGTTTCAGATAATCTTCAATACGAGCCAAAGAGTCCACATCACGATCACTCACCAGACTAAATGCAATCCCATCTGCCCCCGCACGCCCAGTACGACCAATCCGATGAACGTAAGATTCGCAATCCATTGGAAGCTCGAAGTTGACAACCATGTCGACCCCTTGAACATCCAAACCGCGAGCTGCGACATCCGTGGCAACGAGAATATTCAGATCGTTCTCTGCTTTAAACTGCTGCATCACCTTCGTACGCTGAACTTGGGTTAAAAGACTCGAAATCGCCATTGCTGGAATGCCATTATCGTTTAAGAAGCGAGTGATCTTTTCAACATTGACTTTAAAATTCGTGAAGATGATTGCCTGACGTGGCTTATGCAATTTCAATAATGACAGCAAGTATTGAGCTTTCTCATCCTGGCCCACGTGAAAGATTTCATCTTTCACGTTTTCAGCTTTAGCAGAATCTCGGCTAATATTTACTTCAACGGGGTCTGCGCCAAATTGATATGCCGTATTCAAAACATCAAAGTTCAATGTGGCACTGAAAACCAAAAACTGACGCTCTTTTGGCACTCTTTGCAGAATATACTTCATGTCGTCTTTGAAACCCATATCGAACATACGATCCGCTTCATCAAAAATGATTGCACGAACCTGCTTTAAATCAACCAAATGCTCTTTATAAAGATCGATCAAACGGCCAGGAGTCGCGACGATAAACTCAACTCCATTTTTGAGCGCTTCTTTTTGTTTATCATAGCCAGTGCCACCATAGATGGCAAAACCGCGCAGCCCAGAGAATTCAGAAAGTTTTTCAACATTTTCATGAACCTGCTCAGCCAACTCACGTGTGGGAACTAAGATTAAAATAAAATTTTGTGGTTTCCAATCAGGGAAGGCGCGTTTTGCGGCAAGGGCTTTGATTTCTTCAGATGTATCCGGCGCCAAAGGACGAGCACGTAAAATTCTTTCCATGATTGGAAGCAAGAAGGCAGCAGTTTTGCCTGTACCAGTTTGCGCGAGGCCGGCCACGTCTTTACCCTCAAGGGTTACTGGAATCGATAGCTCTTGGACAGGCGTGCACTCCTCATAATTAAGTTTTTTGATAGCGGATTTGAGGCTGGGATCTAGATTAAACTCAGAAAAATTCAAGGTTCTACTCCAAAGGACTATATTTAGATCATAAAAAAGCCAAAGTAATGAGAACTTATGGAAAAGTCAAAGAAACAGGCAGTTTAGTCAGACCTAAAAGCCACCAGCGAAATTCCTCAGCTCCTGTAGAAATAAATTCGCTTGATCTGAGTGGACCCAATGCCCCGCATTAGGTATTTCGACGCCCGTAATCAAGCTGTTACTACTCAGAACTTTTTCAAAGCTCTCATGACTAAACTCCTCAGACTGAGCCCCGCGTATCCACAAGCTTTGCACTTTCAAAGACTCAACCTCTCGCCAGCGATCTTCAGCTCTGCCATTTATCACCGATTTCAGGATTGCTTGCTTAGAAAAACGCCAATCTGCACTTCCGTCGGGCTTGTCTTCGATGTTTGCATACAAAAACTGCCCAAGGATCTGTGAAAAAAAATCCTTTCGAAAAAATGCCCGCGCGGCCTCCCGATTTGGGAAGGGCGTTGGCACCATTCCAAGCAGTTTTTCATAGTACTCAACAGCGTCAGGTGCCGCCTCGGGTCCAATGTCTTCAATCACAAGTTTAATAATTTTTTCCGGATGTTGAAAGGCAAAATTTAGAGCGTTTCTACCGCCCATAGAATGGCCCACAAGAATGAATTTGTCCCAACCAAGCTCATCAGTGATCTTTAAAATATCCCCAGCATAATCCTCAGGAGCATAGCCATCGACAGGTTTTTGGGAGCGACCATGCCCTCGCTGATCAAAGGTCAATACGCGTTCCGTGGACTCCAAACCAGAAATAATTTTGCGCCAGTTGGCACCATAACCCATGAGACCATGGGCAAAGACCCAGCGACGGCCATTTTCTGGACCCGTAATCTGATAATTATACAAATCAAGGTAAGACATGGGCCGAATTATACCTCAAAATTTGACAGGGTCTAGCCCTTCCGTTACAACAAAAGTTCCGGCTGAATTTATTCAGAGCTTAAACCTGTGAGTACGTATTGAATATTAGACCCCAACTACATGAAGACTGGATCGACCCCTATGCCCGTGAAATCGTGCGCATCCTTCAGGACGAAGGCTTTGAAACCTATCTAGTCGGCGGTTGCGTTCGCGATTTGTTAGCAGGTATTCATCCAAAAGACTTCGATATCGCCACGAGCGCCCTCCCGAATCAAGTGCGTCGGAAAATTCCCCATGCCTATGTTATTGGTAAGCGCTTTCGCTTAGTGCTCGTTCGCCGTGGTGATCAACAGTTTGAGGTCGCCACCTTCCGCCGCACAGTCAGCGCTGAGGAACTTGAAGACGGCGAATCCGAAGTCGTCGGCGATAATTACTTTGGCTCTTGCGAGGAAGATGCAAAAAGACGCGATTTCACCATCAATGCCTTATTCTATGATCCTGTTCAGCAAAAAATCCTCGACTACTGCGAAGGTCTCAAGGACATCGAAAACCGTACTCTGCGGATGATTGGTGACTCTGTTACCCGTTTTGTCGAAGACCCGATTCGCATCCTTCGCGCGGTACGCCTAACTCATAAGTTGAATTTCATCATTGAGCCTCAAATGAGAGCCGCCATTGTTCAGTGCGCGCCGGAGTTAAAGCGTGCGGTTTTACCTCGTCGGCGAGAGGAATATCTCAAAATCCTCCGCTTGCCAGATCCAACTCTGGCCTTCATGGAACTTTACGACTTGGGCGTACTTGATAATATACTTTCAGGGCTTAATGCAATTTTTAAAGATGATGAAAAAATGATCATTTTTGAAGCTCATCTTCTTCGACTGAAATCCTGCGGAATTCGTTTTGATGACCCCACTGAATTGCTTTCGGCATTTGTATTTGCTTTCTTAAAAGCTCATCATGGCGAAGGATCGTGGAATTTGGATGAGATCCAAAATGATGAGCGACTACAGTTCTTTTTGCGCGAAGAACTCGGTATGTTCAAGCAAGAACAAGCTGCTTTTTTTAAAGCTTTGCAATTGTTGCATCACTTACTGCGAGTCGATTTGTACATGCGAAAAGGGGAGCGTCGCCAAATCGGCTTCCTTCGCAATGAAGCCCTGCCCCTGGCCTTGAAGCTTGCCCAAATTGATTGCTCAGTCTCCGGCGCGCTGTTGTTGTTCTGGCAAAATCAGCTGAAACGATTCGAAGGCAAATCAACGCCCAAAGAAATCCAAGACGTCCAACACTAGTTGCAACTTTAAGCCGCATCCTTCGCATTTATTCTGTGTAACAAATCGCCAGCAATTTTGTCCAAAGGCAAGACCTTATCTGTCGCCCCCAGATTAAAGGCCGCTTGTGGCATTCCGTAAACCACACAGGTCGCTTCATTTTGAGCAACTGTGTAAGCACCGGCTTTTTTCATTTCAAGCAAGCCCTCAGCGCCATCTTTTCCCATTCCAGTGAGCACCACTCCGCAAGCATTTTTACCAACGAATTTTGCCACCGATTTCATTAGATAATCAGCCGCAGGGCGGACACTGTGTAGAGGAGCCTCTTGATGTAGTTTTACATGGTAATAGGCACCATTTCTATAAAGTTCCATATGAAAGTTACCCGGAGCAATTAGCACACGGCCCGGAACCACTTGGTCCCCCTCTTGAGCCTCTTTCACTTCAAATGGGAACATCTTATTTAGATTGTCTGCAAAAGATTTTGTAAACCCCGGCGGCATATGTTGGACCACCAAAGTCCCTGGAATATTTGCCGGCATGCCCGCAAGAAAAACCTTCAAAGCCTCGGTCCCACCTGTGGAAGAAGCCACGGCAATCAATTGGTGCGTTGTGCGAGCCAAAGCACTGCCCGTTGCTTTTTGCACAGGAGCTCCAGGAGCTGACACTTTTTTAATAGGCGTCAGACGAGCACGAGCTACAGTTTTGACTTTTTCAATAATTTCAGCGGCTAAAGACTGCATGGATTGAGACACATCAATGGCCGGTTTCTCCATAATCTCGATAGCACCCACTTCTAGAGCGCGAAAATAAGTCTCGGAGCCGGTCTTTGCAAGACTCGAAAAAATAATCGTACGAATTGGCATGTGTTGCATCACTTTTTCAAGAAAGCTAATACCATCCATCCGTGGCATTTCCACATCCAAAGTCATCACGTCTGGTTTCAACTGTACAAGTTTATCACGTGCTATATAGGGATCTGCAGCGGAGCCAACAACCTCAATATCAGGCGAAGACGAAAGAAACCTTTCCAAAAGCCTGCGGATCACAGCTGAGTCATCAACAATAAGAACACGTATTTTACTCACTTATCACCTATAACTTTTGGTAAATCGCTCTAGAGAGCGACTTAAGTTCTGTATGTTTCACATTACCGGATTCCGAATGACCTAAAATGAGGTATCCGCCTGGAGCCAAAGCACTGGCCAAGTTACTAATAACTCGCTTCGTGGTGGGCTCATCAAAGTAAATCAAAACATTTCGACAGAAAATAATGTGGAATTTGTGTTGGAAAACATAAGACTCATTCATTAAATTAAAATATGCAAAACGAATTAATTTATGAATATCATCTTTTGCTTGATAGTGCTCTTCGCCCGCGCGCTTTCCAGCGCCTTTGACTTTGGCAAAATACTTTTGCCGAAGCATCGGATTTAATGCTTGCAAGTCTTTATCCTCATAAATGCCCATAGAAGCTTTTTTTATAACTTGCTCATCAATATCTGTCGCCAAAATCTTAGCCCGCGAGCATTGTGCTTCAGAAAGCCCCTCGCACACAGTCATCGCAATCGTATAGGGCTCTTGCCCCGTACTACTTGCACAACACCAAATGCGCAACTCAGGTATTTTCTCAAATTTCTCTGGTAAAATCCTTTCGAGAAAATCAAAGTGCGCAGACTCCCTGAAAAAAGATGTCATATTAGTTGTAAGAGCCGAAACGAACTCTGAGATCACTTCTGTTGAGCCGTTCTTGAGCAGGTCCCAGTATTGCTCATAGGACGCCAGACTGCGCTTTCGAAGAATTTTTACCAGTCGGTTTTTTAGAAGTGCATGATTCTTCGGCGAATATGGCAAATCTACCCCGGCAATATCATACATCTTTGTCGCAAAGAGCTCGTAAGTCTTTGTCGATAATTCCAAATCTTGCATCTCAAACACGTTATGTGTACTAATGCTCTTGTCTAGTTTCCTTGCCGTGCTCATGCCGCATGCTCCTTAAGTTCGCGGCCGAGACCTCCGCGAACAGCTTTTGCTACGATCATCGTCGGATCTAAGATCAAAACAGTACGGCCATCCCCGAGAATAGCGGCCCCTGCAACTTCAGGAATATTTTGGCCCGTCGCCAATGGCTTCACTACAACTTGGGCTTGACCTAAAACATCATCAACGGGCAAGGCCATTTGACCTGTAGCAGATTCAATAATAACCAGCATGGTTTCTTCACGACGCGAACTCAGCGACTCTGCTTTGCGTTGTTGTCCGTCTTGTCCCTTGCTCTTACTGTTCATATCGCGACTGATATATCCCAATGTGTTTCCAATATTGATCACTGGGACAAGGACTTCACGGACCTTTGCTACTTTTCCAGCTCCTGGAATTTCAGTATAGTCTTTTGGCATTACTCGCACAATTTCACGAATAGCGTGAATTGGAAGAATGTATCTTTCACCGTCAAGTGCTACCACGATCCCATCTGTAATGGCCGTAGTCAGGGGAATTGTCAGACGAAAAGTTGTCCCCAGACCCAGCTTTGAGGAAATATGAATTTTACCGCTGATTTTCTCTAAATTCGAGCGAACGACATCCAGCCCCACACCACGACCCGAAAGATCGCTTACCTTATCTGCTGTAGAAAAACCCGCAGCAAAAATAAATTGAAAAACTTGATCATCAGACAGTGAATTCGGATCTATGCCTGGAGCAATCAAATTTTTCTCAATAGCTTTTTTCAATACTTTTTCGCGGTTAATACCACCACCATCGTCAATAATATCAATCATCACATTTCCGCCAGATTGTTTTGCAGTGACAGTCACTTTGGCGGTTGCTGGTTTATTTCTTTCTGCACGCGTTTGACTATCCTCAATCCCATGATCCATGGCATTTCTCACCAAATGCACCATTGGGTCCCCTAGCAATTCAAAAACTGTTCTTTCAACCTCAGTCTCCTCGCCGATAAGCTGCAAATCCACTGGTTTGCTTAGGTTTAAGGAAACATCGCGAACAATCCGTTGAATTTTCACGAAGAGAGATTTCAGCGGCGTCATACGTATACTAAGAGTTTTTTCATAAAGTTCGCGGACAGCTTTGTCCAACTGATCCACGATGCCTTCGAGGCGGATGTTGCCTCCCGCTTTAATGTAATCATCGTCGACCAATTGGTTTTTCAAAACTACCAATTCCCCAACGGCATCTAGAACAGAATCAACCCGTCCCGTATCCACCTTGATCACAACATTCTGTGGCTTTTGCGGGCCCTTCGATGTAGAGATTGACGTAGAAACAGTTTTGATTGCAGAAACGGGCGGCTCTGATATTGGCGCTATTGCTGCAACTATCGGCGCAGGCTTGCATTCTTTTTCTTCATAAGCTGCGCGATCCTCTGGATTCATTTCACCAAGAAGTTCTGCCATTAGTTCTCGATTAGCAAAGAAGTCATCTGGAGCTTCCTCTTTTACTTCTACAGGGCCTGCTGGCACCGATGGGGCCGAAGCCACCGTCTTGTGGCTGACCTTAGCAGCTCCTGTTAAACTTTCATTTGTCAGAATTAACTGCTCTACGAGAACACTCGGATCCCAAGGGTTGTTCTCACCTTTTTGCAGACAAGAAATACGCTTCTTCAGCTCATCACCCGACTGTAAAAGCAAAGAGATCACACTAGAGTTCACCAACTCCGGACTGGCACGCAGTACAGATAAAAGGTCCTCCATCACATGAGCAAATTTACAAAGATCCGGCAACCCGACCGCAGCCGCGCCACCCTTCACAGAATGAGCCACTCGAAAAATCTGAGAAAGGTCTTCCGCAGGATTTGTGCCGTTCTCCAAACTCATCATGCACTCTTCATACGATTCAAGAAGAAATGCAGACTCATTCAAAAATTCCATCTGTAGTTCTACGAAAAAAGAGTTGTCATCACTCATTCAAAGCTCCTGTATTCAATAAAAACATCACAGGCATTTATCGGTTCAACCATAAAAAAACTGTCTGGGTCTGTGTGTTGAAATTACTTAAAATGTCCCTTCGTCGAGGTAAAGTAAATAAAACTAAACTTAGAACAAAATCTTGTTTAAAAAGTATTTTTTTAAATATGATGAATTTTGAATAATATGATTCGGTCTGAGACATAAGGATCTTTTTAAGTGAATTCATCAAATTTGACTAAAGTAAGCGACCAAAACCATCGAAAAGAACATGTGGCATTTCGAATTTATATGAAAGGTGCAAAAAGATGAGTGATCTAACAAAAAAAGCTAAGGCAGGACAATACCTGACATTCCAACTGCAAAATGAGCAATATGGAGTGCCTATAGAAACGGTACGAGAAATCAACCGTGTCGTCGAAATCACTCCAGTACCACGCACACCAGAATATGTTAAAGGCGTAATGAATCTTCGAGGTAAAATAATTCCTGTTGTTAACTTACGGGTGAAATTCGGAATGGGCGCACAAGAGCATACACGTGACACCTGTATTATTGTTCTAGACACTGAGATCGGCCAAGTTGGTATGATCGTAGATTCAGTAAAAGAAGTCGTGGATTTGACGGATAATCAAATAGAGCCTTCTCCTGTCCTTGGCAACGAAACGACTATGTCCTTTGTTCGAGGCATGGGCAAGGTCGACAATCACGTGATCATACTTGTCGACATCGTGTCTGCATTCTCCCATGAGCAACTAACTGGCATGTCAGGTATTGCTGGTCATCGGGAAGCTGCTTAATTTAAGCTTTCAAGAAGTCTTAGTCTATAAGTTCAACCGCATTGTCAGTGATCGCCTCACTGTCAATGCCGTGTTTCTTATATAGATCCAGGGCTGTATAAGCGCTTTGTCCGAACTCACCACGCACACCCAAAGTATGACACTTAAAACTCATGCCCTCTTCTGCCAATGCGTGACAAATCATCTGTCCCAATCCGCCGATGATCTGATGATCCTCAACGGTGATAAAGGTATTATTGGTTTTTGCAAGACTCTCTTCCAGCAAAGCTAAATCCAGATGGTTCAAGCATGACGGATTCACCACAACAGAGCCAATTTTGTGATTTATCAACTCTTGAGCGGCTTTCAAAGCCTCAGGAACCATGGAGCCCGCGGCAATCAAAGTGACGCTGGTCGGGAACTTGTCCGTATTATCAAAAAGAGTCTGCCCACGGCCGAGTTCATACTTAAGACCTGCTGTATATGATTTCGGGAAGTTCTCTCGACCTAAGAAAAACACATATGACGGAGGCACCTTTCCCTTACTGCGTGCTTCTGCTGTTTTGTAAAGTGCTTGATAAACCAATGCATCGGCCTCCTCACTGCAAGTCAAAGCATAGGTCTCGACATGTGGAATAGACGCCAGCATCGCCATATAGCTTAAACTTTGATGAGAAGCTCCATCGGCTGCATCTTGAAAACCCGTGTGTGAGAAGATTGCAATCACCGGAGCCTCAGACAAAGAACTCATAATGAATGGCAAAGCTCCCTTGGTCACTCCAAACTGTGCAAAAGTGTCTACAACCGGGATATAGCCCACCTTAGAAAGTCCTGCCGCCGTGGAGATCATATTACTTTCGGCAACCCCCACATCAATGGAGTCCGCAGGGAATTCCTTACGGTACGCCGCAAGTCCTGTGGAGCCAGGAAGATCCGCAGTTACTGAAATCACCGGTAAGTTTTCTTTTCTGGCGCGAATCAAAGCACTCGCCACACCGTTTTGAATTTTCTCACCCGTATCTTTTGTCGACGTGGCCTTGATATGAGTTTCTAATTTGTTGAGTTCTTCAATCCAAATAGAAAACTCTGTCGGAAGTTGTTCTCCGTTGTAAATTTCACTCAAGAACGCTGGCAACTCTGAAGGGCTTTTTAATGGAAAACCATGACCACCACTTGCGGACTCTGCTGTTTTCTTTGTGCCAATGCCTTTGATGGTTTTTGCATGAATTGCCACTGGTTGCTTTGGATTTTTGCGGGCCACATCGATAGCTTTAGTCAAGGTATCATAGCAGGCTTGAAGATCGTGGGCTTTTTCAAGCACAATCACATTCCAACCCAAAGTTTTCAGAGACTCAAAAGTCGGAGCCATAGAAAAACTTTCCGTGTCAATACGCCCTGTGAGTTTTGTATTGTTATCACTAATGATCATCACATATGGAGCCATCTTGCCTGCTTTTGCTAAACCCGGAATCGCAGCAAAAGATTCTTTGGCCTCTCCCTCCATGCTAGCTCCATCAGAAACCACTGTCACAGTCACGCGATCGCGCCCAGCTAAGGCATCCCCAATAGACACGCCCTGAGTTTGCGGAAAGGCTGAGCCCAAAGGACCATTACTAATAAAAACTCCTTGAGGAAAGCAGTGAACCTCTCCATGCCCAGTTAAAGGACTATCAATTGAACGAAATTTTTTAAGTGCATTCAGGCTTAACCCCGCCAAGCCATAATTAGCTTTCAAGGCATACAAGCCGTTTTCACAGTGACCGGCATCATTCACCAAGTTGTAAAGATCAAACCATTGCTTGCCAGCAGTTTTAGCTTCATGAAAAACGTGCGCATGAAGTGCTGACATCAGCTCAGCCATCGCCGCAGGACCGCCGTAATGTGAAGCCGCGCCACCAAGAACGGCATTCATATCCATCAAAGAGATAAGGGCGCGGGTAGCCCGTGGGTCCACCGCTGGAATCTTCTTTCCATCCTTGTCAATAGTGACATAGGTTTTGAATTGAGGCTCTTGGCTCGGATTCCCAGCAAGTTTATTCGTGATTTTCATTGGTTCTGTCATAGACGATATCCTCTTCTAAAATGTATATTTGCGTCAACAAAAAGAGATGCTTAGGACGGGGCAAGAATGATATCTGAGAGTATGAATTTAACAAAAATTTATTCTCATGAATTAAAAGCGCTTCCAAAAGTAGAACTGCATCGGCACCTCGACTGCTCAATGCGTTGGAGCACCATGGTTGAGCTTGCCCCTCATGTTGGGCTCGAGCTGCCACAGGATTATAGCGCTCAGAGAGATTTTCTGCTCGTCACTGGACAAATGAAGGACCTTCGTGCTGTCTTGAGCAAATTTTTACATGCACAAAAACTCCTTCACTCTGAAGAAATACTTATTCGCCTAGCCTATGAGGCCTGTGAAGATGCCTACAATGAGGGTGTTCGCATTCTAGAACTTCGCTATGCGCCGAGCTTTATTGCTGACGGTCATAGCTCTCTAAGTTTTGGAAAGATTCATCGATCTTTCTGTAAGGGCGTAGACCTTGCAAAGAAAAATTTCCCTATGGCAGTAGGTTTAATCTGCATTATGCAAAGAACTAAACAAATTGAAGTAGCAAAAAATGTTTGCGATTTCGCAATTGAGCACAAAGAAAGTTTCATTGCTATTGATCTCGCTGACAATGAAGATGGCTTTGACCCCAAAAAATTCACCGGCTTGTTTTTAAAAGCTCGCGAAGCAGGCCTCCACATCACCGTGCATTCTGGCGAAGCCGACACTCCACTCTCCGCACAATGGGTCAAAGACTCAATTGAAATTTTAGGCGCTGAACGCATCGGTCATGGCATTCAAATCATCAATGACCCAGATGTGCTTCGCTTTGTCCGCGATAAAGGCATTCCACTAGAAGTCTGTCCCATCAGCAACTGGCTCACCCAAGCCTGCAAAACTCATGAGGACCATCCAATTCGCTCCCTGATGAACGCGGGCATTAAGGTAACGATAAACTCCGATGATCCGGGAATCTTCGGCACCCAGCTTTCAGATGACTACGAAGTTCTTCACCGAGTGCATAGTTTTAGCCTTGCAGATTTCAAAAAAGCCAACGACATTGCGGCCTCGGTAAGTTTTATTGATCTCAAAGAACGGCAAAAATTTTGGCCGAGAAAAATCCAACCATGACAGAACTGCGCGAATTTTATCCCGAAATTGAACCCTATGAAACAGGCCGCATGAAGGTCTCTGATATCCATGAACTCTATTATGAGCAAGTCGGGAATCCAAAGGGGCGGCCAATTGTATTTCTTCATGGCGGACCTGGCGGCGGCATACACCCTGAACACCGCCGTTTTTTTGATCCAACTCACTATCGCATTATTTTATTTGATCAGCGGGGCTCCGGAAAAAGCCGCCCGATAGCCGAGCTTCGCGAAAATGATACCTGGAGTCTTATTAGCGATATTGAAAAAATCCGTACTCACCTCGATATTAAAAGCTGGATCGTCTTTGGTGGCAGCTGGGGCTCCACCTTAGCTCTCACTTACGCGATCACTCACCCGGAAAGAGCTGCGGCTTTGATTTTGCGCGGGGTCTTTTTATGCCGTCCTTCTGAAATTCATTGGTTTTACCAGGATGGAGCTTCCCATATTTTTCCAGATATTTGGGATGAGTACCTTAAACCCATTCCAAAGGTAGAGCAAAACCAACTCGTAAAGGCCTATTACAAACGTTTGACAGATACTAATTACACGACACAGTTAGAGGCCGCAAAAGCTTGGAGCAAGTGGGAAGCTGCGACCTCTAGATTAATTGTAAGCCGCAAAGCAATTGATGAATTTGATGACCCAGACTTCGCAATTTCATTTGCAAGCATCGAGTGCCATTATTTTGTGAATAATGCCTTCTTCCCTACGAACAATTGGATTCTCGAAAATGTTCATAAAATTCGCCATATTCCAGGCTTTATAGTACAGGGTCGTTACGACATAGTCTGTCCTGCCCGCAGCGCTTGGGACCTGCATAAGGCTTGGCCCGAAGCAGAACTTCGATTCACTTCAAGTGCCGGTCACGCGGCTTCCGAACCAGATACCAAAAGTGCTCTCATTGAGGCCGCCGAAGCGTGTAAAATCTACTAGTTTATCGCCTGAAAACCTTTGATATTATTTATAAAGTCTAAATATTGCCCTTGAGATTCCATCCGAGTTCAGCGATGATGCCATAACGCAATGCGGCGCATAGAAGTAGACAGAACTTGGAAATAGGATGGGTTGGATTATGAGGGGTTCAAAAAATTTCGCTATACTTGCCGGTGTGCTTTTGGGCCTCAACCTTAGCGCCTGCACTCCAGCGAAACAATTTCAAATAAAATACTCAGCCGATGAAGGAAATCCCTCCAACATCATTGCAGGCAATGATGTTGCTAACAACAGCTCTCTGTCAAAAAGCGTTGTACTATTGATCAATAGTTTCACTCAAGAAGTTTGCTCTGCCTCCTTGATTGGCAACCAATATGCTCTAACCGCCGCCCATTGCTTGGATAAAGAAAATCCAAATAACCTCTATATATTTTTTGCTGCTAAACCAAATGGCAAAACCGAACGACGCCGTGTGATTGCAATGCAGGCCTTTCCGTACTGGGCACTTCGACAAAGTGAAGATATCAATACTGGCGACATCGCCGTTATTAAATTTGAGGGTATTGCTTTGCCGAAAGGATACAAAGCTGTGGAGTTTTTACCTGAAGACCAGAAAATTCTTAAAGGTGCCAAAACCATTGTTCTAGGCTATGGCATTAAAAACGCTCAGACTCAGGTGGGTGCGGGAGTCTTACGTTACACAACACTGACTGTCTCCAATCCCAACTATAGCTCCACAGAAATTCTTTTAGATCAAAGTAAAGGTTCATCTGTTTGCCATGGGGATTCAGGTGGCCCCGCGTATTTCTACATGAAGGACTCTCATGGGCAGCTCAAGTACTACTTCTGGGGCGTTGCCAACCATTCTTCAGTTGATGATGTAGACAACAATTGCAACAAGGGTGTTGTTTACACCAATGCCTTGCTCTATCAAACATGGATTCAAAACATGATGGCCGAACTTTAGCCATGATCTTGTGAAATATAAGAAAGCATTGCCTGTGCTAACCCGCTAGGCTGATCAAAGAGAATACGGTGAGAAACCTTCGGCAAAGTCACCGACTGAATTTTGGCAGAGCGCTTCTCCAGCTCCATAGCAATGCTCGCAAACTTAATGTCTTTCTCCCCGCAGACCCACAAAATCTGAGAGCCCTTTTGTGCAATGAAGTCGCGGAAATCTTCTTGTCGTACCAGTGACCACTGCTGCAGCGACTGCGCCAACATGCTGCGGTCATAGCTGGCCTCTAGGCGATGCGGTTCAGTTAGGCTATCTTTAAAAACTGGTTGCGTTTTCCATTCGTTCATAAGCTCTGCCCAAGGAGTTTTTAAAAATTTCTCAGACCACTGTTGGTCGCTTTTCTCTCGCTCAGCTTTTTCTTTATCACGCAGCAGACCTGGATTTGTGGAAATAAAGATAGCGTTGTCATAAAGCTCAGAGGCCACCTTCAAGGCATGCAAAGCTAAGCGTCCACCCAAAGAGTAACCCACTAAAATACGAGGCCCCTCAGGAAAACGCTGAAGTACTTTGTTATTAAAATTTTTAGCCCAGGCTGTAAAATCGTTTCTGGGATCAAGACCGGGAGTATTCAAATAATCAACAGACCACCACTCAAATTGGTCTGCAAGGGACGACGCCATAAAATAGTTTCGAATCAAATCCCAATCCGATGGAAGGCCCAAAAATCCGTGAAGGCAGATGATCTTAATTTTATTCCCAATAGGATTTTCGGATCTTACTTTTTCCAAATTAAATCCCACTCGCGATGGAAGGCCTCAGTTTGTTGTGGGTCTGGAATTAATTCAATGACTTGATGCTCTCCAAGTACAGTCTCTTGTTGGCTATCTGCTGGAATCGTTTCCCAGACCTGATAGTCCCAGTGAAACATTTTAGCCCAATGTTCAAACTCAAGATCATGACGATTAAGAAAAATATCTTTTTTAAACAAATGTTGGAAAATCTGGCCACCTCTATTGTTGATAACCACGATCCGCATCTTTTTGCTTTCAAGTTGAGGAGTGATCCACAAGGCAGACAGGTCATACATTGCTGTTAGGTCCCCAATCAGACACCAATTTTCTGTGGCAGAATCTGCCCAGCCTAAGAATGTGGCCACTTGACCATCGATTCCATTTGCGCCGCGATTTCCCACCACCTGTGAAGGATAAGAATCAAAGTCAGCGACCAAATCCCAGTGACGAATCGGCAGGCTGTTTCCTAAATACACAGACTGCCCTTTGAGTTTTTTCGACAAGGCCCAAACCATAGAGGGCTCAGAGCGCGGATATTTCGCCAAAAGTTCGTCCTTTTTATACGCGATTTGTAAATCTTCTTTTAGAAGAGGTCCCAGATCCTTAAACCTTTCCGGACTTTGAATCATCGGCAGAGAGGCCAAATGAGTAAAGTGAGTCACCGCGCGACTCAGTCCCGAATAATGATTGTAGCCCACAGAAAAAACAGGGATATTTTTGCGTTTTCCTTCAAGGTCTCTCCATAACCTGGCTGTAGGAACGCCACCAATTCGGAGAACTGCATTGCAAGTACCTTGATCAAAAAGTCGATTGATATAATTTTCACCAGAGCGAATCTCTAAGTGCATAAGTTCCGGATGGCCACGAAGCCCGGAGATCCCTTCAGCGTAAATTGGACATTGAATTTTTTTAAGGAAACTCAAAACTGGCAGCTGTGCCTTTGTCGGCAAGGTTCCAAGAATGACAATCGGATTGTAGATCTTTAAAAAGTGAGTCGTCTCATGTTCCGCTGTGTGTTCCACGTTTTCTGGGAACTTCACCCACTCGCTGGTCGTTGACATTTCCAGTTTCACCATAGGACCATCGATCAATGGCTCATCAAAACATACATTGATATGAATGGGTTTTTTCCAAGTCAGCCCCTTTACTGAGAAGTGACTGTTCGCCGCATCAATATCTAAAGATGCTTCAATATAATAAGAGAAAATCCCTACTTGTTGAATGCTCTGTGGCGCCCCGGAGCCACGATATGACTTTGGACGATCTGCAGTCACCATGACCAAAGGCAAAGAGGAATAAGTAGCTTCAATTGCTGCCGGCAAAAGCTCTGCTACCGCTGTCCCGGAAGTAGTAATTACTGCCATTGGTCTTTGCGTTTGCGCCATACGGCCCAAAGCAAAAAAAGACGCCGAACGTTCGTCAAAAAAAGAATAAACTTTGATGCCCTGACTCTCTTCTAAGGTGTGCACAAAAGGGCTGTTTCTGGCTCCCGCGCAGAGGCAGAATTCACGAATACCAGATGACACCAGACCTTGCAGCACCTTGGCTGCCAACTGCATATTTGTCATGTCTCTAATCCCAACAACTTTTTCACCGATCTCCTTTTTTGGAAAAGCTCTCGCCACTCTTGATGTAAATCACTCTGAGCGACGATACCACATCCAGAACCAATTCTAGACCCAGCCGGATTCCACTGAATATTGCGAATGGCAACTAAGCACAAAGCCTCCTCCGCTGACCACGAAATTCCCCAGGGAGCGCCGAAGCCACGACGTTCTTTTTGCTCTGGCAAGCTGCTCATCCACTCGTAGCCATAGTCACGCGGAGAAACCCCAAGAGCGGGTGTTGGATGCAGCGTCCGACAGGCTCCAAAAAAAGAAAAATCCTTGTTCTCAGAGAGTTGGCATTCGATATCTGTTTTTAAATGGAGTAAGGTTGCCAGCTCAAGAATTTCAGGTCCCTCAGTTTTTGCACCACCATAGCGTGCAAGGCTTTGAAAAATATCTTGCGCTACCAAGTCATGCTCATGAAGCTCTTTTGGGTCCTCTAACAACGAACTTCGATCAGCGGCATCTTCTTTAGGACAGGTTCCAGCAATAGCCAAAGTCTTCAAAGTACGACCCTCCTGCTTCAAAAGAACCTCAGGTGTGGCTCCTAAAATCCCGCATCCATTTTGCCAGGAACCAAACACATATAAATTTGGTGGAGCCTTCAGCAACTCCTTGATCATTGCAACGATCCTTGTCGGGTCGATATTGCCTGTTGAAGCCTCGAAAACGATAGGCACCGCTTTTTTAAGAGCACCCTGATGAATACGCTCTAAAATGGTCTTAAAAGAAGTGGTAAAACTTTGTAACTCAGCCTCTCGCCAAGCCAGAGGTTGCAGCATAGATGTATCTAATCCAGAGCATAGAACTTCCAGGTCGCGATCAGTAAGTCTATAAAATAACTGCGGAATCCAATAACTGTTTTCAGTTCCAGTAAAAAAATCTGGATGGAACAAAGCCACTTCGCCAAGAGCCACTTGATCCTTTGCAGTAAAGGGCCCCTCTAGTAAAAGCCAGCTTTCAGGACCAGAGCGCAAGAGGGCTCCGGATTCTAAAAAGTTTGTAAAACTCGATGGCTTCATGCTAACCTGCGCTTCCACAAAATCCTCGGTTTTTTGACCCAAAGGGTCAATAGCTGTGGTAAGAATTTGATAACTAATTGCCGCACAAAAACTAACCTGGGATGTTCGTAATATGGAAATCGAAAGTATGCAAACAACTCCCTCAACCCAAATCGTCAAGATCAAGACGGCCTACGGGACTCTCAAAATTGGGGGCCCTCAATTCTCTGTTTTAGCTGGCCCCTGCTCAATTGAAAGCCATGCCCAATTTCTTGAAACAGCAAAAGCTGTTAAAAGCCAAGGAGCTTGCTTACTTCGTGGTGGCATTTGGAAAATGAGAACTTCCGCTAAGAACTTCCAGGGCATGGGCGAATCGTCTTTTGATCTTATCCGGTCTGTTTGTAAAGAGACACAAATGGGTCTCGTATCAGAAATCACTGATGTCCGCCAAATCGAAGAAGTCGCTGACCTTGTTGATATGTTCCAAGTAGGTTCTCGCAACATGCACAACTACTCCTTGCTGAAAGAGCTCGGCCGTACTAATAAGCCGATCCTTTTGAAACGTGGCTTTGCTGCCTTGATCGACGAGTGGATAAAAGCCGCTGAGTATATCACTGCCGGCGGCAATCAAAACGTGATCCTCTGCGAACGCGGCATCCGAACCTTTGAAACTGCCACTCGCAATACTTTGGATCTCAATGCGGTTGTTTACGTTAAGAAAAATACTCACTTCCCAGTTATCGTCGATCCCTCCCATGCTGTAGGTATTCGAGCCTTAGTCCCAGACCTCGCCATTGCGGCGGCGGCCTCTGGCGCAGATGGCATTATCGTCGAGGTGCATCCCCGCCCTGCAGAAGCCTTATCTGATGGGCCTCAGGCTCTGACATTTGACGACTTCGCAAAGATGATGTCGAAAATTGAAAAAGTACTAACAGCACTTGATCGTCCTTTGCAAAAGCTCACCCACCAATAAGGACCGCTCGTGCTACCAAAACACTCTCCAAATCCCGAAATCATTCGCAATATGTTCAGCAAAGTCGCGGCGAACTACGATAAGGGCAATAATGTGCTATCCATGGGAGTTCACCATTTATGGCGCAAAAAATTGGTGAAAATGAGCGACGCTTATGCGGGACAAGCTGTTCTCGACTGCGCTACCGGCACAGGTGATCTTGCAATTGAATTCAAAAAAGCCGTTGGCCCCACTGGCCAAGTGATTGGCACCGATTTCTGTGCCGAAATGCTGACCCCAGCTCCGGCAAAGGCCTTGGCAAGGGGTCTTGATATTCGCTTTGAACAAGCGGATGTGACTCAGCTACAATATCCCGATAATACTTTTGATATCTGCAGTATCTCTTTTGGGATTCGCAATGTCGGAGACTCGGTAAAGGGTCTTAAAGAGATGGCTCGCGTGACGAAGCCAGGTGGCCAAGTGATGGTTCTCGAATTTGGGCAAGTAAAAATGCCGGTACTGGGTCCACTTTATAATTTCTATTCTGAAAAAATATTGCCGAAACTTGGTGGCCTCGTAACGGGCCAAGGCGAAGCTTATGAGTATCTACAAAAATCCTCCGCGGCCTTCCCTTGCCGTGAAGAGTTTATTGCACTCATGGACGAAACAGGTGACTTTAGTAAAATGGGTTTTACTGCCCTCACCGGAGGCATTGCTTATATCTACCAAGGAACCACTAAGTAAAGGCTAGCATATTTTTCTTTTTATAGTCCCATTCTTATCGAAGCTTTTTTGCGTCGATTTGTTTTTTGAATTTTATTGTGGGCCCCGTGGAGGGGTGCTTCGCAGGGGTCGACCAGCTCAGGCATGCATTCCTGGGCGGCCCAACTCCAAAACAACTATAGGCCCGTCCTATTTACTTCAGTCTACAAAATCAGCTTGACAATGTAAGGCAAAATGCCTTACGATTACTTGTGAGTAAAAAAACACAAGTCTTCATTTCTAAATTTGCAGAAAAACAGATTAAGAAACTCCCAAAGCAAATTAGCGAAGCCTTGTTTATCTGGGTTGAGTCTATTGAATTAACTGGTATAGTCGATATCAGAAAGCTTAAAGGCTACCACGATGAACCCCTAAAGGGTGATCGAAAGGGCCAGCGCTCAGCACGGCTCAATCGAAGCTACCGTGTGATTTATGTCGAAAACGAGAGCAAAGATTTAGTTTTAATAACAGTGATAGAGGTGAATAAACATGAGTACTAAAAGATTATCTCCAATTTTAGAAAAGAAACATGGCCCCGTGACTTTTGCTTTGTTTTTACGAGCTGCTCGTGAGTCTTTAGGCCTTACGCAAACTGAAATGGCTCAAAAACTGGGTTTAGCAAAAGGGACTTTGTGCGATGTTGAAAAAGGTCGCCAACTTGTATCAGTCACTTTAGCCAAGAAAATAGCTACTAAAGCAAAACTTTCGCAAGCCTTGGCAATCAAAGCTTGTATTCAAGATCAGTTAAATAAGGCGAACGTTCACCTTACTTTTAAACTTGTAGCTTAGATTTTTTTTTGTTTTTAAAAATTTAGCTATTCTGTCTGACAAGCGCCTGACCAGTACCGACCGTGTCAGCAACCATCTGCCAGTTCTTAAATCTTTTATGGACGAAACAGGTGACTTTAGTAAAATGGGTTTTACTGCCCTCACCGGAGGCATTGCTTATATCTACCAAGGAACCACTAAGTAAATCTGCGTTCCATCTATGTTAATGCCTCTAAAAATATTTTTGGATTCGTTAAAAACTTCTCGATATTGTCATTGGTTATATAAACTTTTTTTGCCGTTTTAAATCTTTTCGCGAACTCATTGAGGCCTTTAGAGGATTTTTTTCGACCGGACTTCACCTCAATCGCGAAAATGTCACCTGCGTAAAGAACGACATAATCCACTTCTAGGTTGCCCTCGCGCCAATAAAATATTTCTAGTTCATTGTTAACAAGGCACGCCCCCACTGCGGCCTCAAAAGCTCGCCCGTAGCCCTCCTCACTTTTCAAAAGACGACGATCAATGAGCGCCCCGCAAAGTGGAATTAATTTTGGCGAGGAGGACCTTGTGACTATGGATTTTCCCGAATATTTTTGAAGGGCTTTTATTAAATAGGCTCCCTCATAAAGCTCTAAGTAATGCTTTACCAGGTCAGTATTTCCTGAATCCTGCAGCTGGCCAAGAAGTTTTGTATAGCTAATTTCCTGGGCGGGATAAGACATCAATATTCCAAATACCTGGCGAAAAAGAGCGGGTTTATTAACCCGCGCGATATGAAGAATATCCTTCCCAATCACGGTCTCTATAATTGAATCACGGATATATTTTTCCCACTGCTGAGGCTTAGAAATCAAAGGGTAAGAACCTGGATAGCCGCCAAACCGAATAAAGCCATCAACACCCATCTTCACAAGTTTTTCGGATCTAGCAATATCCCAGTGTACTGCACGAACCAGCTGAAATCGACCGCTCAGGCTTTCGCTTAGTCCTTTCTGAATTTGCAAAGAACTCGAGCCCAGTAGAATAAGCTTGATATTCGATTTACCATTTTTTTTTTGCCTATCCCAAACCCTCTTAACCACAGAAGACCAATCCGGAATTTTCTGAATCTCATCAAGGACCAGTACCCCATTGGGATGCTTTAAGAAAATCCCCTGCCACTTTTCCTCAATCCAATTTGCAGATGGAGAGACCTCCTCATCGGCAGAATAATAAAGACTTTCAGATTGGCTATTCTTTAAAAGCTGCAAAACACCCGTTGTTTTTCCAACCTGGCGGGGCCCAAGGACCACCTGCAAAAATTGAGGACTATCCTTCAGATTCTCCCGGAGCTCTTTGACAAAAGCGGCTTCTATTATGAACTTCATCGGAACAACTTATCATATTATGGCAGATAGATCTAGTGATTTTACTAGATCTATCTAGTAAAAAATAAGGCGCCTTCGCCTAAAGCAAGCTAAAGTAGCTATTACAATACCTTAAGCGCATATTTAGTTTCAGATAATGACCTTGGAATTCAGAGGCGGCGGTGGTACGTGCTCTTGAACACACACATGGGAGTTTTTATGAAATCAGTTTTCGCACTATTTTTCGCTTCGTTTGCCCTTTCCAGCGTATCAATGGCATCACCAATTGGATGCTTTAAGGCTGCTAAACAATCTGCTCTAAATCAGGCTTATGCTGAAAGCGATAATCAGTTTAAGTGTAAGGTTACTGATGCTGGCATTTTAGAGCCTAGTACTTACTGGGTTGAAACCTTGTGCTCAAATAACGCAAGCTATAGCTTTGAAGTTGTCGCAAGCGAAACACAGTCTGGTTGCCAGGTTCAACAAGTGACAAGATCGAACTAACAAGTGACTGCCATAGGCATTGTGCCCGTGGCAGGAATTTTAATCTCGTTTTGAAGCGAAGTCGTTTTAGCTTGTATTGCCTGTCAATGCAGCAGTTCCTTATGAAATCCCAAGCCGCGCCATGAGCTGGCCTGTCTCAAATGGAAACGTTTGCGGAAAAACGTACTTGCACCGAGACGGCACCTCCATAGCTAGAATTTCAAAATGAGTCATAATCTGTGCCTAATTTCATTTGAGAAATCGTGAGATCGAACCGATAAGCATAGTATGAGAAGCCTCAATCTCGTTCTCTTGATTTTGATATCAATAACGACAATAGCCTTTGGGTTGGTCTCTTGTTCTTCGAATTTCGAAACCGACGGATCAAGTCTACAAATTCCGGTCTCTCCGGCGGCTTCTCAAGCCTTGTTGACACTGGGGAACTTGTCGACCTGTTATTTAAGTGGAGTGGGGTCAGGTTATTGTTGGGGCGAAAATGGTCAAATCTGGACAGGTTACAAAGGAATTTTGGGGCAGGGTTCAATCACGAATATTGGTGACGGCGCCAATGAAGTGGCAAATCTTGTTCCAATCAACCTAGGTTTTGAATCCAAATCTATTTCAGTTGGAACGGATACTGCTTGTGCCCTTTCCTTATCTGGAGCAATTAAGTGTTGGGGCAGCGCTAATCATCAAAATATTTCTCAAATAATTTCTGGGCTTGGCCCCTTTATTGGCGATGAATCCGCTGATATGGGAGCCAATTTACCCTATGGAGCTTTCAGCAGTCAGTTTTCACAGCTGAACTCAATAAGTATTGGTAGAACGTTTGCCTGCGGACTTAATCAGCTCGGTGCGGTTATCTGCTGGGGAAATAATACCGAGGGGCAACTGGGACATGAAACTTTAAGTATAAATATGGCCTCTACATATCTCGCGACGAGCCTTCCAGAGCAGATTCAGAAAGTTACAGTGGGGGATCTACACGCATGCTCGTTATCGATAACCGGAGTCGTAAGGTGCTGGGGACGCAATAGTTTTGTGCTAGGTAGTGGGATTACTTATTTCTCTGGCGCCTTAGGTGCAGGAGAGTCGGTTCAAAGAAGAGGCGGCATAAGTAATGAAATGGGCGCTAACTTGCGAGCGGTAAATTTGGGAAGCGGGCAAGTCGCAATTGATGTTGCGGCTAAGGTCGACTTTTCTTGCGCGTTGCTGTTGGGAGGAAAAATTAAATGTTGGGGAAACAATGAGGATGGACGGCTAGGACAAGGCGACAAAGCTTATCGCGGTTATGACGCCGCAACAACCGGCGATAACCTTTTGCCAATTGATTTAGGAACCGGCCTCATAGCGGAACAGATTGCTGTAGGTAGCTATTTTGCGTGCGCTCTGTTTACTGATAAACATATCAAGTGCTGGGGCAACAATGAGCATGGACAGCTAGGCCTTGGCGACACTTTAAATCGCGGTGACGACGCGAATGAAATGGGAGACGCGCTTCCGTTTGTAAATCTCGGAACTAACTTTGTTCCCGAATTCATCACCGCCGGGGGCGCTCACGTTTGTGCAATTTCGAAAGCTAAAGAAATTAAATGTTGGGGTTTCAATAGTTCAGGTCAGTTAGGTCTTGGTGATACGAATGATCGCGGCGATCAGCCGGGCGAAATGGGAGATTCATTAAGCGCTGTCACTTTACCATCACTATAAGTTTTTTACGACGCTGTATCTGTTGGGAGTTAGCCTGTTTTTATCGGTTACTTACTTCTGTTTCCACTTTCGTGGGCTGTTTTCAGTTCTGCGATTCCTGGGCAGTGAGGTCGTCCACAAAATTTACCTTTGAATCTCGTTTTGAAACGAAGACGCTTTAGCCCTATCACCCTGTCAACGGCCTCTCAAGTTTTAGCAAAATAAACCGATAACATGATAATGGTGCTCAACAAAAAAAACCAACATTGGCCATTGATAGGTGTTATTTTTGTAGCACTAGCTTTTTTATCCTGCGTCCAAAACAGTAGTAAAGGGCTTATCACGAGCGGCACAAGCGCTGGTTCTGGGGCGACCTCAAGCTTGGTCCTTACTGCGTCTCTGCCAACAGTAATGCCCGGTGAGTCGATCACTTTTTCTGCCTCCGGAGGCACCGGAAGTTATAACTATTTTTCTTCTAGTGGTTTTCCGATTAATTCTGCCACAGGTATCTACACGCCCACATTAGCGACCACGATCACGACAGATAAGGTTGTAGCGCTCGACAGTAATAACTTGGCGGGCACGCTAACTTTTCCAATCCGAAGCTTGCAGTCTGTCGCTAGCCGTTCAAATCTTAATAGTTCGTATATGGATCCTGATGGAAATTTATTTTATGTCGTGCCGAGCTCATCTTCTCTAATTTGGACGGTCAAAAAAAGCACCGACTATGGTCAAAATTGGGTTACAGTCGATAGTTTTCCTCATTTAACCACCGGAATTGATGCAGGCGACACTTTTTCACAGGCCTTCACTGTGAGCTTTAATTACTCTAACCCTTTGCATAAGTATATTTACGTTGCTGGCATCAGCGCCCTTGATCCTAATAGCGGGGTATCAGGAGGAAGTTTTATAATTCGGAAAAGCGATAACGGAACTTGGTCGACGTTGAGTATCATTCCTGTGACAGCGAATGTAAGTGGAACGCCAACCTCAGTGTCCGCGGCCGTTTTGAATAACGGAGTGATTTTTCTATATATGCATTCTTCGGATTGGTCAGGCTGGGGAGTTGAATATTTTGGAACACAGGTTAGCATCGATGCTGGAGCGACATTTAGCGCGCTAAGCCGGCCTGGCTGTAGCAGTAGTGCCGGAACAAGCGTGACCATGAATAATAACATGTTTAGCAATGGATCAACCCTTATTTATTCATGCGGGATTGCTGGAACGGGCACATATAAGTATTTTAGAACAACGGATGGAGTAACCTGGACAAATTTAAACACTCTATCAACAATGGCTGGAGATTATAAAACTCAGCTCATTGATAACTTAGGCCAATATTTTATCACAGACAATGCCCATGTGCTAGGGCTCCAGCGCAGCACAGACTCCGGAGCCTCTTGGAGCGCAGTTAACACTGATAAAACTATTGCCAAAATTTTTCAGAACTCCCTTGGACATCTTTTTGCCATATCACCTGCTGGCATTTATAAAAGCACTAATAATGGCACCTCATGGTATCAGGTCGATAATCGGGGCGTTTCTGATGCCTGTCAGATGTCACCAGCAGGGGTTTTATATTGCTCAGTTGGCGCAACCACTTACTCTGTGGATACAGTTTATTGACTCGTTTTTAGCTTTTCAATCACTCTAATTAATCAAATCTATGCCCAAAGCTCATCCCCGCAGAATCTGTTTCAATAGTCGCAGAGGTTGTAAGGCCCTGCTGATAATTATAGTAGACACCGAGGTCCCAATTTTTTAAATGGCCTTTCTCAATTGAGAACAACAACTCATGCCTATGACTAAGGCCGCTCAGCCAAAAGTCATTATCCAAACCTTGAAAATAATATTTAAAATCATATCTCCACAGGACAGAAGTATTTTCCATTTGTAACAGCTTATAATCAAATCCAATCCCAACTCCCGGAACAGTGCTGCCTATAATTTGTGTCTGCGAGCCTTGAACGTCCATACCAAATATGTATTTCGCGCCGGCTGTTAACTTTATATCACCCAAGTTTATTTTTTTTATATATTTTAAATCAAAGCTAAACCCATAAAATCTAGTTTGAGAGACTTGAAGATTTCCGGAGGTGCTATGGAATAACGAGGTGCCTAAGGATATATCTAAAAGATAACCGCTCACTTCATCTTTTTTTATAAAATTTTCGTATCTAATTTCTCCAGATAGATCTGAGCCCAATAGATATCCATTTGGAGCTTTAGACACGGTGACAAACTCACGTCCAAGCATAATGGATAGTCTTTTATTCGGTAATAAAAAATCTGGCTCGGGGACAACGCCATAATAAGAATCACCTGCCGGCATTCTTATCGAACTACTTGGGCTATTTTGCTCATTTGTTGAGATTTTTATGACTTTTTTATCGAATTTTAACAGCGCCGACTTGTGTACGCGAAGGGAGGCCCCCCCTATGGGCCGTTTGGACATTGTAGCATTTTCTAGTGAGTTTTTAATTTGCGGTGGCTTGGTGCTTCGTGAAACCTCATCATTAGAAGTGTTACTCAAAAACGGATCATAAGACAAAAAAAGAATCAGAATTAACATGACGCCGAAAATGCTAAGCTTTTGTTTTTTATCCAAATTTGCGAAATTTACCATCTCTTGTTTTTTCGGTCGAAAACTACCAAAGTCTTACAAGACTTTAGTGCAGATTTGGCACCACACTTGCACTATGTGACTCCATGGCAGGCAAAACCAAATCAACTTATGCCCATCTGAGATTTAGGACGAAAACGTCCCTCTTTTTTGCGGCCCTGTTACTTTTTTTGTCATATCCTGCGGTGTTTGCACAAGCACCAAAATGTGCTTCATTGTTCGCTACCACAGTTAACCAGGATCAACTCATATATCCAGTAGAATATGCCTTAGTTATGAAGCGCGTTGAAGCAGGCCACTCTAAAGTAATTTTGATGCCTTCATGGAGATTGTTGTTGCCAGCAATTCGCACCAAACTGCAAAAGCTGGGAATAGAGTCTGATGCCGTATTTATTAGATTATTCTCAGCCAAACGAATTGAAATAGCACTAGAAACAGGTTCGGACCGAAACGATCAATCTCACGTTTTCGATGTTCCAGGCTACGATTCGTCGCGCGAGGAAAGGGCAAGTCTTGGCATAACAGATGATAAGGTAACTTATGGAGTAACTCTGGATTTGAGCGCCGCTGAAGTGTCTACAATACCGTTTAGTGAAAACGACAACGTTATCTCGCACATGCTAGCGCCTTTTCAAGATCCTCCCGCCTTCAGCTTTCAAGCTATAGCAGTTTATATTCCATCAAGCCTACAGCGGCTCTCTAGCGTTGAATATGCATTCAAAGAAAAACCTAAAGATGCGTTGCTTTTTGTCTTAGTAAATGAAGAGACCGTCGATTGGAAATGGAAAAAAAAGTATTCGGATACTCTTCCTCCTCACTTTTTATTGAATTAAAAACCCGCTCATGATATACGCACACTCTCGGACACTAACTGTAGGAGACTTTTCATGAAAAATATCACACTTTTTCTAATCGCATCAGGAGCTTTGACTTGGACATACTCTGCAAATGCCATTGCGGCTAATCAACAGGCCTTTCTTTCTATAGGCTCCAAGGACTCAGCGCGAATCTATGAAACTCTGAGCGCCTCTGCGGTTTTTCTTACTTCCGATTCAGAAGCGATCCGCCCAGGCTTATACATCGATCAAACATTGTCACCCGACCAAGAAGGTTTCAAAAACTCTATAGTTTATTTCATGACTTCAGACGAAGCATTTAAAATTGTCTGCACAGCGAATGTGTCGATTCAAAGTGGCGACTCTGACAGTGAGTCCTGCAGTGTTTACATTGATCCCTCCAAAGCAAAAGAGAATATGACTTCCATTTCCCAGGAAGCGGACACTGGAGCCACCTTGGTGAATTTCATGGGGGCTGATGATGTTAAAACTCTATCGCAGCGAGCACTGGCCAACTCCCCGATCCTGACGACACTTTATGACAAGATTCAGGTGGTTCTTCAAAATGGAACAAGTAAGAGCTATCCTAAATTCACAATTTCCTGCAGAATGATGGCACCCATCGCCTGCACCTCAAAGCTTTTTAGTACTATCACATCAATTTACTAAACTCGATCCGTCTTTGCCCAAAGCAAGTGATCTGCAAGCACCAACCACGTCATGGCCTCAAGTACCGGAATTGCTCTAGTCACGATGTAAGGATCATGACGGCCCTTCTTCGCCACATCGAGAATCGACGATGTTGGCTTGAAGTGTGCTTTCAGAAAAATTTCCTCACCCGTAGAGATGCCACCACGGATGCCACCGTAGTTCTCGGATTGAGATGATTTGTGGAAGTCCGTTCCTTTTTCTTTAGGGGCCTCAGCTCCTGCACCAAGCTCAACGCCTGAGGTTGCTCCGACACTCATATAGGCTTGGGCAAGATCCGCCTTAAGCTTATGAAAGACCGGCTGACCAAGGCCTGCGGGTGGGCTTTTAATGCGGATTTCTGCGACCCCGCCGTAGCTCTCACCTTGGGCTTGTGCCAGGGACAAAAGCTCTTTTACCTTTTCGTGCTGAGCAGAGGGAAAACGTGCCGTGAACTTTTCAATATCTTGATTCCAGACTTGATTGCGCTCTGTCTCTGAAAGTACGTAGCTGCCCACCTGGCCAGCATAAACTTTCAGTTGCAGCTCCGGAGCAAGCTGCTTACAAAGCATCTGGGCCACCGCGCCCGCCATTACACGAGCCACAGTTTCGCGACCCGAAGACCGCCCGCCACCTCGGTGATCACGATGACCAAATTTCATTTGCCAAACATCGTCAGCATGACCAGCACGTGGAGAGCCTTTGATTTGCTCATAGTCGTGAGATTTTTGATCTTTATTTCTAACAATGATTGCTATCGGGGTGCCGATTGTTTTTCCCTCGAAAACCCCACTTAAGACCTCTGAGGCATCTTCTTCTTTTCGCTGCGAAACCAATTCGCCACCGGGACGACGACGTTCCAATTCTTTTTTCAAAAGAGCTTCATCAAATAAAAGGCCCGCAGGGCAACCGTCAATCACCACACCTAAGGCGTTACCGTGAGATTCTCCAAAGCTAGTCACAACAAATCTTGATCCAAAGGAACTTGCACTCATTCTTGATTCTCCCAAAAATCTCTTTGATACTGAGCTTGAACTTGAAACATCTTTATACCCGAACGATACTCTGCACCCACTCTTTGTGCGTATTCACGCCCCGCTGAATCATCAGTGTAGTTTAAATCCACCACCAGCTTAGGTTTCCAATCAGGGCTTGGCCACTTCATATCGTGTTTTCGTGGCGCGGCCCAGACTAAAACGTCTGGCATCATCTCATTTTTCCAGCGTGCCAGGTCCTCCTCGCGAACCTCTCCACGAGTCACTGAAAAGCAATAGGATTGCGGAAGCACCCTTTTCATCATATTCAGCGTTCCGCCACCACCCCACAGAACCACACATTGTTCTGTACCGATGTCCTCCGTGAGGTGTTTAAAGCCTATAATGTCGGTATTGTGGCCGATCCAATATTTATTTTCTGAGCTATAAAAAAGTGTATTTACTGAGCGAAGAAGCTCGGCCTTTTCTGTTTTCACTTTGCAACTATGAAAAGCCTCTTCTTTGAGTGGCGAGGTCACTGCCGCATGACGAAGACCCAATATAGCCAAGATTGTCAAAGCCACATCCCACTCTGACTGGTCGATCTCAATGCGAAAAGTGGGCTCATTTCGCTCTTCAAAAAAGTTTTTCTGCTCGATAGGCGACCAACTTTGAGACACCGGTTTGCCAAGAACTGCAGCGAAGTGAGTTTTAATAAAATGCACGCTCAACCATTCATAAACTGTCGGCTGGTCCTGTGCGCTGCCCTCAGCCTCGCGCCAGAAGTTCAAAAGTTGGCCGCCCTTCATCCACAACCGAAACCAAGCCCAGCGCCCATTTGCCGAATGAGGCAGAAAACTGCGATTTTTCGGATCGCCCTGCTGCCACAAATAACCTAAAAACAAATCCTCAAAAGTCTTCACAATCGGTGCAAATTTCAAATGAACGCACTTACCAGACTCCGCATTCAATCTGTGAATAGCTTGCTCAAAAGCCTCACCTTCTTGAATTTCGTGTAAAGAAACTATTAGACGCTGTTTTAAAAAACGGACTGGCTGAGGCATTGCACCTAGTTCAATGGCCCAGTCAAAGTATTCAATTTGACTGCTTTGCGGAGGGTTCTCTGTTTTTCCGGAGCGAAAAGAAAAAATAAACTTTTCCGAAAACAAAGAGCCCAAACACGTTTGAAGTTGGTCGTGATTTAACAAATCATCTCTTATCTCAAAAAACTCAACACCGCGATTGGAATAATTCTCGATAAAAGTTTGCCAACGAGTTTTCTTTAGAAATAACTCGGGCAATATGGTTAATGTCCCCGAAAATACTTTCTTATGCAGAATCAAGATTTCTTTCTCTAAAGGATCTAGCTCCGTCAAGCCTTCGGGTATTAAGTAAATTTGGTCATACACATTTTTAAAATAAAATTCGCGGTTTTTCGCTCGTTTCTCGAACTCACCAAGTGGGGACAATTCTTTTTCAAGGCGCGGACGATCTAAAAAAACTCGGCCGGCCTGATCCGTAGTTCTTTGCACCCAAAGAACTCGAGTGGTCTCTGGAAGAAATCCTACAGGAAAACCGCCCCCGACTGCTAACCAACAGTTTGGATGAGACAAAATAATTTCATTGAAGATTCTTTTTTCTAATTCACGAAAATACTCTTCGCCTTTTTTCTCGAAAATTTCCTGGATGGTCTTTTTCTCGTATTTTTCAATTTCTTGATCAAGATCAAAACAAGGCATTTTTTCGTCTGCTGTATAGCGGTGGATCCTTTTCAGCAACTGAGTCTTGCCAACTCCCCTTTGACCAATAATCACTGTGATCATTGTCGAACTCCTAACTTTAGGCGATAATAGAAATCTATCTTCAAAAATTACTCAGATTTAGTTTCAGAGAGTTCTTTTTTTGCCTTCTGGTATGAATCCGAAAGATTATCAAATGCCTGGTTCATTCCGTTTTTCATTTCTTCCCATGCTTTGCCCGTACTATTTTTCCAACGAGCTAAATCTTTTTTAAGAGACATCTGCTTTTTTTCTAGAGATTTGATTTCTTGATTCATTTCTTTTTTTGCCTTGCCGGAAGCTATCGCCACTTCTTTTTTTAATTCTCCGATTTCCTCAGAGATTTTGCCCATTTTATCTTCAAGACTTTGTTGAATCTCTGCCTTTTGTTCCTGAGTATATTCACCGGCAGCCTGCATAGTTTCCGAAGCTTTTTGTTTAACTTTTTGCCCATTGCCAGCCGCGTAAACGACAGACCCCGCAAGCCCCAGCACCATTAGAATTTTAATAAACGTCATAATTACGCTCCTTGATTGTTTCAAATTTATCTTCCGTTAGAATCGCTATAAAGACCAATCAATTTCCTTAACTCCATGTTCGCCCAGGTATTTATTCGCTTTAGAAAAAGGCCTTGAACCAAAAAAACCTCGATATGAGGACAGCGGTGACGGATGTGAGGACTCTAATACAAGATTTCTTGTGCGATCGACGAAAGCTGCTTTTTTCTGAGCATAACTTCCCCACAAAATATATACCAAGTGCTCACGGTTTTGATCCAGAGCCACAATCACTTGATCAGTGAATTGCTCCCACCCCTTGCCCTGATGGGCCGCTGCCCTGCCACCTTCCACAGTTAAAACCGCGTTTAAAAGCAAAACACCTTGCTTGGCCCAGGAGGTTAGGTCTCCGCTCTTTGGTATGGGCAAGCCCAGATCTTCGTGAAGCTCTTTGAAAATGTTAGCTAAGGACGGAGGAACGCGAACGCCTTCACGAACAGAGAAACTCAAGCCATGTGCCTGCCCGACGCCATGATAAGGATCCTGACCAATAATCACAACTTTGACTTTGTCGAAAGGCGTCAGGTCCATTGCAGCAAAATATTCTTCGCATTCTGGGTATATTATTTTTCTAGATTCTTTTTGGGAAATCAAAAATTTTTGCAAATTTTCCATATAATCTTTTTCAAATTCTGACTCTAGTTTCGCTTGCCACGAATTTTCAAGCCTTGGCAAATGTGTTTTCATGCTAGAAGTTTCGCTCAAACTGGCTCCTGGTGCGGATTTCTTGTTATCAAACATAATGTCTCATTTTAAGATCCAAATATCTTAAACACGTCCAAGGTCGAGATTTTAAATCAAATGTATTCAATTTCAAATATATTTTTTATTTCTAAGAAGCCTGGCCTGACTTAATTTGGACTCATTGATACAATATAATAAGAGATGTATGTAACACGGAATAGGAGGATCTAATGTCTGACCTTCTGAATCCGGGGCTAGAAGTCCTTGAGATAGCCCTCGAGGACAGCCCCGAAGTAAAATCATACGTTTACCAGCAAATTGCCGAGTTTCAGCCCTACGTGACTCCGCAAACTGTGGTTGCTGTTATTTCGAAAGATCCCACCAAGCTAGCGCTTCAATATGAAGCAGAAGGCAAAGAGTTTAAAATGGAAGATTTGAAATCCCTTTATAGGATTTCAATCTCCTTGAAAGAGGGTGATTCGAAAATTGCCGCCGAAGGCGTCGACAAAGATATTTTCGTTGCTATCCGTATAGCCAAGGACCTCTTACTAAAGAGGCTTTTGGCAATCCAGGATAGCGTTGTTACGCAGCAGGAGCGTGATATTGAGATTCACCAGGTTTTGCAAAATACAATGATTCATTAGAACAATGAATTTTCTAATTTCATGCTACTCAACAGGGGCAAAGGTTTTCACCACATGGCTGGGGGGTTGAGAATCTGCGCTCCTAGGTTTAATTTCGATTTTCACTAGCGTACCGATCACGTCTTGCAGCCTTTCAAGAGGCGTCAGACTTGCCGGCAAGTCTTCCCTAAGTTCGGTGGTCAAAACCGGAGTCTGTCTTTCAAACCACATATAACGACCAAGGCTACCTGGAAAGTGCCCCAAGGATCTCCAAGGTAAATAATCATACTTTGGAAAAACCACCTTCGGCCCATCAAAGTCTAAAACTTTCAGCGGCGTGTGCACAGACACAATGAAATCTGGCTTAAACTCTTCAAGATGTTTCATAGCGCACTTAGTTTCGACCTCACTGCCGGCCGCATCGCCAGGATTGCGACGCGGATTCTCTTTAGCTTGCTTTTTCCAATAGGACTTTGCGAGCTGATCCCAATCTTTCGTTGGAAAGTTGCGATTCAAATCAACATTATTTGCGTTGGTTCTCGTCTTCGCCTGAACACCATCCGGATTTAAAACAGGCACTACACGCCACGAGTTGCGCGGGTCAAAACTCTCAAGGCGCTCCATCCAATATCGTCCCACAGTGCCCGCGTGAGTTTCATCGCCATGAATCAGGCTAAAGACAAGAACCCTCTTCGCTCTAGGGTTGCTAGAAATTTTTTCGTAGTGAAAAATGGGGCGCCCATCAACGCTCACACATGCGTCATCAATTTGAACCTTGTCACAAGCCCTCTGCAATAACACAGTATCAACTTTTCCAGGAAAAGCTTTTAAGCTTTCCATACACTTTTTCGATAGATCTGTAAAATTCGCCGCAAAAGCCTGGGAAGCAAAAATAAAGCTCAAAACTAGGACAACAACAGTTCTCATAATATCCTTTTATGTTTCTTCTTCTATTATTGCCAGTCCTTTACTCACTCTCAAGACGAGATTTCCTTTTTATTAGAATTGTTAGAAACTTTTTTCGTCTCGTTCTGAGAATTTTTGATTTTAGACTAAGGTCCTAGGCCACTTCTTCCGTAGAATAAAGTGATAACCATATTTTTATTGAGGGGGTTTCGTGCTCAGGCGGCGTGGATTTAGTTTAGCGGTTCTTTTGGTTGTTAACCCAGCAGTGATTCTGCTTTACCAAAACTGCTCTTTTTTACCGGTCACTGAAAGTCAGGTCGCATCCAGAAATCTCATGCCGCAAAAGCGTGCGATTAGCTCAATTGCCATCCCAGAGAAAATTGATCCTAACAAATTAATACGCGTGGCTGCCCCAAGCTCCCCTACTTGCAAAAACAAAAGTGGTCTCGGAAATTGTCTCATCTCGAATGAGTGATTATTTGGGCTCCCATTAAGCTATGCGACATAATCCCTAGACCTTTTAAATTATTTTTTGACTTACATATCAATTACATATGTAATTGATATGTAAGTTTATGATTGATAATTTGCCCCTCCCCCTTACAGCAAAAGAGAAAGCCTTCTTAGAGTTTATAGAAGGCTTTCAGAAAAGTTCTGGAATTTCTCCGTCATACCAGGAGATTAGGGATCATTTTGGATTCGCGTCGTTTAACTCGGTCCAAAATTATCTGAAGCAACTAATCCGCAAGGGCTATGTGAAAAACCAGGCCAATCAGAAACGTGCAATACAGATTGTGCAGCATTTGCTGAATACATCTACAGGGCCTCCTCCGACATCGCTCCTCCAAAGCAAGGAGGAGGTCCTGTCTCTTCCTCTCCTTGGTAAAGTAGCGGCCGGTGGCCCGATTGAGTCCTTGAAGCACGATGAATTCATTAGTGTTCCCTCAAGTCTGGTACGCCAAGCTCACAAGACCTTCGCCCTGCGAGTTTCTGGCGATTCCATGATCAATGAAGGCATTTTGGATGGAGATACGATTCTTGTACAGCAGCAAGCCAGTGCAGCCAATGGAGATATCGTTGTGGCAACTGTAGAAAATGAAGCCACAGTGAAGCGCTTTTACCTCCGCACTCCGCCTCGTGGAAGCCACGATGAGCTCATGGTAGAGCTCCGTCCGGCCAATGAAAAGTTTCAATCAATGTGGTTCTCGCCCTATGAAGTAAATATTCAGGGCATTGTCGTAGGCCTACTAAGAAAGTTCTAGCCTTTCTTAGTGAAAGTATACTTTACATATAGTAATACTATATGTAAAGTATACTTATGGATATAAAGAGGACATTTTGGCTTCAAAAAATACAGAAATCCTGGTCGAAAAGGCCCATCGTATGGCTCGCTGGCGTCCGTCGCTCTGGTAAGACAACTCTTGCCGCTTCTATCCCTGATTCCACCTTTATCAACTGCGATCTCCCTAGCGAACAAAAACGTCTTGAAGACCCCGAAGATTTTTATAAAAATCTCAAAACGAAAACTGTCATATTTGACGAAATTCATCAACTTCCCGAAGCCTCCATGCTTTTGAAAATAGGCGCTGATCATTTTAAAGATAAAAAAATACTCGCTACAGGTTCATCCACCTTGATTGCTAGTAAGAAGTTTAAGGACTCCCTTACTGATCGAAAAAGAAATCTTCACTTTTTACCAGTTCTGGTTAGTGAACTTGCAGACTTTCGCAGCACACTTAAAAAAAGGATTTTACATGGGGGTCTTCCGCCATCTTTATTAGGCGAAAACGTGGATAACGATTTTTTTTCCGAGTGGATGGATTCGTTTTATGCCCGAGATGTCCAAGAGCTTTTTGCTGTCGAAAAGCGACAACCGTTTTTGAAAGTTCTTGAGTACTTACTCATTGCTAACGGAAGCCAGTTTGAAATCACGAAGTTAGCGCAAGCCAGCGGAGTAACAAGACCCACAACAATTAAATACCTTGATATTTTAGAAAGCACCAAGACGATAAGTCTCCTAAAGCCATTTTCTACCAACCCATTACAGGAAATTGTTAGCCAGCCAAAAGTATATGGATTTGACACGGGATTTAGTTGTTTTGTAAAAGGAATCCACGAGCCTCGCAACGAAGACTACGGTGTCTACCTGGAAAACCTAGTCCTTGAAACTTTTCAATCTCAGGGACATGGAAATCAGCTCCATTATTGGCGAACAAAAAATCAGCACGAGATTGATTTTGTACTGCCTTTAGCTCGGGACACAGTTCTTTCTATTGAATGCAAGTGGCAAGAGAAGCACTTTGAAGATGACAATCTTTATATTTTTAGAAAAAGCTATTCAAAGGGGCCGAACTGGGTCGTGACATCGGATTCAAGAACAAGAGTCGTTAAAAATAAAAAACTGACTATTCAATTCGTAAACATCTTTGATTTGCCGCAAATGATTGAAGCCCTTAGTGTCACTGCCAAGGGCAACTTGACGGTTAAAAATTGATCAATTCGAGATGCTTGATTTTTCTTTAAGCTGATCACGAACCCATTTACGAATCATTGGCATTTCCTCATCAGTAAGAACGTGGTCCTTATCGAGCTCAATCCAGTCGACGTCAAAACCAGCAGTGCGAAGCTTGTCAACTCCGTGCTTGGTTTCATCAAGCTTTAGAAGGTCATCCCGACGACCATGGGTGAAAACCCAGGGTGTCTTCAAGGTATTTTTTGAAAGCTGCTGACGCCATCTTGGATAAAAGTGAAAGTAGCCGCTAACGCCCACAATACCACCCAAGCGTTTTGGATAGTTCAAACCAATATCAGCACTGATTAAGCAGCCTTGAGAGAATCCAAAAAGAAAAATGTTCTCGCTTTGCCAGCCTTGCATTTCTAGCTCTGCTAGAAGCTGAAAAAGTTTTTCACGAATCCTGATAACACCTTCTCGCTCATAGGGCGGATCTCCATACCAAGAGTAACCATCAAGAAATCTCTTTGGCGCATTCAGCAATAAATAATTCATCTGAGGCACTTTCATTTCCTCATCGAAATGCCGAAAGGGGCGGATGCTGTCACCTTTCCCATGAAAAACTATCATTAGCTTTTCAGAACGCTTTTTCGCCGGAATGTATCTAAATTTAAAAAGCTCAGTATGGATCATCTTGCTCCTCGTTCTGCAATTCCACGACAACTTAAAACCCGATGAGCTTCTTTTATCTCTGGATCATCAGAAGACAGCAGATCGCTGTCGAAGCTAATGCAAGCCGCAAGGTCCGGCTGCAAATCCGCAGCAAACTCCATTGGAACAGATAAGTTTTCAGGCACCAGAGGATACCAGAACTGATCCGCTTCACGTAGCGCAAAATTGTCTTTAAAGTTGACCTTTACATCAGGCTCTAAGCCCACAAGCTGCGGGGTCCTCCCCGAAGGTAAATAGTAAAAACCTTTCGTCTCGAAAATTACGATATTTATATTTTTTGACCAGATCTCACCCTCTTGGAACGAGCCTTTACCAAAGCTTCGCTCTCCCACAAGAACAGCTCGCTTGTAGTCTTGCAATGCTCCGGCAACAATTTCGGCGGCGCTAGCAGAGCCCGAATTAATCAATACTGCCATTGGACCCTGATACTGTTGCTCTTCCGCGCCATAAGAGGTCTCTTGTTGAATATCATCGGATAAGGGCTTGATCTGATATACTTTTTTGCCTGGGCCAATAAACAAACTCGTTACACAAGTGGCCTCTTCCATTTGGCCCCCTGGATTGTCACGCAAATCCAATAGTAAACCCTGAATACCTTGTTGTTTTAGGCTTTTAAGAGCGCTCTTCACTTCAGTGCACGCGTTGATAGCAAATTTATTAATCGTTAAAACGCCTACGGGCTTAATACCATCAAGTACCTGCGTACTCACCGTCGGAAGCCGCTGCTCAGTGCGAATCACATTGATACTTTTAATCTCGCCATGATGTCGGACTGTTAAGTTGAGCGCGCTTCCCTCGTCGCCTCGCAGGAAGTCGCTGAGCTCCTGAGCAGAAAGCGGACCCGCCCTGTGCCCATTTACAGACAAAATAACATCCCCCTTATGAAGGCCCGCAAGAAATGAAGACGAGTTTGCAATCACCTTTTTTACGAAGTATTGATCCTCATCGCGACCAATTACGACACCGATAGAAAGACTCCTGTGATTGGCCTTCGATACCACCTCACTATACATCTTTGCTGGAAGTAGATACGTATGAGGATCACGGAAAATAGATAAAAACCCATTCATTCCAATACCCACCGCAAAACTTACTTGCTTGGGCTTAATATGTTTCTCGAGAAGTTCTCTCCAAATCTTAAGGAATGGAATATTAGGAATTTGAGACTGAGAAGAAAGGAAAACCTTCCAAGGAGCCAAGACTTCCCTCTCACTAAAAAGATGAGTAGAGGATTGGCTTTGGGATTTCGACACTGGCACTAGCTGCCCCTCAGTGGTGAGGTCTAATCCATACTTCTGCGCTACCGACTGCACAGAAGCAACACAGGCAAAGAAATAACGCTCAGAACTATTGCAAGACCCCTCTTGCAATAGTTCCTCGAGCGTTTCAGAACTGAGGCCTGTCTCAGCCCAGTACTCCTCTGCTGTTTTTACCTTGGAAAGTTTCTGTGTTTTGCTATTGACAACAAAAGTCCCCGCAACAATTAGCGTCAGCAAAACAGCAACTATGAAACTCGGTCTTTTTAGCACGTAAAACGCCCTCCGATGAGGCTCAGAATTAGCAACCCCTGTGCCGCCCTTTTTTTGCTCCAGCTCGACTCTAGTGGTCTTCAGCATGGATGTTTTAAAGAAAATTCAGTGCTGACTAGGGGCTTTGCACCTTGAGTTTAGATCGTGAATTATCTACATTGTAAAAAGCAAGATTAAGGAGAATACCTGGTGATTGTAGTAACTGGAGCAAATGGGTTTATTGGCAGTGCAATGGTTTGGGAACTCAATCAAAAGGGCAATACTGATATTGTCTGCGTTGATTCAGTCGGCCTTGAAGCCCGCAATGTTCTGAAGCACAGAGAGTACTCCAAATTCTTACTCAAAGACGAACTCTGGCCTTTCCTTGATAGTAAAGAGGCCCAAGATAAAGTGACTTGGATTATTCATATGGGTGCCTGCTCCTCTACCACTGAAACAGATAAGGATTTTCTGTGGGAAAACAATACCTATTTCACTCAAAGAATCTTTGAGTGGTGCACGCAATTTAAAAAAAATCTGATCTACGCAAGTTCAGCAGCAACCTATGGTTCCGGCGAATTGGGTTTTGACGACATGACAGATCCTGAGGAGTTAAAGCCTTTAAATCTTTATGGAGAGTCAAAAGTCCTTTTTGATCGCTGGGCGGTGAGGCAAACTCACACTCCTCCACTCTGGTATGGTTTGAAGTTTTTTAATGTCTTTGGTCCCAATGAATACCACAAAGACTTTATGTCGAGCGTTGCGTTTAAGGCTTTTAATCAAATAAAAGAAAATAGCTCATTGGGTTTATTTAAATCAGCGAATCCGAAATACAAAGACGGGGAGTTCATGCGTGACTTTGTTTACGTGAAGGACATAACTTGTTGGATGTCGGAACTTATGGAAAAAAAGCCAGTCAATGGCGTTTACAATATGGGCTTTGGCAAGCCTCGTACTTGGCTAGATCTTGCAAATGCTATGTTTGCGGCCCTGGATAAGCCATTGAAAATCAATTGGCTGGAAATGCCCAAAAATATCCGAGATCAGTATCAGTATTACACAGAAGCAAAAACCGAAAAATGGTTGAAAGCCGGGATGAGCCCCGCCAAATGGCCTCTAGAAAAAGCAGTAGACGACTACGTGAGAAACTATCTCACGAAGTTAGACCCTTGGCTGTAAAGGACAATAGATGGAAACCCTTCCACAACACCTTCGCAAATACGTTGTTGAGCAAAATTATACTAAATACACACCAGTGGAGCAGGCTTCTTGGCGTTATGTTTTACGTCAACTGACGGCTTTTTTATCTGTCCATGCCCATGAGTCTTATCTTGAGGGCCTTGAGAAAACCGGAATTGAAATCGAGAGCATTCCCCATATAGAAAAAATCAGTGCCAAACTGCAAAAGTTTGGCTGGAGAGCTATACCAGTCAGTGGTTTCATTCCGCCAGCGGCCTTTATGGAGCTTCAATCTTTGGGTATTCTACCCGTGGCTACTGATATGCGTACTCTGGAGCATTTGCAATACACTCCAGCTCCAGATATCGTTCATGAAGCTGCAGGCCATGCCCCGATTTTGGCAAATCCAGAGTTTGCCGACTATCTTCGTCAGTATGCTCAGGTTTCTCGCAATGCAATTATTAGCAAAGAAGATATCGACCTCTACGAAGCCATTCGCGAGCTTTCTGACATCAAAGAAAGCCCTTCCTCCTCACCTGAACAAATCAAAGCATCTGAAGAAAAGCTCGAAAGAGTCGCGAAGAATATTAAATATATTTCTGAAGCCGCCGAACTTGGCCGTATGAATTGGTGGACCGCAGAGTATGGTCTTATCGGCGAAATAAAAAATCCTAAGATTTTGGGAGCTGGTCTACTTTCGAGTGTCGGCGAGGCCAAATGGTACTTGAGTGACACAGTGAAAAAGGTTCCTCTCACTATCGCTTGCATTAAACAGGGTTATGATATCACGGAGCCTCAGCCTCTGTTATTTGTGACTCCTGATTTCAAGACTCTCGTGAAGGTCCTAAACGAAATGGCGGATCAAATGGCCTTCCGCAATGGCGGCTTGATTAGTGTACAAAAAGCCATTCGGGCTGAATCTGTAAATACCATACAACTCAACTCTGGAATTCAAATCTCGGGCGTTGCGATTGAAGCCCTAACTCCGCCGCATCCCTCACTAGAAGTGGCCTACCTGCGCTTCCAAGGCCCTTGCCAACTGTCCTATAAAAATGTGGAACTCCATGGCCATGGAACTGCTTATCATTCTCAGGGCTTTGGAACACCCATCGGAAAACTCAAAAACTTCCCCAACATTTGCCCTTCAGAGCTTTCTGACAGCCAGTGGGATTTACTCAGCGCGGCCCCTGGTAAAAAATTAGACCTCGAATTCACCAGTGGCATTCATGTGACAGGGACCTTCAATGGCCGCGTGGAGCAGGAAGGTAAAACCATTATCTTATCTTTGACCAATGCAAAGGCTACTTATCAAGATCGCGTTCTTTTTGATCCCTCCTGGGGAACTTTTGATATGGTCATTGGCTCCTCCGTGCCCTCAGTTTTTGGCGGCCCTGCTGACCGCGAGGCCTTTGGCGAAACCGACGACTTCCTTGCTAGCCGCGTTCCTCAACGCGTTTACTCTGATGAGGAAAAGCTATTCCACGTGCAGTATGCGAATATTCGCGAAATTCGTGAGCAAAAAATCCAGGGTGAGGAACTAGAAAGCAGATTGCGTAACATTTTAATGAAGCACGATCAAAAATTTAAAACAGATTGGCTGTTAAGACTCGAAGCTTATGAGCTGCTTGTTAGTCGAGCTCCAGGTACAAATCTAAGGCAAAAACTACATGAAGATCTTGAAATGCTTGCAGCTCAGTATCCCAAGGTGAGCTCAATGATTCGGGATGGTTTAGCACATGCGCAGCTTTGAAGTCCGCATTGTTCTTGTTCGCACCATTTATGAACGCAACATTGGCGCGACCTCTCGTGCGATGAGCAATATGGGCTTTGATCATTTAGTTCTTGTCGATCCCCAGTGCGAAATTACCTACGAAGCCCAACAAACCGCAGCCACTGGCCAGGCTGGATTACAAAACCGCATTACGTATAATACATGGGCTGAGTTTTTAAAAAATGAGTCCGAAAGTATTAAAATCTGTTTTTCAGCTCGTGATGGTAGAGGTCGTCAAGTTCGCGACATCGATGACATCCTTTCAGATATCAAGGAAAAATCTCCTCAGTTTCAATCTAAAAACGAGGATCAGACTCCTTACCCTGTTCATTTGATTTTCGGCCCCGAAGACTGGGGCTTAAGCAATGCAGACCTTGAAATCGCAAACTTCTGCGCCTGCATTCCAACCTTTGGTGATAACTGGAGTTTAAACCTTGCCCAGGCCACCCTACTTGCAATGTTCTCACTGCGTAAAATCTGGGGCGGCAGAGAGCGCACACCGCTTGACGGCGGAGATCAACGGCGAGTACCCCAAGGTATTGAAGGTATCAATCCTGATGAAACACTCAGAACCTTACTTTTAGAACTGGGTTTTGATCTGTCAAAAAAGAAAATGAATGCCTACACTGTACTGCGCAGAATGCTTCTGCAAAATACTCCTACCAAAAAAGAATGGATGATTCTCGAAACTGTACTACAGCAGTGCATTCGAAAGCTTCAAGAATACAATGAGCTTCGAAAAAAACATCGTTGAAACAAGCAGCTTATTTCCTTAGAATCTCGGATTCGAAAAATTTTCTTTCGAACCGTCGGTAAGACTCTAGGCGTACTTCTGAGCCCAAAAGAATCTTCATCCTATCTAAACTTTCTTTTTCAAGTGCGTGCATTTTTGCAATACCATCTTTGATATAATCGGGATGAATGCTTTGTCTCCTGTCATTCAACTCTTTGATCAAGGCACTTGACATTGAAAGTACTTGAATAGATTTGTCTTCATCCACACGCCAAGTTTTTAACAAATATGCGGACGCGGCTTTATAAAGCTTCTGCTGATATACTGGATTTTGATATGCCGCCACAAAGCCTGAGGTGTAAATAACTGCATCTGTATAGGTATCTTTAATCTCAGTCACCTGAGTCGGATTAAACTTGCGACGATCAAGATCCTCTTGCCGCTTGCGACTTTCCTCAGCCGCAATCGTTCTCATTGGGCTCTTATCTCTCAAAATTCTACTGTAAGTATGTAACCCTAAGAAAGAAACAACAATTCCAGCCGTGATTCCACCTGTCATCCAACGAAGGTTATCTCTCTTTTTCTTTCTTTGTAAAGAAGCCGACTGCTTTGGCGCCTTTGTATTTTCGCTGAAACTAACTGACTTTCCTTCGAGAGTCTCAGAAATGCCTTCAAAAATTTGACTCGAAACCAGATCCCATTTCGCAGGCTCTAAAACCTTCGCAATGCGCGTTTCGATAATTACGATGATGTCTTTAACCAAGGTTTCTTTACGACCCATGATCTCTTCTAACATTTCGCGTTCAAGCTTTTGCAAGCGTTTGTTCATCTCTAGTTGGGATTCCTGAATCCGTTCTTCTGACTCATTAATTATTTGTTGGCTTTCTTTTTCAAGACGCTCACTAAGAAGTGCCTTTTGTTGAGTTAAATCGTTTTCCATCATTTTCTTTTTTTCTTCCGCCGCCTGAATATCTAAACTAAAGTGACCCAAATGCTCCTGTAGCTCTTTGTTTTTTCTCTCAAGAGTCTTTGTATCTCCGTAAAGTTGGCCAATTTGGTGTTCCAACTCAGCACTAGCCTTCTTCTGATCTCGTATTTTTTCTTGAAGATTGCCATCCTCAGTACGCGCTTCCCTAAGTTCGCGTTGTGCCTTTTCAAGTTGTTCAAAGAGTGCTTGATACTCACTCTTGGACTCCAAAATCTTTCTTTCTAACTCTTCTTGGTCACCAAGGGCTTTTATATTAAACTCTTCTTGTTCTTTTTTGAAAATGCTGAGGTTCTTTTTCTTTTCCTCAAGCTGTTCTTTAAGACCCTGCAGCTCTGATTCCATTTCGGTGCGGGCTTTCGTTAGCATTGCGGCAGCTTGCTGTGTCGCAAAGTTCAAAATATCTTGAGACTCCGCATTGGCGCTTACAACCAGGTCTTCGGCTTCGATCTCCGCTTTGCTTCGGGCTTTCTCGTAGGCCTCTTGCTTCAGCAGCTCGGCCTCTTGGCGTGCCTCATCGCTAATTTCTTCCGCTTCCTTACGAGCTTTCTCTCGAAGATTTTGAGAGAACAAGTCGATCTCATCACGAATTTCGTGTGCCAATTGTCTTGCCTGTTCCAGAAGTTCTTGGCCCTGCTTTTGAAAGGTAATAAGAATATTATCAGCCTCTTTGTGGGCCTCATAAATTTTCTTTTTATAGAAAATCTCTGCTTGTGCCTGACGATCACGGGCCTCAATGTGAATGGCCTGAACTCTCTTTTCAGCCTGCACCTCGCCGTCATAAATAATTTGTGCCGCCTTTTTGTGCGCCTCGTGAATAATTCTTTCGCCTTCAAACTGCGGATGATCATTATTATACTCAGGAGCTTCATTTTTCGCTTTTGCCTCTTGCTTTGGCTCAAGACGCTCGGGTCGTTGCTCTGATTTTATCGCAGCTTTGTCTTTCGGCATTAAGGTCGGCTGAAGTGCCTGTTTCGCACTGAGCAGTTCTGTTTCTTCGGCGTTGCCTACCGTTTTTGGAGACCCGTCTTCTTTTTCTACAACCTCAAGAGCGATACTAACAATGTAATCTGATTTACCTACGCGAATGCGATCATTGGCGACCACATTCACTAAAGAATTTTGCGCGATACGAACATTATTCACAAATGTTCCATTGGAAGAGCCTTTATCCTCAATCCAAATCTGATCTTGACGACGATGTACGACGATATGCACGCGGCTAATGCTGTCTTCTGTTAGTGGAATTGTACAGTCCATGGAACGACCAATCGTGAATGAGGATTCATTCACGATTTTTATCATTGTTTGGTCCTTTCGATGGACCTTAACTGTATAGCGACAAACAGTATTCAACATCTTTTAGTTCCCATAACATAAGAGCTAGCTAAGATGCTTTCGGTTTACGGACCTCAAGCATTTCGCGAGTTCTCATACCTCTGTTAATTTCTTTATTTAACGCATCTTCAGCTAGTGCATCAACAGCGTCCTTGTGTTCATCAAATGGTTTATTATCCGCAGGATATTCGTTGTTATCGCTGCGATACCAAAGAAGATCCATCGCACTTTCAAAGCGGTCGACCATGGAAACGTAAGATCTTTCCGGAGACATCATTGTGTTTACCACGTGGCTTAATAACGAAAGTACAATCCCCACAATGGATGACTTCATTGCGAAAGAAATCTCGTGAAGGAACTTATCCATGATATTTTTAGTGTTTTCCAAATCCTGAAGATTCATTCCCCCCAAGTCGTTCAATCCACTTGAAATCCCGATGAAAGTACCCAGGATACCGGCAACTACAAAAAGCCCTGGAAGAATCGAAATAATATCATTTAGCCCAACCATTGGAAAAACACCGAAAACGCGGTTAAAGCACGGGTTGTGTTGAAGAGTTGCTTTTGTAATATTTAATAGCTTCGGAGTGTCCTCCGTCCATTTTAAGAACTTTATTTGCTTTAAGATGTCTTTCACTAGCCAAGCGCAGCCTTGTTTTACCAAAAAGAGGCGGTCACTCCAGCTCATCATAATATCAGGTCTTCTTCTTTTCATGCGATCTCGGATCTCAAATACCTCATAGTAGGTCCTTTCTAGCATTCTTTTTGAAAGAACGAAGAAAGAAACGCCTTGGGCTCTTCCTGGCACTTCGGTTTCCATGAAACGATTGACGCGTTTTTCGAATTCACGAGCAAACCACTCATGACGTCGAACTGTATAATAGATAATCGCACGGAAAGCGACTCCACAAACAAACACACTCGCCATTGCATAGGGCAGGCATATTATAAAATATTCTGCGATTGTTTTAGCATTCACAACACACCTCTTTTATTTTTTTTGATCCACATTAAATCGAATAATGACTCTTTGTGCTTTTTTGCAATCATTCTGCTTACAAAACTCATTCGCATTAGCCACATTTCTGTTACCCGCAGGCAAGGTTTCCAAAAAACTTCGCCCCGATACTTTCATTAAAGAAACCAACTCTTTTTGATGCTGAAATTTCATATTATTGTCGTCCAAAACATATCCAAAAATTGCATTGGCACGTCGATAGCTTAAATCCATATTATATTTGATAGCCTGTTTGTCCTCGGGATTGGGACTCTTCGGGTCGATGAACCGCCCTTTATAGGTCGGCGAAGCAAAGCCGACAATCTCAACTGCTGAAATTTTATCAGAGATCTTAGGATTACCAAATAATGACCTCGAGTATATTGGCATGGCTTTTTCAAGAACATTTTTCATTTCGTTTTTGAGGTGATCTGAGTCGCTATCAAAATATGCTTGACCAAAATCAAGAACGACATCGCCGGTCTCCATATCAATATCAGCCTTGATTCCTGCTCTAGCAAAACCCTTTTTAACTTCGTCTGCGACAGACTTGCGGGCTTCGATTTCTGCTTTAGCTTTTGCCAACTGGCCTTCTGTATTTTTTAATTGACCGCCGAGAGCGGCCAACTTGCCGCCTAGCTCACGCTCCTTTGCCGCCATCGCTGCCTTAAATTGGCCTTCCCGGCGAGCTCTTTCTGCGGCACCCATTGCTTTATTTTTTCCAAGTTGCGAATCAAACAATGCACGCTCACGCGCCTTCTCAGCCGCAAAACCTGCCTGGAGTCCAGTAATCTTTGCCTGACCTTCAGCCGCTTGTTTTTGTAACTCGCCATAGAGACCACGAGCCTCGCCTTCTTTTTGTGCGAGGGCCCCCTGGGTTTGAGCCAATTGACTATTCGTTTGATTTAACTGAGTGCTAACTTGCTTTAGTTGGCCAGTTGTTGCTTCAAGCTGCTCTGAATACTTTTCGTTTGCCAAGGCCAATTGATTCACACGCTTGTCGTTCTCTGCACGGACTTGAGCCATACGCGCATTATATCTTTGTTTGGAAATCTTATTGGTCCGCAATGCCTGTTTCAACTCGATGGCTTTTGATTTCAAATAATTATTAGCGTCGTCGATTTTTCTTTCGCCTTCAGCTATCAAATGTTTTTTCTGTTGGATATCTTTTTGTAAATCACCAATTTCGTTGTCTTTGGTCTCGATTGTCACGTCTTGGTCTTTAATTAGATCATCCCGATTCACAATTTTTGACTTCGCCATCTTGTTGGCGTTCATCACATTGCGAACCATCTGTTGATACTTATTAAGGGCTTTCGCTTTCTTGTCGTTTTCTACAGCCTGCTCAACTAGCTTATCTTTTTCCGTTTTTGCATCTTCCTGCAAAAGTGTTAGCTTATCCATCAGCTCTTGGTACTCTTGAACCTCATCCTTTGGGGCATTGTTCATATACTCATTTTTCACGTTCTCATACATTTGGAGCTGTCCCTTTAGCTCATTAACTTCCATAGAGAGCTTTTGGGACTCAACTTGTGTACGAATCGCGTCTGTGCTTGTTCGAAGACTAGAAATCACATACAACAATAAAAAGATCGTACTCAGACCCAAAAAGAGATCTGAATAAGACGTCCAAAAATTGTCTTGTGAATGTCCTTCTTTATTTTTGTGATAATTGAACGACATATTTCCGCACCGCCATCAAATTACTTTAACGGTCTTAATAACCGCTAACTAAGTTAACGGTTATTGGGCTCGGAAACTGGAGTCTGGGATCCTCTGAAAAAGAAAAAATCCGCGACCAAAAGCGGCAGAAAAGCAGGCCTAGACTATACTCTAGGCTCGGCCTGAACCTCTTCTTGGCGAACTCTGGTCCACTTAATTTTTTCGTCTAGTTTGTTAAGTTGCTCGCTTAAAATCTGGCCAATGTCACTCAGCTCATTAATTCTCTTGAGAGTTTCATCATCCTCACCACCCACTAGACGGATGCTTTCCAACTTAGCAGAATTAAGCTCCAGCTCTTTATGAAGAGACTCTAGTTTTTGGTTTAAGCGCTTACGATCTTGGCTTAATGCTTTGATGATGTCTCGAAGTTGATCTGGATTAAGAACCTCCAACCTGCCAGTCTCAAAGCTGTTAGCCTCTTGACCTTCGCCTGCGATGCTCTCCCAGAAAAGTGCCCATTCATTTTTTAAATTTTTTACTCTTGATCTGCTACTAATACTACTACCGTCTTCGCCCATAAATACTTAAGAACTCCTCAAACAGTTAACCTGTTGTTTTTTTATTTTAGCACAAGCAGCGCTTCCCTTGCTATGCTGTCGAAAGACCAGAAGTGAATGCTTCGCGTTGTCATGGCCAATTCAAATATAAGCACACATGGGGTAAACAAGCTCGCTGCTACCTGACAATTGACCACTAGCGTATGGACTTGCGTCCTGTAAAATTTTCAGCATAAACGCCCAGTGATCAGAATATCATCACCGAAAGCCATTGTTTTAGAGTTTTTTAAGCTAAGTCGTCGCTTCATCTCAGAGATATTAAGCGTCGCCGTCCAGGATCGTCCCCCCTCAGCGCCGATGATCATCGGGGCCTGAAAAAGATAAAGACGATTCACAAGCCCTGCTTTTAAAAATTCTGAAGCAGTTAGTCCTCCGCCTTCAATCATCACTGAACGAAGTCCCAGGTCCCAAAGCTTCTGCAAAAGATCCGACAAATCTAGGGAGCCTTCCTTGCTTTCTTTAATTTTTAGTAGTGTCGCAAAAGGCACACTGCGAATATCAAGTTTTTTATCGCTCAAGCACCAAAAAAGATTTTGAGAACTATGAAGACGTGTCACCTGTAGCTGCGAAGCTAATTTCAGCAGGCTGCCACGTGGATCAATCACAACAACTTTATTAGTTTTTTCAACCTGATCGTGACGAATATTCAAAGCGGGGTTGTCCGTCTTAATTGTGCCTCGCCCCACAAGTGTAGCATCATGACAAGCCCTCAAATAATGTGCATACACACGGGACTTCTCATTAGTGATCCATTTGCTTTCGCCATTTTTAAGGCCGATTTGACCATCAAGGCTTTGCGCTATCTTTAATGAAACAAAAACTTTCTTCTGACGGAAGTTCCACAGAAAAGCCTCACAGGATTCTTCAAGTTCGGATTTAAACTCAGGATGTGTTTCAGAAAAAATCTCAGTCTCAATGCCAGCTGCTTGCAAAATCTCAGCCCCCCGCCCAGCCACTAATGGATTGGGATCTACAAGACCATAAATAACTTTTCGCAGAGGAAGTCTCGCCATCATTTTTGCACAAGATGGGGTTTTGCCTTCATGGGCACAAGGCTCTAGGGTTACGAAAACGGTGGCTCCCTTCAGCTGCTCCGAAGAAAGATTTTTAAGAGCATTCACCTCCGCGTGAGGCCCGCCGTAAAACTCATGATAGCCACTTCCAAGAAAATTCCCATCGCCATCTATAACAACTGCGCCGACCATAGGATTTGGACTCACGCGAGTCGCTCCTTTTGCGGCCTCGTCTATAGCCATCCTCATCAGTTCAGCAGAAGTCACTTTCACAATTGCGCCCATCATCATACCAAACTTTGATAAAATCCTAAAACCTTTGGATCAACAATAATCGAACGTGGATTCCAACCCACCAACTTCAAACCGTTCGCGGTTCTCAGGCGACTGAGGGCTACATAAGCCTGCCCGGGCTCCCACAGAGAACGAAGATCACACCAGACCTCATCTAGAGTTGCCCCCTGGCTTTTGTGAATAGTTGTCGCATAAGCAAGCATTAATGGAAATTGGATAACTGTTGCTGTCACATTTCCCTCCGCATCTTGCATACTAAAGGAGGCCTTATCCACACTGACCTCTCGACCAGCATCTTTTTTAACTGTGATCTTATCTATTTCAATTTTTGTGACGTTGCCACGCGTGCCGTTGATCCAGCGTTTTTGTGGATCATTTTGAAGAAAAATGACTCGGCAACCAACTTTTATAGTAAGCCTTTGGGGTACGGGTGCAGTTTTCATTAAGGCTTCAATATGTTTTTCCGAACCTAAATAAATCGAATCAATGCTAACTTCTATTTCATTAATTTCTGCCAGTTTCTTTTGATTAAAATTTTCAGACATATCTCGACGTCCAAAAAGCCTCGTGCCAGAATCTTCTTCATCATGGGGTCTGACTCTTTCACTAAGAAAATCAAAAACCCGCGAAGTCACTTTTCCATAGCGAACATCGGCAAGAACATCCAAAAAGCTATTGTCTTGAACTCTTTGATTATGAGACAGCTGACAAACTTGAAAACCACTACGTCCCCATGCCTCACTTAAAAAAGCCCAGTCTCGGGGGCCAGCTCGGGTCACTGGCGGCAACTGTGCAAAATCGCCGACGCTGATTACCCGCATTCCTCCCCATGGGAGTTTTGAGTCCCTTGCTTTTTGTGAAAGTGCCTCTGCAACCATCAAGGCGGCACCTGGAATCATGGAAATTTCATCAATAATGACGCCTTCGACTTTTTTTAGGCGGTTGAGAAGTCGATAGTCTTTAGAGCAACGCTCATAAGTGGCATCGCCGCCACCCTCCATAATGCCTAGTCCAAAAAAACTATGAAATGTTCTGCCACCCAAAAGCACTGCAGCAGCCCCTGTGGAAGCCAAAATTGGTGTTTGTTTGGGGTCTAACTCGTCCATAAAATGGCGAATCAAGTGGCTTTTGCCGCTTCCGGCTCCGCCTGTTAAAAAAATGTTCTCGCCTGAGCGGAGAAGCTCTAAAGCATGTTCTTGCTCTGGTGAAAGTGTGAGAGTCATCAGTTTCCTTGCTGTCTTAAGTATCCTACGATAAGATGGCCGTCTTGACTATAGTGCAAACTTAAATTAATCATTTGCTCATTTGGAAAAGGATTTTTTCTTCTATGACTGGAAAAGTCTACGTAAACCGAACGCTTAATCTCAAAAGAATTCGCTACATCGGGTTCGACATGGACCATACCTTGGTTCGCTACAACAGTGAAAACTTCGAAAGACTTTCTCACACTACAATGGTCGACAAGCTGATCAAGGGCAAAAACTACCCTGAAACTCTTCGCAAATTTCTTTTTGACTATAAATTCGCCATCCGAGGCCTTGTGATTGACCGCCAAAAGGGCAACTTGCTAAAACTCAATCGCTACACTGCAATCCGTGCCAGCTATCATGGAATGAAGCCTTTGGACTTTAAGATCCATCAAAAACTTTATAAAAGTACTTACATCGACCTGAGCAACGCCAACTATATGGCCGTTGATACTTCGTTTTCTATATCTTTGGCGGTCCTCTTTGGTCAGATCGTCGATCTTAAAGACAGTGATAAAGCCGGCACTTATCCTGAATACGCTCAAATCGCTGATGACGTTTTGGATGCTCTGGACGAAGCGCATCGCGATGGTAGCTTAAAGGACGAGGTCAAAAAAAATCTTGCCCACTATATTATCAAAGACGAAAGCGTCGTTCAAGGGCTTGAGAAGTTCCTTAAGCACGGTAAGAAAATTTTCGTTTTAACGAATTCTGATTTTCACTACTCTAAGCTTTTGTTGGATCACGCAATCAACCCTTTTTTAAAAGATGGAAAATCCTGGCACGATCTTTTCGAAGTTGTAGTAACCTTAGCCTCTAAACCAAAGTTCTTCTATGAGGATCAAAAATTCTTAGTCGTAAACCCTCAAGATGGAACCATGACCAATTTGAACAATAAATTTGGTCCTGGCATTTACCAAGGCGGAAATGCGAAAAAATTTACCGAGGATTTAGGCCTTAATGGAGACGATATTCTCTACATCGGAGACCACATATATGGTGATATTCTTCGTTTGAAAAAAGACTGCAATTGGCGAACTGCAATGGTCATAGAGGAGCTCGCTGAGGAAATTGCAAACAACAAAGAAGCCGAGCCTACAAATCTAGAGATTGAAACTCTGATGCATAAAAAAGAACCTTTTGAAGATAAGCTCACGCAGCTCATGACAAGGAAAATTGAAAAGCACGCGGATTTAAATGAAGCTACCATTGAGCAATTGCAAAAATCTATTTCAGAAATCGACGCTCAAATCAGTCAACTTATTAAAAAGCAGCAAGCTCTATACAATGAACGCTGGGGTCAGTTGATGCGCGCGGGAAATGAAGAGAGTTACTTCGCTTATCAGCTCGATCGCTATGCCTGTGTCTATATGACTAAGATTTCTGACCTCTTAGAGCTCTCGCCAAGAACTTATTTTAGAGCACCTCGCCGCCCACTCTCCCATGAAATGTATTAGTTACTAATTTTGTGGTGCATTAAAAAGGACTAGATAGTCTTGATCACCGACCTGATCAATCAAGCCTTCATAGAATCCTGGTTTTGATTTTTTACGATAAAGAAGTCGGGCCGCTCTCTGTGCCTCGCAACCAATGGCTCCCACGCCATCACGATTGTTTTGTCCCATCATACAGGGAATTTCCATTGAGGTCTCCTGTTCTGGAGTGCGTGGGAAACCAATTACAGAAAAACTTATGGGCTTGAGGTCGGAGTTTTTCTTAATATTATCCATTGGATTTCCTTGCAAAAGCTGGGAGGTATAAATACTTGGTGCAATAACCGCCATGCGCAGCCCATGAGACTGGGCATTTTTAACTCCTTCGATAAAACGTATGATTTCTTTTTTCAGATCCATTTTAATTGCGTTCGGAAAAAACTCCTTTGCCATTGGCAGATCAGGATCCACAATTAAGACTTGATACGTAAGCTCGTTGTGTTCAGTTTGATCCAAAAAGGCTTTCCAAACTTCCAAATCGACCCTACGCCCTGGCATCACGCCCAGCATTACAAGCTGAGCGCTTTTCAGTTCATTTTGTGTTTTTAAAATCAGTCTCTCAACAAACTTCTCTGGAGCACTATAGTGATTATAGCCAAGTTTAGTAATACTGACCGTCTCTTGTCCGAAGTACACCGAAAGTCCAACACCCAAAAAAATCACAATTAAAACGAGAATCCAGTACAAATGCTTCATCCCCGGGGGTTAACACTCCTCCTGTAACTTAGCAAGCTTCCGCTCAAGAAAGGCTTGTTTTTATTAAGAAATATAACTAAGATTGTTCAATCTAAGTGCATAGGACTTGATCAAAAGGTTTTAGAGACCAGACAGGTACCCGACATTATGAAAAAGATTTTAATTATTGGTGCAGGCAAACTTGCTAAGCACTTGAATCACTACCTTCATCTTCTTGAGCTCTCACCGCTCAGTTGGGATCGTTCACAGGATCCACACCTTTTAAAAACTAAAGTCGTCCAAGCTTCTCATGTGCTCTTAGCTATTTCTGACTCGGCGATTGAGAGCTTCTATCACATGAACCTCGCTGGCTTTAATAAAACTGTGGTTCATTTTTCTGGGGCACTCAGTATTTCTAATTTAATCGCCGCTCATCCCTTGATGAGCTTCGGACCAGAGGCCTATGATCGCGAAACTTACCTCCGTATTCACTTTATCTTAACCGGCGCAAATAGCCTTATTGAGGCTTTGCCAGGCGTTCCCAATCATTTTTCTCTCATTGCGCCAGAGAAAAAGGCCCTTTATCACGCTTTGTGTGTCATGGGCGGAAACTTCCCGGTGATCCTTTGGCAAAAAATGTTTGCGGAGTTTGAAGCTTTGGGAATACCCCAAGAAGCTGCTCGAGTTTACCTTGAGACAATTCTAGAAAACACTCTGAAAAATCCAAATACAGCTCTCACAGGACCACTGGTTCGCAAAGACAAAGACACTATCATTAAAAATATTGAGGCCTTGGAGAACGATAAATTTCAAAATATTTATTTTGCATTTGTTAACGCTGTTCATCCAGAACTTCTGGACACAAAGGAGAGAGCTTTATGAACATTCTGGACTACCAAGAAAGAAAGCGTAAAGGACAAAAAATTTCAATGGTCACCTGCTACGATTATACCTTTGCAAAGATCCTTAATGAGACTGATGTTGATTGCCTGCTTGTAGGCGACAGTTTGGCGATGGTAATGCATGGTTTTCCGACCACGCTCAGTGCCTCTATTGAAATGATGGCTCTGCATACTGCCGCTGTTTCCAAAGGTGCTTCTAAAAAGCTAATCATCGGCGATCTTCCGTTTATGTCTTATCGAAAATCTCTTTCCAAAAACATGACTTGTATTGAACAAATCATGAGGGCCGGCGCCCACGCAGTGAAGCTTGAGGGAGCTGCGGGAAATCTCGAGCTGATTCGTCATTGCGTGGACTCAGGAGTCCCCGTCATGGGACACCTGGGCCTGACCCCTCAGTCGGTGAATCAACTGGGCGGATTTAAGGTTCAAGGTCGCGATGAAAAAGCTCAAATATTAATTAGACAACACGCCCGCCAATTGCAGGATGCCGGTTGCTTCAGTGTCGTGCTTGAGTGCGTCCCATCGCAATTGGCCCGAGAAATAACCAAAGAAATTGAAATCCCCACAATCGGTATCGGCGCGGGACTTGATTGCGACGGACAAGTCTTGGTTTTGCAAGATCTTCTAGGTATGAATGACGGCTTTACGCCAAAATTCTTACGTAAATATTTTGACGGCTTTGAGGAGTTTAAAAAGACTTTTAATAAATATCATGCTGACGTCATCAATAAAGAATTCCCCAGTGAAAAAGAAAGCTACTCATGACTCGTGTGATTCGAAGCCCTCAAGAGTTTAAACAGTGGCGCCGTGACCAGGCAGGTATGACCCTTGGCTTTGTTCCAACCATGGGGGCACTGCACTCAGGTCATGAAAGTCTACTAAAACGTTGCCGCGCCGAAAACGAACTCTGTGTAATGAGCATCTTCGTGAATCCAACTCAGTTCAATAACCCCAAAGATTTTGAAACATATCCTTCCACTTGGGAACAGGACCTGTTTTTGGCTGAAAAAACCGGAGTGAATGTAATCTTCTACCCCCGTTTTGAGGAAATGTACCCGGATGGTTATCACTACAAAGTAATTGAAAATGATTTTGGCAGTCTCCTTTGTGGTGCCACACGTCCTGGGCACTTTGATGGTGTCCTTTCTGTTGTGATGAAACTCTTTAATGTGGTTTCACCCACCAAGGCTTATTTCGGTGAAAAAGACTTTCAGCAATTGACTTTGATTCAAGGAATGACACGAGCATTCTTTATGGATTTAATTATTGTTCCAGTTCCAACAGTGCGCGAAACCGATGGTTTGGCTATGAGTTCGCGCAACTCCCGTTTAACCACTGAAGAGCGGGCAAAAGCGCCGATTATTTATGAGACAATCAAAACGGCCAAAAATGCGAATGAAGCTGCCGCAATACTGACCACCCTGGGTTTTAAGGTGGACTATGTGACAGACTTAAAAGGACGTCGTTTTGCCGCTGCCTTTTTAGGTGATGTGAGGTTGATTGATAATGTCCAAATCTAAAATATTATTCATGATGACGGGCTCTATCGCCTGCTACAAAGCCTGCCAGGTGATTTCGCGTCTTGTGCAAAATGGACATGACGTTCAAGTTGTGGCTTCGCCGAGTGCCTTGCAATTTGTGGGTAATGCGACCTTTGAAGGCCTCACCGGCAAAAGTGTCATTAGTGATTTGTATACACCAGGTGGCCTCATGGATCATATCCATCTTATGCGCTGGGCAGATTTGATAGTTGTGGCTCCGTCAACAGCGAATTATATAAATAAACTCGCTCAAGGTGTCGGCGATGACTTGCTAACAACGCTGTTCTTGGCTCATGATTTTAAAAAACCATTCCTACTTGCCCCTGCAATGAATACCAGTATGTATCTGCATCCGGTAACTCAGACCTCTATCAAGCGCTTACGCGAAATAGGACTCGATATTTTAGAGACCGCATCAGGCGTACTTGCATGCGGAGAAACAGGCTTTGGAAAACTCTTAGACCCTGATTTGATTTTAAAAGAAATCAACCAAAGACTTCCTGCTACTTCTATCAAAACAACTCCTTCTGTGAAGGAAGTTGTCAATAAATCAGATTTAAATCCTCTCCGCATACTTGTTACCGCAGGTGGAACGGTGGAGCATATTGACGATATCCGAGTCATCGCCAACTTGAGCTCAGGGGAAACTGGAGCAAAACTCGCAGAATTTTTGACTGACTTTGGCTGTCAAGTTCACTTACTACATGCTGAAAATGGAAAAGTCGCTGACCGACGAGTTGAACAAAGCACCTTTAGCACTTTCAATTCTTTACATGAGAATTTAAAATTACTTTTGGCAAATCATGAATTTGATGTCGTGATCCATACAGCGGCCGTCAGTGACTTTTCAGTAGAAAATCTTGAAATCAATGGCAAGGTTCACAGTCCTGGTGGTTTTCCAAAAATACAATCAAACGATAAACTAAGTATCCACCTAAAAAACAATCCGAAGATTGTGGATCAAATTAAATCCTACAGCCGCAATAAAAACATCAAGTTAGTTGCCTTTAAGCTTACAAGCAAGTCTGCGGAACAAGAGCGCGACTGGGCAGTGGCAACGCTACGTGATCGCTCTCAGGCCGATTATGTTGTTCAAAATGATACCACTGAGATTGACAAAACTAAACGACAACATTTATTTGCACTATATGGCGCTCAAACGAAAGTCCGTCTAGAAAATATCGAAACTCTTGCCGCTGAGCTCTTACAGATTTTTATGAAGGAGAAAATCCTATGATCCTCGCCCTTGATGTTGGGAATACTCAAATTTACGGTGGAATTTTTGAAAAAGAAAAAATGCTGCTTTCTTTCCGTAAAAACTCTAAACAAGGCTCATCCTCAGACGAGGTCGGGATTTTTTTAAGAACTGTACTTCGTGAAAACAATATTGTTCCCACGAAGGTAAAACAAATTGCTTTTTGCTCAGTCGTTCCGGATGTGATTTACTCATTGCGCGGCGCTTGTATGAAATATTTCAATATTAATCCATTTATTTTACAAGTCGGAGTAAAGACAGGGCTTAAAATCAAGTATCGCAACCCTGTGGAAGTTGGTGCTGATCGTATCGCCAATTCAATTGCGGCAACTCATCTTTTTCCAAATGACAATCTGATTATCGTGGACTTGGGAACTGCCACCACTTTCTGCGCAATTACTAAAGACAAAGATTACCTGGGAGGCTCCATTGTAGCTGGGCTTCGGCTTTCAATGGAGTCCTTAGAGGCTAAGACCTCGAAGCTCCCTTCTGTAGAAATCATTTCCACCGGAGAAGCCTTAGGACGCTCAACAATTGAAAGTCTTCAATCGGGTCTTTATTATGGCCACATTGGCACTATAAAAGAAATCAGCGAGCGAATTACAAAAGAAGCCTTCAACGGAGACAAGCCTTTTATTATTGGCACTGGTGGCTTTGCAAATCTTTTCGAAAAAGAAAAAATATTTGATGCGATTATTCCAGATTTGGTACTTAAGGGTTTGTTGTACTCATTAAAAATGAATGCGCAATTGGCAGGAGGAAAAGACTATGTTCGTAACCATGATGAAGTGTAAAATCCACAGAGCGACGGTCACTGATGCAAATCTCAGCTACGAGGGTTCTATTTCCATTGATCCCAAGCTCATTAAAGCAGCGGGTTTATTTATTAATGAACGCGTCGATATATTAAATTGTAACAATGGAGCCCGTCTTTCCACTTACGTAATCGAGGGTAAAAAAGGCGAAGTTTGTTTGAACGGTGCGGCCGCTCGCCATGCTCAAAAAGGCGATCTTGTGATTATCGTAGCTTATTGCGGAATGCCCGATGAAAAAGCTTCTAAACATAAACCAAATGTCGTCTTTGTCGACGGCAAAAACCGTGTAAAAGAAGTCCGCGCGGAGCGAAAACATAAATAATGGGTATTACACTAATTCAACTTCAAAACGGGGCTAAGGGATTTGGCAGCCGCAAACTTTTTGATTCTGCGAGCTTTGCAATCAATGAAGGGGAACATGCCGGTGTGATCGGTCCCAATGGGGCTGGTAAAACCACATTGTTTAAAATCTTAGCTCAGCAGGAAACCCTCGATGAAGGCCAAGTCACCCGTTCGCAACAGTTGCGCCTTGGCTATCTAGAGCAAGAAGTCGAGTGGAATCTCGAAGAGGTTGTCGAAGATTATCTAACTAATAATTGTTTGAAACCCATTTGGGACTTGAAACAATTAGGTCTTAAGCTTGGACTTACAGAAACTCACTTTAGCTCTCGTCTTACAGAACTGAGCGGTGGTTATCGCATGCGGGTGAAGCTTCTTTTCTTGATTGGTCAAGAGCCCAATCTTTTACTGCTCGATGAGCCCACCAACTTTTTAGATCTGGAGACTTTGCTTGTTTTTGAAAGTTTTCTTCAGGATTTTCCTGGTGCCTTTCTGATGATTTCACATGATCGAGAGTTCTTGCTTCGTACTACTGACCATATTATTGAAGTCGAAGCCGGGGATATCACTAAGTTTCCTGGGAACTTAGACGATTACTTCGAGCAAAAATCCTTACTCCGTGAAATTTTGCAAAAACAAATGCTTAATCAAGAGTCAAAAAAGAAATCCGTGATGGAATTCGTTACACGCTTTGGAGCAAAGGCGACAAAAGCTAAGCAAGCTCAAAGTAAGTTGCGAAATCTCGAGAAAATGGAAAAAATTGAAATCAAAGACTTACCCCTTAGAGCCTCAATTCAAATTCCAACACCTGTGAAAACTGGCAAAGAAATCCTTAGTATCACCAAGGGCGAGTGCGGTTATCCCGGAAAAAGTATTTTAAAAAATGTAGAACTTCGTCTTGAACGCGGTATGCACCTAGGGATTGTTGGTCTCAATGGGGCTGGGAAATCCACTTTGCTAAAGGCACTTGGCCAGCAAATGCCACTTCTTGCTGGTGAACTCAAGTTTGGCCTAAATGTAAGCTTAGCTTTTTTTTCTCAACACAGTGCTGAACAGTTAAATCCCAACTGGACAGTGCTTCAGGCCCTAAACCATGCTGCCCATCCCTCAGTTCTCCAACAGGAAGTTTTGAATATCGCCGGCTCTCTGCTTTTTACTGGCGAAGCTGTGAAAAAAAACATCAAGGTGCTCTCCGGGGGTGAAAAAGCCCGCGTAGCCCTTGGCCAAATTCTTTTAAAAAAAGCTCCTCTGCTATTACTCGATGAGCCCACGAATCATTTGGACTTCGACACTGTGGAGGCCCTTACTGAAGCGCTGGCGAGATACGAAGGCAGTATTATCACCGTCAGCCATGACCGAGCCTTCATTGGCCGCGTGGCGAATCAAATTCTCGAAGTTAGAAACGGCAGTTTGCTTCTTTATCCGGGCTCTTATGATGAGTATGTCTGGAGCCTGCAAAAGGGTTATTTATCAGAACTTAATACCTTTGTGAACTCCGCTGATTCTAAAAAGACTGAAATCAAAACCATTGCCAGCAATGCAGCATCTAAGTTTAATTACAAAGATGAGCGAAAGCGTCTTGACGCCTCAATTAAAAAAATACAAAAAGAAATTTCCGATCTCGAGAAAACACTCCTGGAACTCACAAAAAAACAAATGGAAATGACAGAAAAACTTATTACAATATCAGGACCTCCTGCGCAGACTCTTTCAATAGATTTGCACCACGTATCTGATCAGGTCATTGAAATTGAAGAAAAAATATTAAACCTGATGGAGGAGCTCAATCAGGCCCTGACAGGTCGTGGTGATTTAAAATGAGCGCTTACCAAAGCATGTGCCTTCATGGCTACAAGACTGCGATCCGCCGTTGCGGACTCGTGTATTGGCTCTAAAAAGCGTATTTCGACTTTCATAGAAGAAGAAGTCAGAGAGTTCCACATGGCCTCTGCAAAACTCATGTCGCCGTACCAGCAAACATTGTCTCGAGTGTTCAGGTTAAAATCTTCGCCATCAATTTCAATAAAATTTATACACCCCGGTTGAATCGGGCGCGCTGCTTGAGGTCCTGCCATCATCAAAGTTTTCTTAAATGGCAAAACGGCCTCACCATTCGTGGAGGTAGCCTCGGGATAAAGAACGACATTAAAACCCTGCTCGAGAGCTTCTTTCAGGGATCCAAGCTCATTCATGATTTTAGTGCGACTGCGACGCTCGACAAAAATACAGCCGGCGACTTCACAAAGGTCACCAAGGAATGGGGTTTCACGCATTTCTTGTGACGTGATAAAAAGAGCTGGCATGATAGAGGCTAAAACAAAGATATCCACAAATCCCATGTGGTTTCCCACATACAAGAAATTGGTTCCTGCTGCTGGGGCGCCTTTAACGATCACTTCAATTTTGAAAACCTTGAGCATAAGCGCACAATGGCTTTGTGCATTTTCGCCATAACCTTTGCGCCGAGCCACTATATCATGGCGGTGTCGCCATCTTATGTACATGCCCTTGGCAAAGAACATTGCGATAACTATCACAGCAAAAAAAAGTCTTATGACTCCTCGGAGTCCAGCTTGTATCGCTTCCACAGTGTTCTATTTAAATCTTCACGGTGTAGGATCGTCAAGAAATCAATGCATTTAAACTCAGCATCCCAGGCCGGTTCACCACCAATATAGGCACCGATCTTGAGATATGCTCGACAAAGGGGCGGCAGAAGATCCTCGACCTCTTTCACCTCAACCTCTGTCAATGGATTTTGAAAGTACTGAATCCACAAATCTAACTTTGGCATCATGTAGGTTTTTGTCGGTATTGCCAGGTACTCAGGAATAATACGGCCTTTCGCGATGAAGTATTTGTAAAGCAACGCCGCCTGTCGCGGATTTTCGGTTTTAATGCTCGCGCAACCAAACAAAATTTGTGCTTGGCTAGAAGCCATATACTCCGCAATACCTCTCCACAACAGCGAGATCACAATGCCACGACGGAAATCCTTCTGAATACAAGCGCGCCCAAGCTCCAGCTTAATTCCCGGCTGAGCTAGAATACGATTCAGATTGAATTCCCTGGCTGAGTAAAAATCACCTGAAAACTCTGAACAATTCAAACGATAAGTACCTACGATTTTGTTTGTCTTTTTTTCGACAATCACTAAGTGATCGCAATGAAAGTCAAACTCATCAACATCCACGCCCACTACTTTGCTTTTTCCGATCATCTCACGATGAAAAACTTGATAACGAAGGTGAAGAGCTTCTTTGAGCTCCTCAACTGTAGATACTGTTTTGACTAGGAAAGGACCCACCTCTGAATAGACTTCTATTTTTGGCTTGAAGTGCTTGATTCGGTTTTGTCGCATCTGATACATGGAGTGCAGAGTGTTCAGCATCAAATCCCCCTTTTCTTATTTAAATAAATGATAACCAACTTTTTGTTAAGGTTGGGTTAGGAGTGCGTCAGTGTTTTATTCAACACCAATGGTCTAGGATATCTTTGCGAAGTGCTAAATGATTAAACTTGCGGCTTTGTTGATACGATCATAAAGGCTTTCCCAGCGCTCCTCAGAATGAGCTGCCTCTTTATAAAGAACAATGCAATCCGGCTTCTGCGCAGCTAGCTCTCGTAGCAGGGCATAGAAACTTCTTGCCGCCAGAGCCGCGTCCTCCGGCAAATGCATATATGCTAAATTTTCCACTAGACCGGCGGGCTTTACAATTTTGACTTCTTCAATTTTATCTGGAAGCTCCGAGATTTTTTGCTGGATCGTGACCTTTAGATCTGCCTCAGATTTTTTACGGTCTAAACACAAAACCAAAGGCACTGGCGGCATATAGTGATGCTTCATCTGGCCCGGTGATTCTTTTTTATCCCTGGGCTCAAAAAATTCAAAAGCAAGACCTTTGCTATTTAAATATGTTTCAATAACTGACTTTAAAATATGACCTTTACGCAAAATAGAAAGCATGTTCTTTCCATCGCGTTCTTTCACCAATAGCACCGTGGACTCAATGCCGATTTGACTATCTCCACCCTCAAGCACAAAAATGTTCTCTTTTTGAAACTCATGACGAACGTGCTTGGCCGTCGTCGGACTGGTTTTTCCAAATTTGTTCGCACTCGGTGCCGCTAGCGGGACCCCTGCTGCATGAATCAGTTCCAAAGCCAAAGGATGAGCCGGCATGCGTACCGCTACGGAGTCTAGTCCCGCAGTAATCATCGAGTTCAGATTCTTGTTTTTAGGAAGGACCATGGTTAGAGCGCCGGGCCAAAATTTATCAGCCAGGGCTTCAGCCACTGGTGGAAAACTAGCAACTATATTTTTGAGTTGCCCTCGGTCCGAGATATGAACAATCAAAGGATCAAAGAAAGGACGTTCTTTGACTTTAAAAATCGTCTGAATTCCCTCAGGGGAGTCAATCCGTGCCGCCAAGCCATAGACCGTCTCGGTGGGAATCCCCACGACAAACCCCTTTGCCAGGAGCTCTATGGCTTTTGAGATATCTTGCGCGCTCATGGCAGAGTTTTAGCTCTCTTCCTGTAGAATCACAAGTGGACTTTCATGGACAACTCGACGACCGGCGAAAAAAGCGACCAGTGCACTGAGTACGCAAACTCCAAAGATCGTCAAAACCGGCCATTGCCAGCTAAAAATAAAACTGCCTTCAAAAACATAATAAGAAATAAAATAACTGACCACCACACTCAAGCTAGCGCCCACCAGGCCTGCGCCAAAAGACAAGCTCACAAATTCGATGACAAGATATCTTAAAACCTCATTAAACTTAGCCCCCATAATCTTTAACATATTCAACTCCCAACGGCGAAGACGAACCTGACCACTGACGATGGAATATAAAACAACATAACCTGTAAACAACGCTAACGCGGCCATCAACTCCAAAGACCAGCTCATCTGATCAGCAATCTTTAAAACCTCGTCGACAGTTCTTTGGACATCAACAATAGAAATATTCGAGAATCTTTTCGCCAGCAGCATCTGAAGGTCATCCTTTTTAGAGACACTCATTCTTGGCAGTGCCGTGATAAATGTCTTAGGTGCATCATTCAAAACCCCATTTTGAATTAAAATGAAAAAGTTCGGTTGGAAACTCGTCCACTTCACCTTGCGAAAATTGATGACCTGACCTTTGATCTCCACGCCTTGCACGTCAAATTGTAAAATATCGCCAATCTTAACCCCCAAGCGTTCAGCATATTTAGCTTCGACAGAGACCTCTGGATACTTTTGTTTAGAGGCATCATAGACCCCTGAAAAGTTTTGACCCTCTATAATTCTTTCAGCATCTGAGATCTTTTCGCGATATGAAATATTCACTCCGCGATTGCGAAAACGCGCCTCTGCTTCTTCCTCGCGAGTCTTGTAAGCGCCCTCTTCAATACTTCTTTCAAAAGGCTGATCATTCACTTTCAGAATTCGTGCGCGAACAAGCGGAGAAAAACCAAGGTCTTCAACTTTTTCTTGTCTTAAAAAATCCTGCAAGGGCGCCACTTGCTCGTCTTGAATATCAAACAAAAAAAGACTTGGAATCTTTGACGCGGACTCAGTTTTAAATTCATTCTGTAGACCAACTTTTAATTGCGGCAATACATTGATTAATAAAGACCCAAGACCTAACGCAATAAAAACAGCAAGACTGCTCGATCGCCTTCGAGAAAGGCCCAACAAAGCGTATTTAATAATCCAGCTCTTTGCCCTAGCAGCAAATCTTAAAATTAAAAGCAACGACATCCCGGCAGCAGATAAAACCACCAATACCCCGAAAAATGCGCCAACAAATAATGAACCCACCTTAAGGGAATTTGACTGAGCCACGGCGAGCATCCAAAAAAGAATGACTCCTGGTAAAAAAAACCACGGCTTATTAATCTCAATAGAAGAAGAAAACTTCTCTTCGGCAAAAAGCCGCGCAGGTTTTAAATCTCGAATCTTCAAAAGGAATGGCAAACAAATTACGAAACTGCCAATTACACCAAGAATCAAGGCCATAAAGACCGCTTTTAGTGCCATCGTAGGATATAAATTGAAAGGGGTCAGACTTGCTAGCAGTCGACTTAATAGTGGCAGTACTAAGGAGGACGCCATCACGGTGGGAATCAAAGACAAAAGCCCCAGAATTGTAACCTGTACAGCATACAAGCTCACTGCGCGGCTGGCCTGCAGGCCAAGAGTTCGCAAAATCGCCACTTCTCGCATTCTTTGAGTCATAAATAGTCTGAACAAATATGCTGCACCAAGGGCCGACATGAAAAGCGCAATGATTGCAACAAGGCCTAAGTAATCCGATAGATAACCGAGTTGCCGACTGGAGTCTGCACTTACGGTTTTTGCCGTTTCCACTTGTATAGCAGGATCTATTAAAGCTTTAAGAAGCTCAGCTTTCTTCTCAGCAGTGAGTTGATCATTCTTTAATTTAAAAAGGTAATTAACAGAATATGTACTTCCGAACTGGATTAAGCCTGATTGCGCAAGCAAGGCGCGGTCAATGAAAACTCGTGGTGCAATGGACGCTGCTCGAAAGGTTTGCGTTCCATCTTTTATGACCACGTCGGCAACCTTTAATTGCAATTGTCCGAGCTGAAGACTGTCCCCCTTGTGAAGGCCGAGTTGGGTCTCAAGCTCTGGATAAATCCATGCTGATCTGGATCCAATAATTTTTGCTCCTGAGGCCAGCGTCAAAGATCCATACAGGGGATAGTTCTTATCAATAGCGCGCACCATGACCAGACGGGAGCCCTTGTCCGAGCTCATCATGGCGAAGAACTCATAGGACACGCTCGTCTTAGAATCCTCTGACATTATCTTTTGCATTGCTGATTTTTCATTCTCAGTCAGTTCGCGACGCGCCGACACCGCGAGATCCGCCGATAATATGGCTTTGGAATTCTGATTTAAGGTATCCTGCAAAGAAACTTTGAAGGCCTCTAGCGAGACATAGCCTGCGAGCCCTAGGCTTAAATTAAAAATAAAAAAAATACCAAACTTCCAACTTCTCAGAAGCTCTCGATAAACCCACTTCAAAAACATTTAAGCCTCCAAAAGCTGACCTTCCGAAAGTCTTAAGGTTCGCTGACAACGCTTCGCCAGCACTTCGCTGTGAGTTACCAAAATCGTGGTGATTTTATATTTTTTTGCTGCGTTAAAAAAAATATCCATAACTTTTTCGCCCGTATGAATGTCCAAATTTCCACTTGGCTCATCAGCAAGTAAAATCTTAGGGCGCACGACCAAGGCCCGCGCAATGGCGACCCGTTGACACTCGCCTCCACTCATACGACTCGGAAATTGGTTTATTCGATGTTCAAGGCCCATTTCTTTCAGCAAAGCGTGGGCATGAGATTCAGCTTCTGGTCGCCCCAGAATCTCCATCGGTAGCATTACATTTTCTAAAGACGTTAAATGCGAAACCAAGTGATACTGCTGAAAAACAATTCCTATGTTTTGACCACGAAATTCTGTGATCTGCTTTTCATTCATGGCGCTGATATTCACGCCATCTACCATTAGCTCACCGGCGTCTGCGCGATCTAGCCCTGCGAGCAATGATAATAAGGTGGATTTGCCGCTTCCGGATTGCCCTACGATAGCGACCACTTCACTGTTTTTAATATCCACATTAAGTCCCCCAAGAACGGTGACTCTGTCTTCACCCTGATTGAAAGCCTTCTGAAGATTCCTGATCTGCAAACTCATAAGAGACCTTTAATTTTTTGATAAACCGTTTCTGCAATAATTTTATGACCAGCCTCGTTGGGATGAAGGCCATCAGTTTGATTAAACTTTGGATCCCCCGCCACTTTATCGAGGACAAAAGGGATCAGCTGTACTTTGTATTTCTTTGATAGATCCTTGTACATTTTTTTAAATTTCAGCGTATAGTCTTTCCCATAGTTAGGCGGAATATAGAGGCCTCCTAAAATTATTGGAATTTTTTGCCCTTGAGCATATTCGATGGCTTGAGAAAGATTTTTCTCACTCTCTTCAATTTTAAGACCGCGCAAGCCATCATTGGCTCCCATTACTATCAAAAGAAGGCTTGGTTTTGACTTAAAAAGCCACTTCATGCGACTGACGACAGAGGCCGTCGTTGAGCCGCTGATTCCAGCATTGATAACGACCCAATTCTTCTTACCACTCTCGTTGATTTTTTTTTCTATGAGCGCAGGATAGGCACTGTCCTTGGAAACCCCCAAACCTTCAGTAAGTGAATCACCAATTATAATAAGTGTTTTAGGATCAGGTGCCTGTGAAAAAGAAAGAGAGCTGATAAATAAAAAAGTAGTAAATAATATATAGAGTCTCATGGATTTCATGAGACTCTATATGAGACTTTGCAGACAAGTCCAAGCGTGTAATTTTCTGTCATCAGACAGCAAAATTGTAGGACTTAGTATCTTCCGCCGCCACCGCCGCCACGACCTCCGCCGCTGCGCCCGCCGCCGCCGAAACCACCACGGCCACCGCCTTCGCGCGGAGCTTGAGGCTTAGCTTCAGAAACATTAATCGCGCGACCATCCATTTGTGCGCCATTTAATTTATCTATAGCCATGTCTGCATCAGAGTCAGAGTCCATTTCGACAAAGCCAAAGCCTTTGCTACGACCGGTTTCACGATCCGTGATAACTTTTGCCGAAGAAACAGTCCCAAATTCAGAAAATTTGTGGTGAAGACTTTCGTCGTCTACTGAGTATGGAAGATTTCCTACATATAACTTTTTACCCATGAATACCTCCAGGGTTCTAAGACCGCGGAAGCCACGAGCAAACCAAAACTCTAGGAACATCGAACGCGGAACATTGATAACTAAATATTAATTTATCACAGCCCAAAAAACCCGCAAGCGAAATTACTATCGCATATTATTGAATTGTAATGGCA
>JANMPT010000037.1:0-5611 GCA_031370005.1 Bdellovibrionales bacterium | reverse complement strand
TGAGGCACATTGTTTTGTAGGTCAGGACGGTCCGTTGACCTCCTAAGGGCAAGACTTCCAGGGCGGGTATCAGAACCAAGCAGACTTGTGTCCGCAGAGGCAGGCGCGCGCTGAGCGTTTTCATTTATATTAATAGCGGCTGCCTTTACAGCCAGGCCATTGCCAAGCTCTCCATTTTGTCAAACTCTCTCTAAAATAAGACAGAAACTCAGTCGCCAAAGAGAAACTTCTGATTTCGATATTCTTTTCGCTTCCCTGAAGGTTTGCCAGGCGACCCATCCAGATTTGGTGAACAGTCAAATCATCATCGAGACACATTATTTCAGTACCAGTATCTAATTTAATTTCATCTAAAAACCACGGGGGAGTGGGAGCCCTCGGGAGTTGAATGTCAATTTGCGTTCCTAATCCCACATGCGAAGTGATGCTAAATCGACCGCCGATCGCTTCAATACTTTTCTTCGCATGATATACACCAAGTCCGCTGCCACTTTGCGTGCCCTCTTTTCCATGGGTCACGCGGACAGTTCCTAATTTTTCCAAAACTTCGGTGGGAATGCCTCGACCGTTATCCTTGATAATAAGTTGAATGATTTTTTTATACCCTCGCACAGCGACGGTGACCTCTCCCGTATTGTCGAGAAAAGCCTCAACGGAGTTGTTAATTAAATTTGACATCAGTCGCTGTAATTCTTTTCTGTCTGCAAGCGTAAAGGAGCCAAAACTACTCGTCAAATCTGACTCAATGTGAACGTTTAACTGATTTCGAAACTGAATCCGTTTTTCCGAAACAAGACTGTCAACTAATGCCGGGAGTAAAACTATTTCTTTTCGGGATGATGGCTCGCTGGATTCTAATGATAGTCCAGGGTTCGTGCCATTTGCTGACATTGATTGCGTTCCTTTTTTTAATAAATCATTTGCAATATCATTAATTCGCTGAACAGCATTCCGAATCAGTATGCGTTTTTCTTCCGCAACATCGGTTAATGTACTTGAGACCATATTAAGCGCAGATAAAGGAGAGCGAATGTCATGAGCAACTTGTTTCGCCATTATGGCGATTCCTTCAATTCTAGAAATTTCAATATCCTTTTGCCGCATAGTCTCTGCCATTTTCCATCTGAAGAGCCTCGCCAGTACGACTGATAATGACAAAATCAATATCCGAATTAATAGGAGCAACAGCTGGGTCTCGACTTTTAAATTCACGTCAGCTTCAATATGCCAGTTTTGGCCACTGATTGAATGGACATCAAAGCCAACTCTGCTACGTTTGGCGAAAATGCTAGCACTTTGGCAATTTTCTTTATAGGTCATATCCAAGTAGCTGGAAGGGTCGCCACTAATATTTAGCTTGGCGCAGCTTAACACTCCCAAGGTTTCAAGATTTTCAATTTCCTGCGCAACTCGGTAGGGATTGGCAGAGATATCGTTCTTATTAAGAAGTGTTTCAACGGTTATTTCAGTATTTTTATTACTAGTATATTCAAAGAAGTAAACAATGGATTGAGCCAACACCAAGGCAATTGCACAACTTGCCAATTCGACAGAATAAATTCGCAGCCAAATAGCTATTTGCCCTTTAAGACTAATAAACGAATCGAGTTTTATTATTTTTTTCCCATCCGACATAATCTTTCATTAGACTGCGCCAAACAAAAACATTTTCGTCCTGCGTTTTAAATTGTTTAACCAGCAACTGCTCAGGTTTGGGCCAATCGTCATTTTTAGCCGATTCAATCTGAAAAAGCGCTGACTGGCAATTTTTTCCAAAAAATACGATTCTATCCACAGGAAATTCCAACTGCTCTCGATTTAAATTTTGACCAAAAATATGCATGTGCCGCCAAGCCTCTATTAGAGAATGCTGCCACAGGTCGCTTTTTCGCGTCGCGATCCGCGAACCTGGAAAAACTCCAGAGCCCTTCACTCCCAATACCACACCGAACTCAACTGCCGGCAGGAAATTTGGAATTAACTCTGTCTTAATAGTAATTGAGTAAAAAAGAACTTCATCGAATGAGTCAAAAAAATACCTTTCCAAAGGTTGAAGTTCATTTCTCGTAACTTTCAGAGAAGGAAGCAAAAATCCATCATCAATCCACTTGGACCAAGCCCATCGTTCAACAGCTTCTGAAATTGCCCTTAGCCTGGTGGCTTTAGACTCAAATCCTGCGGCAAAACCACATGAAGTGGGGTATTTATCCAACATAAACAGCGATTTCAAATCAGAGTCATTAATTTGGCGAACCACCTCACGCTCGATGGTCTCAGCGATAGCGATCCGTTTAGCAGTTTCTAATTCCGTGCTTAATCCGCCGCCTAAAGCGCCCTTTGAGCCAATCGCAGAAACATGCCAACCAACGTTTTGACCATCAACAACGATTGGTGATTCCTCTAGACGTTTAATATCCGGAATGGTTTTTGGATGAAGTTTCATCGCTTCAATTCCAAAAGGTCAAATCGCGGTACGTTCATGGTTGGAGAAAGCGTTTCTGTAGAAATTGATTTAGTCATAAGCCATGAAAACCCATTCCGAGACATCGGAACAACAATCGCGCTTTCTTCAATCGCATTATGCATTGCTTGCCAATAGCCTTTTAAATCCCTAAATTTGTCATTCTGATAATCCTTTACGACCTTGCAGACAGAACCTTTATCATCTGGAAACGACACGCCAAGATCAGAGCAAAACATCATATCAACAACCCAATTTTCTGGACTGCCACCGGTATCAACTCTACCAATCCGGATCGGGAATTCTTTATTGGAAAAGGTTTTTTTCATCCAGTCTTTACCTGCTGTCTGAGGCGTAATAACTTCGAACGTCCAACCTGTTTTATCTGCAAACTCAGTAAGAATTTTATCGAAGAAATTGACATCCTCAGGCGTTGTCAGTTTTTGCCTAAAAATTTTAATTTTGGTGGTCTTGTACTTTTTTAGCAACGATACCGCAGCGACCACTTCCCCACTACTCAATTGAAATTGGCCAAAGACATCATAGAAAAAATCGGTCTTTTTAAACGTCGTCCCCTGGATTTTGATTTTTTTTGAAATATCTCTCACGACAGTCTGAAATGCCTTCCTCATGTTCAATTCATTAAAAGGAGGTAAAAAAGGGCTCAGGACAAAGGACGTCAATAGTGTCGGCGTACTATTGAAGGAGACATACTCTTTTTTCTGGTGAACATGGCCGTCTCTGAGAGAGAGAATTTTAAACTTGCTTTTCCCGGCAATAGAATCATCCAAGGAAGAAAAACTAAGCAGTACCTCTCGTGGTGCCGCCTTCCTGAGGGTATGCCAACCTTCTCGTGCGCGCAACGCTACTTTAAATTCACTGGCTTCTTTGACTGCATATGCGCCTGAGGAATTAATCTTATGTTCGTCCTTCCATTTTTCCCCAGAGTAATCCGCTGGACTGAAAAATCCAAAATACGGCATGGATAGAAATTCAAGAAATCCTGACGGTTTCTGAGTAAACTGGAAATTAAGAGCACCATCAGATTTAACACTAATTCCTAACGCGTTGTCATCACCGTCAATAAATTGCTCCCATCCAACTAGACTAGAAAAAGTCGGAGGAGTTGCACTTTTGGCATAGATCTTTAATTGGCGTTTTAGGCAAGTCGCAAAAGATGCGGCATCAATTAAATAACCATCTTCAGTTTTTAGCCCTGGATAAAAATAGAAAGACCAGCTTTTCTCATCTTTCGAAGTTCGCCATTCCTTAGCCAAATACGGTTCATAAACACCTTGACCGCCGTATTTTATTAAAGTGCCAACCACTTGTTCCATGACGATGAGATTGCCCCAATAATCAGAATTTAACGGTGAAAGCGAAATTGGCACTTTTTCATCAGTGAAAAAGAATTCAAGTGTCGAATCATCCGGAGTGTCACTGGCCTGCATACAATTCACCATTTTAAATAAATTAGTTAGTAACTTTTGTGAGATTGGGTGGTGCCTCTGAAATTCTATCAAGAGGAATGCGAATAGTGATGTGGTCAAGAGAACTAAAATCAATAGTTTTTGATTCTTCATGAATTCTGATCCCAATCGGAAGGTTTTCGTTACCAGGTTCTAATTTATTTAAGATAGCTGTCAAAACAGAATGATAAATAGCATATTCCTGAACGCCTATTGAGACCGAAATTTTTTGACCTGGCAGCAATGATTGAAATGCCTCGCTGGAGGAAATGAACTTTTCATTTAAAACAGGCTTAGCTTCATCTGCCTTTACCGCAAAAGGTGCCAAAGCAAAAAGAGCACTTAATATTTTTACGCCCTTTGAACAAATTTGCTTTGCAGGTGTTTTCAATTTTTTTGACATAGATCCCTCATTTCCTCTGGGGCAATCTTAAATGAATGCCAGGCAGAGATTTTACTATATAAACAAAACATTCACAATATTGGTGAAAAATTTTCACTATTGTCCTGTCCGAGCAACCCCAGCACAAATTGGGTCAGAGTTTAAGTCAACAAGTCTGCTGAAGGCGACGTTCCTTGTTCCCAGTGCTTTCTTCTCAACTCTTGAGCTTGCTGCTAGCATTTAGTCTTCGTTCCATCATTTTCTTTGTAACCCATCAACCTAGCTTTCAATTACACACAAGTTTCATTCCAATCTTAACGCCGATTTGAATTTCAGTTAGTCGCTGTAGTCCACGCCATAGGACATTGTTGCCTGGTGGTGGATCTGAAGACCTGGCCAAATAGCCACCAAGCTTAGCAATCTTCAAAATATATTTTGAAAGAGTATTCTTTGTGATTTTTTTATCTGGCTTCAGATGATCTAAAATCTTCAATTCTATCTCTGATAAAGCCAGATTTGGCGATACACTTTGGCTTTCGCGATTTAGCATTGTCATCCAAAAAACCCACCAAGACATTATGCTATAGATGGCAATTAATTTACAAAGAGCCTTTGCTGTCCTGAGTTTCGCGTCTTCTACTTCGCAACCAGATTTTAAAATTTTAAAAAAGACTTCAATTTTCCAACGTAATAAATACCAGTGAAGTTTTTCAGCGGCATCAGTAACTATTTTTACAGGTAAATTTGTAATAAGTTTCCAATCTATCGGCTCGCGGTCCCCACCAGTATTGGATATTTCTTTGGCATGAATAAATATGGCTGTTATGTCAGGATAGTTTTTTGCTTTACTACCAAAGCTTGATTTTATTGTGATTTTTTCAAACTTGACCGCTAATGTTGCCTGTACTTCAAGGTCATTTTTATCAAAATAAATGACCTTATGTTGCCCCCTTACTTTCGCTTTTTTAAGGGCTTGATTTATTGTTGTGGTCTCATCTTCGGTTCGGCGATCAGCTTTTATACGAATCAAAAAATTACTGTTATCTTGCTGAGCCTGATGAAATAGTTTTTCGAATATTTTATTCGACAATAACACGAACGATAGAGAACTTATTGCCAAGATCCTTCAAAATGATTACTGGTGTTTTGGAGCCTAAAGTTTTATCCCGAGCAACATACTGAATTTTTTTATTCTCAAGAATTTTTTGATTTTTTGGATCTGTTAGACGAGCTTTTACTTCAGAGTATTTTCCGGAAATCAGAGTCCTCATAAAGTCTTCTTCGGCTTTTAGTTGAGGC
>JANMPT010000109.1:0-24281 GCA_031370005.1 Bdellovibrionales bacterium | reverse complement strand
TTCTGGTTAAGTCAAAAGGAAGTGATTTCTCAAATCAAAGACATTATTCAAGGACTTGATAGTGATCAAGATGAGGATAAACATGACAGGGGCTCACATGAAGATGAGAAGTAAATTGGTAGTTTCATTTTTACAGATAGCAGTCTTATTTTATTTCCCGATTGCTTTTGGTAGTGAAGTTGGAAAAGCAGAAAAAAGCTCTGTATCGAGTAAGAACATTGTCCCACAGAAGGGGCAAAAAATTTGGACACACAGCTTTAACCCGAACATATCTATTCTGTACCCTGAGTGCTGGGAGATAGTTTCTCTAAGGTCAGCTGGAAATCAGGAGCTTGTCAGTTTTTCTCCAAGTGAATCCTGCAAAAAATCTTCTTTAGGAAGATGGTACATAGTGTATGGTAGTGCCGGTGACCATGCTCCTGGTGCCTATGTGGAGCCAAAAAGACTCAGTAAAAAAATTAAACTCAATGGAGTTAGGGTCAATTTCCGTGAACTTGCTAACTACCCCGAAGATGGAGACCCCGCTTGGCTAGCCCAGTTCAAATGTGGCGATGCGCTAAAGACCATAAGATACTTCAGAGACAAACGTATTGAACCGAAAAAGCATGTGATACCAGATGTCTTAAAGCTCGCAGTAAAGGGCTTTCGATGCAAAAAATAAAAGTAGAAGCAGAATCATTTTTGAAAACTCAAAAAATACTAAATTCGAATTATTATAAAAAAGCCGTTCATTCTTTACAAGAGCTCGTCGAAGAAATCCAACGAATGACGATTCGCGATTACGCAGCCAGTGGAGATTTCTGGTTAAGTCAAAGGGAAGTGATCTCTCAAATCAAAGACATTATCCAAGGACTTGATAGTGATCAAGATAAGGATAAACATCACGGGGGCTCGCATGAAGATGAGAAGTAAATTGGTAGTTTCATTTTTACAGATAGCTGTCTTATTTTATTTCCCGATTGCTTTTGGTAGTGAAGTTGGAAAAACGGGAAGCAACTCTATACCGAGTATGTACATTGTCCCGCGGCAGGGGGGGGGGAGTGTTTGGGTACACAGTTTCCGCCCTAATATTTCTATTGCTTATCCTGGGTGCTGGGATGTGGATTCTATGAGATACAGCGGAAGCCAAGAGCATGTCAGTTTTTCTCCAAGTGAATTCTGCAAAAAATCTTCTTTAGGAAGATGGAACATTGTATATGGTGATGATGGTGACCAGGCTCCTCGCACTTATGAGAAGCCGAAAAGACTCAGTAAAAAAATTAAACTCAATGGAGTCAGGGTAAACTTCCGTGAACTTGTTGACTACTCCGAAGATGGAGACCCCGCTTGGCTGGCCCAGTTCAAATGTGGCGATGCGCTAGAGACCATAAGGTACTTCAGAGACAAAAGTATTGAACCGAAAAAACATGTGGTTCCAGATGTCCTAAAGCTCGCAGTAAAGGGCTTTCGATGCAAAAAATAAAAGTAGAAACGGAATCATTTTTGAAAATTCAAAAATTACTAAATTCGAATTATTCTAAAAAAGCCGTTCATTCTTTACATGAGCTCATCGAGGAAATCCAACGAATGACGATTCGCGATTACACAGCTAGTGGAGACTTTTGGTTAAGTCAAAGAGAAGTGATCTCTCAAATCAAAGACATTATCCAAGAACTTGATAGTGATCACGATAAGGATAAGCAGGATAGGGGCTCGCATGAAGACGAGAAGTAAATTGGTAGTTTCATTTTTACAGATAGCGGTCTTATTATATTTCCCGATTGCTTTTGGTAGAGAGCACGGAAAAACAGAAAAAAACCCCGTATCGAGGAAGAACATTGTCCCGCAGAAGGGGCAAAAAATTTGGACACACAGCTTTAACCCGAACATATCTATTCTGTACCCTGAGTGTTGGGGGGTACACTCTCTAAGGTCAGCCGGAAATCAGGAGCTTGTCAGTTTTTCACCAAGTAAATCCTGTAAAAAATCTTCTTTAGGAATTTGGCACATAAGGTATGGTAGTGTCGGTGACTATGCTCTTCATGCCGATGTGGAGCCAAAAAGGCACGACAAAAAAACTAAACTCAATGGCGTCAGGGTCAATTTTCGCGAACTTGCCGACTACCCAGAAGATGGAGACCCCGCTTGGCTAGCCCAGTTCAAATGTGGCGATGTACTAGAAACCATAAAGTACTTCAGAGACACACGTATTGAACCGAAAAAACATGAGGTTCCAGATGTCTTAAAGCTCGCAGTAAAGGGCTTTCGATGCAAAAAATAAAAGTTATAAGGCTAATTTCTAAGGATTGTCGGTCGCTGGTCGGCGCTTTATGATGCTACTCCCACTGCGATGGCGCTTGATCCCTGGATGATCGCTGGTGCGAGGTTTTTTTTCACTGCCTCCAGATCCAAAATCAAAACCGTCAAAACGAGGCCCACGATCACGCCGAGGAGCAAAAGCCTCTTGGGTATTTTCACGTCGAGGAGCAGAAGCCTCGCGAGTGTTTTCACGTCGAGGAGCAAAAGCCTCGCGAGTGTTTTCACGTCGAGGACGGCTTGAGTAGCCTCCTCCGCGGGAATCATTGCGATACCCACCACTCAAAGTGCGACCTTCGCGGTCGCCCTCGTCACGACGGCCTGTGCGCTGTTCAAGGCCGCCTTTCATGAAGTCCAAATCATAATCTTTTTCAGCCAACATTTCAGGGTGAAGAGCTGTGATTACGCGAGCGAGCAATTCCGGAGAAGCTAGGTTTAATAAGCCAGACTTATCTTTTTGTACCAGCTCAGTGAACATCTGAAGTGCAATTTTGTATTTACGACCGTCGGTCATTACCACAGCCAATTTGCCCATAAATTTTTGCAGGCGAATCAATGCCACTTCATCTGCAGTGGGAACTTTGCCTTTTTCCAAGTTCTTCTTGGTCACGTTTTGCAGACGACGAAGAGAACTGACTTGGCGAGGATTGATCAAACTAATTGCGGAGCCTTCTTTACCATTGCGGGCAGTACGACCGATGCGATGAATGTAAGATTCCACATCCCATGGCAAAGAGTGATTGATAACGTGAGTAAGATCCTTAACGTCTAATCCACGAGCAGCAACATCTGTTGCAACCAAGACTTTGGTTTCGCCAGTACGGAATTTTTTAAGAGTGATTTCGCGTTCGCGCTGTTGTTTGTCACCATGAAGAGAGGCTACTGAAAAACCGCGTTGTTGAAGTTTGTCTTCAAGCTCGATCACTTCCATTTTAGTTTGGCAGAAGATGATGCCATGGAAATCGTCATGGATTTGTAAAAGTCGACTGATAACTTCGTTTTTATGCTCGTCTTTAACAGTGTAGTAGCTTTGTTTAACGAGATCAGACATGCCTTGGGTTTTTGCCACCTCAATCATCTGTGGTTTTTCCAAGTAAGCATCGGCGACACGACGGATGTCGCGACTCATGGTTGCTGAAAACAGCCAGGTCTTACATGCCGCGCGGCCTGAGGCGACAGAGTTTTCATTATGGGTGTTTTTTAAAATAAACTCTAAATCATCTTTAAAACCCATACTGATCATTTCATCGGCTTCATCTAAAACAAGTGTTTTTACGTTATTGAGTGCCACTGCTTTTTGTTCCAAGAAATCAACAAGTCGTCCAGGAGTTGCCACAACAATGTGCGCACCTCTTTTGACGCCTTCTAATTGAGTGCGATAGCTAGATCCTCCATAAATGGTAACAACACGGACTCCCTTATATTTTCCTAACTTTTGCAATTGATCAGAGACCTGCATTGCCAACTCACGAGTGGGGCTCAAAACAAGTCCTTGGACACTTTTTGAATTTGCATCAATTTTTTCTATTAGAGGGATACCGAAGGCTGCCGTTTTTCCGGTTCCAGTAGAGGCAAGGCCAATCATGTCTTGGGCTTCGCCTAAAAGCAGAGGAATGGCCTGAGCTTGGATTGGAGTAGGGGAAGTGAAGCCCATCTCATTCATAGCCTTGATGAGTGCCTCACTGAGGCCATAGGTTTCAAATGAAGAAGATGCCTGAGGAGAATCTGAGTTGGAAGTGGGATGCATAGAAGCCTTTCGAATAGAAAACGCCAATTTAAACTATTTTCAGGCCAACCGCCTTAAAATAATGAAACCTGTATTTTATTCAGCCGCCGTCTTGCTTCTAGACGCGAAAGCATTTATCTTCTGCAACATGATCCATCTCTCAAATATTACTAAACAATATGGCAGTAAGATTTTATACAAAAATGCGTCTTTTCAGATTAATGATGGCGAAAAAATTGGTCTCGTCGGTCCAAATGGAGCCGGCAAAACCACGATTTTTAGGGTCATTACGGGTGAAGAAGGCTGCGAGGGCTTGATTTCCAAGTCAGATAAAACAGTTATTGGCTATTTTTCTCAAAATATTGAGGAAATGAGGGGGCGCTCAGCGCTTGAAGAGGTGAAATCCGCAGCAGGTAAGCTGCCAGAGTTGGCAGCTAAGCTTAAAGACTATGAGAAGCGACTTGAGGATTCAGCTACGATTCCCATGGGCGATGACGAGATGACTAAACTGCTTGAGAATTACGGCGAAACGCTGGCTGAGTTTGAACGTCTCGGTGGTTATGACTTAGATACACGAGCGGCCGAGATCCTTACTGGTCTTGGCATTGGGCCTGAGGATCATGATCGCCCCACTGAGAGTTTTAGTGGTGGCTGGAAGATGCGTATAGCGCTGGCAAAGATCCTAGTTCTAAATCCAGAGGTGCTATTAATGGATGAGCCGACCAATCATTTAGATTTAGAATCTATAGTTTGGCTTGAGGAATGGCTGACGAACTTCAAGGGTGCACTTTTAATGACAAGTCATGATCGCGATTTCTTAAATCGACTGGTTTCAAAAGTGGTTGAGGTTGCGAACAAAGCCATCACTACTTATAGTGGCAACTATGATTTTTATGAAAAAGAAAAAGCAATTCGTTTTGAACAACTTATCGCTGCGGCAAAACGTCAAGATGATATGCTGGCAAAAGAAGAAGAATTTATTGCTCGTTTTGCAGCACGAGCCTCCCATGCTGCTCAAGTTCAGTCGCGAGTAAAAAAATTAGAGAAAATTGATCGCATTGAAATCCCTGATGAAGAAAAGGCCATCAAATTTGTATGGGCAGAGCCGCCGCGTGGAGGCGATGAGGTGGCGAAGTTCGAAGGTCTTACAAAAATTTGGAAGCAAGACAATGGCAAAGAGAAACTTGTTTTTTCCAATGCTAAAGCTCTTGTAAAACGTATGGATCGTGTCGCTGTGGTTGGAGTCAATGGAGCTGGCAAATCCACTTTGCTTAAAATTATTACCGGACAAGTTGAAGCTTCTGACGGGCAGTTTGCCCTGGGAGCCTCTATCTCCATGGGGTATTTCAGTCAAAACTCCTTGGATGTTCTTGACCCCAAGGCCACGATTATAGAGGAAGTTCATTCACGTATTCCGAATTCAAGTATAGGTTTTGTGAGAAATCTTTTAGGAGCTTTTAAATTCAGTGGAGATGAGGCTGATAAAAAAATCTCTGTCTTATCTGGTGGCGAGAAGAGTCGCGTGGTGTTGGCAACAATCTTGGCAAAACCTGTAAATTTTTTAGTTCTGGATGAACCAACCAATCATTTGGACATCGTTTCTCGGGAAGTTTTACTTGAGGCGATTAAAAGCTTCCCAGGTACAGTGATGATCGTAAGCCATGATCGGCATTTTTTGCGTGAAATCACGACTCGTGTGTTTGAGCTAGATAAAAATAAACTTAGGATCTACGACGGCACTTGGGATTATTATCTTTCGAAGAGATCGCATTAAGATTCTAGAGTGTGAGCTCTTTCAAAAGGTGAAGGATTTTTTGATGCGAAGTCTGTGGAGAGGCCACAGAATACTCCTCAGTTTCGTAAATTTTGAGTAAAGCTAGCAAGCTTAGTTTTTGATCGGGTTTTTCAGCAGACCATCTCATGACAAAGTGACGAAGAGTTTCCGAGGACTCTCGATGCAGATTTAGTTTTTCAGCTTTTTTTTCTAGCTCCCATAGCAACCACTCGGCATAACTTTGAGATTTGCGTTGATAGAAGGAATAAAGCAAGAAGGGCAGTAATAATAAAACTCCCAGGCTCACAATCCAATAAATATATTTACTAAAAAGTTCTTTTTGTTTTTCGAGGTTAAAATTAATCAAGAACAGCACCATGTCATAGTTTAGACTCTCAAGACTTTGCAGAGCTTTTTCTCGAGCCTGGATCCACCAAGCGTCGCGGGATTTTAAAAAGTCTAGGGCTTTGTTCTGTCCAATCCATTCTTCGGGGAGATCTTCAAATAATGCTCCACCAAGTTCCAAACGCTCTGGAGCCACTACGCTGGTGGGATCTACGCGTACCCATTGATTATTTTCATTCATGTATTCAGTCCACGCATGAGCGTCTGATTGGGTGAACTTCCAAAAATTTCCATAGGCGTTGAATTCACCACCTTGATACCCAGTGACCACATGGACGGGAACATGGGCCAGACGTAGGAGGGTCGCAAAGCTCGCGGCATAGTGCTCACAGTAGCCCTTCTTGCTTTTAAACAAGAAATTCTCCAAAGTATTACTCAAGCCCCCGGGATTTTTGCTATATACAAACTTCTGCGCCCGAAAATAACTAAGAATGCTTTCAGCAAGGGCTTCGCGGTTTGTCGATTTTGCAATAAAAGAGTTGGCAAGTTGGCGAACACTTTCAGCAACTTCTGGAACTTGAAGATCTGATTTTTCCGCGAATTGGGGGCTGGTTTCGTCGGCAAATTCGCCTTGATATGTTACGCGTTCATAGATTGGGGACACGCTCTCGAAGTAATTTCCTTTTTTAAAGACAAAAGGGAAGCGGATTGTCTGTATTTCACTGGTGGGATCCCAAACGAAAATCCATTTTTTTCCTTGGGGTTCAAGGGTCACCTCATAGCCAGGCCGCAAGAGTTTTTTAAAAGTTCTAACCATAGTGGGGGGATTGCCCTTGGTCCAGCGCAGACCATCCGAGAGACTCAGGACCTGGCCACGCCAGTACTGATCATGAGTGCGGTATTTTTTATTGTCGCTAAACTGAACGCGAAATGCGACTTCTTTGGAGTTTTGTATTTTAGAGATACTTCCTGGATTGAGCTCATCAGAAAACCCCGTGGACCCTTGGGTGGGGCTTAGCCCCTGAAGACCAAAGGGGTTTTGCAGTCGTGGAAAAAATAAAAATAAGAGCAAAGCTAATGGTAAAGATTTAAAAAAATTCAAAGTATAATTGATTTTTTGATTTTGGGCACTCCATAACAGGAAGAAACAACAAAGTCCACCGACCAGGGCGGGAGTCTCTATGGAGAATAAAAACAAAGATGAAATTAGAACAAAACCTAAAAGAAATAAAAATTTCTGATCGCGCAGGCTGCGCTCTTCAAGAAGTTTTAAGCTTGTGAGTAGAGTCAGAAAACTCGAAGAGGCTTCTTGGCTAAGAACTGTCCTGTATTTTAAAATGAGAATTGTCAAAAATATCACTGTTAAAAAGTTGGTGAACCAGCGGGGAGGCTTCTGTAGTTTCCAGAGTTCAATGGCGGCCTTCCATGCGACAAAGAACATTCCCGTGACTAAAACCCAAACTTCGACTTCGAGACCTACTAAGAATATCGCCAGCCCAAGGGCGAAAATCAGACGCCAAGAGCTCATACCAAAGCCCTCAGGCACAGGGTTCTATGCTGAGGGCCACTTCCAAAGGGCAGAGACCTGTTTGGCAGCTCAAGGGCGTAGGAATAATTATTTTTTTCGGCCAAGTCGATCCAAAGACTAAGTTGCGATTTTTTTTCACTCGCCAGCGTTTGAAGACAATCCTCCCAACGTAAAGTGATCTTGCGGGAATCTTGTGGGTCATATTCCCTAACCATAGCCTTTTGCATCCGGGCTGAAACTTTCCAATCAATACTTCGAGGGGAATCGGTCTTTTGATACTCGCGATGGCCTTTAAAATCATCAAGGCTTTGGGATTCCGGACTTCTCTGAATAAAAGCGGCCTTTGCAAATTGTGAGAAACCTTTTTTTGCTGGGTAAACGCAAATAGTGAGGTCGCTATAATATTTTTTCCAGCTACGCGAAAAGTGGAATGGAAAATCAGAGGAGATATTTAAATTAGGAATTTGTAGAAATCCGAAATTCACAGTTGTGTAGGGCACTATGATTTCCTGCCGCTCGCCTTTTTTAATTTTTTCGACCGAGGTTTGAAAATTTTCTGAGAATTTAAATTGTATATTTTGTAGATCCCTTTGTGTGGGGTTATAAACATTTACGTAAATAGCGCTGGGTTCGTTGGCGAAAAAATCTTCAGCTCTGAGGTGTGTGATTTCGATTTTTTCTGTATTGCTATTGGTGTGAACCAAGCTCTGGCTACCCAGGGCGGCCATGAAAAAACATAAAAAATACACCGCATTATTTGTACTCGCAAAAGCGATGCCAAAAAGCAAAAGGCAAACAAGACCGAAACTCGCTCCATAAAGAGTGGGCATAATATATGTTTTTCCGCGTTTTTCACGAAACCTAGGAGATGACTTCAACTTCATGAAGAAGCTCATGGGCGAGACCTCGTCCTTTTGAAACACCTTCGAGCCCGCCCAAACGATGAGCCAGGACTTCAATGGAAATTTTTTGAATATCGTCGGGAAGGACGTAATCGCGGTCGGCCAAATAGGCACAGGCCCGTCCAGCCTTGGCGAGAGCCATGCCCGCGCGAATGGAAAGGGGTGTCTGGCCTTTTTGACGGCTTCTCTGTAACAAGTTGCTAATATAAATTGCGACTTTGTCGGCGATGTGAATTTCTTCGATAGCCTTTTGCATCTCAATTATATCGCGGGAGCTTAAAACTGCTTGCACATGCTTAAGCTTTTCACGGGCATCTAGGCCTTGGATGATTTTTTTTTCCGCATCAGGATTGGCGTGAGAAAGCTCTAAGCTCATTAAAAAACGATCCAGCTGACTTTCTGGCAAAGGGGATGTTCCAATTTGTGTGCGCGGATTTTGTGTTGCAATCAAACAAAAAGGTTCAGGTAATGGGTAGTGACTTCCATCGAGGGTCACTTCCGCCTCTTCCATTGCTTGCAGCAAAGCGCTTTGCGTGCGGGGATTGGCGCGATTAAGTTCATCGGCTAAAACCAGCTGCGCAAAAATAGGTCCTTTATGGAATTTAAAATTTTTAGCGTCACTATCATAAATCATATTGCCGAGGACATCAGCAGGCAAAAGATCGTTGGTGAACTGAACACGAGAGCTTTGTAGCCCCATCAACCTGGCAAGAAGTTGCACCAAGGTGGTTTTGCCGACGCCGGGAACATCCTCAATCAATAAGTGACCTTGAGCGAGAATGCAAATAATGGATTTTTCAATTTCAACTTTTTTATCCAGAAGTATCAGAGAGGCTTCAGAGATCACTTTTTCGATTTTATTTTTCATAGTTACTTCAGCTTACCCAGAAGCATCCAGTAGAACATTTTAAAATCACCCATCAAACTCCAAACAGGGTATTTGAAAGTCGCTGGACGGTTTTTTTCAATAATAAAATGTCCCACCCAGGCAAAGCCGTAACCTAATATGGGAATTATCCAAAGGAGACCCCATTGTTGAGTTGCAATGCTATAAATCAAAATGATGTGAGCCAAAAAAGTGCCGACGAAATGAAGGCGTCGGTTTAAGGGATTGGAATGTTCTTTGAGATAAAATGGCCAAAATTCTGCAAAGCTTTTCATAGATTAAAGCTTAGCAGAATTTTAGACTTAGGCTACTTTTGCGCGAAAAGATTTTTTGCCTTACGCTTCGCGCCGCTGACTCTTAGGTCTGTGTTTAGTGAACAAGATGGAAATTGCGCAATTGTGGCCATAATTTTTTTAGCTTTTCTGGATCTGCCAGCTGGACGTAAAACTTCCCAGTATGAATTAGAGCTGAAGAGATTTTCGCCGCGATTGATTTGATCGTTAATCATGGAAAGGCCACATATCAATGATCTTTCAGGACTTTTAGAGTCGCCTTTACGGCATCCTGACGAATAATTTTGCTCCCTTCCTTTGTGGAGCTGTAAAAGTCCTGCCGCCGTGCCATTTGGTCCAGTGGCCTTCTCGCGAAAGTTGCATGAGCTTTCATAATGCGCCATTGCGGTGAGGATAAGAATATTCAATGCTTTTCTTTCTTGTATGCTCATGGAATCAAAATTAGGACAATATTTTATAATATCTTTAGGGCCCTCAGTGAGGAGACTTGAATACTTTGGTCGGCTAATTTCTTTATTAATTACAGCCCCCCACTTGTTGATTGCTCCATCCGCAGCAAAATTATTGCATTTATTGTTATAGTTCATTTTGTCAGAAGCAATCTCGATGTCGAGGGCTCCATTAGTCATATTTCGCATTTCCTGAGTGAATTTTTTTAGTGAATCCATAGAGGTATTGTTTGCCTTCATACATTCGATACAGTATGCGGAGCTTTCTGTTTCCTTGCCCTTGCCATTGAGCGACCCTGCCGTGGCTTCTTGTATAAATATGAATGCTGCTAGAAACAGTGTCCATTTGGGCATTGCTGGGTCCTTCCTATAAAGGACTTATAAAGCAAAGGGGATGCCGGGCCATATACGCTTCACATCGAAAAGAGGCCGTCGGGGCTGTTAGCCTGCTATCCACTGACCAACCAAAAAGGGCTGTCTCAAAATGAGAAAGCGGTGGTTTTGTATTTGAACCGAATGAATTGATCAACGCTGCTTGCTTTTTTGATGTTCTGACGAATTGTTGTGGCGGCGACAATATTGTCTCCGTATTCTCCATCAGCGGCTTGTTCGTAAAGGCTCACGCCGGTTTTAATGTTACTTTCCAGGATGGTCACTTTGTAGCTGGCGCGAAAATTATAATTTGTGTTGCCCAGAGCCGGCTGAAAATCTGCATAATGCGAAGGATCGTGGTCCTCATTTGCTAGGGTCCATTCGACAGGTTCTTGGGCGCTCGTCATTGTCAGATCCCGCACACGCAAACCGGTCAGTGGTGGATCGAGTGGGTATCTATCAGTAATACCACTTGCGGACTTCACTGTTAGGACATCAGAGTCATGAGCTTCATCCGAAATTCTTTCCGGAGTCTGCTTCTCGGTTTTCCACAACATGCTGCTGTATACCACTAGTCCCGTATTTGGGTCTTCTTTCCAATTGAAATCGTCGCGAGTGTACCAATAGCTGTCTACCAAGATCTCGGCGTTTTCGCCTTCACTCATATCCATACTTAAGGCACCGCAAAGCAAGCCGCTCTCGACAAGCACAAGCGCATTTGCTGTCTTTGGATCCCTCACGCTAGCAAAAAGCGCGCGGACAATTGGAAAATCTTCTTTCGGTTTAATTTCATCTTTCCCGCCAAGACTAAAAATTTTATGAGCACCCAATCTCAGTGAGGCCCCAGTAACTTGAGGAGGATACCCCGCAAAGCGAACATAAGCGCTGGAGCGAAGGTCAAAGAGTTGTGGGTAATCGCCCTGGGGGGAGCGATGGCCAATAATGAGTTCCGTCAGGACTCTGCCGGCCTGCGGAATGGCACTTTTCAAGATCGGTGGCTGGATCTGATTTGAATTGTAATCCGGGTTTGCATCTTCCCAGGTTTTGCGCTGGTAAAATCCAGTTTTGTCATTATCGACAAATATCTCCATGGGAAGTGTGTTAACGGCGGCTCGCGGTCGTGGCGAAAAATAGAACCCATCTCTATCTAAAAGGTTTGTCGTTCTTACGGAGAGTTCCTCTTGATAAACCATTCCCTCGGCGTCAGCTCCTCCGTTTTTGGGAGGGTCAAGAATCGCTACAGGTTCTACAATTGGTGCCTTGAAGGGACTCTGGCAGCGGGAAAAGGCCTCTGATCTCAGGCGTTCGATGTCCATCTTTTCGGTATTTTTGAAATTACTTGAAAAAAAAGAGGCCTCTGACGAAGGTCGTCGCGCTGTGAAAGTTGAACATGCCAATAAAAAGAGAAATCCAACAAAGGCCAAGGTTGTTTTCATTTTAAAATCTCCGCCAATTCATTCTTTTTCTGTTTCACCAACTTGCTTGTCGGTTTAATTAGAAAAATCCTGAGTCAGCGGCCTGGCGTTTGGTCTGGCAAGCTCGCTTTTTTGTGCAGTTCAAGCCAGAAGACAGTGCTGCCAAAGCTATTGAGCTGTGCCGGAAAGCCAGTTTGCTGAATCGTTGCACCCAAAAGCTGTTGTTGTTCACCGTTTAATAAATTGTGAACCAAATACTCCTGGTCTGGATCAAGGTCACGAACTTGAACATGAACCAGTGCTGCTTGAGGCAGGGCGCTTTTGACGGTGACCCAAAGGTGCGAATCCCCGTTGACGTGTCTTGCGAAGGCGACAACTTTATCAGCATCGACGTGAACAGCCGGCGTGATTTTCAACGAAGACAGCAGACTTTGTAAAAAGCGCTCACGTTCCGGCAAGTCAGAAAGCAGAGCATATTGGTTTGAGTTGTAGACATTATAAAACAGTGCGCCTACTTGAAGAAACGACCCTTTGCCAATAGAACAGCTATAACCAGTTACTAAAGCTTCATGCATGAGCATGGAGGAGCAATGTGGGGCCAGGGGCAGGCTGTAGTGAAACAAGGGACTGGACTCTGCCGCAAAGGACTGTCCATCAAACGTCAAACGAACTGGAGCCATGTTTGCTTGCGGCGTCTTTGCGACAGCGACTCCGATCTGTGTTGCCAAAGAATCATCTAAAAAATTCACCACTGTGTGACCTTGAACGATGAGTTTCTTCAAAGTTCGTGCGAAGCTTTGCGAGGTTTCGCCGTGGTCCTGCCGGAGGATAAGTCGGCAGTCGTTCAGTTCTGATTGTGGACTTAGCCCCCAGTGGAAGATACGGACATTGATTCCAGCTCGCATTGCATAAGCTACGAGGCCGGCACTCCAATCGCTGTTCATTTGGACACTGTCAATGGCAGCTAGGGCACTGGGGACGTGATCATTCACATCTTTGATTAGGCAAACAGGATCTGTGGTTTCAACCGCGCGACCAAGCCAACGGCCATAAGGGGCCATCAATTTTTCGCCCAATTCCTTGAGCTGGAAGAAGTGATCGCGTGGTTGAGCATCACGATCAAGTGGGGCATCGAAATAAAGTTGTGCGGCGATTTGCTGGTCTTCATGTAAGACCGAGCGAACATCAAAGCCAACTAAAATGCGATGATCAACCCTGTCTTGCAAGGTCTGCCAAAATTCGTTTGGCAATTGATTATCGGCAATATTGGCATATTGGGGCTCGCGGCTCAGATCTTCAAACAGAGGTCGGATCTGCTGTTGTGCCCAATCGGATTGCCACTGGTCACCTTCATTGAAGTAATAAACGAAAATAGCTTTCAGGCCATGTCCTAAAACTGTCAAATAAGTTTGCTGTCGGGCCTCAGAACTCACATCAATTCCGCGCCACCAACCGGCTTGGATTTCTGGACCCATAGCCCATTTTTCGCCGCGGCCAAAATAGAGTTCAGAAGCGGCTTCCGCAGCCTTGACATCGTGATCTGCTTTGAATGGCAGATTCAACAGCGGATGCTCTGAGGTTTCGTAGGTTTTCGGGTATAGATTGACGGTCATTAAGCCCGTTAATCCAGGAGTGTTGTGCAATTGGTAATTCGGCAGCAGGCCATTTTGCGTGGCATTGTAACTGTCTGCCAAGGTAAACATCACGTTTGGCTCGCGCACGCCGAGGTTTTCCCAAAGCTTGCGGATTTTCTGTAGGTAAAGAAAAATCGATTCGTCGGAAAAGCGGTACCAATCTTGGTCTTCGGCGATATTAGCACCAGGGGCGGTGGGAGCGCTGATCTCGTCCCAGCGGGACCAAGTGCGGTGATGAATGGAGTTGAGAGTTGCCAGATCATGATACTTTGATTGCAAGAATTCGTGATAACGATGTATGGCAGGTGGACTATAATCATGATTATAGAGTGATTGCCACATGAAGTTGGTTTCGTTGTCGATTTGGATGAATGAAATTGGTTTTCCTGGACCGATTTTTGATTTCAAGACCTGGCGATATAACTCTTGAAACCACAACTGCGTGTGGCGTAGAAGATCGGGGTTGTGATAATCATAGAGCTTGGTGTGCAGGCCTTGGGCGTTTTGCATGTGGCTTTCAGGGTATTTTTGATGGAACCACAATGGCACGGCACCAAAACCCAAAAAACCCCATTCAGCATTGATATATGGGCCTGGGCGAATTAAAATATGATGGATTCCGCGAGCCTCGATCATCTTTAAGAAAGTTTTCAAATCTCGAGAGGGATAATCGGGACGCCCATCATTATCCTCATCAGCCGTGCCATCAAAATCAAATTTGCCTGATGCGTATTCGTGAAAATCCCACGGGATATAAAAGCTGATCGCATTCATTTTTGCTTCGACCATGCGATCCAGCGCCTGCGCCCAAAGTGCCATTACTTGTGCCCTGGGGATGTTGCGCTCAATTCCGCCGCGGAGGCGAAAGTATTGGACCTCAGCACCGAAGAGTTGCGGCTGAGCTTGATTGTCGATCCAAAGTTGATTTTGGCGAATCTGGGTTTTCCCAGCTTTTGCGGCAGTTGCAGTCAGAGTGAGAAAAGTGATTAACACGATGCTTGTCAAATTCGATAAGCTCATCAGGCCCTCCCGGAAGACCCTGAATCAATCAAGGAGCGGCGGAAATGTCACTCAAAATCTGGATTTCTATTTAGAAAGTGCTTTTCGCGACTCGAAAGCACTTAAAAAACTGGCATAACTCCAGGTCAAATCCCGGGCCGAAACAGGATGCCCATCGTTGCGCTCAAATTGCTCAGCCATGGCCCCCTCAGGGGGGGTATGTAGTCGGAGACGGGCCATGAAAAGATCACCCCTGGCTTTTAAGCCCTGTTGAAGAAGTTTCAACAAATGGGGGTGCCCCTTTAAGTTCACGCCGGTTTTAAGTTTGATCACATTGGCTTCTGAACGAAGAGCTAATGCTTTTTTGAGAAAAGGCAGGTTTAATTCCGTAATCATATATGATTTATTTTTTGCTAGGCTTAAAGACAAGCGGTAATTAAGTTCTGCGAAAGCAGAGGTTGTGATGTACCAAGGATTGCCGCCAAAATAAACATCGTCTGCATAGCGACCGATGGCTGGAGCCACTGGGTAAGGTGTTGAATAGGTATTTGCGTTGACGTTATAGATTGCGAGAAAAACAGTTTCTAATTGCGAAGCCGTCGCAAGAACCCTGTCATCCCTTACTGAGAAATTATCAGAATCTAGATTTGCATGAAGCACACCTAAAATCACTGCGGTGTCGAGATCTGTGAATTTATAGGCTTCGGCACCTTCCACTCGATTCAGGGTGGCACTAAAGTATTTTTTGTCACTACGCCAATGCAGATCGAGATCATTTTGCAAGCTGGTGATTGCGGTTTGTAGATCTTGGCGTGGGATATTCCAGCCGGGATCGAAATGGTCAAGACCTGCTCTTAGTGCGGCCATCTGGACGAGGCGAGTATAAAAATGATCACCTTTGACCTCTTCCCAGAGATCGAAAGAGGGCACTTGGAAGTTAGTTAAGATGTAGCGTAAATCCGTTTGCAGGATTGTTGACAACAAGGCTGTCGATGCGTGGAACCGTTGAATGCTATGTAAAACCGTTAGAACCCGCAGGGCTGGGCCATCATTTTGTGGTCGTGCCCAGGGGCCATTGAAGGCAGTTCCATCGACATTAAACCGGGGCTCGCCTAGGCCTGTTAGGGTCGTGGTCAATTGAAGCTCACGGGAAAATGCCGCATAATCCGCAAAAGTTTGGAGAAGCCAAGGTGACTGATTGGAGGCCCCAGGTGACAGTGTCAGTAGAGTGTCCATCACCAGAGCGGAGTCGCGAATCCAATGGAAATAATAGTCTGGGTCTTGACGTGAAGGAGAAGCGATGATGACACCGCGGACGGTTCCAGACGGAGAGATGTTCTGGCTCATTGGTGTCAGCGAAAAATCAGCCTCCGATGTCATCCACTTTGCAAGCGAGACTTGCTGTGAATTTGCTGGAAAAGCGATCATTAGAAAAGAAAATAATAAACTTATTTTTACAAATATCACTTTGCCCCCACCCAATGGATTTATCGGCAGTTCACGCTGTCTTCGACAGTCAGCGTTCCCTTGGTTTCTTCACTAAAACCGCCTTCTAGGTTGCCACATAAATCCGAGGCACCAGTGATACGATTTCCTTTGCAATCATTATTGAGTCGCAAACCAGAACGCTTGGAACCATTGATAAGAACAGCATCAAATTGGTTATCATGTGCGCAGGAATTGGCATCATTGGCGTTAGCCAAAAATACTCCATGGTTGCCGCTGCGCTGGATGCTCAGGCGATTAAAGTGGTTGCCGCTGAGGTTTCGCGCGAAAATTCCGACATCACCATTATCATATAATTTTGAGTCGCGGACGACGTTGTTGTTAAAATTGATATCGATTGAAATTCCAGCGCCTCGATTATTGTGTAAGAAAAGATTGTAAAACTCACTCTGTTCAGTTTCGTAGCCTGCAAATCCATCGAAGTAATTATCATATGAATTGAAATCATGAACTATCAGGTTCTGGCAGTATTTTTCAGTCACCATGCCACCAGAGATCATACTATGAGCGGTCACGTTTTCAACGACAACATCGCTGGCTCCGCGGATGGTGATGCCGTTGTTGCGAACAGCGCTTGGATCACCATCACAGCTGTTCTCGCCGCATTCTTTGCTGGGATCATGGTTTGCTCGATTGCCATCAAACGACAAGTCTGACACGTGAATGTTGTTGACTCGGTGTTCGGCCACGTAATTGCCGTGTTCATTTAAGATTGTTTTGGGTTCACCAAGGATCAGCAGGGGCGCATGAACATGGTCAATGAGACGGATGGTGACTTGATCTTGGCCTGCTCCCCGTAAACTGACGTTGCTGCGGTTGATGATGATCGGAGCTCCACAATTGTAAATGCCTTTGGCGACAAAGACTTCGCCGCCGGCAATGGGCAAGGCGGCAATCGCACTGCGGATCGAATCGCAGTCATCGGCGAAGGCGGACGTTGTAAAGAATATGGTCATTGCGCTCAATATTGTCATCTTTGCAGTCATTGGCAGCCTTTCAATTGGGTCATATTTAAAGTTCGTTGCACGGAAGCATTGACTGCAAAAAGCTCACCGGAGGCTTGTCATCTGGGTTAATTTGGCTTTGATTTCAGCGGTGGTCTCAAGCAACAATACCTCTTCAGCAAGTTTTTGACAATCTTGATAGTTGAGGCTTCGTACAAGCTTCCGAGTTTGCAAAATATGTTGCGAGGTCATGCTGAGCTCGGTGACGCCCATTCCAATAAACACCGGTACTAGAAGATCAGAATGTGCGAGAGACCCACAAATTCCAGCCGGTAAATTATTTTTACGAGCAGCATTCAAAATGGAGTTCATCGTTCTCAAAAAGCCAGGGTTGTACGGATTATACAATTTCTCAACTTTGTCATTGAGGCGATCCACCGCGCAAACATATTGAGTGAGATCATTGGTGCCAATGCTAATAAAATCAACATGGCGGCTTATGAAATCGACAATCATTGCAGCGCTCGGAACTTCAATCATTACGCCAAATTCAAAGTCATTAGAAAATTTCAGATGTGAGGCTCGGAGCTCTGTCTTACACTCTTCAATAATCTTTTTGGTTTCAAGAATCTCTTCAATATTTGATATCATCGGAATCATTACACCGATCGAATGCCCCTCGGCCGCACGCAAAATAGCCTTGAGCTGATCTTTGAAAATACTCTTTTCGCGCAAACAGAGTCGGACGCCCCGCAATCCCAGAAATGGATTGAGCTCTTGATCCATTGAAAGCCCCTTGAGCTGTTTGTCTCCGCCGATGTCGAGCGTACGAATAATACAATGCCGAGACCCCAACTTTTCAAAGACCTCTCGGTATATATGAAATTGTTCGTCTTGGCTTGGTACTCGATTGTGATCCAGAAATACAAATTCAGTCCGGTAAAGGCCTACGGCTTCGGCATCATTTGAAATTAAAGAGGGGAGATCCGCGATACCGCCAATATTGGCAGCGAGTTGGATCTGTCTTTTATCTTTGGTCTCGGATTTCAGGCTTTTGAGACTTAATAAATCCTTTTTCTGATTTTCAAATTGCGATTTTTTATGATTAAAGTCCCTAATTTGCTCGGAGCTTGGTTGTATTTTTATCTCACCAGTAGTGGCATCAAATAAAATTTCGGTTCCATTCTCAATCTTTTCAAGCAGTCCCGTCGCGCCAGCGACTGCGGGGATTTCAAGTGCGCGTGCTAAAATAGCAGTGTGTGAAGTTTTACCCCCCATTTCAGTAATAATACCCATCACGCTAAGCCCGACTTGTTTGGCGTCGAATAGTGACATCTGAGATGGGGTGATGTCGTGGGCTACCAAAATGCTGCCAAGTGGAAGTTGCTTCAAGCTTTCTTGAGCTGTGCCGAGAATATGTTTTAAAACACGTCCAGCAATGTCTCGGACATCGGCAGCGCGCTCCTTTAAGTATTCATCTTCAAGCCTTGCGAGCATTTCAGCATAGTCATCGCTGGTTTTTTTGTAGGCCCAGGCCGCCGTCATATTTTTGTTTCGAATAAGGCTTGTCGTTTGATCCAAGAGCTCTGGATCTTCGATCATCAAAGCATGTGCTTCAAAAATATCGGCTTGGTCTTTTTGATTCGATGCTCTAAATTGCGAAATCAATTTTGTTATTTCGGTGACGGAATTTTGAACAGCAGAATTGAGTTTATTTACTTCTCCCGGCACATCACTCGTCTGTAAGGAAACATGGCTTAAATTCACTTGATCTTGAAGAATATAGACCTTGCCATGGGCGTAGCCTGGAGAAATCGCAATTGCTTTCATAAGGGCCTATACCTGAAATGCATTTTGAACCAAATCCTCAATACTTTTTAAAGCAAGAGCGGCATCACTGCCCTCAGCGCGCGCTGTGAATTCCGAATTCAGAGTCAGCCCCAAAGACATAATACTGAGAAGGGATTTTGCGTTGATTTTTTTACCGTTGAATTCGAGTTCAACTTTTGATTGGAATTGCGATGCTAATTTTACTAAAACCCCAGCTGGTCGGGCATGCATGCCCTCTTCGTTTAGCAATTTTAATTTGATTTCCAAAATGATTTCTCCTGTTAAAATTCAATCTGCTATGCTTTAAACATGCCTTCTAGCACCATCTGTTTTGCTTTCACTTGACCTACTTGAAGAATTTTTAGACTCTCTATCATTTCCATATTGGTAATTATAATCGGAGTGATCACTGAGGATGCCTTTAGCCGAACCAGTTCCAAATTAAATTCTATGAGTTTATCGCCCGCATTCACGTTGTCGCCTTCTGAGACAAAGCTTTGAAAGCCTTCGCCCTTCATCTTGACGCTGTCTATGCCGACGTGGACTAGAACTTCTAGTCCGTCGTCAGATAAAATTCCAATGGCGTGTTTGGTAGGAAATACATTTACAATTCGACCAGAGCAAGGAGAGTATATCACTCCCTCATCCGGCTCGATTGCAAAGCCTTGTCCTAAAATATTTTCAGCAAATGTCTTGTCAGGAACTTCACTGAGCTTAAGTACTTTCCCATTTGCGGGGGAAAGAAAAGTGCATTTGGTCATTGAAACTTTAATTGCCTCTTTTAAAAAATCCGACTCAACACCAAAAATGGCCTGAATACTTTTTCCGGATTGCATGACCCCCGCAGCGCCGAATTTTTTTAGTTCATCAACTCTAACTTTGGAGGCATCCTTTACCACCACTCGCAGCCTGGTAATGCAGGCGTCGAGACTTTCAATATTTTGCTTGCCGCCAAGGGAGCTAAGAATCTTCGGAGCGAGTTCTGATTTTGAGGTGTTTTTCGTTGCGCCCAATATAGCATCACTGTTCGGTTTTTCAGTCTCCCTGCCAGGAGTTTGAAAGTTGAAAAGCCGAATGAATGTATAAAAACTTGAAAAATATAGAATTGAAATAATCGGCCCAATCAACAAAAATAAATAGATACTATTTTTTTGATTAAAATATCCAAGCGCATAGTCTATAAGTGATGCAGAAAAGGTATAACCCAAATGAACATCAAAATGTGCAGTCAATAGGCCTGAGATAAAAGCAAAGCATACATGCAAAACATATAGAAGAGGTGCTACAAAAATAAATGCGAATTCGATTGGCTCCGTAATACCTGTAATAATCGACGTGAGCGCAGCAGATAGCATCACTCCGCCAACGGCCTTCCGTTTTTCTTTTGGGGCAGCTAAAAACATCGCAAGGGCCGCTGCAGGCAAACCAAAAAGCATAATTGGAAACTCCGAGGCCATGATTCGTCCCGCCGTAGGATCGCCTGCAAAATACCTCGCGGATTCACCTTTAATCACCTGTCCTGAGCTCGTAACAAACTGGCCAAATTCATATAGAAACGGTGGATAGTAGACATGATGTAAACCTACCGGGATCAATAGGCGTTTGCCAGCCGCATAAAATGCCGGACCATAGGCGGAGTTAATGACCAAGTTACCGAATTCGTATATTCCATGTTGGATGGGCGGCCAAATGTAACCAAGAATCAGCGCGAGTATAAAACTTGCGGCCGTCATGAGAATTGGAACAGATCTCTTTCCTGAAAAAAATCCTAATATTTGCGGCAGCTTCACATTCTGAAATCGATTGTAGATTTGGGCAGCGAGAAGCCCGATGATAATTCCGCCGAATACGCCGGTGTTAATTGCGAGATTTAGCTTTTCCGTATCACTCACAATTTTTAAAATATTGATCATCGTAAAATAGCCAACAGCGGCGGCCAGTCCAGCTACACCGGCTCCGCCAGTGAAGCCAATTGCCACACCAATTGCAAAAATTAATGGAAGCTGCTCAAAAATTGCCAGGCCTCCGGAAAATAAAACCTGGCCAATAAAACCAATAGACGAGCTATTTTTATCCAAATCTTTAAGGATGCGGCCAAGGGCAACCAAAAGACCTGCTGCAGGCAAAACAGAAACGGGGACCATTAGTGCTTGGCCGACTTTTTGTAGAGTTGAGAAAAATCGATGGAATGTTTCTTTCATAGTCTGATGCTTTAATATGATCAGACTCTTTTAGCTAGGAAATTTTAGATATCGAATTACTTATTGCAGTGTTTAGGATTCATAAATCTGCGTGTAATTCTTACAGGGAACCAGCCTTGGGCCACATTAGCCATTGTCGGTTTCGGCTTTATCTTTGCTTTTCAAGATTTCCATAAGGAGATTGCGATCATAAGGATGCAGTTTTTGCGCAGCTTTTTCGAAGATAATCCTGTTTTTTTGATAGACGGGGAGAATTAAATCAATGGCAAAAGTAGTAGGGTCATGGATAAAGGTTATAAGAGAAACTCTCTCCATTTCGTGCGCAAGGTCCTCGGTTAAATTGTTTTTTCTAAGAAATTTTTCTGTCTTTTCAAGATCGTTGAACATTTGGTCAATTTTGAGTTCTTGGTTTTCTTTAAGTCTTTTGGCATCACCATCAATATCAGCAACGGTATATGCGCTGAGTTTTTTAGCGGCTTCATCGACGGATTTGAATTCCGCCGCGTATGCAGAGAAAGTGAATAGACTTGAAATAATAAACAAAAGACGATGCAGTTTCATTAGATATTCTCCGCAGGCTTAATCATTACACCGACTAATTTGTAGTGGGCGCTGGCTCGCCCAGCAAGTTTATTTCTCATAATTGAATCCGGGGCACTGAAATCGCTTACATAGGATCCAGTTGTACCATATCCCGTTTTAATTTCAATATGCCCACCATTTTTTCCGCCTTGATAAACCATGATTGCACCTTTTGGAGCCGATGCGGGATTTTTGATGATCTCGATGAATTCTGGCTTATCGAGAAGATTTATAAAACCTTCGGATTTCATATTCAAAATCGCATTTTTCCCAATGCGAGTTCTTTGTCGGGATGGGAGCTCTGGGAAGACGGGGGTGCCGTTCATATATTTGCTGACCAAAGGTCCTTTGCAGCGAGAGCCGCGAGGCGCTCGACAAAGAGCATCTTTCACATTGCGGTAGCAAATGCCCCGAGAGTGTCGAAAGGCATGGCGTTCAGCATACTTGATCATAGCATTTACGGCTGCAGAGTTACTGTATCCAGCAATTTGTGGATATTGATCCCAAGCATTTTCTTTAGTAGCTTTCTTTTTGGTTTTATTTTTACTAAGTAAAACGCGGTCACAAGTAATGCAGGAGTCTACAGACTTGGTTTTTTTAGTGATTGCTTCAAGCGCTTTTTGGTTTTTGGTCTTTGGGTGTTCTTGACCGCAAGTAATGCAGGGAGGTTCTGCCTCAGTCTTTGACTGGGATCGGCTGGGGCGACTGGTGATATTGGGATTTTCAAAGACGGAGAAGTCTGGCGTCTCATCCTCGGCGGAGGCGATAGTGGGGCCCGCCGAACTTAAAAAAAGTATTAGCGGAATAATAAGAAGTAAATTCCTAGACATGAGATATAAATCGGAGTCCTACAGAGAGTCTCAAGTCTAGAAATAGACGTTTACTCAACCTAGGTCTTGAGACTAGTAGAGTTTTGAAAGCTCCATGCTGTATTTTCCAGGGGCGTATTCCGATAGCCGGCGAGACCAGAGCTCCTGAAAAAACTTTTCTTTATTTCCATAGCTAGCAAAAGGATAGATCGCAATCCCACCGCGGGGAGTGAATTCGCCAATCACTTCGAGGTATTTCGGTTTCATTAATTTCACGAGGTCATTGCAGATTTTTTGAACACAGTCTTCATGGAAGTCACCATGATTGCGATAGCTGAAAAGATAGAGTTTCAATGATTTGGACTCCACCATCTTATTGTGTGCAATATAGTTAATAAATATTTTTGCAAAATCAGGCTGACCTGTTTTAGGGCATAAAGAGGTAAATTCAGTGCAGACAAAGGTGGTCCACGCGACTTTGCTCGGGTTTTTGTTTTCAAAGGCCTCTAAGAGTTTTGGAGAATACACTGTTGGATATAGGGTCTTTTCCGACCCCAGGGTGAAATCTTTAAGTTCTTTTTGGCGATTTTTTTTCATCGATTCAGTTCATACATCCGGGCATCTTTTTGGTCAATGTAGCAATTTGCATTATCTTGCTATATTTACCGTTGATCTTTATGACGGACCAATAAACCCCTTTAGAAAGGGTAATTCGATTTTTATCCCTAATTTGTTGTGCCAGAATTTTCACACCGCATTTAAGATTTTTATAGGGATCCAAGATAGTTTTACGGGGGTCCGTAGGGTTGAGATTTTTGTCTAGACTCCAGTTAAATTCATCGCAGAATGAGTAGGCTTTGATATCTTGATAGGAAAGTTGTAAAAGCCCTTCACTAAAAACAGGCTCGCCAGTTACGGGATCGATTCCCATAGTGGTCTCTTGCATACGGCTTGTTGGATCAAAACCACTCTCATATTTCGTTATGGCAGAGACGAGCAGACCCCAAAGATTCACCCTTTCGTTCGTCGTCAGGTGAGCATAGTTTGGACAAAAAGTCGCTATGTCGTCTGCGCCTTGGATTAGGCTAGGAGCCTGTTGCTGAATTAATGTGAAGACATAATTGCTCCAATCCTTACCTGCTGTTCTTACAGACTCCCAAAGCAGTGGGTAAGCTTGATAGCCATCTGCGACTCTATTATCGGGATCGGGACTGGGGCTTGGCCCAGGGCCTTTATCGGGACTGGGCTCTGTTTGACTGGATGCTGAGTTTGAACCTGGGGCTTCAAAATCAGTTTTTTTCGCGCAACTAGTAGCTGTAATCATCATGATGAGGGCGCAGAGAATGGAAAGAAAATTATTTATTTTCACGGTTCCCCCTACGGGGAACTCATGGAGCAAATGCGGTGCTTATATGACCAAAACCCAGGGGCTCGGCAAGCGGCTAGAATGACTCACAAAAAAAAGACCAGAAGCAGGCATATTTTATTCTATGCCGACGCTATTTTGACTCTGTCATAATTTTGACTCTGATCTAGTTAAGAATTCGTTTTTCATCTGGGTCTTTCATGCCAAGCCCTCAGGAGTAATCCTGTACCCGCAGTCGATAAACCCAGCGGTTGAATCTATCTAAATACTCTTGCCGAGCAGAATAGCCCCTCTCAGCCTGCTCGCGATTGGCCTGAAAATAGCCTTTAAGCTGCATCTCTTCAAAAGAGCTTTTTAATACCCTGGTAAAGGCTAAGCCCTGCCAAAAGGGAGTGGAGAGCTTGCTTCCGCGATAGGCTTTAGTG
>JANMPT010000107.1:0-67899 GCA_031370005.1 Bdellovibrionales bacterium | reverse complement strand
CATGAGTTATTCGTTGAAATGCAGTGGCCAAAAAAGACCCGTGCGTTGACCCAAAATTAGGAAAAGTTTCTAAGTTTAATGTGCCATTGGCATTTAAAGAAAAAGTTTTAAATGGAGTACCAGCATTAAAGCCAGGGAAATAGACTTTGAGTGTTTTGATGACAGATCATTTTAGTGCCGGCGGTACACCCAAATATGATGCTGTCCATATTTACAAATTACAACGATCAAAACTTACGGTTTTTACATCGCTACCTAAAGTCACAGTGCTAGAGCCACATGTTGAGCTAAATGCAATTGTTAATGTTTCTCCAGTTGAGCAACTTCCCGTCCACGATCCTGAAGTGGGGCAACTACAAGCTGAAGTCCATTGAACTGATGAGGGGCTTAACGTGCACACCTGGCTATTAAGATTATTAGTCACTTGCAAAACACCGCCAGTGACTTGTCTGCTAGCGCGACTGCTGCCACTGATAGTGATATTTGATGTTGTCTTCGTCGTAACGTCTAGTAATGTTGTGCCGGCTGCTGTCGTGAAGCTACGTTGGATTCCCGTGTTATTAAAACTAAATGCACCAACCCCGGTTCGAGTCAGCGTTTGCCCTGTCGCGCTAGTCGGGACACCCACTTTAAAATTGGCCCCACGTGCGCCTGTGATTGTAAAATTAGGTGTTCGCGTTACAGCATCGCTTGTTGCGGGGATCTGGCAACTAGCAGCTCCAGTCCCTGAAAATGCTAATTGAACTGTGCCGGTAATTGTTGCGCCAATTCCCAATGTGCAGCCAGTGAAATCTTTAACTTTTGCATTTGCGATCGATGCGCCGCACGCGCCAAACGAAATAGTCGAGCAAGCAGCAGCCTGCGCCGGAGTTACAATACTATCCCAGGCAAAATTAAATTTTGATGTTGAACTATGTTCACCTGAAAGGCGTGCGAAGGTTTTAAATGCGGCTGCAGGTTCAACTTGGGCTATACTGCCGTTGGAATTACCACCGGACTCATCGATAGAAGCCATGGCCTCGCCAACTTGTTGGCCCACTTCTTCTGTAGTATCGACACTGTAGGTAGTGGTGTCGGTACTTTTTTTATTGCAAGAGATTAAAAGCAGGAATGTTGTGAAAACAAAAATAAATTTATTCATAATAAATTAATCCTTTACTTTCTTAAGTCGCCTTAACTTATGACAAATAAATCTTCGTTCTTCAATTAAGAAAAGGCCAATGAAATATTCTCACGACTAGCCAAAAGGAAGGAACTATAAATTTTTAACGTTAAGATTAGAACAGTTGTCAATATAGAAGTCCCGATAGCCATTGCCTTGAGCCATCTATAGACGAACGCGGTCTCGTGATTTGGGCTTAGTGGTATCGGCCTTTCGTATTAAGTCAGTGCGTATTTTAAGCAAGCGAGTGGCCGAATTGATTGCATCGAGTGCAGTTCCTGATAATCAAGGTTGATCGGGAAGTCGCCTTTTGCACAATCCCTTCGAACTCGCCCACCCTCACCCAGTCGCTCGGGCGAAAAGGTTTTCTGATACTCAGAAAAATACTAGCTGCGTAGTCTTCAAAACTATTTTTAAGACCCAGCCCTAGTGCCAAACCCAAAGACGTTAAAGCCGGCCAGCTCTTTGCGAGCGGGCGCAAGGTCTAAGACTTCCTTGGGGCGGCTCGTGAGTTAACTTTGAACGGCCACGACTCCGGAGTGCACTTTGACTTTTACTTGCTCATAGCCACGTACGGCCGCGAGTATGTTGTTCAATCGCTGTTGAATTTTTTCATCATACTAAGCCTATCGTCGGTAAATCAGAGCATCGCAAAGCCAAATTTTCAGTTTATATCCATCTTGATTAGCAGCAATTCCAACGCGTATTATTTTTCAAGTCCCTTTCGAATCACCTTTAATTCGCGTCGCCGTTTCGGACTAGTCTTGGGGTAAGACATTTTTAATTTATTAAATGTATCGAGAATGATCTCGGAAATAATGAGTCGAGCATTTTTTTTGTCATCAGCAGGAACGACATACCATGGTGCAAGCGAAGAACTCGTATTGCTCAGACATTCTTCATATGCGGCCATATATTGATCCCACAGCTTTCGCTCCTGAATATCGGTAGCACTGAGCTTCCAATTCTTCTCAGAGTTATCGATACGTTCAATAAATCGCTTTCGCTGCTCTTCTTTTGATTGGTGAAGAAATATTTTTATTATTCGAGTTCCATTGCGATGAAGGTGGGCCTCTAACTCCACTATAGAGCGATATCTATCCCTCCAGATGGATTTATTGTAAATTAAACTATTCGGAAGATCCTGTTGGCGAAGTAGTTCTGGATGAACCCGAACGATGAGCACCTCTTCATAGTAGGAACGATTGAAAATACCGATTCGGCCTCTCTCGGGTAGAGATCGACTCGTGCGCCAAAGAAAATCATGTTCCAGCTCTTGAGTACTTGGCTGTTTAAAACTGAAGACTTGGCATCCTTGTGGGTTTATACCAGACATGACATGTCGAATCGCGCCATCCTTTCCTGCCGCGTCCATTCCTTGAAAAATCACCAGCAACGCATAGCTATTTGAAGCATAGTGAAGGCGTTGCAAAGATTGCAGGTCATTTACTTGTGATGCGAGAAGCTTGTGATATTTTTTTTTTGATTTATATGCTGATTTTACACGTGTAGGCCATTTCTTGAGATTAATTTTATTCCCACTCGATACGCAAAAGTCGTTTATATCTATTTTCATATTTTTCCTGACATCATCTTTGCCATGACCATATTGTGAATGATTTCGGTCGGCAAAACCGTTTTATAACACCTGCTCCGTTGAACAAGGCTGCCTTGCTACGATATCGCCAGTCTGCAAACCCCTTGCCTTCCCTTTAGGTACATTCCTGAAATAACTCTTTTAGACCTATTTGACAACGTTTGCAGTACTGTCATATTACTGTCACACTAGTGGCATATGACATAAATGAAGCAAGGATGGAATTGGTTATGCAGGAAAGCATAAAGAGCACGCGCAATACAACGATTTTGAAAAGACGATCTGATTGCTGTCAGTGGTGATAAGCAAGCAAGGTAGTGGGCTACTACAGCCTCAGCGTGGGGCAAGGTTTTAGCAAGCTTCGTATCGTTGATGCCAAAGATGACTCGGCTAAAAACTACAGGAGTAGATATGCAAAATACAGATCCTTTTTCGCAGTTGAAAGCTAATCAGAAAATCGGATGGGGTTTGTTCGCGCCATTAGAAGCTATTACAATACCGGCAGCAGCAAGATTGGTTGAGTTTGCTGAAATAAATCCTAGTCATATGGTGTTAGATTGTGCTTGTGGGACGGGTGTGGTTGCAATTACTGCCGCGCGAATGGGTGCGAAAGTAAAAGCATTGGATCTTGCGCCGGCATTGATTGAGCGAGCGAAAACGAATGCCGCTCTTGCTCAGACAGAAATTGAATTTGTCGAAGGGGACGTGGAATCGCTACCTTACGCTGATACCAGTTTCGATGTTGTTGTTAGCCAGTTTGGACATATGTTTGCCCCGCGGCCTGATGTAACGATAAAGGAAATGCTTCGTGTTCTAAAGCCGGGTGGGCGGATTGCTTTTTCGACTTGGCCCAAAGATCACTTCATAGGCTTAATGTTCGATATAGTTAGTCAGTATACTCCAGCTCCTGAGGGAGTGCCCCCAGTGACGGATTGGGGTGATCCTGCTTTTGTGGGTGAACGCCTTGCTGGTACGGTCAAAGATCTTAACTTTGATCGCAATTCAATACTTGTTCCTTCGCTAAGCCCTCAGCACAATCGTGATACTTTTGAGAAAACCGCAGCGCCCATAATCAAATTAGTCGGGAACTTAAAAGATGATCCTAAAAAATTATCTAGTTTTCGCTTTGAGCTCGAGAAATTAATTGCACGATTCGCAAAAGACAATGTTCTGCATCAACACTATCTTATGTCTCGAGCCACGAAGATTTAACCTAGCCCCAGGATATGAAGGATATTATCGGTGGTGAGAAGAAGTGAAGTGGCGGGAAACCTTAATTAAGTTGTCGCTACTAAAAAACTACAACGACAGGTTTTTTGTATCAAATCCCGCCGCGACCAACCGCTGCCACCTGTGACTGCCCAATTTCGGCAATGCCAGACAAGTAAGGAGGCAACTACTCCCTCCCAGGGTTGCCGGAGCCCTGCAAGGGAAGCGAGCTAAGAAAGGCATTTTTATTACGACGGCGGACTTCACAAGTGAAGCCCGTAATTCGTAAAGAACATCGACGCCAAAATCATTTTGATCTCGGGCCGCCAAATGGCTGAGCTGATGTGGGAACACAACATTGGTATGAACGTGTCAGCGACCTACGAGGTTAAAAAACTGGATTTGGACTACTTCACTGAATAGGTCATCGCCAACTTTATTTTACCAGCATCAACTGTGTCCGTGATCAGACGCCCCACCTTTGTCGTTTCTTCGGATGAAAATTTAAATCTCTGCCTGAGCGAACTATTCGTCGTTCTCTTAGCCGTTAACTTATTCAGACATGCATGCTGATATGAAGTTCCCCCGATTTAGTGGACACATTTTACCGGACAGAGATGTCCAGAAATGTTAAATTTCACCCGATCATAGAATTATGAATAAAACCCAAGAAACAAAACTCAAAAAGCTCGGCATCTTACTCTTGCTCAGGCCAATGAATTGGGGATTAGCCAACAAAGCCTTTCTAAGCTTGTTAAGCAGGAAAAAATAAAACGAGTGGATCGGGGGATTTTCCTTCACCCCGAAGCGAGCCTTGGCCGTGAATATGATTTTCAAATCGCCTGTGCAAAACTTGGCCCCGATGCTGTTATTGGCGGTATGTCCGCCCTTTTTTACTACAACCTTGTCGAGCAGGTTCCAAAACAAACATGGGTGCTCGTTCCACCTCATAAAATCACCAGTAATCGCTCTTACCGCCTGATTAGGACGCAAATCCGAAGCAAAAGATATCTATGATAAATATTATGAATGGCCTTCGGCTTTTGTCCACAGCCAATGGGGAGCAATTAGATCTTACTTGTTTGAAACATGCATTAATCCTCTTCATAGACTACATCGAATGACAAAGCCTCCTCTTGCAATGCGAACCGTAAAATATGATTTAGAGATACTGATAAATGAATTACTGAAAATAGTGAACGAAAGTTATCCAAATACGAACATATCGTTGGTTAATAATTCACAAGATCAGCAAGAGGAGTCAACATGAGTAAACCGGAGGTATTGTGCCGTTAGAGTTGGAATTAAGAAAAAAAATTGAAGAATATTGTAAAAAAGATTTACCTGGAGATCTAACTTGGCACATTGATCAATTTTCATTTATTGATAATCAGAAACTGCGCTCAGTAGAGTGAGTCCAGCCTTTGCATTAGGTCGAGTGCATTCTGTAAGATTTATTGGAGGTGAAACACTTATTAATTTAAGAACTGAGCTTGAAGCAAACTTATCTAACCTATAAGACGCGCAAGTTTGGTTGTACATGAGTGTGAGAGAGTTAATTTAAAGAGAAGCTGCTGCAGCTTTATCTTTTGCGGGCACTGATTTATTACCAGATTCTTCTTTGGATTTAACAGAGCTAGTCGATACGGCTGGCTGATAAACGTAAACTTCAAGAGTAGGTAAGTGACTTAAGTGCTTTTCGATCAACAGTTTAACATCAGACCAATTTAAGCCACCTAAGCCACAACCAAGAGCAGGAAGAGCGATGCTTGTAATACCCATGTCTTCATAGTTACTTGCTAAATAAGCTAACCCAGCATCAATATCACCTAACAAAGATTTGTCTTTAAAGTGGCGCTTAGTCGGAAAATTCAGAATCTGTTTGTCGTTAGACTCCCATAGATAGGGCTGGCCAATTACAACTTTTTTGTCCGAACAACGAATTGAGTAATCCGCATACATATCAGGAAAATTATTTTTAAATTCTAAAGCTAAACCAGCACCCATAACGCCAACGCAGTTAATCGGGTTAGAAATAACCTGAGCTGCTGATGTTAGAATGTTGCCTGTAACGTATGTTATCACTTTAGAACCTTTGGTTTAAAGAACCAGTTACCACTGATAATTACGTTCAAATTTAAACCAGAAGCCTTCATTTTGTCTATGACATACTGTTTGGCAGTTTCAGAGCTACAAAGAATGTCATAAATCTGGTCAGGAGCTATTCTATCAGGGATTAGGATCTCAGCTTGCTTGCGTCTTTTCTTTTCATCATCTCCAGCCCACGAAGCCGCATTAATTGCGGTAGAATCCACGGCTTGTAGGTCATCCAGGGCATTGAACATATAGAACTTGGTCGCATTGGAGCGTGCGTTACCATCGCTAAATACGACGCCAGGTAATTGTAAAATATTCAGGGAGAATCTTAAGTAAAGAAATTCTTCATTACGATCTTGGTATTTTATCACCAGAGGCGTTTTTGGACCAAAATAAAGAGGCACATAATCGTGTAGGTTCCTTTTCGTAACAGGAATAGTTTTGTGTTCTCTGCCGAGCTGAACACTTGGATCAGAAATATCCACATACGATTTGTTTTTCATAGCAGAATGACAAAGTAGTCCATCTTGAAGAATACCAAGCAAATTATCTCTGTGAATAAAATGCGATGCTGGTCCCAAAGTATACTTAGCTTTAATTTTTTTATATAATTCTTTGTCCACGGCCACAATCTACATTTCGTTAGTTATTTTGGTCACGCTTATTTGTGCAAGACATTGGCCAAAACCCCGCGCGCCCCGTTTGGTACTGTCATGGCAAAGTATTACATCGACAACTTAACTTCTGAAATCAACAAAGGCCTCGGCCAAAGAACTGAGCAAGGCTTCTGGAATGCGGTAGCACTATTTGGTTAAAGGTAATCATGTACCGCTGATAACAAAAGAATTGTTCGACGCTTGCCAAAAGATTCGCGGCATTCGAGCACAACAATTTAAGTCCCAAAGAAAAGGAATTATCATTAAGCCGTTTATGGGATTCTTAAAGTGTGAATGCTGTAGCCATGCCGTAACTGGAGAGACCGTCGTTAAAGCCAATTTGCAAAGATACACTTACTATCGCTGTGCGAATAATAAATGCGCCGACTACAGAAATCGCATTAATGAAAAAGATCTGATGAGCCAACTTATCTTTGCATTCGAACCTTTTAGTAAGTGGACTGTGAAGGCAACAGACGCTTTTATCCAGCGACTACAGAACCAATTAGATAAAGCGGGCACTTTGGCGGGTGACTTAGAATCAAAGTCCCTGGCCGCTCGTCAGGAACTTACAGAGCGAATAGAGAAGCTTTCCGAACTAAAAGAAAAGGGTCTGCTATCCGAAGAAGAGTTTTCTGCTGTCGCAAGAGTTCCAAGAAAACTTCTCGAACAAATTGAAATCGATGTCTCTTCTATAAAAGCAAATGACCTAACAACATTGAAGTTATCTGCGAGCATTATCCAATTCTTTAGGAAGGCTTATGATTTCATGCAGTTAAATGGATTTGAATTAGAGAAAGTTCGACTGGCGAAATTAGTCTTATCCAACCCTACTCTGTCGAATAAAACTATGCGATATGACTATAAAAAACCGTTAGACGATCTGTTCGCATTGACAGAGCGTCCAATATGGTGGAGGTATTTTTAATAAAACTTTCCTCAATGAAAGTCAATAGTTAGGCCGCAGTGGGCCTCGTTGGGCCTCATATAAATATAAAAAATCCAGACTTTTTGATTTGAATATTCTTACCCAGTTGATCTTTATGGGTAAGAATATTAGAATATTCCTATGGGAATAAATAAAGCTCTTAATAAGCTCCTAAAACGGCCCTCCTTTACAAGCAAGGAAGCTAAGGCTCTTGGTATCAAAGCCAACAGTCTGGCCTATTATGCGAAAACAGGGACCATAGAGCGGGTATCCCACGGGGTTTATAGAAACCCCAAGGTTGAAAGTTCCGCTCCCTTTGAATGGCAAGACCTACTTGAAACGGCCCAAAGTATTCCCGATGGAACCATCTGTCTGATTTCCGCCCTTTCTTACTATGGACTTACCCAAGAAATCCAAAGGCAATACTGGATCGCGGTTCCTCACGAAGGCGGCCTTATTAAAAGACCAAAAACTAAAATCATCCGCACCCGCAATTTCAAACTTGGGCGAGTTCCGCTCAAGCTCGGCGAATATAAAACCCATATTTTTGATAGAGAAAGATGTGTGGTGGATGCCTTTAAAAAACTCTCAAAAGAATCGGCCATGTATTCCCTAAAATCTTACCTAAAAAGAACAGATGAACATAAACCTGATCTATCCAAACTCGCTCGTTATGCGAAAGAACTACGGGTGGACATTGTCCCTTATATTGAGGCACTGACATGAGGAAATTGGCATGAACCAAATCAACACCAAAGCCATTGAACAATCCACCAAAGAAAAAGTAAAAAACATTGCCCAAAAACAGAACCGAACTTTTAACGATGTTTGGCAAGAAGTGGTGCTTGAACGATGGCTCGCCCGGCTCGCTATTTCACCGTATAGAAAAAACTTTATTTTCAAAGGAGCAATGTGCTTGCTCCGCTACATTGAACTGCAACGGGAAACACGGGATCTCGATTTTTTAATCAGAGACCTAACCGCATCTATTGATGATGTAAAAAAATATCTGACCGAAGTATCGGCCATGACATTGGCGGATGGTTTTATTTTTGAAAATTTAGATGTGGGGCCATTACCCCATGCCCACATGAAATATCCGGGCTATCAGGTGTAAAGGGCTTCCGAGGCAATACTGGAAACGTGCTATTCATTTGCTTGAGGTCATGGAGGCTGTTGAAAGTTTTGAAGAATTGAAAAGCAAAGGCTTTCCGCCAAGTGTACGCCTACACCCGCTATCAGGTAAGCGAAAGGGAGAGTGGGCGATTGATATTCATAAAACTTCAGGATGGAGAATTACTTTTCGATTTGAGCAAAGCGAATTTACAGATGTTAAAGTTGAAGATTATCATTAGGAGGAACTGATGGAAAAATATGCTAAAAAAAGACCCACAAGAAAGCCGTCTCATCCTGGCGAGATATTAAAAAATCTTTGGCTTGATGAGCTGGGTTATAGTCAGTCCCATTTTGCTGACCTGCTTGTGGCGGCATCAAGCGGATTATCAAAAAAATCCACGATGCAAACTAAACTCAATGAGGTCATTAGCGGTAAAAGAGCGATCAGCGCAGAATTTGCAGTACTTATCAGCAAAGTCCTTAAGAGTAGCCCCAAAATGTGGATGAACTTGCAGGTTCAGCTTGATATTTGGGAAGCTGAAGAGAAGGTAGCCTGATTAATGAAAATATTTTTAGGAGATCAATAAACCCAAAGTAAGAAATGTCACAAAGTTTGTTGTGCCATGAATTATCCAGGAGGGAGCGATACTGGCTCCACCTTTTCGGTAGTTTACAAAGCCAAGTATGAGTCCAAGGCCGAAACTCACTCCGAATGCATAGAGTTGAATCCAAGAAATCCATTCGCCAGTTACTAATTTAAAAATTAAAAGATGCATAATCCAAAAGAGAGTTGCCTGAATGGCATTCCCCACAGCGAATCCAAATTTGCGAAACAAGCTCCGAGCGAATAAACCTCGAAATAAAATCTCTTCTGCCCCGCCCGACTGCAAGTTGGGTAAATGAAGAAATTAGGGGGTTGACAGATTTCTATTATAGACAATTTTGAGTTATTTCTTCCGAAGTAGACAAAGCCTCTAAAGGGCACTTTTCTGTCATCTGACTTAAGAATATCTCTGTTATTACAATGGCTTACAAAACATGTATTCAAATGTAGTATTTTGTATTATAATAATGACGTGGAGGTTTTATGGGAGTTCCTAAAACAGTTCGATTTGATGATGAGCTTGAAAAGAAAGTTGAAACCTATCTTGAGTCTAATGGAATTAAATTTTCGCAAATGGTTAATATGGCCGTTGCTAAGTTTATTTCTGAACCTCAATCAATTCAGCTGGCACCTGTAGCAACTAACGATTTTTTAGCTACCGCAACCAAGGCGTTCAAAAAACATAAAGACGCAATGGATAAGCTCAAGTGAGATTGATTTTTACTCCTACAGCTGAGGCTGTCGTTGAGTTAAATAAGTTCATTTGCAAAGAGGGCGACAATCCTCACCACTGCAATGACATTGGAAAAGTAGAAAGTGCGATCTCTACCGCTTTCTACCCGGGAAGCTATCCATTTTCTCATGGAGGCATTGTTCGAGTTGCTGCAGCTCTTTGTTTTTACTTAGTCAAAAGTCATGCGTTTACCGATGGCAATAAAAGGACCGGGGCCTTAGCTGCCATCACTTTTTTGAACCAACACGGCTTAGACCTTCAGTACCCTTTGGATATTGATTTAAATATTAATGGCCTCGCCGAAGTGATTGAAAACTGTGCGACCGGCAATGTCACACGGGATGATCTAATGACCTGGTTTGAAAGTCATAAAATCTATATTGATGAATAAAGGGTGAACGTTAACATGACTACTAAATCTTATTTCGAAAAACTTGGAAAACAGTATGGAGTTATGACTTTTGGCACCTTGCTCAAAGCTTGGCGCGAAGGTGAGGACATGAGCCAAACTGCTTTTGCTAAGAAGGTGGGCCTATCTGTCCAAAATCTTAATGACCTTGAAAAGGGTCGTAGAATTCCCTCCCCTACTTGAGCAGCTCGTATTGCTAAAAAGCTAGGGCTGCCAGAAATGGGACTCATCCAATTGGCGCTTCGGGATTCTCTAGCGAAAGAAGGATTCCACTACGAAGTTAAGTTGGAATCGGCTTAGAATTCGCTCTGGGTCATCTGTTCGACGACGCTGGGTTGATAGAATTGGTGCGTGAACTGTGAATCACTTCCAACCAAAGTTAAGTCATGCAATTCAAGCAAATGATCTTTGCCTATCAATTTTTACAGTGTCCGCCAAATTTGCAAAAGTTAATTTCCACATATATACAAGAATTCTATCGACGAAATAGATGCAAAAATTTGGAACCCTAGTCACAACAATCGGAAATATGGTCTCGTCGATCGTAAATTAATTGTATCGAGTAAGCCAGAGAGTATTTCCAGCCGTGGACCGTGAAATAATAGCATTGGAATTCACCAAACGAGAGACGACAAGGTTCGGGGCCAGCGGTAAATTTTAAGGATGAGACGTATATATTGAACGAATACTTGAGAAACGAAGGCCAGAAGACTCAAGCGGAACGCCACAAATTGCAGAGCGAATCTCTGCTATCATAAAACCAACACGAAAGTGATAAGCCTCGCATAGGGCAAGTCGAGCAAAAGTAGTGCTGGCCATTTATTTTTTTGTACTTCCGGGCACAAGTAAATTTCGCTTAAAGGCCTTTGTTAAGCCACCTCAAACCAATGAAAATTAAACTTTTTGAGTTTGCGGTCAGATTTTAAATTTCACCTGCCGAAGGTCTACGATTAATATCTCTAGTATTATTTTTTATCTTTCATGAGGGTATTCCCGATATTGAAACAAACAATGGCAGTTTCCTTGAAAAGAACTTTCGACTTGCCAATATTGGCCTCGCCGCTCTTAGTTTTTGTGGTTACCGTCACACTCTTAGGACTGTTGATCTCGCAAAATCTTTTTAAGCTGACCAACTTTTCTGGATTTTCAAAATAGGCATCACTCCACTTTACCTCTAAGCACCATTGAATTCTAAAACTCTCATCGACAAAAACAATATCCACTTCGCCTCGGTTTTTGGCGAGCTTCGCGTAGTATAGATTTCTCATCCATGCTGGATCGTGCATCCACTGACTAAAAATTGCTGTCTCAACCAATCCTCCGAGAGTTTCGTTGTCGTCAGCTTCAACAAGGCCATAGGTAGCTGCATACATCGATGGATTTGTCAGATAGACCTTAAAGAAATTAGCTCTTTTAAAAGTTTTCCCAGTTTCGTCGACACGGGTCACAACTTTAATCAGATAGGCAGCTTCAAGATACTCCATATACCGTTTGATCGTGTTCTTCGCTACACCCGAAGACTTGCTTAACTTTTCGTAACTAATTTCATTTCCGGTTTGATAAGTTAAATATTTGAAGAGGCGGTTTAGTTCTTGAATGTCTTCAATTCCATAAATTGACGGAAGATCTCGCAAAAGAACTTTGTCGATGATGTCCTGTTGGATAAACTTTGATGGATTTTCGCGAATGGCTTTGTTCATGATAGCTTCAGGGAATCCGCCATAATTGAGGTAGTTCAAAAACTCTCGATTAAGGCTTTCAATGTTTTTGCTGGAAACAGCTTTACCTGAGACACGTTCTTGATCGAGTAGCTTTGGAGCTAAATCTAATAGTTCTAGATACTCACAAAAAGTCAATGGCGGCAGCATAAAGTCAGTGAATCTTCCCGCACCAGACTCCTGTGATTGTCTCTTCAGTGCACCCGCAGCTGAGCTGGACACCAAAAATTTTGTGTTCTTATGTCGATCAACTAATACCTTTAGTTGAACATCCCAGTTTTTTAGATACTGAATTTCATCAAAGATAATGACCTTGCCATCCAGATTTTTCTCTTTAGTTGCTGTACAATATTTCTCGCATAAAACTTCTAGGCTCATTGAATAGAACAGCGGTTCGTCTAACGACATATACGCAACGCTCGTCGCCTTTAGGCCGTTCAAAATCAACTCTCCAATTGTCTGAAAAAGCATGACCGTTTTACCGACTCGGCGAGGCCCCATGAGGACTACCGCTCGACGTATTCTAAAGTTAGATGCTAGTGGATAAAAAAGCTGAAAATACTTTCTCCGCAGCAAATGAATATATTCTTCATCCACGGCCCCTCGCGACCAATGAGGATTAATAGTATCTAACTTCTTCTCAATAATATCGTCAGAAATTACGCGCACAAATAACCACCCACTACATGTTTGGAAAATAAGGCCATTCAGCAAGCTCTATTTGCCAAACCTTCCTAAGTAGCTAAAATATGTCACTTTTATGGATGTAAGTAAAATAGAATCACTCAATTGATCTTATTTTCCATTTAATAGGTATATACTTGATTTGATTAACTTTTATTCATGGATGGAAAAGAATAACGCCGAAGGCCTATTCTCCACAGGGTCTATTCGACGACGCTGGCTTGGTATAATTGAACTGTGAACAGCGAAACACTTTCGTAGGAGCATCTCAATGGCACGTCCCAGAAAAATATCACTTGAAGCTGTTTGTCACCGATACAAAGAAGCCAGGAGAGCAAACGAGCGCTATCCAGTGTCAGCAACAACAAAGGCATTCGGTGTAAGCACGAGGACTGTTAATCGAAGGTTCATCGAGGCAGTCCACTTGGGATTGATCGATTCTGAGGTCGTTCAACTTCCTATTTTCAAACCAAAAGTTGAAGTTCCTAAGACAGAATTAACGGTTGCGTGGACATAACTATTAATGGTCCAACCCTCTCACGAGAGGTTCCTTAGCTATGTACATATCTGAGGGATGATTTTCATTCGGTCCGAATTCTGGATGGGGATTCATTGAATTAAACATGTTTGGATCCGGAAGTAGATAGCTGTTCTTAGGATTCCAACGCTCCTTTTTATCCAAATCGCGGAAACTCTGATCGATCGCATTTGCGAAATTGCCGTGTAGAAATACGAGGGACATCATTGCTCTCAAGTGTGCGCGATGCCTTATAATGTGGAATTTTCTAGTTTTTGAAGAGGCCTGATCCTGCAATCGCCAGAAATGATGTGCTGAAGCTGTGTAGTGGACATCAATCATATCGCCTATCGATTCAGTGAAACTGATCTTATAGAATGCTGATCCTAAGATTTCGGAATATCTCATCCCATCACTCCCTTCATGAGTGCTCCTTCCAAACTCGTGACTGTCGCAATCCAATGGCCCGACCTCGCTCGTCTTTGAAAACCATTTCTTGAGATTCTTCAAAAGAGATTGATCGCGTTGGTTGCGGAACTGGTACGTTATGCGCCTCTTCGATTGGCGAGAGAACGCAAAGCCCGAAGCAACCGATCACGACAATTATTGAACCAATCACGCCGATAGCGGCTGTTATCGCTCCACCCAGAGCGATTAAACAGATCCATGTCCATGGCCAAGTCATAACGATCCTTTCATAACCGCTAGATCAATGGTCCTTAAACATTTGTTATGTTGGCAGTTCATAATTAAGAGTTGACCGTTTTAGGACCACTAAGCCAAAAATTGATTCCAAATACAATCGGCTGGTGCCGATCATCAGCAAAGAACTTTTTAATAACTTGGTCAGGCTCTATAAAATCCAAGAAGAAAAGTTTAAGCGCAAAGTCTACGGGCCAAATCCAAAAGACTATGTTTTGTTTGAAGAGTTGACACATTCAGAAACAGTCGTGGCTCTGCGGGAAGCGTACGCAAAAACCAAATACAAACAAAAGAGCTACCATTGTTGCCGCCATACGAGGTGTACCGAGTTAGTGGGTAAGACTAGGGACTTCGTTTTGGCGCGATACTGGCTAGGCCACGCGCGCCAGGAGACAACGCTGAAATACACTCATATTTATCAACAGTCTGCGAATACGGCCCGGAAGAAAGCGCAGAAGATTGATTTTGTGGAGTAGAGAGAATTGATCAAGTTTGACTCTATGTGAATGCCATAGATATTATTAATCATGCAGGAAGACAAAAGGTAGTTTCATGATTGAGCGAGAAGAACACCCAGATTGGTACTATCCGATTAAAAATATGCGCACTTTAATCCTTGGGACCTTTCCTCCTTATATAGATCAATGGCATTACAAATTTTATTACCCAAACAACGCTAATCATTTTTGGAAGGTTTTAGCTGAAGTTGGAAAAACGACATTAAAGGAGTGGAAAAATAAACCTGCTGTAGAGGAACGCAAAGAACTAATGAAACAAATGCGAGTGGGTGTGCAAAATATTGGCCTTGTTGTTGAGCGAAGGGACAAAAGCGCACTAGACAAAGACATCACAATTTTGGAATACCAAGACATTATTAGTTTAATTGATGAGCACGACACTCTTCAGAAAATACTTCTTACCGGATACTCTGGAAAAACAAGCACATATCGGTCGTTTATCAAATACCTAAAAATCAAGGGCGTTAGTCACACAAAACCTAAAGAAGTAAAAGCTGGCTATGAATTTACAATTCATTGTAAGCGATCAATCACTTGTGTCATTGGCAACTCCACATCACCCACTGCCCAGCGGGGCGGGGTAAATTCTAAAATGCTTGTTGAGCAATTTCGAAGAACAATAGATTTTTGATCTATTTATATTTAATCCCGCGATCCAACATCGCTTTGATTATTGCCTTCGATGGCCGTTTCTCATCTCGCTTTTCCCAGGCTATAACGGCGGCTTCAAAAGCGACTTTTGTTACAATCTTTTGGTCTAGGGCCTCCACAACAATTTCTTCTGCTTCAAAAACGGTTACATCTAGATTTGAAGCCAAGCTTGCCAACGGGCTGTCATTGGTAATAAGATCAAGATCAAAGTAAATTACAGAAACTAACTGATCGAGATCGCCCTTTCCAACCGAGAGACCCAGCGCATCTCTGGTCGCGCGGATGATGACTTCTTGGGACTCATGGTGCTGTCGATCTAATCTTAGGCCCGTGGCAGCTTTGACCTGATTGAGGACTTGTATCTGTTCTTGGAACTTCTTTTTTTTATCAGGATGCCATTTTTTTAACTCAGCAAATAACGTGGGATGCAAAATGATACTTCCCTGTGTAAGTTTGCCGTCATGAAAAAGTAGGTCTCCAAACTCTGCCAACTTAATTGCAGAGCAAGTATCACAAATTATTCTTCTTTTCATATTGGGCAGTCCAAAGCTTTGCTAATCGTTGTGCATCTAGTTCATCGACATGTAGAAGCTCGGAAGCCCTTCTAACTGATATTTTTTCTAAAATTAAACCCATGCGGACCATATGCTGAAGATGTAAAAACTTACTTCGATTTACGTCCTCTAAGGCACTCAACCAAAATGCAACGCTATCAACGTCTTTGGGTGGAGAAATTATATCGGTTACCCTAGCGCCACTTGCTTTTCTCTTGTGTGCAATCTTCCAGAGATAACGTTCAGTTGATGAATCGACGATTTGGTGTTTTTTTAATGCCAGCAACACACCCATGAAAGAAGCAGAGAGTTGAGTGGCTATCTTCTCTATGGAGAATGGAGCAACAGAAACACCTCTTGAGAACAAATTTTTGAGTTCCTTCTTGTTTGCAGAGAAAAATGAGTCTGGCGTCAGAGCCTGGGTGGCAGTGAAATTACAAAATTCTTCATTGGAGGTTGAGGTTTCGGTGTGGTCACAATAGAGGTGGCACAATTCATGAAATATTCTCCAAAGAACATCTTCTACCAGCTCATGACTATTAATAAATATGACGCGCTTCTTAGCCTTCTTTACGCACACAGCCTGTGCCTTCGCCCCAATGAATCCTTCACCAAAATTATAAAATAAAACATAAATATTTAAGCTAGTAAGCGCTGATAGAACAGAGGAAATGGATATTTGAGTCCGCTCTAGATTCAGGTTTTTCAATATAGTTGTGGCTGTTTCACCAGGATCAGTGGCATTTTCTATTTTAACATTTGTACTTTGGCGCTCAATCTCAGTTAGAGCCTCAAGGCGAAAAAAGTCTTCAGCAATTTCTAGAACGTCATCAGAAATATCTTTGGCAACAGCTACATTCCTATTTGTTCGAAACAATACGAATGACCGATCCTTGGGAGGCGAGGTGATTTTTTTAACCTCTGAAGCATCTAATTTCAGTTCCCGCACAATGGTAGATAGCTGCCTGGGTGGAATCTTACTCTTAGAGAGCCACCCATTGATAGCTTGTCGAGAAACACCGAGTACTCCCTCCAATGAAGAGAGCGAGTCTCGCTTTTGAATTGAATCTCGTAACACATCCGCATTAACAGGAATCATTACGCTTTGTTTAGCCATAAAGACCTCCACACCATAAATATACCATCTTATCGGCATAAAATCTTAAAAATTGAGTTTGCACGATCATATTTATCTAAAAAATCTATACAAATCAAATACTTATTTGTAAATCATATTTATCTTTATTATTAAATAATAAGGTTTACAATGGTAGTTAGTGGAGGAATCAACATGGGAAAAGATAGACATGTCTCAAAGAACACGCAGGGAAGCGGCTGGAAGGTCACTGTTGGTGGCCGGACAACCAGTACACACAGAACCCAGAAGAATGCGGATGTGGAAGCTCAGCGTTCTGCCAAAAAAGTAGGCGCAGATGTAGTTGTCCACGGTCGGGACGGAAAGATTCGATCTAAGGACACATACGGTAAGCCAGATCCAAATCCACCAAAGGATACGGAGAATTAAAGAAACGATGGCTTAGCGACTAAACGCCCAAGGAGGGTCGTAAAATGGAAAATATTAACGTGACTCAAAATAATTCTCTAACTGACATAGTTCTACCAACTCTTATCAGGCTAACCCCACCCCATGTTACAGGGGCTGAGGGCTTGTTGAGCCTCTTGGCTGACAGTAGTACTTCGGTCACGATTGGTGGCACATGGCAGGAGTTCCGATTTCCAGAACCAACGTTCATTGGGCATGTATTATTCAGTGCAATGGCCGAAAGCGCCCCCGATCTAAAGGTCGAAGTTAAAACCATCAAATCCTTGAGTTGGGAATCGGTGGATCTAACTTCCGAAGAGGGGCTGATCAGCACTTTTAATTTAGGTGTCACCAGCATTGCCGTTCGGTTTAAATCCAGAGGATGGAAACGGCGACAATCCATTTCAAGTGTCACTATCATGGGCTTCGCACCAGAAAAAATGGCCGAGATTGATCTGAAACTGGGCCAAATCGAGAGTATTAAAAAAAATGCTCTTGATAAGGTTGCTGAGGCTGACGCCCGGCTAAAGACTTTGCAGCAACTAAGCCAGAGTGAAGAAGCGATACATCAGCAAAAACTTGCAGACCTTAATAAATCAATTTTAGAAAGCACAAAAGTTCGAGATGACCTTACGCTGGGAATTCAGACATTAAAAACTGAATTTGATTCTGCCCAAGCTAATTTAGATAGAGTTAGCGATGCAGTCGCAGAACAAAAACAGAGCCTTGAGCTCATTAGAGCAGAGCACGTTAACTTGAAAGAGCAGGCCGAGGAGAAATCGCGCGAAAAACAGCGTCTTGAGATGCAAATTTCAGACTTACAAGATCAAGTGCGCGAAGAGTTGAAAAATAAATCTCTGATTGTATCTACCCTTGATGGATTTCAGAAAAAGTGTTCAAAAGATTTGATTTTCTACTACGTTCTCTCAGGAACTTGTTTCCTCTTAGGTCTCATCTTATTTAATAAAATCACCGATGCCGTGCTTTCACTTGGAGATCTATCAAAGTATAAGGACTTTTGGGAGATCGCTGCCGCCACATCTATTCGCGTACCTACGGCCTCAATTTTTCTTGCAGGGTTAGCTACCCTTGCTGGCACACTGACTTGGGCCTTACGAAGTATCTCCAACATTCAGAGGGAACAGCGAAAATTTGCCCGAGTAATGCCGGTGGTAGTTGAAATTGCTGAAGATGTGACAAGCGACTTAAAACTCTCACCTCAAGAAGCGGCTATAGCGATAGCGAAAATTAAAATTCATTTTATTAAAGATACTGTTCTTGAAATTGGAAGAGAAGAGGGCGAACGAGAAAGAGAGTCGATGGGTCTGTTGTCTACAATCACCAATATTCGAAATGTTTTACCGAGTAATCAAAAGCGTCTTTCGGAGGGAAATGACAAAAGCAGTTTACTGCCGGGGCATTAGAAAACATCTCATCTAAGCTATGGGCTCCCCGCAGAACCACGGAGCCCAACACTGTCCTAATTAGAAATCGGTGCCACACAATTCTTTCTTAACTTTTTTATATTCAGCAATGGATTTAACAGCATTTTTTCCACAATCTGAAATATTATAGCCACCATTTTTGCAAAGTGCAGCTCGGCCTCCACATATTCCATTTTTTGCTGGATCAGATGGACAACCACAGGGTTTACCCATTTTATGATATTCATATTTTGTGACAAATAAATGACCATCAATTTTTTCGCTTGCATTGGCTACAGAAAAAATTAAGAAGAACGTGGAGGTGATTAGCATTTTCATTTCTCAACTACTCCTAAACTTATGTCGCCATCGCCAGGACATGACCATCTTTATCCAAAACGTAGCAAGCTCGCCCACCCCAATCTCGCTCAAGAATTGGACTTAACTCAACAGCTCCAACTTCTTTTGCTCTGGCAAACATAGATTCGGGGTCTTTGACCCTAATATAGAGTTCTGCGCGAGGAATTCCTGAGCCTTGAGCAGGATCTGGAAGTTTATCACCAAGTAATCGCTTGATTCCCTTTTCAGGCATAAGACCCAGAATGTGGGCATCGCTCAATTTGAACTCCGTCATCCCAGGTACATCCAAAAATGGGTCTTGACCCAATACAAATTTGTAGAAATCTCGACTTCGCTCTTGATCGGCGACATATAAAATAGTGTGAACGATCATCGCAAAACCTTTAATCTCACACTGATCTCCTATACTTTTCCAATAGCTCTACTTCTTTGTCGCGTGTGAGCACTTTATGTAAAAACTGCTCTTTATAAATACCTTTACTCCATTCATGAGTATCTCTAATCGACTCCGAAATACTTCTGAATTTTAGACCTTTTGAGATGGCCTTGTTTGAGTTAAGTTTTAAAAATCCTTGAATGTCTTTATAGACCCATAGTGGCAATTTGCTCCAACAGGGGATATAATTTTCTTTCAAAAATTGCTCGCTAACCCATTTGAATTCACAATTATTATTTATTTCAGTTTTTACCATTTCCAAAAACTGACCTAGTTTAAGCTGGGAATGAGGCGACACTGAATTGTAGGTTCCCGAAAATCTATTTTCAATTCCGAACAAAATCCACTCTGACAAATCTCGTGCATCAATAAACTGTAGAGGAGCGTCAGGTTCACCAGGGCAAAGTATTTCACCGCCTTCTGATATGCGGTCAGCCCAATAAGGAAATCTATAAGTCGGATCAAACGGGCCTACAATGAGCCCAGGCCGAACTATAAAGTGATTGTCTTTAAATAATTCCCTTACAACCTCTTCGCAATGATATTTTCTAGCACCATAGGTTTCAGGTGCATCCTTGTTCTTGTCGATATCAAGATTTACTAAAGTCCCATTCTCATCAAAGCTTTCTAAGCCTTGATCATTATAATCAAATACCGAGCAAGATGAGACAAAAACATATTGGTTAACTTTATTTTTTAGCTCAGTGGTCACGCACTTAAGATTCGCAGGAAAATACCCACTGGTATCCAGAACTACATCGAATTGCTTTCCATTTAAATTGTTCAAGTCCTTAGTTCGATCGCCAATAATGGTTTCTACGTCGGTGAATAAGCCAGGGTTTGTTTTTCCTCTGCTAAAAAGAGTTAATTTGTGGCCTTTGCTTTTTGCTATTTTGACAAAGTGCCTTCCTAAGAATTCAGTTCCACCAAGGACAAGAATATTCACAATTTCCCCACATAAGCATCGGCCTCAATTTCAATCAACATCTCAGGATCAATTAATCCTTTGACTTCAAGCATGGAGGTTGTCGGCGGGTGCTCACTAAAAAATTCAGCGTGTGCTCTGCCAAACTCTTCCCATCTCGAAATGTCAGTGACGAACATACGTGTTCTCACGATTTTTGACATTGGCACATCGAGTTTGGCCAACGATGATTGAATGATCTCAAAACACTTTTTGGCCTGTTGGTATCCATCTCCGGAGGCAAACGTCTTACCGTCTTTATCGACAGGAGCGGTGCCAGTGACATAAACGTGATCGCCAGCCTTGAGAACCCGGCAATAGCCGACTTTCTTTTCCCAAGGAGCACCAGTGAATATTCGTTTAAAATCATGGCTCATTCTGTGACTCCATAGTGAACAGAGTCGCAGACAAATTCGTAACCCACATCTATATAAATCTTGTTGGATGTTGGGTTGGTCATATCAGTATAGAGATTCGTTTCTTTCTTGCCACTATCCAGCAAGTGTTGGGTCAGCTTGGCTGTGGCTACGCTTGCATAACCATTTTTTCTTAACGATTTAGGAGTAAACACTAAATTGACGGAGCACGAAGTTTCGATATCTCTACTCCACGCAACCATAGAAACTAACTCGCTGTCTTTCTCCAAGACATAGACCATCTTTTTATCAATTTTTAACTTAGCCATCTCGACACCAACTATTGGTGGGTCATGAGGGACCGCTTCCTGGTGAAATGCTTCGATCCATTCGCCAACCTTTTTAATATCTTTCTCATCAGCAACTCTAAAGTTGAGTTTCAAGTCGTAATTGGGCATTTTTACTCTGCCGCAACGATAAAGGCCTTGGGTCATATTTACTTTTGTCTTCTTACCGTTCATCTCAAAAAAAACCCGATAAATATTAGCCGTTACTTTTTCACCAACTATACCTGTGATAGAAAGGTCGGTTTTTTGGAACTCATCGAAGATCTTTTTGGCAATCTCTGGATCTGAGACTGGTGAGGGCAGAAAATTGTGGTTGGTTCGATACCTACTTAAAACCAAGGAACCTAAAAGGTTATCATCTTGAAAAAGCGCGCTCTGATACAAACAGTCGTTTGGATTTGATTGAAAAATATAAGACATTCCAAGAATTAAACTATTTTTTGCCTCTTCCCTTTTTAAGTGAGGTGATATTTCCTGCCAGAAGATTTTTGGATCCCTATAGATTTTTAAAGCTTCCATCAACCCTCTTCCACAGATCCTTCAAGTAAACTAAAATTAACGCTTTTATTATTGGCCTTAAAATGAGCTCGAGCATACCTTGGCACCGTCAGCATCGGAATCGTATGTCCACAATCAAAATTACTCACTATGGGATATGGCCGAGCACCAACAACTTCTCGAATAAGATCATCATAATTAAATGGAGCACCTTGCTGATCGTAAAATTCAGGTTTCCCAATAATTAAACCAGCGATTTGATCAAAGATACCCATAAGACTTAACTGTTGAAGACCTCTCTCTGTTCTCGATTGAGGAGCGTCCATATCCTCAATAGGTAAAATCTTTCCTTTTAGTACAGGAAAATATTCAGTGCCACAAGAGCTCATCAATGTGTTGAGATTTGCCGGGATTATTTCTGCCTCTACGATGCCTGGAGACAAAACTCTCCATCCATCATTCTCTTTCCATTCTCTAGGCAGATTCTTCCAATCCCCATTGTCCTAATTGCGCTTATGGTTGCTCCACTTTTTAGGAACACTAAAATTCCTAGACCCACTTGTATGATGCATAACTGCTTGTAGAAATGACTCCGTACTTTCGGGAATGCCATCAGGCCAATCACCGAACCAACACATGACTGTCGGCCCATAGAAAGTTCTTAAACCGGAGTACATGGCGATTGAAAGATGTAGTGAAGTAACATCACTAAAGCCACAAATTACTTTTCTTGTTTCTCTGATTTTATTGAAATCCAAGAACGGAATTAGGCTATTTGAATTCATTCCACCGATAGTGGCTATTAAACCCCTTACTTCAGGGTCATTGATAAGCTCCATCATCTCAGCGGCACGTTCTTTCGGACTTGCAGAGCGATACCCTTCTGATTTGCGACTTTTCGTAACTGAGCCCAACTTAACTTTAAAACCCATTTTTTCAATATTCTTCAGACCGTTCTCAAAGAGACCTGAATTATGAGTATAACCAGGCGATGAGGGTGTAAAGACGCCTATGGTATCTCCTGGTTTTAAGGCAATTGGCTTTATCATTTAAAGCCTCTCTAGAATTACATTGTGGTGAAATTGGCCAAGCTTTATAGGACACTGATGCCCGTGACCAACGAGAACAGCATCAATTCCAAGTTCGTTAGCTACTTCAAGATCATGAAGTGTATCACCTACTATTATAGTTTTACGCGGGTCCATCTGCGATACGCGCAGTAGTTCGTGACCTCGATCAATCTTAGAACTGGCCATCTTATCGTTGATCCCAAACACATACATGAAAACGTCTTGTAAATTAAAATGCGCAACCATTGACTCTAGGTTAGGCTGGTCTGTTGCGGAAAGAACTGACTGCTTTAAACCTGCTTTATGTAATTTACGTAGGACCATCTCAATTCCAGAAATAAGAGGTAGGCTGTGAAATCCTGCCATGAAGCGATCGACAAAGCGGTGGCAAAGATTCTCAAAACTTTCTTTTTCAAAATCAAATCCTAGCGCCTCATAGTATCGACGAACAGGAAATTCAAAGATTTGCTGGTAACGGCCTCTATCAAGACTTGGCAAGGCGTGGTCTTTAAGAAGATGGTTCATTGTCTCCACGGCATGATCGACATCGTTGAGAAGTGTTCCATTCCAGTCCCAAATGATATGCTCTTTTTCAGAAAGTAAGCCGTGAAGCCGTTGGTGTTGAGAACTATACTCCATCGTTCTTAATTTCCATGAATCGATTTGGTTCGACGTCTTGAAAACCAAATTGTCGATATAGTCCGTGAGCATCTTTGGTCGCCAATGTAAATCGACGGTAACTTTGCAACTCTGGGTGTTTCATCAAGTTGGCCATAAGGGCTTTAGAAATTCCACGATTGCGAAACTCTTCATCTACAAAAACATCACAAAGATATGCGAACGTACAGCCGTCGGTTACCACACGAGCAAAGCCAACTTGACGGTCCCCAAAATAAGCGCCAAAACAAAGTGAGTTTTCAATACTCTTAGTCAACGTCTCGCGTGTTCGTTTAGCCGCCCAGCTACTCCTCTTAAGAAACCCATGAACAATATTGAGATCTAATCGCAATTTGTCAGAGGAGAACTCTAGATGCTCAAACTGATGATTTACGTCCATGCCCACTCCTAAAAACCTATTTTCCAGAATCAAATCGTCGCTCCAACATATTGATTCCTCGAAAAACCTCGGAACCCGACGAACCCTGCCCCGAAGGGCAGAACTCAATCTTTTTAATTACTTAGAACCCATTTCAGGTTCCGTAGATGGTGGAGGCGGGGGGAATTGAACCCCCGTCCGCAAGCGATCCACGATAAGGCACTACATACTTAGTCGGTGTTTTGATTTGGTCACGCAGCTTCCATCGACAAAATCCGCGTGCAACATTTCCCTCAGAATTATTTAAGCTTGTGCGCTGAAGAAACCCACACGAGCCGTGGTAACTAAGTGACAATCTGATCTCGCGGCGTCACCACTAGCGAGGGATCGTGCGCTTAAATTAAATTAAGCTGCAAGTGCGTAATCGTTGCCAATTACAATGTGTATGTTTTTGCGAGGTCCTCATACTCCCCGATATGCTCCTTATGCTTCAGCGCCCACGTCGAAGCCGTGTCGCCCCCACGTTTTTTGAAACCTGCTTATCCTAACACAGTTCAAAAAAACTAGTTATAATGTCCGAAATTTATGTGATCTCAAGCATTAAATTTAAAAATAATTGGGGTCGTTTTGGCTCCAATTGTTTAAATTTTGTCTTATTTTTGTGAGGTTTCTATCATGGGCAAGGGACAAAGTGACACAAAAGTATCTCAAATCCAGGAGTTATCAACGCTCTCCACTGATTTATCCACATAGCTGCCTATAATTTGGAGATTTTATGGCGGATTTTTTAAGATTCTTAAATTTTAGCTCCGCGCGTCTTCTTTGCCGTTTTTAGGGAGATTCGCCTTATTTGTGGCATTTGACACGGGGAAAAGTTGAATATTCAGCTGATAGACCTTCTCGCCCTTTGAGCTTGCCCGGGCAATTGAGTTGTCTTTGTTGATTTGCTTGCGCATCTGTCGAAGTTTGAATTTGATCTCTTCAAACTCTTGCCTCGTTAGACACATTGTCAGCGTTCCAAACTCCCTCTCCGTCGCAGCATCTTGATAAAGCGACTCTAGCCCGAGGTACATCAGTTGCGATTGCAGCTTTCTGACCAGGGCCACGGGAACGTCCTCTGCGGCATTGATTAGTGTATGCGCCTTTTTGACCCCTTGGCCCTCTGGATCGCGCACAAGCTCTCCAGATTTGAAAAGGCTCTGCAGAGCTTGCTCGATCTCGTCTTCAGAGGCCTTGCCCCTGAGGAGCTCCCTGAGGGTTTTAGTATCGTATGTTATGCCTTCTTGATCGACCATGGCGTAAATCACCCAGGCCGCCCAGCTCGGGATTTTATCCCAGGTTTTTTTGTCGAGCTCTCCGCTTTTAAGTTTTACCTGCACACGGTGTTCTGAAAGCTTTTTAAGGAACATATTTCTAACTGCAGGATCCGTGGCTTGGCCATAGGACACGAGAAGATCGAAATCCTCAGTGGCCTCTTTGTTCATCCCCAGAGCCTTTGCAAACTTCAGAACCATTTCTTCAGAAAGATTTCTTCGTCCCTCGATAATCATTTTAAGATAATTCGGAGACTTGATATTCGCGCCGGCTGAGAAAGCCGCATAGTTATAGGGGCGAACGCTCGAAGCAGTCTGGCTTCGTTTATATTGAAAAAAACCGGCTAAATACTGTCTGTAATCCATATAATCTGAAACACGGGGAGCTGAATTGGAAGTATTCGAATTAGTTGCAGTCTTTGCAAACTCGATCTGGGATTCGTACATAAAAAGCGACCTCCTGTTTCTTTACAACTAGTGAAACACAAGGCTTTTCGCCATGACAACAAAAAAAGGGGGCGGCCACTTGGAGATGGCCGCCCCGCAAAGGAAAGAGCAGTAAAAAACCAAAAAAATGCTTTTTTTTAGTTTAAATTCAGGTTCTCTTGATTTGGCGTCAAGATTGGCTTGATAATTCGCATGACTGTTAAAGTGAAGGCCTCCTGGCTGTAGCCGACTCTTTTTCTCATTTTCACGGCCAAACGGACCTGTCCTAAGCCGTTATTGTTCACGATTTTGGCGCTGCCGATAAAGTTCGCAAGATCGTACTTGTAGTTTGTTACTCCGTCTAAATCGAAAGACTCTTGCAGTTCCGCATTGCGATCCGCAGTGATGCTCACGGAAGTTCCCACATCAGGGGCCAGCAAAGGGCCACCAAAAGACATTAGTTGCCGATTGTAGCTTCTGATTTGAGCGTCAAAGCCTGAGCGACCATTTACGATCTCAAAAGACTTCAATAGAACCTCTTTTACTCTTAGGTCAGTATTGTCCTCGTGATTTGAGTTGATCCAGAACTTTCTCATAATCTCGTACTCAGGGTTGCCGGAGCTAGCACTCAAACTAAAGTGGATATCAGCCAAAGACTCGCGGAAGATGATAGCAACGGCGGCGCGAGCGCCGGGCTCTCCAATTACAAGACGGGCCACAGTGGTTTCACATCCACCATCTGAGTCCATGCACTTAATTTTACCTTCAATACGTTGTGTGCCTGTGCCTTTTTTCGATTGGCGCAATAAAGAAACAGAGTCCTCATCACTCAAGCCACCAGATAGAAAGTAACTCTTAACACTGCTGCCTTCACGGATTTTTAAGGAAATCAGTACGTCACCTGTGTCTTTGTCACGGCTTAAACGTGCAGTTTCAATGCTGTGTGCAGCTTCAAGGTTGCGTGATTTAACTGCGGCATCGAGGTTTGGGTCTTCGTTTCTAAGTCGTAAATAAGTTAAAAGATAGTCTGTCGAAGAGCCTGTGTATAAGAGACCATCATCATCAGACATGCCAGTATAACGTTTTTGGTAATCGGCCTTTTCCACTGCCCGAGGGTCCAAGGAGTCATAGCCAGAGTCATCCTTAAGAGCGTCTTTTGGGTTGCCAGCGTCTTTTGGGTTGCCTGGGGGAGTCGGTCCCGGCAAATCAAGGCCACCGCCGGTTGGGACTTGCTCCCCACCTGTTGTTGTGGATTTTGGTGCCTCTGCGGGCTGAGAACCACGGGCATCTTTCTTTTCGCCGCAAGCTGATAAAGAGACAACAGCAAATGCCGCTGCTAAATATAAAGATATTTTTTGGTGGATTCTATAACCCATAATAAGGACCTCCAAGGTTTTATGTCCGCCCAACAAGGAGCAAGCCCCAGGCCAAATCCATTTTCCCCGTACTCAAACCTAAGGCCATTAGGGTGCGTTTATTAATTTAAAAGAGAAGGAATTTCAAAAGTGTACAGGGAATCGTCATCTGATAGCGTCCTCAGCCACTTTTTAAATTTTTGAAATACTTCTGGAAAACTTTTAAACATCTATGATAAAAAATTACCAATGAATGCGCCGGATAGGCTTTTTTCAAATATTTCAGTTGAAAAACCGAATAAATAAATGTAGCTTTCTGGTAAATATTTTTCAATTTATGGAGATGGTACGTATATGGATTTATCTAAATTTTTAAAAGAAAAAAGATTGCAAGCCGGCCTTTCGCAAGGGGTTGTTGCTAAGAAGCTTGGTTATACAAGTCCTCAGTTCATAAGTAACTGGGAGCGAGGTCTTTCTCAGCCACCGGTTGTGACTCTTCGTAAAATCGCCCAGATCTACAACATTTCGTCCAATGAAATGTTTGATGTTATGTTAAAAGCAACTATTGAGCATGTGACTACGGAACTTACTGAAAAGTTCTATAAACAAAAACTAAAATAATACCCAACATACTAAATACTGGTGGCGAAATTTTAACAAACTTGGATCGTCACTGAGGTCATGGATGATATGCATATTGATATAGTTTTTCCAAATCAGAATCGCCATGTTAGGTATTTATTGGGGCTGTATATCAGCCGCAAGCGCAATGAATTAGGTTTTTCTGCAAAAGATATTGCAGCTCAAATTGAGCTGAGCCTTCAGTCTTATCGAAGAATTGAGACTGGACGAGTAAAAATAAACACCGAACTCTTTGAAAAAATACAGTCACTTTTGCCTTTGGAGCTGGATGACCTTAATGAAATTCGTAAAATTGCTAGTGTTAAGTACATTAACGACCTTTCTAAGGCCCTTATCCAGAATTACCCGGTATGAAAAATAAAAAAGCAGCCCCCATTAACGAGTCCGACAGACTAAGAGAGCTCGTCCGTGAAATCGGACTGCCCCTGCGAAAGCTTCCGGAGATTATTCCATTAAGGCATGAGGATTGTTTGGCGTGGTGGTCGAAGCGAGAGGTCAATTATAAAATCGACCACAGCTCGTTCAGTCGCCTGACAACTCTGGTCGGTATTGGTGAAAATCATCTTTTTACAGGGAACTACGACAAAGATCTCGCACGCAAAAGACTCATGGGCGATTATTGCTCATTGCCGATTCGATATCAGGATAATCAAAACAGCTTCCTACGAACCTCGGCTCACATCATTCGCTATATCATACTTACACGTGGTCAATGGTTTGCCGACCAAGTCCTCTATAGTCTGAACGTTTCACCGCTTATCTATCAAAGTCCAGATGCTCAAATTAACCTAACTTACTTTGCTGATCTTTTAGAGGCTTTGGCCCTGCGTGGTTTTTCACAGGAAGAATTGGACACCCTCGCAAGTGTTATTTTTCTAAGCTTGCAAGAGACAAGGTTAGGAAAAAGCTTTGGCGGCGCCGAGAGTTCCTTTGATATTTACACGACCCTCGCTAAAAGCTTTGACTACTTTGATTCAAATTTTGAATATAAAAGCCATTTTATTGGCAAAAAATACGTTTTACGAACTATACTGCCCTTAAACCAACATCCATTTTTGAAAAAAAACCCTCAAAATGTAAAGCGTCTTATGCGTTACCGACATATTTTATTAGCGTGGTTTCCATATTTGGGTGGAATGACTCCTCTATTTCCGAAAGCGGAACTCATAAAATTTACTGATGTCGTTGAAATGCAATATGAGCTTGATTTAACGCCAAATCCTAGGCGACCCGCAAAGTTCCTTGTGGTTTAGAAAACAACTCAGAAGCATAGGTTGAAAACGACTTAAAGTTTTCCCCTGCGGCCGGTTCTGGAAAAATTTCGTAAAGCTCATTAATAAGCTCTTTATACTCCTCATATACTTTTGCAAAGTGAGTCATGTTAAAGTTTTCCATTAGCAACAACCTATGGGGAGCTTTTACGACAGGGTGTTCAAAAACCAAACCTTTCGGTGTAGAACCAACCTGGTCAAGCCAACGGGAGGCATTATAATTTTCATTCGTGCAGCCTGCAATATTATCCAAACCCGACCTTAAAACGTTTATACAAACCATAAAGTATCCCAGGTCTGAAAGATTCAGCCCCGAGTTCTTTTTCGAGTAATTAGGGTCTACGAACCAAGCATTGCAGTCGACGATTTCTTTGTGCCTTGCATGAAAATTATTAAAGGCGTCCTGAAGTGGTTTTTCCAACTGGGGAATCAGACTCATCAATGGCGTATCGACACGATGCGCTTTCGCTCGAGCCAAAAAGGTCGTTCGAATTGCAAACACCAGCTTAGGATCCAAAAGCTCCGCAGTATCATATACAAGATAATGAGTTCCAATCATGTCATGCTTATCAGTCACAACATAGTGCGGGTCGGTTCTTAAAAAGTTTTTCTGCTTTACAAACACAATATCCGAAATTATTTTCTTAGCAGTAGGATTATCTAACTGCTCTTTGGCGTTATCCAAAATTACAAGTCGAAATTTGCTCATTGAAAACCTCGCATCTACTAATATAGTTTTCGGAGCAAGGCCAACCACAATCAAGTCTAGTTGATAAATATATTTTGTTTAGACATATTCTAAAGCCCTACAAAGGGCGGGCGCTTCATGTGAGTTTATTTAACAAAAGACTTTGGCAGGCCGGCGGTCTTCAAGATATAGTTAAATTGTATGTAATAACACAAGAACAAGTGTAGATTTAAATGCTTATTGCTAAGGTAGAAAATTATGAAGTAAAGAATTGGGGCTACGAAAGGTGGCGCTTTCATTCAACAATTTTGAATCTTGAGTTTCACATTGGATTTTTTTGCTCCAATTCGAAGGCGAAAATCAGCAGAACAGTTTACCTTCTGCATGGTGGCAATGCAGATGATACACAAGTTGTCCAGGCGGGTCTTTTGCCCGTTATTGTCGATATTTTATCGCAGGGGTCGCAGGAAAATATACAATTTGTATTTCCCTATGTAGGAACTAGTTTTTTGCATGATCACCCGGTTTTATCATCGAAGTCATTTTCAAGGTATTTCATAAATGAACTTATCCCGGCATGTGAGGTTGGTACTCAAATGCAGTCGGAAAACAGATTCATTTGTGGCTGGTCTATGGGCGGTCACGCTGCGCTAAATATGTTTATGCGTGAGCCGGATAGGTTTGGTGGAGTTGGTGCCCATTTCCCAACCTTAGTTACATTTGATTATACAGATAAAAAACAACTGGCAGCATATGCACGGCGACAGCAAGTCAGCGATGCAATGCTGAGTGTTTTAGTTGCGGATTTTCAAAACGAGTTTGCCGATTTCAATGACTTTTCAAATTTCGACCCTTTAACTTTAGCGAGAACTAAGGACAAGGCTGATTGGATTGGCAAAAAAATATATTTTGATATCGGCGGCCAGGATGAATTTGGTCTTTCTGAGGGGGCAAAGGCACTTCATGAGGTGCTTCAGCAAAAAAATGTTAGCCATCAGTTTGAATTAATAACTGAAGGCAAACATGATGCACATTTTATTAATTCCCAAATTAATAAAATGCTCAATTATTTATTATAAAGTCGAAGCCAGCAGCTTCTTAATTTTATAATAAGAAAATATACTGCGTAAGAATTGTTTAGATCTTGTACCTCTTGATTTTGCAAACTGGTTGAGGTCAACTCGCCAGCCCTTGGCTAAGCGGCCAGATTCTACAAATTGAATTATGACGGGAACAATAATCGCGGAGAGAAGGTCCGATGTACACCCTAATTGTGAAGCTGAAATATTTTTCTTGCGTAATAAATCCTCGACCAGAGATAAAGAGTGGGCGGGAACCACTGATAAAGGAACAATTGAAAATAAAACTTTTAATGGATGCTTAGCTGCTTTTGCTTTTGCATAAGAACCATTAAATACCTCAATGCGCGCATCTCTATAGTCATAGGACCGCCCCCATTGACAAAAACCAACATCTAAAGCAGTCAGAACGGGCTTTTGCTGTCTTTTTGCCATCTCATGTAAGGACAGCTTTGCTTCAATACCAGATGAGGATGTTACGTCAATTGCATCTATTATGACATCGGACCATTTTGTAGACTCTTCTATGTTTGTTAGAGAAATTCCTTCGTTAAAGTACTTTACATTAATAAATGGGTTGATGCCCAATAAGTTGTCAGCATGGAATTGGGCTTTGTTTTGCCCTATGTTTTCTTTAAATGCATGTTGCCTATTTAAGTTCGTAAGTTCGAACTCTCCGTTATCAGCAAGTATGAAATTTTCTACGCCTACTCGTGCTAGAGCCTCAATGCAAGCCCCCCCAGTGGATCCGCATCCTGCAATTAAAATTTTTATATTTCTTAACTGGTTTTGTGTGGCTGAAGAAATAAAATGATAATTTCTGGCTGTTAGAGTGCGGTAATAGTCTTCTTTATTCACGGGCCATAAATCATAGTTAATTAATTTTTTTTTTGCTGTGTTCAAGTCAACCCCCTCCCAATTTTAATACGAGAGTTAACATAATCAATAGTTATTTATAGCGCAGATAGGTCAAGGCGGTATTATTTGCGCACCATATCGGCCACGACCTGGTCAAAAGTGAAGAAATATTTCATGGCCGAAGGCCATCTGTTCAATACTTAAGTCATAGCGCCCCGGGAAAACTTTATCTTGAGCGAAGACACCAATGCTGAGAATCACCTTTTGCTTATTGAGACCCCTTTGCCCTAATACTTAGGTCGCTTTTTTTATGACCGCTCGTGCTCAGGCAATTTAAATAAGAATTTACGAAGTCGTGCCCGCCGGAATTTTTTTCAGCGGTATTAAAATTTGTTTCTTATAAATCAAGAGGTTTGGCAGCGACTCCATTAGAGTCGCCGCTAGAAGACTTATTTGATTTTCCATTCCCATACCACTCTGAAAATTCAGAGGGCGTTAGTGGTTCAAATGATATAGCATAATTTAGAGAGATTACCGGCGAGGCCGCTCTCAATAAGTCCGTCAAAACATCAACCCGTTCCGGAATGTTAAGGCTAGCATATCCTTCTGCCACGATCCGAATGCTTATAAGAGGTCCATCTAACTCGAGAATTTCAATATTAGACACTGTCAAACTTTTAAACGCTTCGTGCATTACTGACAGTATTTGTTTTTTATCCATACGTAAGCCTCCTTAAAAGCGTTTAAATATTTAATTGCTTCAGTCTGAGGAACAGTCTTCTGCACATATCTATAGTGCATCTTCCATGCCGCGTATATCGCATTGAAGTGCTTTTGAGCTGCTTGGTCGCCATTAATGTCAATCAACAAGTGATTGCCATTTACTTTTACCCGGGTAAGTTCGCGAATCTCATGCCCATGAGGGTGTCGGCCATACTGCCTTGAAATTGCTGACTTCACTACGAGCTCAATCGCAATATGCCCATTATGAAGAACTTGGCCATAGACATTATTCTGAAGGGGTTTGATGAATATTGTGCAGTTCAGAAGAAGTGAAAAGAAAGTGAAAAAACTTTCGGACGACCGAAGGCCATCCGCCTAATACTTAGGTCGCTTTTCTTTGCTATTTTCTTTTATGACTGTTCGTGCGCTATAGGCTCTTTCTGCTTTTTCAATGTGGTCGCCGAGCAAGGCAATCACAGCTTGGGGTTGCTCTATGACCACGGAGTATCCAGCGTGCTGGACGGTTTTGTAGCTAACGTGGGGGATGGCTTGTCCCAAGCGTCGGTAGGCGGCGATGTTGTTTGGCTGATCTTCGTCTCCGGCCAAAATAAGAACGGGGGCGGTGATTTTCTGAAGCTGATTTTTAGAAACCTCTTGGCGATGAAATATTTGGCGTCCAACTTCAAGTAGCTCCGGGGATAAGTGCAGAAGATGCTCCATTATTTTTTCTCTACGGGCGACCACTTGCGGGTCTGTGCTGGTGCGGAAACTTATGCCAAAATTGGAATTTGCAAAGGCGGTCATCCCGGACTTTACGCCATTTTTTTTCATGGACTCTAAGAATTGATCCATTTTTTTAATTGCCTCTGGGAGCTCGGATTCTGCAATGGCCCCCATCAGAGTGCAACTTTTTAAAAGGTCGGATCGCTGAACAGCAAGATTTAATCCGACGTAGGCTCCTAAGCAATTGCCGACAAAGTGGCAGGGTTCAATTTTTAAACTTTCGATCAGCTCTATGATGTCTTTGGTGGAGGTTAGAAGGCTAATTTTTTTAGCGGCATGCCAACTTTGACCTTGCCCACGATGATCATAAGTGATCACGCGGTATTCATCTGAGAAAGCCTTTACCATAGGGTCGTAGACCGAGGTGTCCATGTATAGCAATGGACTAAAAATAATAGCCGGAGCATCTTTAGGGCCATGATCCTCATAGTAAATTTCGGTGCCGTTTAACTTTATTCTAGACATAAGTTTCTCCTTGCGAGGAACCTAACCTCTATTGACACCAAAACAAAATAAAAACTAAAGATGTGTAAAGGTCGTCAATGGCGTGGCGTGAGAAATTCACAGTGATATTGTAAATTACGAAGCTCTTTCATCAATATTTCATATTCCTGACAATGAGATTTAACAAGACACCAGAATAAATGGGAATGATTCATATACTTCAAATGTGCCAATTCGTGGATGATTACGTAATCGATAATCGCAGGGCTAAAAACGATCAGGCGCCAATTAAAATTAATGGTTCCACGGGATGAGCAGCTTCCCCAGCGGGTTTTTTGTTCGCGAAATTTAAGTGCTTTCGGAAAAAGCTTCATTTGATCAGACCAAAATGCAGCTCGCTCGGTGATTGTCTTAATTGCTTCGCGTTTATAAAAATCACGAATCACGGTTAAGAGCTCAGGGTGCTCATCGGTCACCACCTCCGCACTCCACTCGTTGCGGGGAATATGCAGGCGCAGCTCGCCTTCTTGAATTGCCACAAAGGGGGTTTTTAATACGGTGATCGTCATGCGCAAATCCAAGCTTTGCCCCTGAAATGGAAATTTCTGATAAGATTTGATTTTTGGAAAGGCCTCTGTTAACTCAGCAAATCTGGCAAGATGTTCTTCAATCCAAACTTTTTTTGTCCGCAAGAATTCGCTGATTGTTTTTTGTGTCGTCAACTTACCAGCGACGACTTTAATTGGGCGCTGCGGATACAAATGTATAGAGACCGAGCGGCGAAACGCTCGGCGATGGATCTCTACAGCCCAATCTGAAAAATTGAAAACCTCAATCTCTATTTTTGTATTTGCCTTGTTTGCCATGCGCTTTCATGCAAGTTACACTGCAAGTATGAATTCAAAAAGCTCCTTTTACAATCTAGACCCCGAAAAGGTTCTGCAAGCGGCAGAAAATGAGGGCTTTCTTACGACAGGCGAGTTTTCGCAGTTAAATTCCTATGAAAATCGTGTTTTTGACATTCGCTTGGAAAAGTCTTTTGAAAAACACGAAAATGACATGGCAAATGTCACAACAAATATTATAGCTAAGTTTTATCGCCCGTATCGCTGGAGTAAGGACGCTATCCTGGAAGAACACAGTTTTTTGCAGGATCTCCAAGCTGAGCAAATTCCCGCAGTGGCACCTCTTATTTTGAAATCCGGAAGTACGATCAGCGATCAGTATGGCATGTACATAGCTTTTTTTCCAAAAGTACGCGGAAGAATGCCTCAAGAATTTATTGGCGAGGAACTTGCGCAAATCGGTCGACTGATGGCTCAGGTTCACAACATTGGTGCACTTCGGAAAGCCACCCATCGCCCGATACTAGATTCAAGTTATTATGGTGGCTGGGAGACTCTCGATAACTTGCAAAGTTGGATAGCCCCTGAGGTGCGTGGGCGCTATAATGATGCGGCAGAAATGATTCTTCAAAGGCTTGATGATCTTTTAGATCCCAGCGAATTTATCCGTATTCACGGTGACTGTCATAAAGGTAATTTACTTCATAATGGCAGCCAGTTTTTTTTAGTCGACTTTGATGATTTTCTTACAGGCCCCGTCATTCAGGATTTCTGGATGCTTCTCAGCGGAGAAGATGAAGAGGGTGAGCGTGAGCGCAAAGAGATCATTAAGGGTTATGAAGATCTCCGCGAATTTCCCGAGCACCAGTGGGAATGGGTGCCTTGGCTGCGAGGCCTGCGCATTATTTCTTATGCAGGTTGGATTGCAAAACGCTGGGAAGATCCAAGTTTTCCGCGTTTGTTCCCAGAATTTAATACGTTTAGATACTGGGCGGAAGAGGTCGAGGCACTGGAGAAAATCGCTTGGGCGAATAATCGCTAAAGCCTGGAGTTTTTCGTATGCGCTAGGCGTTATTTGGTGAAATGTAAGCCACTGAAGGTTAATACAGCCATGGCCGGGTCCCATACAATAGAGCCCTTACTGAATCCGCTAGGTCCGGAAGGAAGCAACGGCGTTTAAGGGACTATGTGATATGGGGTGCTCGGCCACTGTTTTTAGAGGGGTCTCTTTGTCTTACTTGGTCATTGCACGTAAATGGCGTCCTCAGTCTTTCAACGAAGTCGTTGGACAGAATCATATTACTCAAACCTTGACCAATGCCCTTAAAAATAATCGCCTTCATCATGCCATCCTTCTGACTGGACCCCGCGGAACCGGCAAAACCTCTTCTGCGCGAATTCTGGCAAAAGCCATCCGCTGCCCAAACGCGGTGAATTTTGTTCCATGTGATAAATGTGATTCTTGTATCGAGATTGCTCAAAGTCGAAGCCCTGAGGTGATTGAGCTTGATGGCGCCAGCAATAACGGGGTCGATGCGATTCGCGATTTGCGAAACTCTGTGGGTTATATGCCGTCCTCCGGCAAGTACAAGGTTTATATTATTGATGAAGTTCACATGCTTTCCACCAGTGCTTTCAACGCCCTTTTAAAAACACTCGAGGAGCCGCCGGAGCACGTGATTTTCATTATGGCTACAACAGAGGTACAAAAAATTCCGCAAACCATTTTGTCCCGGTGCCAACGCTATGATTTTCGCCGTATTCCTATTAAGCAAATCACCGATCAACTTAAAAAAATCTGTGAGGGAGAAAGCATCACTGCTGAAGATGAAGCACTATGGATGATTGCTCGACAGGGCGATGGCTCTATGCGGGATAGCTTAAGTCTGCTCGATCAAGTGATCACCTTCGCTGATGGCCCTTTGAATTCAAAAAATGTGATTGAAATTTTGGGACTGACCAGTCGTAGTTTGCTTTTCGAAGCACTTAAGTCGCTTGTGGCTCGCAATACAAAAGCAGTTATGGCTGTTTTAGAGAAAATTGCAGTTTCCGGCTTTGAGCCGCATTTGTTTTCACAAGATTTGCTCGAAATGATCCGTAATTTGCTTTTTGTTAAAATTTCAGGAACAGAGGTGGCTCACATTCTTGAGCTTCCGGACTCTGAGCTTCAAGCTTTGACCGAGCTAGCAGGGCAAGTTTCTGAAGAGGATTTGCACTTGCTCTTCGATATGGCACTCAAAGCAGGCAATGACATATCCAGAGCACAAGATCCGCGCATTGTTCTAGAAGTCAGTTTGCTTCGGATGGCGGCGGCACCTCAGATCTCAGATCTAGAAAGCCTGCTTAGAGGTGGGGCCCGGCTAAGCTCTGAGGCTCCGGTCAAATATGTTACAGGCATGACTTTGAATGAAAAATGGCTCGCATTTGTGGATAAAATCCGTCAAAGCGAAGCTCTTTTTGCCGCAAAAATTGAAAATTTACTTTTTGCAAAAGAAGAGGCCAAGGTACTGAGCCTGGGTATTCCTCCGAGGCTGGCCTTTCTTAAAGAGCAAATGAATGACTCTGCCATCCGCGCCAAACTGCAAGGATATATTGATTCATACTGGGGGGCTGGTTATTCTTTTCTAGTTCTGAATGATCGGGACTCGGTGTTGGGCGAAAGCGCCAGTACTTTGATGCAGAAAAAAACTCAGCAGGCCGAAGATGAGATTCGAAAACAAATCGATGAGAACCTGATGATAAAGACAGCTCAATTGGTTTTCAAAGGTCAAATCAAAACTGTGACAGAGATTGCCGAAAGTGGCAGGAGGTAACGCATGAAAGGTTTTTCCGGTGGTATGGCTCAACTGATGAAACAAGCTAACCAAATGCAAACGCGTATGAAGAAGGTCCAAGAAGACCTAGCTAAGCAAGAGTACGAGGGAACTTCTGGTGGCGGCGCGGTCATAGTAAAGGTGAATGGCGAATACAAAATGACTGCCTTGACGATCAATCCTGAGGTTATTAAATCAGGTGATGTTGAGATGGTTCAGGACTTGATCCTCACGGCGACAAATGAAGCAGTAAAAACAGCTCGTGAAACCTCTCAGAAAGAGATGGAAAAAGTAACTGGCGGCATGAACGTTCCTGGTCTATTCTAGTCAAATGTTGAATATTCCTGCGCTTGAAAAACTTGTTCACGAACTCAGTCGTCTTCCGGGCATTGGTCCAAAGACGGCTCAGCGCCTTGCGTATCATATCTTGAAGTCCAAAGATAATTACGCGGATCGCTTAAGCGAAGCTTTGATTCGAGTGTGCAGCGAAATTCATACCTGTAAAAAGTGTTACAATTATACTGATAATGAGGAATGCAAATACTGTAAGGATGCTCATCGCTCTGATGAGTTCATTTGCGTGGTGGAAGAGCCTTCAGACATTATGAAGGTGGAGTCTTCGGGAGCTTTTCGCGGTCGCTATCATGTTTTGCATGGAGTGATCTCGCCTTTAGAGGGCATAAATGCTCAAGATCTTAAAATTAAAGAACTTATCTCTCGTGTTGACGCGGGGCTTAATGGGACTGGTCATTGCATTAAAGAAATAGTTCTTGCACTGGATGCGGATCTTGAGGGTGACACTACAATTTTGTATCTTGCAAAACTCCTTCAGGGCAAAGGCGTTCGATTATGTCGCCTGGCTCATGGAGTTCCTATTGGCAGCGACATTGATTTCATAGATGATAGAACTATGGGTCAGGCCTTAGAAAACCGAGTGGAGCTGTAATGTCTTTTATTAATTACAACGCCAAAGAAATTCACTGCAAAGTTGTTTATTATGGACCTTCTTTGGGTGGCAAAACTACCAATGTTCAGTGGGTTTATCAAAAGACTGCAAATGATCAAAACACAAAACTTGTGGCTGTGAATACGGACGTGGAAAGAACTCTATTTTTCGACTTTTTACCACTGAATGTGGGCGATATTCGCGGTTTTAAAACCCGCTTCCATTTGTACTCCGTTCCTGGCCAAGTTGTTTACGATGCCTCTCGCAAGCTTATTCTGAAGGGTTTAGACGGGGTTATCTTTGTTGCGGACTCTCAAGTGGAACGCATGGATGAGAATCTTGAGGCACTTAAGAACCTCGAGAAAAATCTTGAACAACAGGGCTATGATATCCGTGAGATCCCTTTGGTCATGCAATATAACAAACGCGATCTTCCGAATGCGGCCTCTTTGGCTGAAATGAGAAGTGCCTTAAACTTCTACAATGCTCCGGAAGTAGAGGGCTGTGCCTCCGAAGGAAAGGGCGTCTTTGAGTCCCTTAAAATCGTTTCTAAGTCTATCCTGAATGTGCTAAAAGGCGGTTCTAACATCTAGTTGGAGGCACTTATGGCATACGATATTGCTGCAGATATTCAAGGCCTCAAAAAAAAGAAAAATGCTGTCATCCTTGCTCACTATTATGAAGAGGGCGATATCCAAGACATTGCTGATTATGTTGGGGATAGTTTTTATTTGGCGAAGATGGGCCAAAAGGTGGAGCAACAGGTGATCTTGCTAGCGGGCGTGGTTTTCATGGCCGAAAGTGTAAAGATTCTTAACCCAACAAAAACAGTTCTTGTTCCTGATCTTGAAGCGAGTTGCTCTTTAGTGAAGGGCGCTCCTTATGAGAAGTACTTAGCGTGGCGGCAAAAATTTTCTGATGGCATCGCCGTGACCTATATTAACTCCAGCGCGGAAGTAAAAGCGATTTCAGATGTGATTATTACCTCTAGTAATGCGGAGCAAATCATTAACTCAATTCCGATTGATCGTAAAATTCTTTTTGGACCAGATCAGCATTTGGGTCGATTTTTATCTAAGAAGCTCCATCGACCATTTGAGTTGTGGCCGGGGGCTTGTGAAGTGCACGTGCTTTTTAATGCCCGTAAGTTGTATGAGATGACATTAGAACATCCAGACGCCGTGGTGATTGCTCATCCGGAGTGTGATGAAACTGTTTTGAATTATGCGCACGTGATTGGTTCGACGTCGCGATTACTTGAAGAAGTTGAAAAAAATCCGGCGAAGAAATTCATTGTTGCTACAGAAGCTGGGATATTCCATCAGATGCAGAAAAAGCGCGGCGATGCGATTTTAATTCAGGCACCGGTTTTGGATAGCGGCTGTCTTTGCAATAACTGTCCGTATATGAAAATGAATTCCATGGAAAAAATCAAACATGCACTGGAGACTCTCGAACCAAAGGTTCAAATGGAAGAGTCCCTCCGTGCGAAGGCTCAAGTGTCTTTGGATCGAATGATGAATATTACGAGCGGGAAGCCCGTAACCTGGCCCGCCGAATTTCAGCTAAAGTGAATTTACATGAGCTAGGATTTGAGGAACTTCGACCAAGTGATTTTTTGCTTCTATAATGATCGCGACAGCATCTTTTTGCTGAAGCTTACCTGAAGCCATTTTGTCGCAAACAAGTTCTTCTAAGGGGTCAGTGACTGTATATACGCTGACGTGTTGTGGCCACAGGTTGAGGGTATCGTTACTGCCGCCGACGCAAAGAGGGATATAGTGGTCGATCTTGAACTGATCCCGAGGCAGAGTTTCTATTTTATAGCCAAAAGTTCGGTCGTAGTTTTCAATGATTTGCCGCTTCAGCGTTGAGCTGACATCCCGGTCACAATAGGCGATTTTTTCTGGATAACGAGTGTTGTTCGGCTTGTCACACAGCTTGCCTGGGGTCACTTGCTTTGCAGGGGCTACTGGAAAATCATCAGCAAAGGATAGATTCAAACCAAAGAGGCAAAGACAGAAGCTTATAAGAGCAAGAGCTTTCACTTAATCTCCAATCACGCTTTATGGCCGACGCAATAAAAAGGCGCAGCAGGGGTATAACGCATGGCGCCTTGGAGTTCAAGGCTCTTTTATTGGAATCTGATCAGGGCCTCTTTCATAGACTCTATTTGCATTTTACTTTGCGCCAATAACTCCTTATCGGCCATTACGACATCCTCATCAGCGTTGGCTATAAATTTTTCATTGGAAAGCTTATTGGTAAGCAAGGAAATGTCTCTGCTTAATTTATCAATTGTTTTATTTATGCGTTTGATTTCCTCATCAAAATCAACCAGTCCTTCCAAAGGGATGATGACCTTGATTTGACCATTTTTCGTGGTGATTGGGGCCACTGCGCATTTTTGCATATTGCCGTCTTCGCCGATGCCTAGGTTTGCCAAACGAGCCATGGTTAGGATTGCGTTCTTATTATTGCCAAGGATCTTTTGCATATCTGCTTCGTTGATACCAAGGCGTGCATTCAGTTTTTCAGCGGGGCTGATGCGATTTTCGCCACGGATATTGCGGATTGCCGTCACTACGTCTTTTACGATGTCAATTTCATAGGCCGCTTGCTGAGAGCCTAGGGCCAAGAAGTCTTTGTCATTTCGAGTGTTTGGATATTGATCTACAATACAAGCATTACTACGTATGGGTAGCTTTTGATAAATTTCCTCACTGATAAATGGAGCAAAAGGATGCAAAAGTCTCATCGTTCGATTCAGAACTTGGGCCATCACCAGTTGAGTTGCTGCACGCTCTTCTTTATTTGCGCCTGAAAAAATAGGTTTGGTGAACTCAATGTACCAATCGCAGAATTGATTCCAAATGAATTGATACAAAGCAGAGGCCGCATCAGAGAAGCGTTCATGCTCCAAAGCATCCTCAACAGTTTTTTCAGCCTCACCCAGTTTTGTGATGATCCATTGATCAAAGACTGAGATTTGTGATTTATTCGGAATGGCTTTTACACCTTCTGCAGGAGGCTTGAAGTCTTGAAGATGGCTGAGGGCAAATCGAGCCGCATTCCAAATTTTATTCATAAAATTTCGATAGCCCTCCAGACGTTGCTCTGCAAACTTAAAGTCCTTGCCCGAATACAAATGTGCCAGGAATGAGAACCTAAGGGCATCGGCCCCGTGCTTGTCGATCATCTCCACTGGATCGACGGAGTTTCCGGCACTTTTTGACATTTTTTTACCTTGAGAGTCTCTGACGAGTCCATGGATGTAGACGGTTCTAAACGGCACATCTCGCTTAAACTCAAGACCCATCATGATCATGCGGGCCACCCAGAAGAAAATAATATCATGACCCGTTACAAGGTAATTAGTTGGGTAAAAAGTTTTTAGAGTTTCAGTTTCCTCTGGCCAACCCATGGTAGAGAACGGCCAAAGAGCTGAACTAAACCACGTATCCAGCACGTCCGCCTCTTGAGAAAGATTTTTTTTATGGCACTTTTCACATTCTGTTGGATCTACCTCTGCGACGGTCACGTGACCGCAATCAGCGCAAGTCCATGCCGGAATTCGATGACCCCACCAAAGTTGGCGGGAAATACACCAGTCCTCGATGATACCCATCCAGTGTAGATAAACTTTTGTCCATGATTCTGGCTCGAAACGAATTGTGCCACTTTCAACTACGCGACGAGCGGGAACTGAAAGTCCTTCGGTTTTTACAAACCACTGCTCAGAAAGGAAGGGTTCAACCACAGCGCCCGAACGTGAGCAGTGACCCACGTTGTTTATGTGTGGCTCTTCTTTCACAAGAAGATTTTGAGTCTTTAGGTCCTCTACAACTTTTTTTCGCGCCTCAATTACTGTGAGACCTTGATAGGGACCTGCATTTTCGTTCAAGGTGGTTTTCGTTGTCAGAATATTGATGAAATCAAGGTTATGAATCTTACCGATTTTATAATCATTAAAATCATGGGCTGGAGTGATTTTAACAACTCCAGAGCCAAACGTTTTATCAACATAAGTGTCGGCAATAATTTTTACTTTACGATTGATGAGCGGAACGATTACATTTTTACCAATCAAGTGCTTATAGCGATCATCCTCGGGGTTTACACAAACTGCTGTGTCGCCTAATAGGGTTTCAGGTCGAGTCGTAGCAATTGTCAGAAACCCTGAGCCATCCTCTAAAGGATAGTTGATATGCCACAAAGAGCCTTTGATTTGTTTGTGCTCGACTTCGAGATCTGAAATCGCTGTCTCAAGTGGGCCTGACCAATTGATGAGTCTTTGGCCTTTGTAGATCCAATTTTTTTTGTAAAGCGAAACAAAAACTTTACGAACGGATTTAGAAACATCATCATCCAATGTGAAAGTAGCGCGATCCCAATCGCAGGAGTCCCCCAGACGGCGCATCTGGCTATAGATGCGATCGCCGTATTTATGTTTCCACTCCCAGATTTTTTCCACAAATTTTTCGCGACCTAATTCATGGCGAGTTATGTGTTCTGTTTTCTTGAGTTCTTTTTCAACCACACTTTGTGTGGCGATACCGGCATGATCCGTTCCTGGCATCCACATGGCATTAAAACCATTCATGCGTTTCCAACGAATCAGAAGATCTTGGATGGTATGGTCCAGGGCGTGGCCCATATGCAAGAAGCCTGTCACATTCGGAGGCGGAAGAATAATACTAAACGGAGGCTTGGTGGAACGGTCTTCTGCCTTGAAATAACCGTTCTCCTCCCACCACTGATAAACTCGGCCCTCAACTTCTTGGGGGCTGTAGCGATCTGGGAGTGCGCTTTGACTTTGATTTTTTTCTGAACTCTGCTCCGACATAATTATCCTTGTGAAAATAACAGCTTAGGACAGCTCACAAGGCAGAGCAAGACAAGAAACACCGTCCTACATAGTGCATTCACTTGGACTGTGGTCCTGCTCATGTTCTATGGAAAGCGTGGTGGTCTTCCAGGATAAGTTGGGGGGCGGCCAGGAGCTGGGTTGTCTGCGCGGCAACGTCTCCAGGCAAAATTAAATTTTTGCGATTGCGCCTGGCCGTCAATACTGTCGAGTGTGATTTGAGCGGCGGCAGGACTGCGCCAATCCAAAGCGCGGGCCGTGAGAAATGTTGAAATGAAAAGTGTTTGCGCATTGTTGCTCTGACAAGGTGACCAAGGGGCAATGCGCGGATTGATTTCATTGTGAATGAAATAATTGTCTTGAAACGGCCCGTTAAAATTCTGAGCTTTGAAAGAATAGTTGCTGCCATCTTGAAATCCTGGGCGTTCATTTGGTGGCTTGCTTCCATCAAAAGAGTAAATAGCTTGATGTGTTGCAAGGGCTCCTGCCTCAACATTAACGAATCCACGGTAGTCCGCAGATATCACCGAGAATTGCCAACCGCTTGGGACTGCAAATTCAACCCGCAATTGACAGGCCTTGCGATCCAGAGTCATTTGCCGGGTGGACTCAGCAATGTATTGGTCTAATAAAAGCGAAAAGGTATTTGCATCAGGTGAAATCGTGGCACTGAAGCTTCCCTGTGGGCAGCCACTGCCGATAGCCTGAATATTTCTAATTAGAACGCTCGGTGGCGCTTCGGCGTGAGCGATTAATGATGAGCAAAGTAGTATAACAAGTGGTAATAGCACGGAGTCCCCCAAGAAGCTGGTGGCAAGACGCCACTAGAAATTGGTATTGCAAGGTGTGGGCCAGGGGCTTTGTCCCAAAAATCTAAAGCCAAGTCTGCAGCGCGGCCTGAGCTTTTTTAATCTGTAATTCTTTTTTTGCTTTTTTATCCCGATGAAGCCTCAGGAGTTTAAGCTCCTCAATATCGGCTTCGGACAATGGTGGTATCAAAGAAAAATTAATATTCGTAGGTTGGAAGTGGGCTGCTCGTGTTGGATCGGTGATTGCTTCCAGTAAAGAGCCCATTGCGGAGGCCCGTGGTGGGGGGCTGAAAACTTTGTCTTGAAGTTTTTGATCCAAGAATTTCGCTACCATAAGTCCCACGCAGGTAGACTCAAAGTAACCTTCCACGCCAGTGATCTGGCCTGCAAAAAATAACCATGGATCACGCTTGCTGGAAAGATCGCAGTTAAGACTTTTTGGGGAATTGATATACAAATTGCGATGAATACTGCCGAGCTTTAAGAATTCCGCATTTTCCAGGCCAGGAATCAAGCGGAAGATACGGATTTGCTCGCTATAGGCCATGCGCGTTTGGAAGCCCACCATATTATAAGCCGTGCCCTCTTTGTTGTCCTGACGGAGTTGCACAATGGCATAGGCGTAGCGACCGGTTTTTGGATTATCAAGTCCGACGGGTTTCATTGGGCCAAAGCGCAGAGTTTGATCTCCACGATCGACCATAGTTTCAATCGGCATGCAGCCTTCAAAGAAACCAGTGGTTTCAAAGTCTTTGGGCTCTATTTTTCGCGCCAATTTTATTTCAGAAATAAATCGTTCATATTCTTCTTTATTGAGGGGACAGTTGTAGTAGTCTCCGTCGCCCGTGCCTTTATCGTAGCGGTCAGCTTTCCATGCAATTTCGGTATTGATGCTATCGGTATCAAGTATAGGCGCAATCGCGTCAAAGAAATATAAGAACTCATTGCCGAAGTGACTGCTCATACTTGCAGCAAGATTATCATGAGTCAGCGGACCTGTAGCAATGATAGCCGGGCGCGGGACCTCCTCGAGATTGTTGATTACATCATTGCGTACTTCAATATTGGGATGATTGCGAATCATCCCAGTCACTTTGGCTGAGAACATTTCCCGATCGATGCCTAAGGCTTGGCCTGCTGGAACTTGGGCTGAATATGCGGCCTCGAGTATTTTTGAATTTAATTTTTGTGCTTCCCATTTTAATTGGCCAGGGGCAGAGACCTCGCCCATACTGCCAAAAGAGTTTGAGCAAACAAGCTCGGCAAATTTATTTGTTTTATGAGCGGGGGTCATGGTTTTATCGCGCATTTCAAAAAGGACGACCTGGTAACCCATTTCGGCCAATTGTAAAGCGCATTCACTTCCAGCAAGGCCCGCGCCGACCACTGTAATTTTTTTTTCTGATTTCATACTTTGACCTGTGTATCGGTACTTAGCTCCCTTGACAAGGGGTGATAAGGCTAAAGAAGAGTTTTTTTCACAGGATTTCAACTCAGGGCTGTGCTAAGTGTAGAAAATGCGTGAACGAGATCCCAAAACCAAGTTTAGCCTCGGCTCAGAAGTCCTTCAGAGATTGTTTGAAGGTGGCAATTCGCCACTATCAGAACAATTTATGCGTTGGAAGTTGTGGGCCCGTTGGGGTGAGTTTGTGGGATCAACGATTGCGCAAAACACTGAACCTGTTGGCTTTCATCGTGGGGTTCTCTATCTTTGGGTTCGGAGCAGTTCGTGGATGCAACAGCTAACTTTTATGAAGGATCACATTCGGGATACTTTGAATAAAAAATTGGGTCAGCCAATGATTAAAAATATTCGTTTTACTCTGGATCGTCGCGAAGTCCCAAGCGATAACGAATCTCAAAAAGATTTTAAAAATGTAATTCAGAAGATAGCGCCAGAAAACGAAGATAAAGAGTAGTCAACAATTACGCAATTTCAAGGCGTTATTTCTCTTCAGTTTTTTCAATCGAAGTGCGCATGAGAGACTTCATATAACTCTTACGATTAGAGCCACCCAACAGAGACTTGAGTTGCTGATGAACAGCTGGGTCGTTGATCAAGGCGCCGAGAGTCCCTTGGCCGCGATCAAGTTTTGCAAGAACACTATCCAGGTGATCCACGGCAGATTTTAATTTTCCGTCACTGAAGCCTTCTGCAATCTTTTGTGTTGCGGTCGCAGTCTTGTCAATTTTCGAAGTAGCGGACGCCAAGCTTGATAAAATCTTATCAGTGCGGTTTTCTGCATTCAGTGTCTTTGTAAATCGATATATTTCGTGGATAATATCAAAGATTTTTTCAGCCTCACTACCGCGTTCAGAGAGGATCCCTAGGATATCTGTGGCTTTTGCGACATCAATAATGCTGCCATTAGTTAGCGGCTTTGCTTTCGGATCGCCTGGGATAATAAAGATGAACTTATCACCCAGAGCTCCCTGAGTACGAATTTCAACCTGAGAGCCCTCGGTAACTCGTGGCATGAATTCGTTGTCGACTTGTAGTACGAGGTCAATTAGATTTTTTTCTGGTAAAATTTGAATTTTTTTAATGTTGCCCACGGTGATACCTGAGAATGAAATCACTGAACCTTCGGCCAAACCCTGGACCTGCTCGAAGTGTGCGTGCAGGATAGTATAACTTTTAAAGAATGCGCGATCCGCTCCGAGCATGAAGATGGATCCTAAGATCAGAACAAGACCAATCGAAAGAAAGATGCCGACACGAAGTTGAGTTTTTAAATTATTTTCCATAATCCCCCTAGAGATCCTCTCCTGCAATAAACTTGGCAATGGCACCTAAACTATCTTGGTCCAGCTGTGACATCGTTCCCTGAGCTTCGATACGACCATTCAAAAGCATTGCGATTTTATCGCAAACGGCATTAGCCGTTGGCATGTCATGGGTGACGAGAATCGAAGTCACACCCTTGGCCTTTAAGCGCAAAATCAAATCTTGGATTTTGCGAGTATTGAAGGGGTCTAATCCTGCGGTGGGCTCGTCATAAAGAATAATTTGTGGATTCATCATCATAGCGCGAACCAAACCTACACGCTTTTGCATGCCGCCTGAGAGGCTCGCAGGATAAATATGTTCATTTCCCTCGAGACCAAACTCGGCAAGGCTGGCAAGTACTCGATCTTTGATTTCCATTTCGCTATAGTGAAAATGCTCACGAAGCGGATATGCAAGATTCTCAAAAACAGTCATTGAGTCAAAGAGAGCGCCATTTTGGAAAGCATAAGCAACTTTTTTGCGGATTTCGAGAAGCTCTTGCTCCTTCATTTTCGTGATATCAACCCCTTCAATTAAGACCTGGCCACCGTCTGGCTTTTCCAGGCCAATCAGGCTGCGCAAGATAACACTTTTTCCGGTTCCAGAGCCGCCGATAAGCCCAAGGCACTCGCCTTTTTTGACACAAAATGTGACATCTTTATGAACTGATTTTGATCCGTAAGATTTTTTAAAGTTGATTACGTCTATTACATCCATCTTGCTATCATCCAGAATACTTTTGAGAGAAAAAAATCACCGACGAGAATTAAGATAGATGAGACCACTACTGCCTTCGTTGTTGCGATACCGACTTCTTTGGCTCCGTTTTTAACCTTTAACCCAAAGTAACAAGAGGGTAGGGAGACAAACATTGCGAAAAAAAATGTTTTACCAAAACCGGAGAGATAATCATCTAGACTGGCTGTGGACATTATTTTGAGATAGAAAAAATTGGGATCCAGATTGAGCTCAGTGGCACCCACAATTAAACTACCGAGATTTCCGATGATATTTGCAAAGGCCACGAGGACTGGCAGAGTAATTAAGCAAGCCAATACACGGGGAATTACAATTTTTTTTATGGGCGAGGTACCCAGGGCTCGAATTGCATCGATTTGCTGGGTTACCATCATAGAGCCAATTTCACTGGCAATCCCTGCTCCTATGCGAGCGGCAAACATAAGGCTTGTGAACATCGGGCCGATTTCACGCAAAATTGTGGCGGCGACAAGTTTTGGAACGTAAAGTTTGCCTCCGAACTTTTCAAGCCCAAGTCCAAATTGAAGAGCCATCACCATACCGATGCTGCCGGAGGTGATCAGAATCAATGGTGTAGATCTGTAGCCGACTTGATAGATTTGTTCGATGACAAGTTTCCAATAAATTTTTCCTGTGAAAGTCTCTCGCATCACTTGGCTAGTCAAAATACCCAGACCGCCCCAGAAATGGATAATTTCAAGTAAGAATGTGGTGATAGGTAATGCATCCATTAGGGTGCCTTAAAGCTTTCAGAAAAGCTGTCAAAGTATTTTTTTTCATCATCGAAGTTGTTGAGGATTCCGCCGAAGCTGAGTGTGTAGTTGCAATTATTTTTCTTAAAAACAATGAGCTCTGTTTTTACGGGTATACCATCAACTTCACCTTGAGCCTGAGTAAGAAGAGCTTCGCGCCCATTGAAATCAAAATTTTTGGTTTGTAAAATTTTGAGCTTATCTAATACCACAAGAGACTCACTCTGAAGCTGTTGAAGACTTGGATCCACCGTTCCGTTGCAGTCAGACAGAAATGAGATTGTATTCCCGGTCTTCGAACTGAGCCAGGCTTTGTCTCCAGCAAGGACTTTGATTTCATGAAACGGTTTTTTAGGGGAATTATATTCAACGTCTTTCGCAGGGGTTCCGGTGCTTGATGGAAGCTTTACTGAGACACAGGCCCCCATACAAAACATGAGCCCAATAAGTATGAGATATTGAAGACGATGGTTTTTCATGAACACTACATCGGTTAAAAAACTAAAAATCCCCAGTACTTAAAATTAATTCTCGACCTTGGAAGAGTGTCATGAGTTTGTCAGACACCGACAAAAATCAATGGGTCATTTTTTCCCAGCTGGAAAATATTTGCCAAAGGGACAAGTTCTGGCCTGGCACCCTATGTGCAATAGACTTCTTTTGTTGTGTATCCCTCGTTTTGTTCAAGGAGTGAGCAAATTGAAATTGTGTTTCATCGTTGTAAGCCTGTTCATTAGTCTAGTATTTGCGCCTGCCGCCCAGGCCGCAAAAATTTCCAGTCTGATCACTGATCAAGGAGATACTATTCATTTGGAACTTTCCGGAAGGCAAAACTGGGATTATGATCTTCGCCGAGTTGAGAAGGCAGGCAAAAGTTATCTACAATTAACAGTTGATGCTATTGATGATGCCTCCATTAGTAAAATGTTGGCATTTAAGAGCGGCATGGTGAGCTCAGTGACCTTGGATAAGGCAGGGCTAAATGGAAAATCCATCCTGAACTTCCAGGTTGCCGGTGACGAGGTCGAAAGTTTTGATTATCTTACGGATCAGCCCTCGCGCTTAATTATTGATTTCTATATGAATGCGCAAAACAAGGTAAAGATTTCGCGGCCAACGGCTTCAGTAGCAAAAGCTCCTGCATTAGAAAATAATAAAAAAATTAATACAAAAATTAGTAGTAATACACGTATGCCTGCTACTGCGGACGTTTTAGTGATTAAGCAAAATGGCCTGAACTCTCATGATTCTACAGAGAGTCGCTCGGGTTTATTCGACGGTGGTGACCCTAATTTTGATAGATTTGCGATTAAGGATTATGAGATCAAAGACGCGCCGACACTGCGCAATTCGGGTAATTATTTTATTCCTTACCCTATGATTCGACCAGAAAACCGCTATTGGGAAAAAATGAAAATGGCGGCTCCTATTTACGAAATCGCACCTAAGGCGACTGATGAAAATAAGCAAGCCCGTCTTCTTTTAACTTTATTTGAGAATAAGCGCTATGCAGTTTACCTTAAAACTGAAGAATGGTTCCAAAAGAAATATCCGCAATCAGGTTATAATGAATTGATAGATTTCATGACAGGTGATGTTTATAAGAGTCTTTGGCAAGACAAAGACATGCCAAAATATTATGAAATTGCCGTGATAAAATACAAGCAAGCCTTGCAAAAACATCCAAAGTCACCCCTGGCAGAGCGCACGTCCTTGATGCTTGGAAATATGGCCTTGGAAAAGGGCGATTCTCTGGATGCAATTCGTTTGTTTAATGATCACATCGAAAAAAACTATGCAGGCAAACCAGATGCCATCTCCAATGATCTTGCGCGTGTAGGGACGGGGATCGCCTTTTTGAAACTCAATCGCTATCAAGAGTCCGCGGAAATATTTTCCAAGCTTCAAAAGGACAGCCCATTGAAGGAGATCAAAGCTGAGGCTGCTTACAGCGAAGGTGATGTCTATGTGCAAGCCAAGAACTATCAAAAAGCTGTCGACGTATATAAAGACGCAATCAAAAAATTTCCCGAGTATCAAAGTGAGTATCCCAATGCATTCTATAATCAGGCTGAGGCCATGTTCGGCATGGGGAACTATCGTCAGGCTTTGGACGTGTATATGGACTTCATGAAAAAGTTCCCGACAAATGAGCACGCCGCTTTTGCGATGACTCGAATGGGAGAGCTTTTAGATATTCTTGGTGCGGATAAATCCCGTGTAATAGGTGCGTATCTAGAAACATATTTTCGTTATGGAGAAAGTAATAATGCAATTATCGCAAGACTACGTTTGACCAGTGCCCGCATGAAGGGCATGAAGACAAAAGAGGTTGATGCGGCGACAAAGGAAATCCTCTCTCTAGTTAAAAAACTCGATATTCCAAATATCGAGCAATTTGGAACTATTATGATTGCGCAGGGCTATACCTCTCGTGGAGAATATGAAAAAGCAATTGATCTTCTGACAAAGTATTATCAACAGAATCCAACGACAGTGGACCGCGACCTTGTTAAACACAGAGTTGTCAGTAATATTACTGATGAAATTCGTGATCAGGTCGCAGCGGGGAACTTCATTAAGGCCTTTAAGACTCATAGCAAGTATGCAGAAAACTGGTTAAAAAATAATGACCGCATCGATACTAAATATTATCTTGCTGAAGCTTTCGAGATGGCAGGCGCTCAGGCCGAGGCCGAAAAGTATTATCGTGATGTTCTTAATCAGATTTATGCAATTAAAGGAACAACAAAAAACGGCCAGCAGACTGCGGAAAAAGGGAAGCCAAATGAAGATGAACTAAATTTGCGCTTGGCAGCCACTACGTATCAACAAAAGAAATTCAATCTGGCCTATGATTATCTAAAGGATATTAAAAAGCCGGAAAGCCTTTCCGAGGAGCAACAGATTGAACGTATTCGTGTTGCCGTTGATCTTCTTGAAAAAAGAGGTGATTTGGATTCAGCTGTTCGCTATTTGACGGAACTTTTGAAAACGTGGAAAGGCCAGGCACAGCTGGTAGCAGAGCCCTATTTGCGTTTGGCTCAACTCGAAGTAAAGCAGGGGAAACCAGATTCAGCGATTGAGTCCTTAAAAAAAATCGATTTGTTAATGTCAGATTCTAAGAGTGTTCCGGAGATAGTGCATGCCAAAGGCTTAGAGCTTTTAGGCCAACTTTATCTTGATAAAGAAGAGGGCCAGAAGGCTATTGCCGCCTTCGACAGTTTGTTAAATCAGTACGAAGAAAAAAGACCCTTGGATTCGATTCGATATAAAATGGGTCAGATTTACTTTAAAAAAGGCGATGTGCAAAAGGCGGCTGATGTTTGGAGTAAATTAAAATCACAGAAGAGTCAGTTTTGGTACAACCTGGCTCAAGAACAACTTAAAAACTCTGAGTGGCGCGGTGACTATAAGAAATATATCCAACGCATTCCCGCGATGTCGCAACAACAGTAGTAGAGGAAGTATGTCGGTAATGGATTTTGTGAATTTGCAATTTGTAGATGAAAGTGTAAAAAAAGTGCAGGCGATGCTGCCAGCAGTGCGCTCATCACAAGCGAATGTTTTGATTAGTGGCCCTACAGGCAGCGGCAAGAGTACTTTGGCAAAATATCTTTTGAGTCCCTTGAGCTATGTTAGCTTAAATGTTTTGGATTTGAAGGTGGAATTTGATTTGTTGTCTTTCTTTGAGGGCAGCGGATCCAAAGTATTTTTAATAGAAAATATTGATTGCTTAAGCTTGCTACAGCAAAAGAATCTTTTTGAGGCAATGGATGAAGTCGGATTGAGAGAGAAAAATCGGATTGTCTCAACCAGCCGTAATTCATTGAAGATCATGGTTCAAAAAGGTCAATTCCGAGAAGATCTCTATTATCGACTGACTGTTCTAAGCTTGGAGCTGCCAGCATTAAGGCAGCGGCTCAGTGACATTGAAATTTTTGCGACACATTTGCTAAGTGTTTTCACGATTATTCATAGAAAACCAGATTTGGCATTGAGCTCTGAGGCGCTCGAAAAGCTGAAAATGTGGACTTGGCCAGGAAATATTCGCGAACTAGAAAACGTTTTAGAACGCGCTGTGATTCTAGCAGGAAACTCTATTGTGCAGGCGTCTCACATTGCCATTGAAGTTCACGAAACAAATGAAGACTCGCCCGCTTTTACGGGCATGACTTTATCCCAGGTGGAACAAAAACTTATCTTGCAAACATTGCAACTCACTGAGCAAAACCGTACGCGCGCAGCAGAAATCCTTGGCATCAGCATTCGCACTTTGAGAAATAAAATAAACGAATACAGACAGGCAGGTTTAGTATGAGTAACTTATTTGACAAAACAACGAATGCCCTAGCAACATCGCTTGCGATGCGCCAGCTGCGCCATAATGTAACAGCTTCAAATATCGCGAATGCGGAAACCCCAGGTTACCATGCAAAAAAAGTAGATTTTGAGGCAGCACTTGGCAGAGCCCTAGATATTGACGGCCTTCGAGGTATGAGCACCAGCAATGCAGAGCATATTTCTGTTGGCGGTGAATCTGCAGCAGTAAGGCCCGATGTCTACGAGAATCCAGAAGGTGCCATTAACAATGACGGAAATACAGTGGATTTAGAAAAAGAAATGTCAGCGCTATCTGAGAACGCGATCTTATATAAAACCGCATTGCAATTAATTAATAAAAAAATGGCAGCCCTAAAGTATGCTATCGGGGATAGGTAGTCCTAAATAACGGCAGGCGCTACAAAGCAGAAGAAGGAAGGCTAGGATGGCTGATTTTTTCACAGGAATGAGAATTAGCGGAAGTGGAATGGCGGCGCAAAGAATGCGCATGAATACTATTTCCAGTAATATTGCTAATATCAATACGACCCAGACTCACGAAGGCGGGCCTTACCGACGTAAGGATGTTGTCTTTGAAGCAATGCCTGATGCAAAAAACTTTGGGGATATCATTTCGCCCACGAGTGCAAAGTCTGATTTCCAAAGGGTTCAGGTTAGCGACATTATTTCTGATCGCAAGGCGCCGATACTTAAATATGAGCCGGACCACCCTGATGCAAATGCCGAGGGCTATGTTGCGTATCCGAATATAAACCTCATGGAAGAAATGACCAATATGATACAGGCAACTCGCTCTTACGAGGCTAATGTCTCGGCGATGCAAGCAACAAAAGATATTGCCCTAAGTAGTCTCGAGATTGGTCGGTAATGTCAGTTAAATACTTGAAATGAGTGGCTGATAATATGACTTTTAGAGTAGAATAACAGTAAGGAAAGAGAAAAAGACATGGCAGGTTTTACAGTATCAAGTGCGAATAAATTTTTAGACACTGGTGCCATTCGGGATTCCAAATCGTTGACGATTGATCAGCCAATGTCTCCAGGTGGGTCTATCAAAGAGGCTCAGGGAAGTTTCGCTGACACTTTGAAATCTGCTATCGACAGCGTTAATCAACTGCAAAAGGCATCAGATAAATCGGCCCAAGACTTAGCAACTGGCAGGACTGACAATGTCGCAGACGTAATGATTGCAGCAGAGAAAGCGGACATCGCATTACGGGTAATGGTACAAGTGCGGAATAAGATTATTGATGCTTATCAAGAAATCATGAAGATGCAGGTTTAATTTTAAGACAGCGGAGGACGTAGCTTGAACAAGATTTTCGGTGGTATCATAATTCAGTTTAGAGAGTTCTTTAAGAACTTGGGCCCCACCAAGAGACTCTCAATAGTTGCTGTCGCAGTGATTGCTTTTATTACTATGATGACGATGTTTTTCATGGTTTCAGGCAAAGACTATGTGCCTTTGTTCACCAACATTGCTAACGAACAGATCACAACAATCATGGCAAAGTTGAGCGAGAAGAACATTCCATTTCAGCTGACCAACGACGGAAAGACCATAACTGTCCCTAAGGAATTGCTGCACTCAACTCAGATGACTTTGATGTCAGAAGTTGGGTCTTCAAAAATGGGAAGTGTCGGGCTTGAGCTTTTTGAAAAGCAAGATTTTGGAATTAATTCCTATGCGCAGAAAATTAATTATCAGCGCGCACTTCAGGGTGAGCTGATAAGAGCCATTAACACCTTGAGTGCCGTGAAACAGTCAAAAGTAATATTGGCGCTTCCAAATAAGAAAACATTCCTTGAGGAAGGCGGCCAACCAACGGCCTCCGTAGTTCTTGAATTGCAGCAGGGCAAAGAACTTAGCGCGGATCAGATTCGAGGAATTCGTTATCTAGTGGCTAATGCAGTCGAAGGTTTGGACGCAGATCGAGTTGCGGTTTTGGATGAGCGCGGAAAAGTTCTAACTCGAAAGGGCAATGGCAACACTGCTGGCTCCGATGAGCTGCTGGAGTTAAAACAAAAAGTTGAGGGAGAATTACAGGACCGCATCGAGTCGATTTTGTCAAAAGTTGTGGGACATGCAAAAGTGATTGCAAAGGTAGATGCGACCTTGAGTCATCGGGTTGTGAACTCGGTGGAAGAGTCTGTTGATCCTGATAAAACGGCGATTCGCAGTCAGCAGAGTGAAGAGGAAGCCCTCGATGGTGCGCGTACCAATCCGGCAGGAGTCCCAGGCTCTCGCGCAAATCTACCTGGCGCTGAAGACGCTGGCCAAGTGGGCTTTAAGCAAGACGTTAAGAAAGAGATTAAAACAACCAACTTTGAAGTCCCAAAAACGGTGCGTAATATCAAAGAAGGCGCCGGGAACTTAGAGCGTATAAGCGTAGCCGTTGTAGTTGATGGCGTAATGCAAACTGTAACAAAAGAGGACGGAACGACTGAAAATAAATATGTTCCGCGTTCTGCAGAGGAGCTTCAAAAGTATGAGTCTCTGGTTAAAAATGCTATTGGCTTCAATGTGGCGCGAGGCGATAGCGTTAAAATTGAAAACATTCAGTTTCAAGCAGAAGACTTCACTGAGTCCGAGAAACTACTTACAAGTCTTGAGCGTAAGAAATTTATCCATGCATTGTTTAAGTGGGCTTTGCTGGGTTTCACCTTGGTTCTTTTCTTCTTCATCGTGGTTCGCCCATTCATGCAATGGATTACTGATAGTTTCCAAGATTCAGTGGAGGAAATGTTGCCGCGAACTATTGAAGAGTTGGAAGAGTTGCAGTCCGTAGATAATACTTTGCCAGGAATGTCATCCGCACTGCCAGTTTTACAAGAGTCTATTGACCCGGAAAAAGCGGAGAGTGAACTTCTAAAAGATCGTATTATGGGTCTGTTGAATGCGGATGAAGAAAAGGCTGGAAATGCGTTCGGTATGTGGTTGGTCAGAAAGGATGATCGATGAAGCTCATAAAATCAGAAAATTTAGAATTTGAGAGTCTCAGGGGCTTTGAAAAGGCCGCAATTCTTATCAATTATCTTGGTAAAGATGCCTTACGTGTTCTTTTAAAACGCCTTGATGACGGAGACATTCGCAAGCTCATTAATCAGATGACAAAGTATCGGGTTGTGCCGGTTCATGTAACAAAACGAGTTCTTGAAGAGTACTATGAAATGATCTCAGAGACTGAGGACTATATTTTTACCGAACAGACTTCGAACAAGGATGTGATCGTTGATGCTTTGGGTGAAGAACGTGCTCGCAGCATTCTTGGGGGTTTAAATATTACATCCGGTGGGAACAGGACCTTGGAAAGCTTAGAAATGGTCGATGCGAAGTCGCTTGCAACCTTTCTGGTGAATGAACATCCGCAAACAGTGGCGGTGATCCTGGCTCATTTAGAGCCCGAGAAAAAAGGCGAGGTCTTAAAACGCTTGCCGGAAGCCCTTCAGGCTGAAGTTGTTTTAAGAATGGCAAATTTAGAGCACGTTGATCCGGAGCTTATTCGTGAAATTGACAAAGTGTTAAAGAATCAGCTGTCAAATACCGCAACCGTGGAGCAGTCGGCATTGGGCGGGGTTCAGCCGGTAGCAGAAATGCTCAACGTTATGGACAAAAACACAGAGACTTCAATTATGTCTCGTTTGGAAGAGAAAGATCCATTGCTAGCGGAGGAGATTCGTAAGCTTATGTTTGTCTTTGATGATATTGCGAAGATCGACGATCGCGGCATTCAAGCACTACTTAAAGAAGTTCCAAATGAAAAACTTTTACTTGCTCTCAAGACTGCCAACGAAGATATCCGAACGAAGATTTTCAAAAACATTTCTGCTCGTGCGGCGGAAATGTTACGAGAAGATTTATCGAATATGGGGCCTTCGCGTTTATCCGATGTTGAGGGTGCACAGCAAGAGATGGTTAATGCAGCTCGTAGACTCGAATCCGAAGGTAAGATCTTGATTGCAAGAGGCGGTTCAGAAGATGCAATGGTGTAAGGCTGTTTTGACAAAAATTGCGGCAAAGGAGAAAGTCCTCGAGTACATTCCTAAGAAGTTCGAACTCGGGACTCCAACGCAGGCATTAGCTTACTTAGAGCAAAAAAAGCGCGGCGCTGATTTTCGATTGAATGAGACCATTCGTATTCAGACGGGCGTCGATGAGATCGAAAAAGCCACGGAAGAAGAAAGAATTGAAATCCAAGCGTTAGAACTTCTCAAGGGCATTCAAGAAAGCGCCTATAAAGAGGCGTATGATCTTGGCCTCACTGAGGGTCGTCATGAGGCATTCGTGAAGTTCTCAAGGGATATTGAAGAGCGACTAACGGACTTAGAAGCTTTGCTAAAGTCTTTAGAGCAAGCCAAAGTTGAGATTTTAAATTTTAACGAGGCCCATATGGTAAAGCTAGTATTCCACATTGCAAATAAGCTAGCTCATGTTGAAGTAGAAAAAAATGATCAGAGTCTTATTGAAGTACTTCGTGGGGCCGTGACACTTGCTCAAGATGAGGAAAACGTGACAGTTCGTGTTGCCAGCGAACAGCATGAGTTTGTTGAGGAGTTAAAAAAACAAAATGGACGACAATTTGATTTTTTGAAAAAAATTAAGTTTGAACCTAGCGATGAGATCACAAAGGGTGGTTGTATTGTAGAAACCAACTACGGTGAAGTCGATGCTCGTGTTGAGCAGCGCGTTCACTCTTTGTGGGAAACCCTTGCCGAGAATATTCCAAAAGTAAAACCGAAAATCGCCGTCTAGGCGTTGCTTGGTTGCTCCATAAGGCAGGTATTTAGATGAGTAATTACGAATTAAATCTTGATAAATACGCGGATCTTCTTAATACCATTCATCTCACCAAGGATAGTGGCAAGGTAACGGAAGTCAGCGGGATGATCATTAAAGGGTATTTGCCAGGCGCTAGTGTCGGTAGTGTTTGTTCGATTTTGCCCTCTGATCTTGAGCATTCTTTTTTAGCTGAAGTTGTGGGTTTTAAGGATAAGCATGTATTGATGATGCCACTAAGTGATATGAGAGGCGTGGCCCTAGGATCTAAGATCGTTTTGACAAGACAGATTGCCACAGTTAAAGCGGGAGAAGAGCTTCTCGGGCGAGTAGTGGACGGCTTGGGCCGACCCTTGGATTCTCTGGGTGATTTTGAAAACTTCAAAGAAGTTCCGCTTTATAGCGAAGTTCGAAACCCCTTAAAACGGCGTCCGATTCGAGAGCCTCTAGATCTGGGAGTGCGTGCAATCAATGCGACACTGACCACAGGACAAGGCCAACGGATCGCTATTATTGCCGGTTCGGGCGTGGGTAAGTCCGTCCTTCTAGGTATGATGGCTCGGTATACAACAGCTGATGTGAACGTCATCGCATTGATTGGTGAGCGCGGTCGCGAGGTTCGAGAGTTTATCGAGCAAGATCTTGGAGCCGAAGGCATGAAGAGATCTATAATCGTTTGTGTAACCAGTGATCAAAGCCCATTGCTTCGTATGCGCGGGGCCTTCGTTGCGACAGCGATTGCGGAGTATTTTTCTGCAAAAGGAAAAAATGTTCTTTTGATGATGGATTCCATCACACGTTTTGCAATGGCACAAAGGGAAATTGGTCTAAGCACTGGAGAGCCGCCTTCTTCAAAAGGTTACACTCCGAGTGTATTTTCTACTTTGCCAAAACTGCTTGAGCGGGCAGGTTCTTTTGAGGGAGAAGGCAGCATTACGGGACTCTATACGACTCTCGTCGATGGCGACGACGTGAATGATCCCATTGGAGACGCAGTTCGTTCCATAGTGGATGGGCACATTGTATTGAGCCGCTCCTTGGCTCACAAGGGTCATTTTCCAGCCATTGATGTCTTGCAAAGTGCCAGCCGGGTTATGAGAAGTATCAGTACTCCTGAGCATGTAAAGATGGCACAAAAACTGCGTGAGATTCTTGCCACATATCGTGAGGCTGAAGATTTGATTAATATTGGAGCCTACAAGACAGGTTCGAATCCACGAATTGACAAAGCCGTAAAGCTTATTGATGGTGTGAATCTATTTTTGAAACAAGATGTAGAGGATCATGTGAGTTTTAATCAGTGCATACGCGAAATGCAGGGTCTTTTAGCTAATTACTAGCCCTATGAAAGATTTATGAAATTTAAATTTTCGCTTCAAAAAGTTTTAGATCACAGAAAGATTAAAGAGAACTTTGCTCAGAAGGATTATCAAGATGTGCTGAGCGAACTTCATGTATTGCAAAAGTGTCTGCAAGAAATGGAAGAAGCTGTGCATGGGGCTCATATAAGGGCTGGGACTCTGCAGAGCCAGGGCGGGACACAAGGGCCGGCACTCAGTCAGATTAGCGAGTTTCAAAGAAATCAGAAAATTCTTATTCAGATTCAAAAAGCGAAAATTTTAAACCAAGAAAAAATAGTTGAGGAAAAGAACGTATTATTACGTCAGGCTGCGGTCGAGACTAAAATTATTAGTAAGCTCAAAGAAAAGAAGCTGAACGAGTACCGCAGCGAACGTGAGTCGGAAGAACAAAAAGAAATGGATGAGCAGAGCATCCTTCGTTTTAAACGCCGGGAAATCATGTAAAATCCTGAGAACTGCCTTGCCAAGACTCATTGCGAATGTTACCACTTGCCGCAATGAGGTTTTCAATGAAAAAGCATTACTTTTCTATTTTAGGTCTTTGTCTTTTGACCCCTTATTTTTCCAAAGCTACAAGTGCCCTAGAGGGTTCCTGGAGCACAGAGGATGGCTCCAAGCTTATCCAGATCAATGAGTTCAATGGGACTGCTACGTGGATGACTGAAAGTTATTACAGTAACGGCATTGCAGTAAACTGGTTCTTTCAATACACCTTGCCAACAGGTCGAGACGTTAAAATCGGCGAGACAATTCAAGGCCGTGTGCGCAGTGTGGATGGCTATTATAATTGCGCATTTGATGAACTCGCAGAAGCCCAGTTGCAATCTAGTGGTGTGCTAAAGGTGCATTTTCCACTTTTAAGCTATCACCGTGAAACACGCTCTGTGCGCGATGGCAAGGATGCTTACTATTACGAGCATACTCTTGACTGGAGCGGCTGGGGCTGGGTCGAAACGAGCTATGGTTTTCCTATTGAGCGCTACCGTGTAATTTCTTCTGAGTGTTTGATTGATCAAAGAAACTGGATTACGAGCGTTCTTACGCAAACCACAAGCCCCTTTGCGGTGCCCCTGGCTCCTTCCCAAAAGTCTGGCGAGTAATTTCATAGGATTTTAAAAAATTTGGTCGAGTCTTGCATAGATTTTTTGCGGTGAATCCGTGCAACCGATAAGCTAAGAGTAATGAAAAACAGTGGATACGATCAATTTTTCAAAAATGCCCGCAAAGCAGCTAACGATGGCGAAAAGCCTTCGCGCCAATTTTCAACTTCCAAGGTTCACTTTGAGCTTAATGAAGAAGATATCGAAAAACAGCTTAAACTTCGCATGGGCATGAAGCCGAATCAAAGGCCAAAGAAAAAAAGAAAATCAATTCCCTGGAAGTTGATGGGACTTTCTTTCTTCGGCTTAGTAGCCACTGCTTGGGGATTCCAAAATTACGAACAAGTTGAGCATTATGTAAAACGGATTGAAATTTCGTTTTCAGGGATCGCTTTTGCAGAGGATGCTCCTGCAAAATCAAAAGTAGCTGCAACAAAGCCTGAAGGTGCTGCTGTTAGCAAAAATGATGTGCCAGTTGTGGAAGCAAAAAAATCACTATCAGATGACGAGATTGATCATCTCTCTAAACTCAATGAGAGAAAAAAAGAACTTGATGAACGCGAAGAAGAGCTCGCACGCGCAGAACAAGAACTCCAAACTCAGAAGGAAGAGTTGAATAAAAGACTCAAGGACCTTGAAGACATCCGTCGAGGTATTTCAAGTGTGTTGGAGGAGAAGGTTAAGGGTGATGATAAGAAAATCGATACCTTAGTCCAAATGTATTCAGATATGAAGCCCCCGGCAGCGGCGAAGGTCATAGAGACAATGGACGAGGATTTGGCGGTAGACATTCTTGGTCGTATGAAAAAGAAAAATGCTGCGGATATAATGAGTCTATTGAAGGCTGATAAGGCACAAGTGCTTACAGAGAAGTTTGCGGGATATAAAAGAAAGTAAATGGTAAGTGATCTTTTTCCAGGAAGGAGGAAGGATTTTGTTACAATCAATTGTCGGACCCCCCTTAAAGGGTGTCGCCGACTTCAAGTCTTCTGGGAGTCCGAATGCGGAGAACTCAAGAGATGAGAAGAAAGCTGGGTCTGATTCCTTTGGCCAGATGCTAAAGAGGGACGAGGCAAAGCCCGGAAGGGCAGAACCAGAACGGTCAATTCAAGAGAGTGCTCCGGATAAAATAGTCCGAGCAGATCAAGAAGGAAAACGGCGTCCAGAATCAGATGAGAAAGTTGAACAGCTAAGAGCGATAAAAGATAACGGGGAAGAAAAAAAGGTAAAAGGTAGCAGCCAGAGACAGAACGCGATACTGAACTTCATGGACTCTTTCGAGAGTGAATTCGGTGTCCCTCCCACGAGAATCGTGGAGGCGATGGCAAACCTAGAACCCACTGACCAGGCAGAAGCTCCAGAGGCAACTGCCGATCAAGTTATTGGGCAATTGGGCTTGGATGATCGGCAGGAGGATCAGGCCAAGGCGATGTATGTTGGCTTGCTTGCTCAACTGGCTCAAATTAATCAAAATGCACAGCAGCCATTGGCACCGCCTAAAGCGGAGACCGAGGTGATTGGCATTGGTGCCGGGCAACGTTTTGCAACTGCACATGAAAAACGCGAGGTTCTAAATCAGTCGCTAGACAGTATGAATCAGAAGTTTTGGATGAAGGGCGCAAATGTCCCTCGTGAGGCAGGTGGGGAAGTTGGTCTGGCGGATAAGCTTGCGCAAATGAACATGCAAGAAAAGATGACTCAACCTCAATCTCAACATCTTCAGTTGGATGAAAGTTTAATGAACGCGAAGTATGCCGAGGTGGCAAAGAAAGACCCAGCACAAGGCATTGCGCAAGAGACTGCACAGGACACTACACAAGATTCTGTGCAAGATGTTGAGGTTATGGCGACGGCAGCTGCGGCGGTACCAAAAACGGAGGCTCGAGAAGTGAAGGCGATGGCTTCGGAGTTTGAAGACAGCTCTTCTGAGGGCATTGAGTCCTCGGTTTCTAAGGAGCCTCTGTCAGGAAAATCCCATGTGGAGAAGGCGTCAGTCAATATTGTCGAGGGATCGTCTCAAGGACAGCCCAAGGGTTTTGAGTTCGGAAAAAACCAGCAGCAGCAAGATGGCTCTACTCAGTCCCAAGGTCACACTGCGAAAGGTGAGATTCTTGCGAAAACAAAAAGTGCTGAAAAGTCAGATTTCAAAAAGACTTTAGGCCTCGAGGGTTTCCAAGATCAGCGGCATTTGAAGCAAGAGATTGCAACAGGTGCCACCACGGCAGGAGCTTCGGCTGCTGCGGCTCCGAGCAAGGCAGAAAATGAAGCCAACGTGCGCCAACTGATGAATCAGGCTCAATACCTGATTAAAAAAGGCGGCGGCGAGATGAAAATCGAGATGACTCCTGAGGGAATGGGCAAGATCAATATGAAAGTCTTGGTCCAAGACGGCAAGGTGAATGTACAGATGTCAGCAGATACTCAAGAGGCCAAAAAAACTCTTGAAAGTAGTCTGTCAGATCTGAAAAACAGCTTGGCGGCGCACAAACTTTCGATGGATCATATTAAGATAGATGTTGTGGCCGGGACAAATACCGAAAACAATACACAAAACCAGATGAATCAGCATCAAGGAACGCGTGATCAGACTCGTCAGTTCTGGAATAATTTCAGTGAAAACTTTGGTTCGCCAAATCAACAAAGAGAAGGTTTCACTGATTTACCAAATTTACGAGGCTATCCGCGCCCAAGAACTGATCAAGGCATTGAGCCAGCCCAAACAGCGCGTGCGAATAATTACGCAGCTGCAGGAAAAGGCAAGGGTCTTAATCTGGTCGCGTAGCTAACAGGTAATAACATCCAAGGAAGGGTGACTTTATGGGTACTATGGGAGTGAAGTTAGGTACAAAAGCTTTTGGTGATATTCAAGGGAGTATGCCAGCAAGTGAAATGAATAACACTGCCAAAAATTTATCCGTGAAAGATCAAAAAACATTTGGCGATCAAAGTGTCGGCGACGTTCTTAATAAAATTGCAGATCCAAATTACGTGGATCCAGCGAAAAAAATGAGAACAGCCGGTAATGATAAGCTTGATAAAGATGCCTTTTTTAAGTTGATGATCGCGCAAATGAAGAATCAAGATCCAACGAATCCTTTGAAAAGTCATGAGATGGCCGCACAGCTTGCGAATTTTTCTGGTCTCGAGCAAATGCAGAATATGAATGCAACTTTGACTGAGATGAAAATGGCTCAAAAGCCGCAGGAGAATTATCAAGCGATTAATCTCATTGGTAAAGCTGTAGCAGGGGATTCTTCAAAACTGACGCGTGCAGCAGGTGATAAGGAACATGAATTTAAGTTCAGTCTTCCGATGGATACAACAGAAGCGAATATTAAAGTATTCAACTCTGATGGAGAGGTTGTAAGAACATATGATATGAAGGCTCTGAAGAAGGGTGAGAACAAAATCACTTGGAACGGACAAGACGAAAGAGGTCAGAGCCTCAATCCTGGAGAGTACAAATTTGCGATCGAAGCAAAAGCAGGAGAAAAAAAGATAGCGGTGAAGACAGACTTCGACGGAATTATCACCGGCATTAATTATACCAATGAAGGTCCCGTGCTGTTGGTCGGGAATCAGACAATTAAAATGCGTGATGTTCGTAAGATTACAGACCCAAGCCTTATGAGTAACGACCAGAAAGTAACAGATGTTACCGCACAGGACTTGAAAAAGCAGGCTCCTGTAGAAGAAACTAAAAAAGAGGGTAATAAAGAGTCTGCAAAAGCAACTCCTTCTGTTGCAGTGGCAAAAAGCAACATCATGGAAAATGTGGGATTATCCCGCGAGATGATGTCAAAGCTTGCGAAGGAGATGAAATAAGTGGACTTGAAAAAGGTTACAAGCTTTGAAAGCTTAATACCAACGCCAACAACGGGAACTAAAAGCCCCGTTGGCAATGTACCTTCTTTTAAAGAAACTCTGGATAGTTTGGGCACTTTGCAAGGCCCCGCGAAACAGGGTTCAGCACAGGTCACTGCAAGGGATGGAATCAAGTTTTCAAACCATGCAATTGATAGAATGAGAACGCGCGGAATTACATTTAGTCCAGAGGATATCTCAAGATTAAGTGAAGCTGTTGGGAAGGCGGCTGCAAAAGGTTCCAAAGACTCGCTGATCTTGATGAATGATTCAGCTTTGATCGTGAGTGTGAAGAACAATACAGTGGTAACGGTGATGGATAAAATGGCTTTGAAGGAGAACGTCTTTACCAACATCGATAGCACAATAGTAATGTAGGTTTTTAGAAAAATTAATAATTAGGGCCGGACCTCATTGAGGGGGCCCTCCAAAATACGACGGATTCCGAATGAAGACGTCGAATGACATGGAGGTCATATGGGTATTCTTTCATCACTGTACACGGGTGTATCGGGTATGTCAGCTCAAGGCGAAGCCTTGGGGGTTATATCAGACAATATCGCAAATGCGAACACTATCGGTTTCAAAGCAAGCCGCGCAGAATTTCAAGACATTATTTCAAAAAATTTAAAAGGGATTCTCGGTGGTAACCAAATAGGTCGTGGTGTGAAAATCGGCGCGGTAAATCCTATTCTATCTCAAGGTAACGTGGATGCGACTGAAAAAGTAACGGATCTTGCGGTTTCTGGTGATGGTTACTTCAAGGTGAAAGGCTCAGACGGTGATTCCTTCACTCGCGATGGCTCTTTCCACTTTGACCGTGAAGGCTACCTGGTCACAAATGACAATCAACGTGTTCAAGGCTTTCAGGCTGATGAAAAGGGAAATATCTTGAACAAAATGGCTGATATCAAATTCCCGCGAGCGCTGATTCCAGCAAAGGGAACATCCGAAGTTAAATTGGATCTGAACCTGGATTCACGCAAGGAAGCGACCAAGAAATTCGATAGAAAAGATCCATACTCTACATCTCATTACTCAACGGGCGTTGAGATGTACGATTCACAAGGTAATAAGCATTTACTGAGCATGTTTTTCAATAAAACAGCAGATAGAGAATGGTCATTCCATGGCTTGGTTGATGGCAAAGAGGTTTCTGGCGGCGAAGAAGGCCAAATGTCCCAAGTGTGTGCGGGTAAGTTAGTATTTACGGTTGATGGTAAGCTCGACAGCCAAGAAGTGACAGAATCGTCTTTCAACTTCAAGGGTGGTGCGCTTCAAGATCAAAAAATAAAAATGAACTTCGGGGACGCAATCAAAGCTGGTGGCAAAGGTCTTGATGGCACAAAACAATACGGCAAGAATTCTGACTTGATTAGCTGGAACCAAGATGGCGCAGCAGCAGGAACGATCACTTCCTTGTCATTTAATGACGAAGGAAATCTGACAGCTGTTTACTCTAACGGTCAAGCGGCGGATTTAGCCCAGATCGCCCTTGCGAAGTTCGAAAACCCAGAGGCTCTCTTCAAAGTTGGTAACAATCGCTTGAAAGAATCTAGAGATTCCGGTGGTGCATCAATGGGTGCTCCGGGCGCATCTGGCCGCGGTAAATTGTTTGCGAAGTCTTTAGAGCGCTCTACGGTGGATTTAGCGACGGAGTTCGTCAATATGATTCAAAATCAGCGAGGTTTTCAGGCCAATGCCAAAACAATTACAACAACGGATGAGCTTTTGAACGAAGTTATCCAGTTGAAGAGATAATCTTAGGAGTAATTAACATCTAAGCATGTCAAACCCTTCGAGAGTGATGACTCGAAGGGTTTTTTTTGCTAAAAAGTCTTATGAAAAAAATAATTAGCATTGTTTCAATCAGTTTCCTTTTGGTTTTCTCTGGCTGCACTAAGCAAAGCATTAGGAATAAGGCCTTGGCTCTTTCGGCAGAGAAGTTTGATAATGAGGCCTCAATTGCGGGCAAGGAGAATTTCATTGATCAGGAACAGCAAAAGGTTTTCGCTGACTTCATCAAGGCAAATACGCGGATTGATATAGATAGCGTTGAGTTACAGGATGATAATGCAGCCACGGCTCGCTTAGTGATTGAGACTTTGCCTAAGAGTTTATATGCAGAGTTGAAAACTATTTCTGGCAAGGAGTGGAAGGATAAAGCGAAAGCGGCGAAGGAAGTCAAAAGCTACAGCTTAAAGCTTAAAAAAACCAATGGCGCTTGGGAGATTATTGATCAGAAGGAAAATCCCAAGTAATCGATCTTGCCCGGCTTCCTCTTTTATTTTTTGCATCGAAAGCCCTTTATTGCGAGCTTTAAGACATCCGGGACCTCATGTTTTTTCGGTTCAATACGTGTGTCTTTGAAGTACTTTATGGTCACTAGCACATCGCCACACTTGAACAGGGCTAGCCAAGTTGGCCCTTCCCCTTCGTGGGAGTCGGTCGGTCCATAAAAATTTACCCTAACTCCATTGAGTATATTTTTTTTGTCGTGCCTTTTTGGTTCAGGAAAATTGTAAAGCCCTTTTCCAATAGCATCATAGCTCATGCGCCAGTGGCCTAGGGGGGACTTTTGACAGGCTTCCGTTGGGGAAAACGTGCCATCTGCTTGATTTCCGCCTGGCACCCGAGGAGACTCCTCCCAGCATTCTGGATAAGCACTAGAAATGCTCGGGTAAAAACTGTGTGTCCAAATTTTTTGCCCCTTCTGTGGGACAATTTTTTTACTCGATACAGAGTTTTTTTCAGTTCTTGCAATTATATTACCAAAAGCAATCGGGAAATAAAATAAGACCGCTATCTGTAAAAATGAAACTACCAATTTACTTCTCATCTTCATGTGAGCCCCCGTGATGTTTATCCTCATCTTGATCACTATCAAGTCCTTGAATAATGTCTTTGATTTAAGAGATCACTTCCTTTTGACTTAACCAGAAATCTCCACTTGCTGCGTAAGCTTTTATTTTTTGCATCGAAAGCCCTTTACAGCGAGCTTTAGGACATCTGGAACCACATGTTTTTTCGGTTCAATACGTTTGTCTCTGAAGTAATCGATGGTCTCTAGTGCATCGCCACATTTGAACTGGGCTTGCCAAGTTGGGTCTCCATCTACAGAGTAGTCAACAAGTTCTCGAAAATTGACATTGACACCATTGAGTTTGATTTTTTTACTGAGTCTTTTTGGTTCAGGAATTTTGAAGAATATGTCTCCAAATTCGCCATACCTAATTTCCCAACGGCCCAGCGGGGATCTGGAACATGCATCTGTAGGGAGAAAGCTAACAAGCTCATGATTTCCGACTGATCTCTGAGAAATAATACGCCAACATTCCGGGTACAGAATAGAAATATTAGGGAGAGGGTCGTATTCCCATATTTTTTGTCTCTTCTGCGGGGCAATGTTCTTACCCGATACAGAGTTTTTTCCCGTTTTTCCGATCTCACTACCAAAAGAAATCTGGAAATATAATAAGACCGCTATATGTAAAAATGAAACTACCAATTTACTTCTCATCTTCATGCGAGCCCCTATCATGCTTATCCTCATCGTGATCACTATCAAGTCCTTGGATAATGTCTTTGATTTGAGAGATCACTTCCTTTTGACTTAACCAAAAGTCTCCACTTGCTGTGTAATCGCGAATCGTCATTCGTTGGATTTCCTCGATGAGCACATGTAAAGAATGAACGGCTTTTTTAGAATAATTCGAATTTAGTATTTTTTGAATTTTCAAAAATGATTCTGCTTCTACTTTTATTTTTTGCATCGAAAGCCCTTTACTGCGAGCTTTAAGACATCTGGAACCACATGTTTTTTCGGTTCAATACGTGTGTCTCTGAAGTACCTTATGGTCTCTAGCATATTGCCACATTTGAACTGGGCCAGCCAAGCTGGTTTTCTTTCTTCGGAATAGTTAGCAAGTTCGCGGAAATTAACCCTAACTCCATTGAGTTTGTTTTTTTTATCGTGTCTTTTTGGCTCCTCATAGGCATGAAGAGCCTGATAACCATCATCGCCATATACAATGTACCATCTTCCTAAAGAAGATTTTTGACAGGATTCACTTGGTGAAAAACTGACATGTTCTTGGCTTCCGCTGTATCTCATAGAATCTACCTCCCAGCATTCAGGGTACAGAATAGAAATGTTCGGGCTAAAGCTGTGTGTCCAAATTTTTTGCCCTTTTTGTGGGACAATATTCTTACTTGATACAGGGTTTTTTTCCGTTTTTCCAATTTCATTACCAAAAACAAACGGGAAATATAATAAGACCGCTATCTGTAAAAATGAAACTACCAATTTACTTCTCATCTTCATGTGAGCCCCTGTCATGTTTATCCTCATCTTGATCACTATCAAGTCCTTGAATAATGTCTTTGATTTGAGAAATCACTTCCTTTTGACTTAACCAGAA
>JANMPT010000102.1:0-3604 GCA_031370005.1 Bdellovibrionales bacterium | reverse complement strand
ATTTTCTTTAAAACTACACATGCGCAATAAAAAGATTGCCATCAAAAATTTATTTAACGCCAAATTAAATTGGAAGAATGAAGACAGGTTTTGGATACTGATTGATTAAAAATATATTCACCACTACGATTTAGATTTTCTATCGGTTTGTAGAAATTGAATTGTCCGGAACAATGCTTTTATTTTGTTTTATATTTCAATGCAAAATATTTATCGAGGCATAAATAAGAGAACTGAGATGAGCTATTACCAGTAATATTTTAAGGAGAAAGCTGAAAAGTATCCTCTTCCTGTTTTTAAAAAAACGATCATAATGGAAATGGTGTGATTTATTATCATCACCAGATTGATTATGGCCATGATGTACCCCATCATCAAAAGACCAGTTAAATGTCCAGTCCATAGCCTTATCATTATGATGTTTATTGTCAGCCGGAGTTATAATATGAGTCTGGTTTTGAACTGGTAATAATTGTTTTTGAAAAGAAGCGCCTACTGAAATGGATTGAGGGAACATCACAATTAAGGCGATGGAAATAATGAAGATTTTTGTGTTCATAACGTTGATTTTTATGACACAAATTTTGCTCTGAACATGCCCTATAAACAAGGTAGGAAATGCGTAAAATTAAAATCAGGTATTGCTACCTGAGGTTAGAAATCATTATAAGAAGAAATGCGCAGGGATAAGGATACGTAGAAATACGCAGGAAAATTTATTAAGGGCTATGAGATATGAAAAATGTTATATATTTTAGTTACCTGATTTAAGCCTGCCTCCCCCACTACTCTTTTTTATCATTTAAAATTTTTTTATGAAAAAGAATATCTTTTATGGAGCAGTGATAAGTTATAATGTTATAAAACAATTTTACTGGGATGATAAATCGTTTGATCACTTTGTATTTCAGCAAATGATGGACGATGGAAATATGGAGAATGATCACTATAAACTCGTTTTTTATGCCATTGATAAAGACGGCTGCATATTAAACAACTATAAACCTCTCGCAATAAAAAAAATAAATAAGCGTAAACATACCCTTACTAAAAATGTTTTTTTTGCAAACATTGTACTGCATCGAAAACATTTGGATATTCTTTATGCCAAGCCGACAAGCAATTCTGAATTAAAGCTTTATCCAACCCGTTATAATGATACTGATTATGTTTCATACATAGCCGAGACAATTAATAGCCCTGTGGTTGCAGTGACGCTTGATCCATCGCCACCGGCAAAACCTTATTAGCTATTATACGCATTTAGACAATAATTATAAATACCATAAATTCTAAAAAAGCATAAATGTTCACATATAATCCTTTAATAATGCAAATAATAAATTTAAACTGCCAATCAAGTTTATTAAACATCAAAAAAGTAATTTCCTTGTTTATTAATCTTTCCTTGCTTATTATTTCTGCAACTTCTTATGCACAGCCAAGTATTAATACAAAACTTGATACTCTTTACCTTGAAAATTATCCTGGGCATCCTCAATTGCAAAATCTATTACAAAAATCTTCTGTGCACGAAAAGTTAATACTTCAGTTTTATCATACAGACAAAGAAAAACTTACATTAGCAATTTGGCCTTCTCGACATAAGAATCAGGAGAATGATAAAAATAAAATGGAAATTTTACAAAATTGGAATACAAGCACCAATGTTGATAATGATTTTGCAGGTAAAAATATTTTTCTTGGAGATCAACAAATATATAACTCTTCTGATCTCAAAAAACTTAATGATCTTGTAAATAATCCAGAAGCTAAATATATATTTTTTATACCTAAAATCGAAAATGACCATATAAAATATGATTTAGGATATGCTCCTGGCTTATCATTTCAAAAAAAATTTACCCCACTCACTATTACTACCGATCCTTCACCGCCAGCCAAGGCCTACTAATGCAAAAAATATTTTTAGAAATTTTAGATTGGTCTGAAGTATGGACTTTATTCATACCCCTGACTGTTTTATTAGTAAAAAAAAAACAACCGTCTTTTCTTAAACCTGTTATTATATATTTACTAATTGCATTAGCCTTAAATTTATTCGCCGACATTATTTGGAAATTTAAAGAGGTATATCATTTCCCACATTGGCTTCAGACAAATACATATATATATAACTTTCATTCTATTATGAGATTTTTATTATTCAGTCTTTTTTTCATTAAACTAAATCAGCCGTTCCTTATACTGATTAAAAAAATTATTCCGGTATTTTATTTAATATTTATAAGTATTAACTTTTCCGTTTTTGAAAACTTCTTTAGATATGACCGTATAAGTAGCCGGTTACTTTCCATTGAAACAGCTTTATTTTTATTCTATTCCTTGCAATATTATTTTTTCAAATTTCAGGATGAAAATGATGCATCATCAAAATCTTCAGATTTTTGGATTGTAACCGGTTTGTGCATATATGCCGCAGCCTGTTTTCCCATCTACCTTTTTTATAAAACATTACTAACACAATCAGAAAATTTTACTGCATACATTTGGAAAGTTCCTGATATTTGTTACATCATCTTTTGTATTTTTATAGCAAAGGCATTCCATGAATCAAAATCATGACTGAAATCCAAATACTCGTTATTATTAGTATTGCAGTAATGCTTTTACTCTTTGTAAGCTTCCTTCTTGCATTTATATTCTCTCAAAGAAAAAAATTAAAATACCAGCAAGAAATGCAAAATCTTCGTGAGACTCAGCAAAACCAATTAATAGAAGCAGCCATCCGCAGCGAGGAAGCAGTGCGGCACAGCATTTCCGAAGCGCTGCATGATGAAGTAGGCGCTATCCTATCCTCTTCCAAATTGCATTTGCAGGCTATTAACAATGACAGCCTCGATGATCACGATAAGGAATTGTATGAAAAAGGAAAAGAACTTTTAGATGAAGGCATCCAAAAAGTCCGCGGCATCTCTCACAACCTTCATTCAAATATTCTGAAAGAATTTGGGTTTAATGAAGCAGTCAGTCATTTTATAAATAAAATTAGTCAGGGCACTATCTTAAAAGCTACAACAGCACTTGATGAAAATTATGCCACTAAAGACCCTGAAAATGATATGAGCCTGTACCGGCTTGTTCAGGAACTTGTAAATAATATAATGAAGCATGCGCATGCAAAAGAAATGCATATAAGCTCAACCTTTATCAATGGTCAGTTAATGCTTTCTGTCCGTCATGATGGTATAGGGCTTTCACAGGAACAATTCGAGGCATTCCGGTATAATAAGGAAGGACTCGGGTTAAAAAATATTCAGAACAGAATAATATTATTAAAAGGAAGCATAGAGTTTTACACTGCTACAAACAGCAGTTCAATTACTATTTATATACCCGCTAAAATACCTGTAGTATGAAAAAAATTAGAATTGCCATTGCCGATGATTATAAAATATATCGCGATGGAATTAAAGTAGGGCTTGCAGCAGATAAAAATCTGCAGGTGGTTCTTGAGGCTGATAATGGAGAAGATTTATTGAATGGCCTTGAAAAAGCAGCGCCGGATGTTATAATTATGGATTTGAAAATGCCGGTAATGGATGGAATGGAAGCAACGAAAGAAGTGCGTAAAAGATTTGAT
>JANMPT010000015.1:0-1820 GCA_031370005.1 Bdellovibrionales bacterium | reverse complement strand
CGCCGCCTGCAGGCTTTTCAGCAGGCGGCGTTGGTCGGCAACTGACGCGCGCTCAGGGAGCTGATCCCGCTGCATCACGTCAATGACCGTGCAACCCACTCGGCAAGCCAGTGGGTTGCCGCCGAAGGTTGAGCCGTGGTGGCCGGGCGAGAACAACGCGGCGGCCCGACCACGTGCAAGGCACGCGCCGATGGGGAATCCGTTGCCTAGCCCTTTGGCCAAGGTGATGACATCAGGCAACACTCCGGCATGCTGGTAACCGAACCAAGTGCCGGTGCGGCCCATGCCTGTCTGCACCTCGTCCATCATGAATATCCAATCATTCTCGTCGCATAACACCCGCAAGGCGCGCAGGTACTCGGGGGAAGCGATATGCACGCCGCCTTCGCCCTGCACGGACTCGACCAGCACCGCAACGATGCCGGGTGAATACTTGGCCACATGGCGAATTGCGTCAATGTCGTCATAGGGCACGCGCACAAAGCCGGGCATCAGCGGCTCGAAGCCACGATGCACGGATGGGTTGCCGGTGGCGGCCAGTGTGGCGAATGTGCGGCCGTGGAAACTGTTTTCCATCACCAGCACTTGAGGTTGCACAACCTGTTTACGATTGCCATGCAGACGCGCCAGCTTGAGTGCTGTTTCATTGGCTTCCGCGCCAGAGTTACAGAAGAATGCAGTTTCCATGTTCGAGAGCGAGCAAAGTTGCTCACCTAGGCGCTCCTGCCACGCGATCGTGAACATGTTGGAGATATGCAGCAGTAGCCCGGCCTGATTGGCGATGACTCGGGCAATTTCGGGATGGGCGTGGCCCAAGTTGGTCACGGCCACGCCGGCGATGGCATCGAGGTATTCGTGACCCTGTGCATCCCACAGGTACGCCCCGAGTCCATGGGTGAATGAAACCGACCGACGCGAATAGGCTTGCATCAAGTGCGAAGTGGAAGTCTCCATAACAACTGTTTCTCCAGTAGATTGATTCAGGTGCCCAGGGCCACGGTCTTGAATCGGTATTCGACGCTCAGCACTCTTATCCCTTCAGGACTGCTTTCCAGCAGGCGGCGCTCATCATCGGCGACCAGCAGTTCAAGTTGGTAGCCATCGTCCGTGCCCAGGCGTGCGACGATGTCCTCGACAGCTTCCCGCGACCAGGGGGTGCTGGATTCAAAATGGCCCAACAGCCTGTTGTGGCGCCGAATGATGAGTCGATAGGTGCGCATGCGATCATCCTGGACAAGAAGCGCGCCCCACCGGGGGCAGCATCAGTTCTGCGCAACATGTCCGGCGGGTGTGCTTGAGGGCAATGACAACTTGGTTGCAGGCTTGCGAGGCGGCCTCGAATATCGAGGCCCCACCCAGAAGATGCCCGGTCAGTGCGGCAGCGAACAGGTCGCCGGTGCCCTTGGGTGAGGTCGCGATGCGAGGGTGCTTCAAGACCCGTGTTTCGTCGCGGGTGACGACGGCGACCTGCATCTCGGCAGGAGACAGGGCGATGGGTGTGGCTCTGGTCACGGCCACCCATTGCGTACACCCTGTCAGCAGCATTCGCGCTGCGGCGATAACGCTTCCGATATCGCCTGTGGGCTGACCGGTCAGGCGCTCAAGCTCGAAGCCGTTGGGCGTCAGGTCATGCGCCAGAGGCAGCAAGTGCCGGCGGTAGGCTTCGATCATGCCAGGATCGACATAGACACCGTGGTCATGGTCCCCGATCACCGGATCAACGATCACCCGCAGGCTTGGCCGTTCATCATGGAGATTAATAATCCAGCGGGCCAGCACCTCGGCTTGGGCCGGGTTGCCCAGATAGCCCAGCAGGATGG
>JANMPT010000112.1:0-58816 GCA_031370005.1 Bdellovibrionales bacterium | reverse complement strand
TCAGAATTTCTTGCGAGCCGTGACTTGCCTTATTGCGCGAAAAATCACTAAATCATATCGCGGAAGCAAACTCTCGACTCCCTTTTGGCAGGGCTTAGCCTTTACGAGGGTATTAAAAAGCTCTTTTGAAGAGATGCAGCTTAAAGGCTATTTTCAGGCCAATCGCGAGCAGGCTGAGAAGGGCTACTTTGCTCGGCAAGAGTACTTGGATAGATTCAATCGCTGGGTTTATCGACTGCGGGTTCAGGATTATTCCTGAGGGCCTTGGCGGAAAGTTCAATTGAGTATCGCTTAAAATCATACGTCAACCGATATTTTATAGATGATCCGGAATGAAACGTCTAAAAACAAGAATCCACGAATCAGTCTTCTATTTTTAATATTCTTTCTTTATTTGTTTAAAACCACTCTAGAATCCTCTGAAATCCTCCGAAAAGACTTATAGGTACCAAGGAGGAAAGTATGAAAAAACTCCATTTTTTATCACTCCTGTTTTTAACAGCTTGCTCTCTCAGTTCAAGCATTGTTGATCTTTCAAAAAGCAGCTCCTTATATATTAAGGTTCTGCCGGACCCTTCTTTTGGAGCCACCTATGGGAAAACGATCACCAATTTCAATGGTGGAACTTACAATGAAAAATCCTATAGCTTGGCCCAACAGGCTGATGGCAAGTATCTCAGCACCGGCAGCGTTTTATACAATGCAGGACAAGCTAAATTTCTTCTGATCCGCTATAATACCGATGGAACCGTCGACAATTCCTTTGGAACAGCCGGACCCGGTTACCTTTTAATCACTATTGAGAACACCCCCGATTTCATTTATTATGATTTCGGATACGCTATGAAAATTCAACCAGATGGTAAAATGATTTTGTTTGGAGACTCAAACAATAAATCACCACTTTGGAATGATGACTTGGGCTTTGCTCGTCTCAACAGCAATGGCTCTTACGATTTGACCTTTGGCGTAGATGGCAAACTACAAGTCGACTTTGGTGGCGATGAGGTTGGCAGCAGTGGCAGTCAAATCGCCATCCAAGGCGACGGCAAATATGTGGCCTGCGGCCACTCTTCCGGGTCAGGCTCGGGCGACACCGTAATTGCCCGCCTATCGACGGCCGGAGCTCTGGACACAAGCTTTAATGGAACGGGAAAATTAACTTTGGATGTTTCTCGAATGGTTGTCGGCGTAAGCAATGACGACGGCTGCAGCAATATTGCAATTCAAAATTTGGGAGGCTCCGCCGAAAAAATTCTTGCCGCCGGAAACTATGTAAACGGCTCCAAGACTGCCGTTTACGTCACGCGTTTACTCTCTAATGGGTCGACAGATACAAGCTTTGGCCGGAATGGGTATTTTACTTCGGACTCTAACAGCAGTATTGGTGCGATATATGTTGATGCAAGTCAAAGAATTTACATTATTGGAACGATAAATAACGGAAGCAATAATGATTTTTTAGTCCTTCGGCTGAATCCAGACGGAAACTTGGATACGAGTTTTGGGACAGGTGGAAAGTTTCAATATGATTTCGGCGGCAGCAACGATGCTGCAAAAAAAATGGCTTACCTGAGCTCTGGGGAAATCTTAATTGGCGGGACAAGTGATATCAATGGCAACCAGGACCTTGCATTTGTACTGCTTACACCAAACGGGCAAAAGGTTAATAATTTTGTGAACTCCTCAGGTCAATATACAATTGATGTCGGCGGAACTTTAGAAACCGATGAGTTAGGTGATATGATGATCAATTCAAGTGACGAGGTAGTTATTGTTGGCTCATCTTTGGTGTCGGGAATCAGCTCCAATACTCTTGTGAAGTTAAAAATAACCCACTAAAGTTTCAAAATTTTATTTGGGGTAAAAACCATTAAAAGCGCAGCCGCGAGCAATGCCCCGGCTGCCCCAAAAAAGAAAGTCCATGAGGGACCCACATGATCCCAGATGAGTCCGGCCACTACACTGGCAATCACCGTGGATACTCCCGTAACTGTTCCTAAAATTCCAATAGACGTGCCCTTAAGGTCTTTCGGCGCAAGATCAACTGCTAGTGCCTTTCCGACTCCGTCAGTGGCGCCCATATAAAGCCCATATGTCAAAAATAAACCCCAGATTTGCCAAGCCTCCGTGGCAAAACCAAAACCACAATAAACAGCCGCAAAAACCACCAAGCCACCTGTTAAAACCTTTTGCCGACTGATTCTATCAGATAGGCCTCCTAGCCATGGGCTGGAAAAAGCATAAATCAGATTATAAGCACAATAAATAAGAATTACTGCGGTCGTCGATAGGCCACTACTTTTTGCTTTCATCAAAAGAAAAACATCGCTTGAGTTCGTTAACGAAAAAACTCCCCAAGCAGAGACGTATTTTTTGAAAGACGGTGTCATGTCTCTCCAGCTTGAAAATGGATTTTTCCACTGTTTCTTGCTGGGATAATGTGGTCGCTCACGAATGGTCAGAAGAAACAAAACTGAAAGAAGCCCTGGGACCAATGCCCAGTAATAAAGGACTCTCAGATTTTCCGAATTCACTGATAAAAGATAAATAGCAAGCAATGGTCCAAGGGCTGCTCCGAGCGTGTCCATAGCACGATGCCATCCGAAAGCCGCACCAATTAACTTTGAGGAAACTGCTTCAGCCAGAAGGGCATCTCGAGGAGCCGAGCGAATACCTTTTCCTGTACGGTCCAATCCGCGAGCAATAAGTACATCACCCCAACTTCCGGCAAATCCAATCAAGGGCTTTGAAAGAGCTGAAAGTAAATATCCAGTGATCACAAATGGCTTTCTTCTTGAGATTCTGTCTGACCAATTTCCAGAGTAGGTTTTAAGAAGACTTGAAATCGCCTCAGCGACTCCCTCGACAACTCCCAAGGACGTCATAGACGCTCCTAGCACCGTCGTTAAAAAAATAGGAGTGATTGGATAAAGCATTTCGCTAGCTACGTCAGCAAAGAACGAAACAATGCCAAGTTTTACAACGGTGGGATTAAGAACCTTGTTTTTAGGGTCTGAGGATTCCACTTCTTATTCGCCCTTTGCCATTTTCTCAAGTTCGGCCCAACGAGCATAGGAGGCCTCAATATCAGTTTGCAGTTTGGCAATTTTCCCGTGGAGTTCTTGAACACGCCCGGCCCTACTGACGACCTCAGGAGAGCCCGCTTCTTCTTGAGCTTTTGCCAGTTCATCTTCCATAATAAGAATCTTTGGCTCCATCCCCTCAAGTTCATTCTTGTGCTTAAAAGACATTCGCGCAGCTTTTACCATTGGTTTTGCTACAACAACCTCTGTCATAGCTGCTGCCGCCTCTTGATCCTGGGCAAACCAGGCTTCTTCCCATTGAAGATAGCCCACAAAATTTTCAAGCTTTTTTCTAGGATTATCGCGGCGAGGGAAACTGAGAATATCAGTGGCCACTTGATCCATAAAATAACGATCATGGGTTACGATAATCACGGCACCATTAAAATTTTGAATAGCATCCCCCAAAACCTCCAGCGTCGCTACGTCCAAGTCATTGGTTGGCTCATCAAGAATCAAAACCGAGGCATCTTGCAACATCAGCTGAGCCAGTCTCAAACGGCTCTGCTCGCCTCCAGAAAGTCTGCCTGCCGGGAGATCCATTTGCTGTCGTGAAAATAAAAAACGTTCCAGATAGCTTCTGGCAAATACATATTGCCCCTGAAACGAGACATAATCGCCATCTGAGCATATATTTTTTAAAACACTTTTTTGCAGATCCAAACCTTCACGGTTTTGTTCGAAGTAAGCAACTTTCACTTTGTCAGATAAAAACACACTGCCCTGGTCTGGTTGTTCTAGTCCCAGAAGCATTCTAATCAAAGTGCTCTTGCCGCTTCCGTTTTCACCAAGAAGAGCTAAGCGTGTTTTGGGCGTAATCAAAAAGCTAAAATCTTGGATAAGATGGCGATCGCCAAAACTTTTTGAAACATTTTTTAGCTCAATTAATTTTTGCGGATTTCTTTCCGCATCGCCAAAGGAAATCCCGGCAACCCGTTTGCGATTTTTATCTGAAAGATTCTCGACATCACCCTTAAGATCCCCAGCGCGATCAATCCGCGCTTTTTGCTTAGTTAATCGGGCCTTAGCGCCCCGCCGAAGCCACTCGGTCTCTCTGCGAAGTGTGTTCTTAAGAACCGTTTCCAATTTTTGTTGTGATGCCAACAACTGCTCTTTGGCCTCGACATACTGAACATAGTCCCCGTTCACCGCGAGTAAATTATTCGGATTGCGCGGATCAAGATCAAAAACCTTATTCACCACGCGCTGTAAAAACAAGCGGTCATGGGTCACCATCAAAAAGGCAAAGGGAGCTCGCTGCAAAAATTCCTCAAGCCATAGGATACTAACAACATCCAGATGATTCGTTGGCTCATCCAATAATAGCAACTCTGGCTCTAAAACTAGTTCCCGGGCCAAGGCGACTCTTTTTTGCCAGCCTCCACTGAGCTCAGAGACCAAAAAATCTTCGCCAAATTGAGAAAGCTCCAAGCGTGCAAACCATTCATAGGCAAGCCCCAATGCTTCGTCGGGATCATGAGCCCGACTCAAAAGAGCCTGCAGAATGGTCTCCTTTGCAGCAAATACAGGCGTCTGCGGCAGATACCCTAGGCGAAGTCCTTTTTTAGGAGTTACTTTGCCGCCGTCAGCAGTGCTTACTCCAGCCAGAATTTTCAGCAATGTCGTTTTACCCGCGCCATTTGGGCCCAAGAGGCCGATCTTATCGCCGTCCTCAACCCCCAGACTGACACCCGAAAAAAGAACTTTCCCGGCAAATGATTTTTCAAGTTGATAAGTACTAATTAACAAAGCCATGGAAACACCGAACTCTCATTCTCATCCTGGGTACGTTTAAGTTTTTGCAAAAAGTCTTCGCGCTCGAGATATTTTCCACCAAATGATTCTGTGACCGGAGTCACCATCTGAATATCCATCCACTCAAGTTCCCAAGACTTTAAAATCTGAATTAAATGATAAAGCGCAAGTTTTGAAGCATTCGGAGTCTTATAGAACATACTTTCCCCACTGAACACACCTTTTACAAAAACACCGTAAATACCACCCACCAATTGGCGCTGGTGCCACACCTCAATACTATGCGCATAGCCACTTTTGTGAAAATCAATATAAGACTTCAACATGGCCGGCAAAATCCAGGTGCCCTCTTGGCCTGGGCGAGCTTGTTTTGAACACTCTCTTATGACCTGGGAAAACGCCTGATCCATGGTGATTTGAAATTCACCTTCATGCTGACGCAGAAATTTTTCAAAACTGCGGGGCAGATGCATATCTATAAACTCAATGACACCTCTTTTTTCCGGAGAAAACCACAAAAGCGGATAATCAGGGTGAGGCCATGGAAAAACCCCCATGCTGTAGGCAGTATAAAGCGTGCCCACGTCCAATAGCCCACCAACGGCAAGAACACCTTCTGCCAAGGCCTCACGGGGATCTGGAAAATCTACGGAGGATTGAAAATTCTTCTTACGAGCATCCATCACAGCCCCTCAGAAAAATCTAAAGTTCCCTCTTGGTCAAGAGCTGAAATAACTTATACACATCAGGCACAGAGCTTGCTATGACCCCTTGTGCGACGAGATACAGATCAGGACAAAGGCCATAATGACACCACTCTGGAGGGGAATAGTGAACACCATGAGAAGTTTTTTTGTCCTTTTAGCATTTCTTCTCGGCACGCAAGCTCAGGCAGAGAGCATCTCCATCCCCCTCAAAGTTGTTAAAAAGCCTGCTTCTGACCTTATTTCAAATGGCGCGGTCCTTGATGTCGGCCAAGCAGCAAGCCTTGCCTCACAAGGTTTCGATCTCAGTCTGTTAAATCCCCAAGAAAATAAAATGTGGCAAAATCAGAAGTATCCCACTGCCGACGCCACCCAACCTCATGAAACTCAAGTACTTTACCAATCCTCAGAAGCACAACTCCCCTTCACCTATATGGCGCGAGTTCAATCTGGATCAAATCCAGAGATCTTTTACCGTTTAAGCCTCAGTCGCATGACTCATACGACCCTGATGCGTGCCGCCCTTTTGAAAAAACTAGGCTATTTTGTCCCTACGCCTCAGTATTCCAAAAATTTGCGTATTTTCTTCAAAACTGAAGATGAGAAGTCTGATTTTTTGAAATTGGCTCAAGAGACTATGATTTCGGACTTTGAAAGTCGTGGATGGGTTATTGAAAATAATACCCAAAATCACTCCTTGGTTTTCTCAGATGCCGTACTAGAACCGGCAACAAGTGATTACTTCGATATTCAATGGGGCTATGCTCCAGACCCAAATGATCCAGCCCAAGTTTCGGTAGTGCAAAAATTCTCTCGTTATCGCGCCTATCGCTCCCTGATTGTCCCCTTCTCTCTCGTTGATATTCCAGAAAGCGTAAATCGTTTCTCGGCTAAATATGCCTCGATCCTTTCTAGCCACATTGTAATCACTCACCCTTCTGCCGAATCTTTCACTGCTTGCACCTATGAGGATGCAAAATGGTTGCTTCGCCGATTAAATCAATTGTCTGAACAAGACTTCATGGAAATCGTAAAAGCAGGAGCCTTCCCTCCAGAGCTTGAGCAGCTCATTTATGCAAAACTTCTTTATCGCGCCAACAATGCCATGGAGCTTTTCGGACTTTCTAAACCTTGGAAATTACCGAGCCTGAAAATCAACTCACCATCTGGGCTCGTGAGGGACGGCAAAGTAACTCAAGAAATGGTGCCAGGCTATCCACAACGATTTGCTCACGGTGACCGCGAAAGCCCATTCAAGGATGGAGACTTCGAGCGCTACTTGGGAATCCGCGGCCGCACGGCAGCGATCTCAACAGCAATGAATCATATTAATGGAAAATTGGATCTCTTAAGCGTGGGGGACCTCGCGAACACCCGCCGAACGGATATTCAAAACAAAATCATTGATCACATCAGCAAACATCCTGATCAACCGCTCTATCAAAATGTCGAAGCCTGGGGCGGTCCTGTGGGTGGCTTTAACTTAGCAGCTACTCGCAATGTGACTACTGGCACCTACTATGGAAGCTCCGCTGCAATTCAACTGGTGGATAACGTTTCTGTAGCGGCTCGCCTTGGTTTCTTTTTAGCTCTTGATGGTGTCCCGAACATCACGCCAATGGGTGGGGCAAATATTATGATTCAAAGGGACTATACTCACGTACGTCCTTTGCTTTCGATCACTGAGGCCACAAAAGTTTCTTGGAAGGACTTGGTCATTCCGAAATTCATGAAAAACCTAACCAATGTCCTTGAGAAAGAAAAAACTGCTGACGGCAAATACTCCGTGGACGCAATGCTATCAGACCTCCGCGACGGTGAGGTCTTCACAGTGACAGACTCTGTAACTCTGGCTAGCTACGCACAAATAAACTCTTCCATTGACGTTCTCTTGGGAATCACGCCACTGAGTTTCATAAACACAGTCGGCATTGGCGCTGACGGTGCAAGGGTAATTCTTCGTCAAACAAGCTTCATGCGTACCCCAAATGGCATTCAGGTTTTTATTCGCGAGCAAAACAATAAAATCTTTGGTCTCACTTTGGATGCGAACTACTTTATCAATATTATGAATATTCGCGCCAGCACCAATATCGGAGAACTTCATACAGATGCCTTCGTCATTGACTACAACCCGGCATTAGGGGACTACGTCGATAACGGCTCTGATCAAAAATTCGCAAAAGACTTTGCGCAGACAAGGGAAAACCTTCGCCCGGCCCTGATCGGGCTCTTTCGTGGTAACGACACAGAGCTTTTATATGCTCGTTTCAAATACAAAAAGTTCGAGATTGCCCACCAACTTAAAACCAAAGAAGTTCGCTGCAAATTCTTAGCAATGCGCATGGATTCATTTAATGAAGATCATTTGTTAAAAATTCTTTATCCAGCAAGCCCAGACGCCCCTGAGTTAAGCCCAAAAAATGAGGAAGTCATTCTGCTTTCAAATAAGCGCGGAAAGCTTGTGGGAATGGATCTCTTGGGCTTTGCCACCGATTGGATCACCGCCATCATCAATAAAAAATTCAGCAATTCTAGGTTTGACTTAGCAGGCACTGATGATCCAAATCCAGCCAATACTTCATTCGGAAAAGCCTATTGGAGAATCGTTAATACTGAGGCCGACTTGAGCCAGCATGGTCAAACGCAGTATCCGAATGTTGCGATTCTGCAACACGTTTGGGGCGGTTGGCATCTGAACTCAAAAAAATTCCTTAAACTCATTGAAGAAATCCAACAGCAGTTTAAGGACACACCACTTTCTAGTTACCGTTTGATTGAGCCAGAGGCCTTTGCGAACACAACAGCGATCAACTTTTATCGCATTACAGCTCAACTATCGGTGCTGCCGGATGGTCTTAATAAAATTCGCGACCTGCTGATTCAGCCAGCCGCCGCGAACAAGCCTGTCCCAAAGGCAAAATTCATTGGTCGGATTTTTCAAAAGCTAAGTGAAAAGATTGGTCATAAAGCGCGTCCTGGGGATAAAGAACTCTTTGCAGACCTTATGGTGATCCTTGGCAACGGCGACAAGGCACAAGGGCTTGATTCCTACAACCGGGAATGTAAAGCCAATGTCTCTCAGGGCAAAAATAACGAGGGCTTGGTTGATACGGGCATTTGGTGGAATGGCACTAACTATGAGTGCCTCGATGCCTGGACAATAAAGCTTTTAGACCTGGCTCGAAAATATCCAAAAGAAAAGGCGAATCAGGTTCGTTGGACGACAGAAGTTCTTTACATACTTGATGAGCAGATTCCATTGCCGCTTCTTTTGAAGTACTTGGGTGAAGAAAACTATGTATTTGTGATTCGCATCAATGGCTTCCGAGAAGGGGACGAGGACGGAGACCTTGAGTATTTCTCAAACAGCTTGGGAAATCCAAAAACGAATATCGAATATGCAAACGGTTTAATTTCCATGTTCGCAAATAAAACGAGAATTTCACCAATTGAACTTGATAAGTCACAAGCGGGTTTCCGATGAAAAACTCACTTCGCAATTTAAGAAGATATATCATTCTTCTCCTCTTGCTAAATCTTATCGGTGTTTATGCCGTTGCTGCGTCGGATCTGTTTGCACAACTGCAATGGGCTTTGAACAACGACGGGACCGCACAAGTCATTGATTTAGATCCTATGCATACATACAAAGTGCCCGCTCGTGCCGGCGAAGACGTTCATCTTCCGACTGCGATCCAAGCCACAAAAAAAATCTTAGTCGCAGTTTTAGATACTGGAATTCAAAAAGATCATCCAGACTTAAAAAATATCATTCACCGCAACCCGACAGAGTGCGCCGCACTTGAAAAGTTTTTAGCCTGTCTCAAAGACAAAGACCGTAGCGAATGTGAAAAGAAATGGATGGATCTAAAAAATCCTGAAGTGGATCAGGATCACAATGGCTATCCTTTGGACTGCCAAGGCTGGAGCCTTCTCGGAGGAAAAAATGCCGCTAACATCATGGGACGACCGGATTTTTCCGATGATCAAGGCCATGGAACCCACGTTGCAGGGATTATCGCTGCCATCGCCAATAACGGCATTGGCGTCCGTGGAATTAGCAATAATGTTGAAATCTTACCAGTTCAAGTTCTTGGGGTACAACCTTCAGAACCTATCAAGCCTTACTCAATTGACATCTCTCCAGTCGAAGATCAGCGCAATCCTCCCCATACTTTAGGAGACAGTGTTGCTCGCGGAGTGATGTATGCGATTCACTCTGGTGCCCAAGTCATTAGCTTCTCCATGGGCTGGCCTGCTGGGCAAGACTCGCAACTTATGCGTGACACTATCATGGAAGCTCAGCATCGCGGCATTATCATTGTTGCTGCATCCGGCAATGACTCAACCCGAGCGCTTCTTCGCCCCTGCACATACCCAGGAGTTATCTGCGTGGGTGCGACGGGACCAGATGGTGCCCTGGCGAGCTTTTCTAATTATGGAAGTGGTGTTGAAATTGCCGCTCCTGGGGTTAATATCTTAAGTACTTACCCTGAAAGTATTCGCCCAGTTCGCTTCCGTTCAACTCTCGGTTTTGAATACCTCTCTGGGACATCGCAAGCAACCCCCTTTGTTGCGGGCGCTGTAGCAGAGCTTCTTGCTCGTGGCATTCCAACTTCAGAAATTTTCCCGCGATTAGTTCTAGGATCTCGTGCTCTTCAACCAAACCTCAACTTGATTGAGAACATGATTTCCAATGGATCGCAAAAACCGGAAATCAATACTCAGGCAACCCCAAAATATCTTCTGGCTGGGCAATTGGATGTGAAAAATGCCTTGGCTGTCTCGCCTCAAGCTCTGATCATCCCTGCAACAAAAGAAAAAATCGAAGTTCAGTGGGACCGACAAAGCTCAAATATTGATATCGAGGTCAGCCTTGTTAACAAATGGCAGGCTGTTGACTCTACAAAAATCCAGACTCAATTCTATTTTTCAAAACCCCACAAAGAGGCCATTCGTCCGGCAGTACTTGCCGTCAACCCGCTAAAGAAGTATCCAACGACCTGGGCACAAAATGAAGTCAGGACCTATGTGATTCGTCTTCAAACAGCAGCGCGCATGCCAGGCGAGTTGGATCTAATTGGCCAAGTCACATTGCCAAATGGCTCACAAAGACGATTTATCATAGACGTGGATGTCACTGTTCCCGTTTCACCAAATATGCAAGATGCCAGCGTTCAAGTACTGCCGATCAATGGCCTTCCCGAAGGCCGCCTGTCTTTCATTCCTATTGATGAAAATTTGGATGCTCAGCCTCAAAGTCGCGACTATATTGCCTATACTGAGAACGCTGCCACTCGCAAACTGTGGTTAGTGCGCCAAGAAAACAATCAGTATCAAGTTCGCGGCGGCACTGAGATTGAGCTTGAAGGTGATACAGACAATCTCCGCGAGCAAATCACCGCCCGTCTTGACTGGAATCTCGATGGTAAGAGCGAGTACGTCCTCGGCTACCTCGATGAGAACCAAGACGACGCCACAAAAACTAATATGCAGTTTTTCATTTTTGATCAAGATCTGCGTTTAATAAAAAAATTCAAATATACCAGTGATAAGGCCCTGATCCCCTACCAAGTCTACTGGCACACCAGTCATGGCAAAAAATTTCCAGCTTGGGTCGGCGGCGGTAAAGATCCGCAAAAAAAGATCGGCCTCAAAGAAAGATGGGAAAACCCAGAGCTTCACGAAGCCAATGAAACTCGCTTCTACTACCTTGAGAACGAATCAACGCTAAGAAGTCTCAGTGAATACCAAGGTTACAAATTCGTAGATGTGCTAGAGCCGCGCGCAGATCAAGTTCAACGTGGTGCCATTCCAGTTCTGTTAGCGAAGAACGAAGGTACACAAGCCAAAACCTCTTACCTTTATAAATTCGCCGTTGCTGAAGTGATTGATGGCAATGTTCAAAACCTCACCGAGATACAGACTTTCGGGGATACAAAGAACTATCGCAATATCTTTGAAACCCGTGTGGACCGCGTGTTTTCCACAAATACCGACAATCGCGTCTATGCTGGGAATTTCTGGTTCGGAGAAGGGCTCCTTCGCTCGCAAAGACTTACAATATTTGACAACACCAACATGGATGTCGTCGACAGCAGTCTCCAAGCGCAAAATACGCAAACAGATTCAGCACTGTGGGTGCGAGCAGCATTTAGCGGCGATGAGAGAAGGGGTGCCTTTGTGCTGACCAACAGTGAGATTCAATATCATGATTTGGATCATCATCAAATAGCCTCACACAGCATGGAGCGCTACACCTTCTATCCAGATATGCTAATGACAAACCTCTATTTCCCTCTAACTATCGGAGACTCAAAGAGTCCTACGACGCGACTCCCCGCAATTTTCACAACAGAGAGCTCAGGACTAAACCGTGGTGTCAAAATGCTTGTCCCAGTTTTTGCAGAGGACTCCAACGTAATTGAAGTGGTGTCACCGGCGCGGCTCAGGTTTAGCTCAGTTGGTTGTCAGCCAATGGAAACACCCGTATTTGTTGGTGGGACAATAGGTCATGCTTTGGATTATTACTGTAAAAACACGATTTTAAGAATTCCATTGAGTTATTAAATTTATACTATTAATAGGGTTTAACAAAACAAAAGACCCCAGAGGAGGAAACCACATGAATAAAAAAATTAAATCAACGCTGATCGGAATTGTGTTGCTCAACCTTACCGCGTGCGGTGGTGGAGGGGGGAGCGCTCCTGTACTTTATTATCCATATGAAACTGTATATGGAGATGTTTGCGCAACTTATGAGGCCACTCCGGGTTGTACTTTCTTTAGAACAAACGGCCAACGCATTCAGGTTACATCAGACAGTAGTTATAACAAAACAGGCCAAGGCTCTAACGACCTATGGTATGTGAAATTTGATTCTTATGGCACAGCCGCTGTCTATGACCAATATGGACACTTCCAGTATTATGCTCAAGCCAGCAGCTTTGCAGGTTATGTTGGCGGGACAACTATTGGCGTTGGCACAACGGGCCTTTACTGGGAAAATATAGCTGGTGGCACTTACTGGCTTGGTAAAAATGGTGTTCTTTATAATGCCAACCAAGGTGAAAATAACTACGGCCAAGCAATCAATGACAAGTCGTCCTCGAAAGCTTCTGACTCTAACTTTGCAGCTTTGAAATCTGACACAAATAAAAAGCTAATTGATCTTGCTTCTAAAAAACTTGTTAAAGATTATGGATTCCAACAAGACAAAGCCGTGGCAATCGCCTCTGCATTAAATTCTTTTGCTGTTGCCTATGCTGAACGAGGTGTAACAACTCCAAGTGATATGGACAAAACATTCAAATCCGTATTCGGAGTGAAATTCGCTGATGCTTTGGCAGCTGTGAAGGATTTGCAAGCCGGCAACACTGCAGGTATGGCTGATATGACAAATAGGTCAGCCGCAGCTTTAGGATTAAAGCCGCATGAAGCGCAAAAATTTATCAAAGGTATGTATCGTAAATCCCTTGCAAGCTGGGGATATGATGTAGACCAAATCAACTGGTAATAAGGAGAACATCATCATGAAAAAAATACTTTTGACTCTAATAGCAGTAATGACTTTGTCTGTGGACTTTGCCGGAGCATACATTGTGCCCGGTCCTCCCGGTCCTCCCGGTCGCCCAGCACCATATCCTGGCAACCCTGGCCGCCCCGGCCGCCCGGCGCCATATCCCGGGAATCCATATCCTGGTGAGCCCTACCCAGGCAATCCATACCCAGGTAATCCTGGATATGGCACAATTAGCGTTCCAGTTTATTTAGATCGTCGGATGTCATTTAATGATCAAATTGATATCAGCCAATATGTTAACTTGAACCAATATCGTGGTTACAGATTGGCAGCGATTGATTTCACGGCGAACTCTTTATATGGTTCAGCACTGATTGATATTCTGGTTAATAGTTTTCAAATTTCACCAACGGTCAACTTAAACCCATATCCAAATAACTTCCGCATCATTCCTAACCAAAATATGTATATTGGTTATGGTGCTGATAGCATTGTGATTTACAGCCGTGGGGATCTATATATCAGAAACATGTATCTGCAGCTTTCGCGCTAATCCGTTCCAATCCATAGAACCTCAGGGATTACCCCGAGGTTCTTTTTTTGTAGTTTGAAAAAATTGTGGAGGAATTTATGGGATCTTTATTTACATCGACAGCTTTGGTTTTCAGCAGCCTATTTAATACAATGGCCTTTGCCCAAGAGCTTAACTTCCATGGTTATAGAAAATTCCTTATGAATTCCCACCAAGGTACGGGTGCAAAACTAAGCATTCAAACCACTTGTACAACAGCCAAAGGCCAAACTTATCGCGTCGGCGAAAAAAACTATGACACCTGCCTAAACTCGGCGAAGACTCAATTAGATCAAAAGCAACTTGCACGCTGATATGTTTGATGATCCACAAAAAAAAGGCCGGTTGTTTAACCGGCCAAATAGTTCTGTATAAATAATCTAAATACTAGTAACGACCGCCGCCGCCACCGCCGCGTCCACCGCCGCCGCCGAAGCCACCGCGTCCGCCGCCGCCGCCACCGCCGCCACTGCGACCGCCGCCACCGAAGCCGCCGCGTCCACCGCCGCCTTCACGGGGAGCCATTGGTTTTGCTTCGCTCACGTTCAAAGCACGACCTTCAAGCTCAACACCATTCAATTTTGCAATTGCGGTCTGAGCTTCATCATCGCTAGACATTTCTACGAATGCGAAACCTTTGCTGCGACCAGATTCACGATCAGTTACGATACGTGCTGATTCGACATTTCCGAATTCAGAAAAAACATCAACCAATGATTGATCGTTGAGGGAATAGGAAAGATTTCCTACATATATTTTTTTACCCATTTGAGCCTCCTAAAAATTTGGCAATTGGGAGCCGCTTAAGAGGAACATGGGCCCTATGCCCGCTACGCTCTACAAGGACTGAAAGTTGAGCCCCTATGAGTAGTTGATTCCGCGAAAAATGGGAAGAACAAAAATCAAAAAAAGAAGGCTTTGAAATAAAAAAGGCTTAAAATAGTCCAAATTGTCTAATATTCATGGTCCCCCCCCCTGCTGGGGCTGACCTAATGCGGCTTTAGACCTTCGGCTGGCAAACATCGCAGTGGCCACATTGCCTTGCCCCTTCATAACCGAAATATTCATAGACCTGCAATAGGCGGCACTCATCATCCCGTGTAGCGTAGCGAACGATATCATAAAGCTTTTGGTTCTGGTTTTTTAAAAGCTGTGAAGAGTTCTCGGCCTCGAACATTTCCTTCGTCGGCTCTTGGACTCTTACAAAGGGGAAGGGGGTTTCTGCCCTTGCCAAGCAACCCCAACGCTCAAGAATATTCACCGCACTTTCTACGCGAAAGTCCCGGCGATTTCGAAAGCTCATCTGCTCCCGTAAATAATCAAAACGACCCTGGTCCAAGGGGCCACGATTTTTATCAATTAATTTATAAACTTGAGCGATAAACTCAGGCTCTGGATGGGACCATTTCAGAAACTCCATTTGAATCGAGACATCATCTGGATCATAGAGCAAATGACACTGTGAAGGCAAGCCATCGCGTCCGGCCCGCCCCACCTCTTGATAGTAGGACTCCACCGATCCTGGAATTTCAACATGCACAAGCAAGCGCACATTTTCTTTGTCAATCCCTAAGCCAAAGGCCGGCGTTGCCACCATCAGAGGATTTTCCTCAGCAATAAAGCTTCGCAGATTGCGCTTTCGGTCTTGGGCTGGAAGGTCTCCATGATAAACAAGATGATCCACGCCAAGGCGACGCAAATCACTGGAGACCTTCTTTAGAGTTTGAATCAAAGAGCAATAAATAATCCCTGCACCTGTAATATGATGGCGAAGCCCAATAATGGTGCGAATTTTTTCGTCAATACCATAGACAGCGTGTACGTTTAGCTGAAGGTTTGGGCGCTCCAACCCGCCGAAGATGATCTCCCCACTTTCCTCCATATCTAGACTCTTCATGATATCCTTTTGAACGGTCGGAGTTGCCGTTGCCGTCAGCGCAAGAACAGGTGGACTACCTAAAAGCTTACGGAACTCACCTAGCCGAGAGTAATCCGGACGGAAATCATGACCCCACTGACTGATGCAATGAGCTTCGTCAATAGCCAGGCAATAAAGTTTGCATTTTTTAATTGCCTGTAGGAACTCCGGTTTGCGAAAACGCTCTGGAGTCACATAAAACAACTGATAATCTCCATTGCTAAGATGCCGCTGGCGGGACTCGCGTTCTTCGCGGCTAAGAGTGGAGCTCAAATAAGCAGCCGAAATGCCAAGTTTTTGGGCTTTTTGAACCTGATCTTCCATCAAAGCAATCAGGGGTGAAATCACCAAAACCAGTTCTTTTTGAATCTTAGCTGGAAACTGAAAACAAAGACTTTTTCCCATCCCTGTTGGCATCAAAGCCAAAGTGTCCTGACCAGCCATTACCCGATTGAGAATATTCTCCTGTTCACTTCGAAAGTGTTTATAGGGAAAATTTTCAGTTAAAAGCTGTAGTAGATCCATTCCATAAATCCTTGTATGACTTGACCTCAATTAATTCAATTAATTCAATTAAACAGTGCGCAAAAAAGCCTGTACACGGAATCAGAGCATTCTTCTTTTGCAATGGTACCCAAATAATGTTAACTCGATAGACTCTTTAAGCAATCACTAACACACAAAGGGTATTGTTATGTCCAAAAAATGGAATATTGATATGGTCAGAAATATCGGTATCTCGGCACACATTGACTCGGGAAAAACCACGACATCTGAACGTATTTTGTTTTATGGCGGTAGAATCCATGCCATCCATGAAGTTAAAGGAAAAGATGGCGTTGGAGCAACCATGGACTCCATGGATCTTGAGCGCGAAAAAGGCATTACCATCCAATCTGCGGCGACTCAGGTACATTGGAAAGACTATACTATTAATTTAATCGATACACCGGGACACGTGGATTTCACTGTGGAAGTAGAACGCTCCCTTCGTGTTCTTGATGGCGCGATTCTGTTATTATGTGGTGTTGCTGGGGTTCAGTCGCAGTCAATCACCGTTGACCGTCAGATGAAACGTTATAGCGTGCCACGCCTGGCCTTTGTCAATAAATTGGATCGTCAAGGCGCGAACCCATTCCGCGTGACTGATGCTTTAGTCGAAAAATTAAGATTAAATGCGGTGATGATCCAAATTCCAATCGGATTAGAAGATCAACACCGTGGTCATGTCGACCTGACTGACATGAAAGCTTATATCAATGAAGGTGACAATGGTGAAACCGTAACTGTAACCGACATTCCTGCGGACATGGTTGAGCAGGCAAAGGAATACCGTCAAATTATGATCGGTAAACTTGCGGACATTGATTCAAAAATTGAAGAAAAATTCTTGATGGAAGAAGACCCAACAACAGAAGAGATTCGTGCTGCTATCCGCGCGGGTACTATCAGTTTGAAATTAGTTCCTGTTCTTTGTGGATCTGCCTTCAAAAACAAAGGTATCCAGCGCCTGATGGATGCTGTGACTTATTACTTGCCCTCTCCAGCTGAGAAAAAAGAGCACGCTCTAGATTTGACTAAGAATGAGGAGAAGTTCGAATTATTTTCTGACAATACAAAACCACTTGTGGCTTTGGCCTTCAAACTCCAAGAGACCCAATTTGGTCAGCTGACTTATATGCGCGTTTACCAAGGTAAGATGAGTAAAGGCGACTTTATCGTGAATCAAACAAATAAAAAATCAGTAAAGATTCCACGATTGGTTCGTATGCACTCTGACAAAATGGACGAAATTGATACTTCTTACGCTGGTGATATCGTCGCCTTATTCGGTATTGACTGCGCCTCTGGTGATACTTTCTGCGACGATAAAATTGAAGCCTCTATGCAATCCATGCACGTTCCAGACGCCGTTATCAGCTTGGCAGTAGCACCCAAACACAAGGAAGGCGCAAACAATTTCACTAAAGCACTTCAGAAGTTCCGCAAGGAAGATCCAACCTTCCGCGTTCACCGCGATGATGAATCCAATGAGACAATTATCTCTGGCATGGGAGAGCTCCATCTGGAAATTTATGTCGAGCGTATGAAGCGTGAATTCAACTGTGAAGTTATCGTCGGCCAACCTCAGGTCGCTTACCGTGAAACCATCGCTGTTGAGGCCGCTTACGATTATACACATAAAAAGCAAACAGGTGGTTCAGGCCAGTACGCAAAGATTGTAGGGGCTATCCGTCCATTGCCGCCACAAGAAGATGGCTCTGTATTCAAATTCTCAAACAGTGTTGTTGGAGGTCGCATCCCTCGCGAATTCATCCCCGCTGTTGAGGAAGGCTTCAAGGAACAAACGGTTAAAGGACCACTCATTGGCTTTCCTATCGTTGGCGTTGAAGTTGAGTTGAATGATGGAGCTTACCATGATGTGGATTCTTCCTATATGGCCTTCAAAATTGCTGCTATGGCAGCTCTGCGTGAGTCTTATCCGGCTGCAAAGCCAACTGTTCTTGAGCCAATCATGAAGCTTGAGACTGTAGTTCCAGACGAATATCAAGGCTCAGCGGTTGGTCAGATCAATCAGCGCCGTGGTGTTATCGTGGGAACGACTTCCTTCGATGGCAACTGCGTTATCGAGGCAGAAGTTCCTTTGACAGAAATGTTCGGCTACTCAACGGATCTTCGTTCGGGCACAAAAGGAAAAGGCGAGTTCTCTATGGAATTCGCAAAATACCAACCTGCTCCGCGCAATATCCAAGAAGAGCTGGTTAAAAAGTATCAAGCAAAACGAGCGGCTGAACAAAAATAGTCTCAGCCTAAAAATAAACAAAAAAAAGCCGGTGCTTTCACCGGCTTTTTTTTGTTGCACACCGAAGTCCTATTTCTTTTTACCAAGACTGAGAGTCTTGAATTGATCCGCTAAGGTTCCAAGCCCTTTACCCGCGCTTGCGGTGCCGCCTGTAAATCCCTGCCAGGAAGTATCTTCTTGATCTTTCGGGAAGGACAAAGAAATTCTCTTCTCAAGAGTATTCACATCTTGAATTTGAACCTTCAGCGTTTGACCTGGATTTTTCTTCTCCATCTCACGTTCATCAACTACTTCACGAAAAGCACTCTTTGGCAAAAGGCCCACGATTCCGGGTTTGATTTCCATCAAAAAACCAAAACGTTCCTTACTGCGAATAATTCCCGCATGAACGCTGCCCACTGGGAAATCTTTGTAAGCTGTCATCCATGGATCTTCTTCAGCTTGTTTACGAGACAAGGAAATCTTCAGTCGGCCCGAATCATCTTCTTCTATTTTTAAAATTTTCACTGAAACCTCTTGGCCCACTTCCAAAGCTTCAGATGGATGAGTCAAACGCGACCAACTCACTTCAGAAATATGCACTAGACCATCAATGCCAGGAACAAGCTCGACAAAAGCACCATAGTTTTCAATTCGCGACACACGGCCGTTTAAAACATCACCGGCTTTATGAGTATCCATAAAGCTGCCTTGGTTCTCAAGCTTTTCCATATCCAAAATCCGACGACGAGAAACCACTATGTTGCGGCCTTTTTGTTCAAATTTTGTAATCATGAATTCGAATTTACGATCAATAAAACTTTCAGCATCAGTAATAGGCTTTGAATCCATCTGACTTAATGGACAAAAAGCAGTTTTTCCCATGACATTTACACGGAAACCGCCGTTCACCACCTCAGTAACCCGACCGTCCACTGGAGTTTCAAAATCAAAGGCGTCTTCCAAGGACTCAGACATCGCTTTGCCAGAGGCCTTTGCCGAAAGAACCAAAAGGCCTTCTTGGGATTTGATCACATACAAGCTAAGCTTATCGCCAACCTGAATTTTCAAAGTCCCTTCTGTATCTAACAATTCCGAACGTGGAACCATCCCATCGCGGCCATCAATATTCACAAAGACTTCATCACGCCCCAGAGTCACAACTTCCCCAGTTACTTTGTCACCTTTGCCATAGGACTTTGTATAACCCTGGATAGATTGCTCGAGCATCGTTCCGAAATCGTCTTTTTTATTTTGGGAATCATCATCACCGAATATATCTTTCATTCAGCTATTTGATATACTTTTCCTAGCTTTGTCCATGTCCGAGCATCTCTTAAGACGCAGCGAATCCCGACTAGATTTTATAGCAATAAAAATTCAATAATAAAACCATTCTAATTCCAAAGAACCACAAGGAGCTTATAATATGTTAAAACAAATCATTCTTTTCTTAACTGCCGCAGCAATGCTTTCCGCATGCGCTAGCGGCGATAATAAAAATGCAAGTAAAAATGCTGGAATTGGCGCCGCTCTTGGCGCTGTTGCCGGCGCTGTGATTGGCCATCAAACTGGCAAACGCAACGAGGGAGCCTTGATCGGCGCAGCTCTTGGCGCAGGGCTCGGAGGAGCTATCGGGCATCGCCTGGACAAGCAGCAAAAAGAACTTGAAAAAGTCGCAGAGACAAAGCGCACAGAGCAAGGACTCGTAACAAAGCTTAAAAGCGACATTCTTTTCGATTCAGGAAAAGCCGAGTTAAAATCCACTGCGAAAACCAACATCACCGAATTAGCTGCCGTCATGAAAAAGTATCCTGAAAATATTTTGACGATCAAAGGTTATACTGACAGCACGGGCTCCGATAAAGTAAACAAACCTTTATCAGAAAAAAGAGCAAAATCTGTTCGTGATACTTTAGTTGCCAGCGGCATACCTGAAGGCACTGTGAGCTTTGTAGGCATGGGCTCCAAAAACCCAGTGGACCAAGGAAAAACTAAAGAAGCTCTTTCAAAAAATCGCCGAGTTGAAATTGAAATTACGGTTGATGAGAGCAAAGTTCCTAAGCAAGCACAAAAATAACAACTAAGAAGTAATAAGGGCTGGCTTCATTACCATCCCTTATTATTTTACTTTTTTAAGCCACTCTAACTCTATACGGCAGGAAATCTGACGTGCTTCCTCTTGCTCGTCTTTAATCGAAAGATTAATACTCGTTTTGGTCCGCTGACTATCTCCCATATCGATCTCCTGGACGATCATGAAGTCGCCAGATTCCTTACGAGATAAGATATTCAAAGACTTCCCGAAACCTTTATGTGCGACCCGGGGCCAGATTATGTACTCTCCAGTACCCCTTCTAAAAGTCAGTGTTTGGTTTCTTCCGGCATGGGCCACGAAGCTGACTTCACCAAGAGCCCGACCATTGCTTACAATTTTTTGCTTATTTTGAACCACTACGCCGTTTGCATAGCATAAATATTTGGTCTGTAACGCGTAGTCATAAGGACTGCCCTTAGGGGCCGCTAGAGCAGAAAAAGTGCCGAAAATAAGTCCTAAGGCCAAAATTGAGCTAATTAAACGTTCCATAATCGATTCTCCTAGAGTTAATGCTCATCAGGCCGCAATGTTGCATAGGAAGTGCCAAGCTCTGGACCTAAGTTCCGCGTCAAGAGTTAAGGATGATATAGACAAGTTTTTGCTGAACCGTGCTATCATACAAAACACATCTATGGCCGTTATTATTTTTTTATTTTGCCTCACTATTTCAATTTCATTCATCTGTTCTTTATTGGAGGCCGTGATTCTTTCCGTCTCCCCTGCCTATGTTGCTGTGGCAGTACAGAATAAAAAACGCAGTGGCTTACTCTTGCAGCACTTGAAGGAAAATCTCGATCGACCGCTTTCGGCCATATTAACCCTCAACACTATTTCACACACTCTGGGGTCCTCTGCCATCGCCTTCAAAGTCCAGCTGCTCTACGGAGAGGACTTGGTCACTTTGTCTTCTTTCATTCTTACCTTTGGCATTTTAATCATTTCCGAGGTTTTGCCGAAAAGTATAGGCGCTGCTCATTGGAAGCTGATTGCTCCTATGGCAGCCTATATGATTCAAACGCTGATCTTTGTTCTCTATCCTTTGGTAAGCTTTTCTCAATTCGTCGGAAAACTTGTAGCGAAACCAGACACACAACAAGTCACTCGCGAAGAAATGATTATGACAGCTGAGCTTGGTGCCAATGAGGGAACCCTCAAAATAAAAGAATCCAATGTGATCAAAAATCTTCTGATGTTAGACAAAATATTTGTTTCTGATATCATGACCCCGCGCTCAGTATTCTTTGCTTTAGAGGCTGACATCACCGTTGATGAGGTTGTGAACAAATATGTTCCACTTCGTTTTTCGCGCATACCTGTGTACCGCGATAGCCTTGATAATATTATCGGCATTACCCATCGCTATAAAATCCTCGAGGCCTCTTCAGATGACCAGCACAATAGAAAAGTCTCGGATCTTGTAACTCCAATTGCTTCAGTTTCTGAACGCCTCACCGTTGCTCAAGCTCTAGACTTTTTTATCAAAGAAAAAGAACACTTGGCGATTGCCGTAGATGAATATGGTGTCATCGCCGGACTTGTTACTTTGGAAGATGCTGTGGAAACTCTTCTTGGCGTTGAGATTGTAGATGAATTCGATAATATCGAAGACATGAGAAAATATGCTCTTGACCAATGGCAAATACGCAAAAAATTACTGCGCAAAAGTTAATTTCAACAGAGGAAAGCTCTTGGACTGCGATATTCGTTTGCTATACGTCACCTGCCCAAATACAGAAACGGCTCAAGAAATATCTCGAACTCTTTTGCAGGAGGGCCTCATCGCCTGCGCAAATATTCTTCCTGGGATGGAGTCAATTTACTGGTGGAATGGAGAAATCACTTCTGCCAAAGAGGCAGTTTTGATTCTTAAATCTACCACTGTTCAATCTTCACGCATTATTGCCCGCGTCGAATCCCTGCATCCCAATAACACACCTTGTATTCTATCTCTTCTCATTGAAAATGGCAGCCTTGCCTATGTAAGATGGCTCAAAGGGAGCCTCTTTTGATGCACAAAAAAGAACTTGCACAAAAAATCTTTGAAACCGCCCATCTCACTGGTGAGTTTAAATTGCGATCGGGACTGGTATCCCAGGAATATTTTGATAAATATCGTTTCGAGGCTCGCCCAGATTTACTGAGCGAAATCGCCTTACATATGCGCAGCCTAATTCCCCCTGAGACCCAGGCCCTTGCGGCTCTTGAAATGGGAGGCATTCCCATAGCAACAGCCTTATCTCTGCTCACAGGTCTACCCTGTGTCTTTGTTCGCAAAGAGGCTAAAAAGTATGGCACGTGTAAATTAGCTGAGGGACTCGAAATTAAAGACCTTAAGCTTTGCGTGATTGAAGATGTGATCACCACCGGTGGCCAAGTCATCCTCAGCGCTATGGATCTGCGCTCCATAGGCGCTCAAGTTACTGACGTCCTCTGTGTCATTCATCGCGGCGGCGGCGAAGAGAAACTCAAAGAAATAGGCCTTAAACTTCAGGCTCTTTTCAATATGGATGAGTTAAAAGCCCACCTAGACGTTTAACTAGGGCCTTCGTAAACCCGGCCTTGTGAGATCTGCCAAAAATAAAGCATAATATTTTTTATAGAAGGTTTTTTATTAAGGAGACGCCATGCTTCGTTTCACAAAATTAATAGTTCTGATTGGGCTTCTCGTGAGCCCAATGTTCTCTCAAGCTACAGATAGGCTTTTTTTAGAAAATGCAGAATTAAAATGCGTCGCAGATGGCGTTGAAATCGCAACTGAAGGCCCAAACCACTCCGAAGGATTACGTCCATCAGAAAAATATATCACGCTCCTAGGTTTTGCAGTGCAAAGAAACTATAAAGCCGTTAACTCCGCAGGCGGGGGCTCTGGAAGAGAGCTATACTTGGAACGCGTGATCCAAATACTTCAAGCTGATGGATTTTGTATGGCCAATAAATTAGATGGTGGCGGTATACCAACTAGCCAGGTTGGTTACGGCGATATTATTCGCGATAAAACCAATAAGGCAGCCCCTTACTTAATGTATGCAGTGGCTGGCTTAAAAAGCAGAGAGCAAAAAAATGGGAACACTCAAAGTGCTCTTAGTACAAAGCAAATGAAGGCAGTTGTTAAGTACTTCGGCTTTCAAGAAGAGTCATATATTCAAGATCTGTTTAAGCACGATAACTGGTCTAGCTTAGAGCCAAGCGAACGGCAGCGCCTCTTCACTGAGCACGTTGAAAACACCTCAGCAATATCGCCTGAAGACTTCACTAGCTCCCGTGGGATGTATGCCTCCAATGAATACGGCGAGGGTCTTAAGGACTGCTTTAATCAAATGAAGCTCATGCAAAATAGCAATACCATCTTCAATCTCAAAAATTCAAAAAATGGCCGCAGAACTGACAATCGTAAGTTCTGTGAAACTGTGGCTAAAGAGTGCAAATTAGAAAGTTCTAGTTTCTGCTCAGTTAGCTCTCCAACTTTCAGAAAAGATAGTTCTGATGGGGCAAAACCCAACAAGAATGACGGCAATAGTGGCGGCCGAAGTATCTTTGATGGTGTTAAAGGCACTCAATAATAATTATTTATTTCTCAGCGCCAATATAGGCAATCCAACTATCACAGGATTCGCCCTGCTCAGTGCGGGTGAAAATTCCATTTCCAGACCCATCCTTTGCGGTGCCTTCCCAATAAACATGAGTCTTTTTGAAACCCACTTCACTCATAATCTCACGCAACTCAGGAATAGACCACATTCGCCAGTCATAGGTGAAAACTTTTTCGATTTTTTTGCCACCTACTCGAAAGTGAATATAGAAAAGCGCCTCATTGGAAACAGGGTCAAAACTGCTCTGGTCCCAATAATATTTAAAACCCTCTAGATTCATCATATCTTCAATCGGCCCTTGGCATTGTGTGCCACCAAAACAATCCACCAAAAAAATACCGTCTTTACTAAGGCTTTTATAAACACTTGAAAAATAGAGCTTCATCTCTTTGTGAGTTTTGAAGCAAAAATATGAAAAGTTCATTGCAGCTACAATATCTGCTCTTGGCAGATCCGGGTGAAGAACATTTCCCTCTAAAAGCTGCATGCGTTTTTGCTGTTCAGGGCGAAGCTTCGACAGATAGTTAGCCTTCCCATAGGCCATGGGCTCTGGATCCAGATCCACGCCAATTGATTTATTCTGTGGACTTAACTTAATCCACTCGGTTGACAAAGCAAATGTACCGCAAAAGTCTTCGCGGAAAACTCGTGCGTTTCTACCTTTAAGCTCGCCATAAGTGTCGCGAATAAACTCCACATCAGATTCTGCTGACTGAACTGCCCGACGATAAAGATCATATTTATCAAAAACCATTCGAGCACTTTTTTTGTTTACGCGACGTCGGACTTTTTTTCTGTTGGTGGCGCTTTTTCCTTTCATCACGGGACCTCCGCCACAACTTCACGAATGGCGGCTTCAATGTCTGCCATTTGTGGGATAGAGTTTTTTTCAAGATTTGGAGCAAGGCCGATGCCTGGAAGATTTTTTCCAGCCAAAACACGCGGGCGTGCCATCAAGCGATAAAAACATTCTTGAGTCGCTCGATACGCCAAATGCTCTCCAAAGTTTGTAACCTCAGTATCTTCGTTCACGAAAAGAACACGACCCGTTTTTTCAATGGAAGTCTTTATCATCTGCCAGTCATAAGGATAAATAGAGCGCAAATCGATAACTTCGATAGAAATATTTTCGCGCTTCAAATTCTCTGCAATCTCATTACAGATATGAACCATACGGCTGTAAGTTACGACCGTAATATGTTCGCCAGGGTGAGTGATATTGCCCACACCAATTGGCACCACATACTCTTCAAGCTCTGGCCATTTTGGTTTCCAGCCCGCTGGGTTTTGTACTGGTTTATCGATCATCGCTTTAAGAACCTTTTCGTCCCCAGGTTCCCCAGGAATTAGCTCCCCACTCTTATGGCGCATCAAGGCTTTTGATTTCAAATACAAAACAGGGTTTGGATCTTGAATTGCTGACAGCATCAAACCATAGGCATCCAAAGAGTTTGACGGCATTACAATCTTCCAACCTGGCAAGCGCGAGGCCCAAGCATCAAAAGAGTGCGAGTGATAAACAGAACCGAAGATTCCTGCCCCTACAGGAGTCATCACCACCATTGGCAACTTCACTTGACCGTTGGTACACCACAAGGTGTTGCCAGCAATTTTAAGTAAATCAATGGTATTAAAAATATAATCAACAAACTGAATCTCGGCGACACAACGATCACCAGTCATTGCAATACCCATCGCAACACCAATAATTCCACGTTCATCAAGAGGTGTGTTCCACGCCGTTTTCAAACCCTGAGTGGCCGTGAAAACTCCACCAAGTGGTGCGCCTACGTCTTGTCCAAAAATATCTTTTACTTCTAAATGTTTTTCACCATAGTGAAGCGCCATTCTGATGGCCTGAGCAATACTAGCCATTAGAACTTTCTCCAATCAGCATTTTCGCTATTTACATAAACATTTTCCCAAACTGATTCTGACGTTGGACTTGGCTCGGTACGGGCCTGAGTCTGAGCTGCCACTCCCTCTTCCTCGTACGTCTCCCAGATTTTCATGGCGGCGGCTTTTGTTAAAAGCCCTGCGGTAACCAATTTTTTTTCAAAAGAAAAAACTGGATCATCTATATCGACCTTACGGTTTGCTCCATCTGCTGAGGAGTGACCATACAAACGAGCTACCTTCACTTCAAGGAAGGACGGCTTTCCCGTTTTACGGATATATTCCATTTCTTCTTTCAATGCGATGTAAGCTTCTACTGGATTAGATCCATCAATCACTCTTGCGCGAATATTAAAGGCTTTGGCTCGATCCGCGATTTGCGTTTCACCATGCTGCCCCTCATACGGAGTCGAAATACCGTAACCATTATTTTGAACTGTGATCAAAACTGGCAGCTCCTGACCTTTGCGAGAGGCCCAAACTAGGCTAGTTGCGAAATCACTTTCTGCAGTCCCAGCGTCACCACCTGTCACTATACTGAGTGACTTATGACCCGCACGTTTTTGCGCATGGGCAGTGCCGCAGGCCAGAGGATATTGCACTTCAATTGGAGACGTTACTGGAGCGACATTCCACTTAGGAAAACAATAATGACCCGCAAAGTTTCTGCCACCAGTTGAAGGATCGGTTGAGCGGTTCATCATCAGGCGAGCCGCATCAATCATTGGCATACCAAGAGCTACCATTGTTGGAGTACAGCGATAGTGCAAATGAAACCAATCATACTCTAAACCTTCACCCTTTCGTGCAAGCAACCCCAAGGGAACGCCAAAGGCTTCCTCTCCTGGTCCGCCAATCCAGAAGTAACCTTCACCAGATTTATAAATTTTAATGAGGCGCTCTTCCAAAACGCGCGCTTTCACCATGAGGTCATGGAGCCTGAGCAAGAGCTCATCAGACAAGCCACCGAAGTCGGCCTTAGATTTTTTCGACATTTTTGTGAGCCTCCAAAAGTAGGACTATCTAAGCGATAACAGGTCTTTTTGTCGCGTATAAAGCAATGTTAACGCGCCTTATAATCTAAACGTAAAAAAGCCCTGGGTGACCAGGGCTTTTTATGCTTTTTCAACTTTTTTACAGATTACTTAGCGCTTGCTTGCTTGCCGGTGGGTTGTGCTCCCTCAGCTCCCATTAAATCCAAAAGGACACTAGTGGCCTCCTGGATATCTGCGCGTTTCAAGTACTCTTTATTTTTCTGATCCTTATTGCCATAACGAGCGGCTTTTTCTTTTTCTTTTTTGGTTTTAGTTTCAGTTTTATCTTTCAAAACTTCGCTTACTTTAATCAACTTACCGCGCAGCTTAGCTTTTTTAAGTTCGTCTTCAATTTTCTTGAAGTCTTCGTTCTTTTCAACGCGCGCTATAGATTTCTCACGCAAAGTCTTTAGCCACTCAGGCTTCAACACTGACCAAGCACCAACGCCTTCTTTAACATAGGCATCAGGAGATAAAAATGCTGCAATCTTTTGTGGAGGCAATGAGTAATCCAAAAATTTTTCACCAATATCGTCGGTGCTGTAGGGACCTGGCAAAACCACATCCGCTTCAACGCCACGATGCTGAGTGGAATTCCCCCCTGGAACAAAGAACATTCCCACAGTGACCTTTAATGCGCCAAGATTATTTGGCATAGGCAGTACGGATTGAACGCTGCCCTTACCGAATGTATGGTCGCCACCTACAATCACGGCACGTTTATAATCTTGAAGAGTGCCCGCTACGATCTCTGATGCCGAGGCGCTGATCCGGCTAGTAAGAAGAACCAAAGGCCCGGACCAATCCACAGTTGGATCCGTATCACTTAAGGTCTGTTCGCCACGACTAGAGTCTCTTGAAGATTGCTTCACCACATTGCCTGTTTTGAAAAATAGGCCAGCAATTTTTACAGCGTCCTCTAAGCTACCGCCACCGTTAGTAGACAAATCTAAAACGATGCCGTCGACTTTTTTATCGTTAGCTTCTTTGATAATCTTTTTCAAATCTGCGGCTGACGAACGTCCGCCGCGACGAGAATCCGCATAAAAAGAGGGGAAATTAATAATGCCAATTTTTTTCTTTTTACCATTTACTTCTTTGTCTTGATAAACAATGGAAGCCGCTTCATCTTCTAAATTTACTTTTTCCCGAGTCAGACTGATCTCTAAACGCTGCTTGGTCTCTCCCTTTTTTCGTAGGACTGTCAAACGAACCTTAGTGCCTTTTGCTCCGCGAATTTTCTTTACGACATCTTTTAGATCCATGTCGATAACATTTTCCATCGCACCTTTTTCTTGGCCAACCGCAATAATTTTGTCCTGTGGATTAATCACACCCGATTTTGCGGCCGCCCCGCCTGGAACCAGTTGCTCAACTACAGTAAAACCATCTTGGGAAGAAAGAGTTGCCCCGATACCCTCCAAAGACAAACGCATTTGAATTTCAAAATCCTCCAAGCTATCGCGAGAGAAAAAACTTGAGTGTGGATCCAAAGCCCGCGCAAAGCTGTCCAAGTAGTCAGAATACAAATCCGTTGTCTTTGTCTCTTGTAGACGTTTGACGGCTCTATCATAACTTTTAATCACGTTCTTCTTTGCTTCATCCATTTTCATGTCTGTTGCTTGATAGTTCGCAATTTGAAAATGGATATACTTCTTTAGAAAATCATTCGCTTCGTCAGAATTTTTTGGGAATGGTTTTTTATCTGGATCAAAAGTGAATTCAGTTTTTGGATCAAATTTATAATCTTTACCCAAGAACTTTTTAGCAAAGTCTGCTCGCTCTTGCGCACGCTGCACTAATAACTTTTGAGCTTTATCCAAGAACGTACAGTCTTTATTTTTAGTCTTATCAAAAAGGCCCGACATCCAGCCTTTAATTTGATCTACATCCGTCGAAAGCAGATAGATCTTAGAGGGATCAATGCGCTTGATGTATTGCTCAATTGTATGATTCGCTAACACCGCATCACGACTTGCGTAGTGAATGTGGTTTGCTAAAAAGCCCCCCTCAATCGCACTCAGATATCGGCACTCAAGATCATCTTTACTTTGTGCATAGGCGAATGTGGTGAAAAACAAAAATGATCCTGCTAAAACGAGTCGGGAAATTCCCTTGAGTAAACCCATGTGTATCCTTCCTAGTGGTCTGTCGAAAAGTTCGATCCTCCTAGGATATCAAATATCTAAGCGAGATCATTTAAATTGTATGCTAAACAAAGAAAAAAAAACAGCTCTGCGTTAGGACCTATGTCTATCTATATCAAAAAGATTGAGCTGATTAGCTATATAAGCTTCACCGACTTTAGACTCGGCTCCTTGTTTATTGATCTCGTGCTTCACAAAGTTGCCATCGTGGGTGGAAATCAAAAAAAACGACATCTCAGTATAATCATCCTTCAAACGAGCCATTTCTTCAGCAATTAACTGAATGTTTTTTGGATCATCATCCGACATCCCAAACCGATGGTGAGGGCTGTGACCATAAAGCTCAATCGCTTTTTTGACGCTGGCTCTGATGGCTTTTTGTTTAAGCTCTGCCGCACTCATGGTAAAATCCGTATCCCCTAAAGCATGACGAGTTGGTTTATGGCTCACAGGAAACAAACTCAGATAGTTGGGCGCATGGGGTAAAAACTGCCTGTCCACAAAAAGCTGGATACCCGCCTTCAAAGTCTCAGGATGATGACCTCGGGCCGTGATCACAGAAATGGGGCGACGATTAAAAGTTGCGTGGTAAAAGCACTGCCAGGAAGGTCCTTTCCACTGAACATCAGGAAAACCCAAGGCCTCCGCCAAGTCCTGCACGAAGATCTGCTTTTTACTCTCCACTTTTTCGATATCCCCAATATGGAGATCACGAAAGTTGCGATAAGTTCCATTTTCATCATCCAGGCGAATTTCATGGTCTTTATAAGGACCCGTCTTGCCAATATAAGCGTGAATTTTCGCATACTCGCCACTGCTAACTTGAGCTTCTGCACCTGTGTCTTTATGAAATAAAATCAGTGGAGTTGAAAGAAAGGCAATATTATCGTCAAAGTCGAAGAAATAGAAGCTACGGCCACCTAGATGATAATTTCGATCTTTTTCCTGGGACCTTTGGATTCCTAACTCCAATTGCCCTTTTTGGAAACTGTCTGTCATGCAAAAAACCTCAAGGCCGACTTAGAACACAATGCCAAGGGAGGCTGAAGCACCAAGGCCATTGGCATTGGCTTTCTCCATCTCATTAACATTGCTTGGAACGTCAGGACCATAGCTACGATGGATGTCTGGACTTTGTACCATAACTCGATAGCCTGCATCTAGAGTCAGTGAAAAAAACTCCCGGTAAATCGATCTAAAAGACACCTGTGGCAGGGCATAAATGGAGCTCCCCTGGTCATAGATGGTATCCACCCCATTATTTGTAAAGGTTCGCCGTCCACCATTAGCATAATAGAGGCCTGCACCTGCCAAAATCTGACCGTGACATGAAAAGGCAAAAAAACAGGTTGAATGGGGCGAGTTATATAAGAAATAGTTCCCGCCTCCGGTAAAAAACCATCCTAAGGAGTCAACCCCAGCCCCTGCACTCCATCCCCAGAAATCATTAACCGCATTTCGGTAGGTCACCGCACTAGTGCCTGTAGATGACGAAAATCCAGTAAAAGTAAAATCAACCCCTCGCCACGCTCTTACCTGGTGGTTTTTCATAGCTTCCTCTTCAGGATCAATCCACTTGCCATGACTAAGTGAGCTCAGAAAAAATGAAAAAATAAATAGTATTGCTAGTGATTTCCTCATCTCTCCTCCTTGCTTTTAACAACTGATTTTTTACGGGCAATAATCTTCGTGACCATCAGTTGCTCATTTTTTTTCTTTTTATCCGGTGTTTTTTTCGCCTTTGGCTTTGCCTTTGTTTTAACTTTAACTTTGAGCTTGGTATTGGTCTGAATCCCCGCCTTATCGTTGATCAATTCAATTGCCTGCTCTAAAGACACCGTTTCCACCCTTGCACCTTCTGGTAAAGATACGTTGGTCTTCCCTGATTTGATATATGGGCCATAAGGACCATTGAAAATCTGAATAGCTTCTTGGCTGCCAGGATGAACTCCCAAATCTTTTAAGGGAGCAGCCTTGCCACGACCCTTTTTGGGCGCGCTTAGCATTTCAATGGCTCTTTCTAGTGTCATGCTAAAAAGGCTCTCGCCCTTTGGAATCGAGCGATAGTCCCCATCACAGACAACGAAAGGACCAAAGCGACCAAGGCCCGCTTTAATTTCTTTACCTGTTCCTGGATGCTCGCCTAACACTTTTGGTAAACTCAAAAGCTCTAGCGCAATTGGCAAAGTAACATCCTCTGGCTGAACCCCAGGAGGTAAAGAGGAGCGCTTTGGCTTATCATCCTCAGTACCCACATCACCCAGTTGCACATAAGGACCATAGCGCCCATTCAAAACATAAATCGGCTTATCTGTTTTTGGATCTTTTCCAAGGGAATCTGCACCATTGATTTTTTGATCAATAAGTCTTTCAGCAATTTCTGGGGTGATATCTGCCGGAGATTCACTTTCAGGTAATGAGGCACTGACATCTTGGCCATTTCGTTGTGAGGTCAAGTAAGCGCCATAGCGACCCACATGAAAGTTGTATTTATCCATGCCTTCTAACTGAATGGTGCGCGCCTCTTCTGGGTCAATCTTGTCGGCCTGACGCTCAACTTGCTCTTTAAGTCCTTTAGGTCCAAAGTAAATCGATTTTAAATACTTTTCGAGCTCTAAATCTCCGTCTGCAATATCATCAAGTGACTTTTCCATTTCCGATGTAAAACCAAGATCTACATATTGAGGCAAATAACGACTTAAAAGCTTTGAAACTACCATTGCTGTGAACGTAGGAACTAAAGCCGTTCCATTTTTTCTAACATAACCGCGATCAACGATTGTCCCAATTACCGAAGCATATGTCGAAGGACGCCCGATACCTTCTTTCTCCATAGTTTGCACGAGACTGGCCTCTGTATAACGAGCTGGAGGTTTGGTTTCGTGAGAGGTTGGATCCACTTTTGTGACCTTCACTGTGTCTTTGGCCTTCAAAGCCGGAAGACGAATTTCTCGTACTGACAACTCAGCCTCAGGATCATCACTGCCCTCAACATAGGCCCGCAAAAACCCTGAAAACTCAATTGTCATACCGGAGGCACCAAAAAGAGCATCGCCAACTTGAATCTTTGCACTGACTTGTTTTTGGCGAGCGTCTACCATTTGGCTGGCAACAGTACGTTTCCAAATCATATCGTAAAGTTTAAATTGTGTACCAATAAGTCCTGTTTCATCTGGATCGATGAACTCTTGTCCCGCTGGGCGAATTGCCTCATGCGCCTCTTGAGCCCCCTTCACCTTTTTTGCCGCATAAGTTCGCGGCTGATCAGGCAAAAACTCTTTGCCATATTTTAGCTGAATACCATTGCGAGAGGCCGTAATAGCTTCAGTTGATAAGAAAGTCGAATCCGTTCTCATGTAAGTTATAAAACCTTGCTCGTACAGTTTTTGAGCCACCTGCATTGTCTCACGAGAACTGAGTCCCATCTTGCGATTGGCTTCTTGTTGCAAAGTTGAGGTGATAAATGGTGCCGCCGGTTTGCGAGTGGTGGGTCTTTCATCCACATCCGTCACAGTCCACGCGCCTGACTTAATTGAGTTTACGAGGTCTTTGGCTTTGGCCTCATCAAGAATCAAAACATCTTTTCCAGCAACAAGTTTTCCTGTTGTGCCATCAAAATCTTTACCAGTTGCAATGCGCTGACTCTTAACATTTTGCAAACGAGCTTCAAAATCCACATCATCTTTTTTTAGATGAGCAAGAACACCCCAATAGCTTGAATTCTTAAAGCGGATGCGTTCGTGCTCTCGCTCTGCAATTAGGCGCACGGCCACTGATTGAACGCGGCCAGCCGACAAACCATAAGAAACTTTTTTCCAAATCAAAGGCGAAATTGTATATCCCACCAAACGATCCAAGACCCGGCGCGCTTCCTGCGCCTTTACCAAGTTAAAATTAATTTCACGCGTATCCTTCAATGACTTTAGAATCGCCTCTTTTGTGATCTCATGAAATACCATGCGTTTTGTTGGCACAGTGGGTTTTAATACTTCAAGTAAGTGCCAACTAATGCTTTCACCTTCGCGGTCTTCGTCCGTCGCGAGGTAAAGCTCTGAGGCTCCTTCGAGTTTTTCTTTAAGATTTTTAACAACTTTGGTCTTATCTTTTGGGACACAATAAAGAGGCTCAAAGTGCTTATCTACATTCACTCCAAGCTGTGCCCACTTTTCTTTTTTTACTTTTTCAGGAATATCCTTTGCCGATTTTGGCAAGTCGCGGATGTGTCCCATGCAGGACTCAACTACATAGTCTCTGCCGAGAAACTTACGAATGGTTTTTGCCTTTGTCGGAGACTCCACTATTACTAATTTAATACCATCTGCTGATTTCTTTGCCATCTATATACCTTCATCATCATCATGCGTAGGCACCACTAATATATAGACAAACCATGAGGTGGATTTCAAAACCGCGCAAGCACAAATTTTGACTTTGCGCTTCCTAACCAGCTCCGACTATAATCGAAGAATGTCTAATATTAAATTTTTACTTACCGATATTGACGACACTCTCACAGATGATGGGCTCTTAGGTCCAGAAGCCTACGAATCTTTGTGGAGTTTGTTTCGAGCCGGTGTTCATGTCATCCCGATCACTGGACGTCCTGCTGGCTGGTGTGAAATGATCGCTCGCCAATGGCCGGTGGCCGCCGTGGTTGGAGAAAATGGTGGATTTTATTTCCGTTACCATAATAAAAAAATGTATCGGAATTTTTTCTTCGACCCACAAGTGCAAAAAGAAAATCGCGAAAAGCTCAACAAAATCGAAAAGGAAATTCTTAGCAAAGTTCCGGGTTGCGCCTTAGCAAGTGATCAATTTTGTCGTTTGATGGATTTAGCTATCGATTTCTGCGAAGACGTTTTGCCTTTACCAAAATCAGAAGTTCAAAAAATTGTGGCTATATTTAAACAAAACGGCGCTCAAGCCAAAGTCTCTTCAATCCATGTAAATGGCTGGTTTGGCAATTACGACAAACTGACAATGACTCTGGCTCTGCTTCAAACGGAGTTTAAAATAAGTCCTGAAGAGGCTAAAAAAGTCTGCGCATTTAGCGGCGACTCGCCCAACGATGAACCAATGTTTGGTTATTTCCCCTGCTCCTACGCAGTGGCGAACATCCAAACCTTCCTCGCTGATCTAAAACAAAAGCCCACCCATATTGCGCAAAGCCGAGGCGGCCTTGGCTTTGCTGAAATTGCAAAGGAGATCTTGGCAAAGAACTCCCCCTAAGGCGACTGAATTACTTACGAAACTTTGCTTTCGTCATTCTCTTTTTTTTGCTAAGTCTTTTTGCCTTAAGACGTGATCTTTTTTTATTCACTTTAGCCATCTGGCCCCCTATTTTTTGTCAGTTACGTTTAATAATGCTGCAAATGGATTATTGAACGGATTGCTAGCTGGTTTGCCCCCACGCTGCTCACGATCCGCGCTACGCCCAACTTGACGCGCAGGCTGTTTGGCTTGCGGCGATCTTCCGCCGCCCTGTCGAGGAGTTGATTTCATCTCACGAGGAGCCTTGTGTTCTGGAGCTTCATCTAATCTCATTGTTAATGAAATTTGTTTTTTCTCCATATCCACTTTCAAAACCTTCACACTAACATGATCACCGGGATTCACAACTTTACGAGGATCATCCACAAACTTGTTAGACAAAGCACTGATATGAACCAAACCATCCTGATGAACACCAATATCGACAAAGGCGCCGAAGTTCGTGACATTGGTTACAATACCAGAGCAAATCATGCCCTCTTTTAGATCTTTGACTTCAAATATATCATCACGGAACTGGAAAACCTTGAACGGATCACGAGGGTCACGTCCTGGCTTTTCAAGCTCTTTGATAATGTCTTCGAAAGTGAACTCGCCAATCAGGGTTGCCCACTTCTTTTTCAAAGTAAGAAGTTTTTTAGCACCTTCGCCAACAACATCAGGAATCGCACAACCAAGCTCATGAGTCATATCATGAACAGCCGTGTAACGCTCTGGATGAATTCCCGTATTATCAAGAACAACCTTGCCACCCTGAATTCTCAGGAACCCAGCGGCTTGCTCATAAACTTTTGTGGAAAACTTAGGAACTTTTAAAAGTTCAGAACGATCCGTAAAAAGGCCCTTGGCTTTTCTATGCTCTACAATATTGTTAGCCAAGGCCGGCCCAATACCCGACACAAAAGAAAGCAATGCAGTTGAAGCTGTATTCAAATCAACGCCCACGTTATTCACACAGGACTCGACCACTGCTTCTAAAGATTTTTTTAAAGAGGACTGATTTACATCATGTTGATATTGCCCAACCCCAATGGATTTTGGATCGATTTTCACCAGCTCCGCCAAAGGGTCTTGCAAACGACGGGCAATCGAAATCGCACCACGCACAGTGATGTCTAATTCCGGAAACTCTTGCCGAGCCACATCTGATGCTGAGTATACACTGGCGCCAGACTCATTCACCATAACCACAGGTATATTTGAATCAAGAGATTTCAAAATTTTTCTTAGAAAGACTTCCGTCTCACGCCCTGCAGTTCCATTACCAACAGCAATGGCTTCGATTTGAATTTGCTTCAGAACTTCTTTAAAAAGAACTTTAGCTTTTTCTTCTGCACTGTCCCCCAAAGTATAAAGAACTGTATGGGAAATAAAGTTTCCGCCTTTATCAATCAAAGCGACCTTGCAGCCTGTTCTCAACCCTGGGTCCACGCCCAAAATACATTTTGGCCCGTATGGAGACGCCAATAAAAGTTTACGCACATTCTCAGCGAAAACTCGGATTGCATCCTCATCGCCTTTTTCTTTTAAGACGCGATGAACTTCATTTGCAACAGAAGGAACTACGTAAACGTTCAAAGCCAAACGTGCGCTTTGAGCCAAGTAGTCGCCAATTGCATTATCCGGATTTTTAGTTGCATAGGCGACATAGGCCCTCAGCAGCTCTTCTTCATCACCCTTTACTTCGACAGAAAGCTCTTCCTCCTGCCAGCCGCGTCTCATTGCCATATAACGATGAGAACTCTTTGTTTCGAAAAGACTTTTTACAGGCTCTTCGAACTCTTTATACATTTCGAATTTAGAGTGAGGCTTGTAACCCTTCGCCGCTTTCGCTATCAGACGGCCCTTCTCCATATAGTTCTTATTTACCATCAAGCGAAGATCTGCATCATTAGCGATTTTTTCAACCAAGATGTCTTGAGAGCCCTTAAGTGCATCTTCATATGTTACAATTTTATGAGTTGGATTAATGAAGTTTTTGGCCTTCATCTCCATAGTGGCTTCATCCTTTACAAGACCGTGGCCCATCTCCCAAATCCAATTTGCCAATGGCTCAAGGCCTGCATCTCGCGCCATCGTAGCTTTGGTTTTTTTCTTTTTCTTAAAGGGTCTGTAGATCTCTTCAAGCTCCCCAAGGTCCCAAGAAATATCAATACGCTTCTTGATTTCGGCGGTGAGATTCTTTTGCTCGCCGATTTCCTTAACTAAGAAAGCTTTACGTTTCACAATTTCATTGTACGTCTCATGACCTTCAAGAACGGCACGGATTTGAACTTCATCGAGATTTCCGGTCTTTTCCTTACGGTAACGAGCGATAAAGGGGACAGTTCCGCCTTCAGCTGCAAGTTCAATAACTGCAGCCGAGGATTTTGCGGAAACCGTTGGAATGATACGCGAGAGATAACCCTGAAGAGCCTGATCCATAGTGCCTCTATTTTGCTAAATGAATAGGAGAGATCAAATGAATTATTTGTGACGAAACATAATAAGGCCATGAGTCGGGTCGTATGGAGAAACCCCCACGGTCACCCGGTCACCCACGACAACACGAATGTTGAATCGGCGCATTTTACCGCACAACTTTGCAGAAATTTCTACAGTGTTGTCCAGCTGAACCTTATAGATGCCCCCAGCGAGAGCATCCGTTACCTTACCATCTAATTGAGCTAAATCGTCTTTTGCCATGCCCCTCAATATTTAGGTGAGTTTTGGAAGCTAAGCAATAAATTTTTCACTAAGCTGTCTTATAGTTACTAATGAGCATCTTAACTCCCTGCTCAAACAAGACTTCTAAGCGATCATTTTCATTCGACAAAACAAAGCCCCAACCCAAAACCTTATGTTGTATTGGCTTATTGGCCTCAAACTGTGCAGACATGTTATAAACTTGCGGTTTCTCAGATTTATATTTCTGAAAGAGATCACCCCAGCGAGCTTGACCGTCCATAAATGCGGCTTTTTCTGCTTTTGCCTTCTTAGTCTCTTTTGGGACCTTCGGTGGTTTTGGTGGTTTTTCCGCCTTCGGTGGTTTTGGTGGTTTTTCTGCCTTCACAGAGTTCGCCTTTACAACCGATGCAGACTCCTCAGCAATAGCCTTTACCGGCTTTTCTACAGACTTAGCCGGAGCTTTCACCTTAGCTGTCTGCTTTGCTGCAGCTTTAGCAACTGGCTTCGCAACAGTTTTCACCTTTGAAACAGACTTTTTGGTTTCTTTTTTGGCAATTTTCTTAGCCATCGACGATGTCCTTCCTCATTTTTAAGAAGATCTAACTGAATGGTCAAAATACCTTAACGTAAGGAGACTTATACTATTAACCGTACTCTTGACATCAAAAAAATAATAGGATTCTCTTGTGCAAAGCATCACTAAAGAGGTGTTTATGATATCTGGTTCGAAAATTCATGAAATTCAAGATGGAACCTCGGGAGAGGTTCTTTACTACGTTCATGGACCCTTAAGCGCCAAGGCATTAAAGGTCCTTCCGCCTGAACACGCTGGGCCGGAGACACTTGTCTTCGTCACTAAGCAAGACCAGCTAGAGCTTTCCCTCAAACGCAATGCTTCGATTATCGTTGCCCACAAAAGCCTGACCATACCTGAAAAATCCAATGCCTGCTTCTTCATGACTTCCCATATACAGTTGGCGATGGCTATGGTCGGAGGCCTTTTTGATAAAAAAATTCAGCGCTTCCAACAAGAGGAACACATCCATCCGAGGAGCTTCGTTCATCCAAGCGCACGACTCGGTAAGAACGTGATTGTCGGCCCCTGTGCCGTTGTTGGCGCGGAAGTTCATATAGGAGACAACAGCATTATCGGAGCCAATGCAGTCATTGAAACCCATGCACATATTGGCAACAACACGATTATTCATCCTCAAGTTTTTGTGGGAGCGAACTGTGAAATCGGCGCTTTTTGCGAAATTCAACCCCATGCAACAATTGGCGCCGATGGGTTTGGCTTTGTGCCACTCAAAGACTCTCGCCCCGTAAAAATCCCACAAAATGGCAAAGTCGTTATCGAAGATCACGTTGAAATTGGTGCAAACAGCACTATTGATCGAGCAGCCCTCACGGAGACTCGCATTTGCTCTGGAGTAAAAATCGACAATCTAGTTCACATTGCTCATAATTGTGTCATTGGCCAGAATTCACTACTGGCTGCTGGCTTTATGGTTGCTGGCTCCAGCAAAACCGGCAAAAACTTCATGGCTGGCGGCCGCGCATCCGTGGCTGATCATATAGACATCACTGACAATGTTATGATTGCGGGACTTTCAGCAGTCACCAATGATATTAGCGTGGCTGGTCAATATGGTGGCTATCCTTTACAGCCCTTAAAAGATTCTCTAAAAACTTTAGCAAACATGATTCACCTCACTAAAATGCGTAAAAAACTAGGACAAATCATGAAACATTTAAAACTTTCAGATGAAAAATAATTCCCCAAAAAAAGGAGTCCAACATGTCATATGAGTTCTATAAGATTCTCCACGTTACCGGCCTTATGCTTTTATTTTTTGGCTTAAGCGCGGCCTTGACTTTAAAAATGGCAGGAGTTGCCTTCACGGGATCAGCAAAAAAAATGGCTTTCGTTACCCATGGATTAGGGCTTCTTTTAATGCTATTTGGTGGCTTCGGACTTCTTGCTAGAATGGGCTTCATGGGAAATATCCCTTTATGGGCGCAGGCAAAAATTGGAATCTGGGTGCTCTTAGGCGGCTCTATCGCCTTAGTAAAAAGAAAGGGCCAAATTGGTTGGCCCTTGATTGTTCTTTTTGTTGGCTTAGGGACAACCGCGGCTTGGCTTGCGATTGCTAAGCCTTTCTAAATCAAGGGACTATTTTTTTGTAAGGAATAGTCTCAAGACCTTGATGGCGACTCTGAGGAGTGCTCCCATCTTCACCTGCCTTCGAGGTCCCTAAATAAAGCTCAACGCTCCCGTCGGGCTTTGTCTGCAAGCTATAAGTAGAATAGATAACTTGGGAGACTTTTGGTGTCTGAAATTCATTGCAAAGATGACCTGTTACGATTTTCTTCTGCTGAGTTTCCCAATCGCTGAAGCCGCAATAACTAATTTCATTTAGGGCGCGAGTCACTTCATCAGTCAATGAACTATACGATACCTCTTCAATCCTGAGATCCAAGCTCGAACCTGAGACTCGAGCTTGGTAACGAGTTTCAAAAGTCAGATAGGGTGTTTGGCATTTTTCATCTTCGAAAGCTCGATGAGTCTGTACCCACTCAGCGCCTTGAATCTGCACCGTCGAAGCAAGTGTATCCTCTCCGATTGTATAGCAGAAATGCATATATTGACCTTCCAATGTGGTCGCCGGAGCGGCGAAAACCATTTGGGATAAAAAAACTAAAAATAAAATCATTTTCGATACCTCGCCCCAAAATCCTCGCATGTTCCGGCGTAAATAGCTACGTCTTTCCATCTTCCGCGAACTAACAAACGCCGTAGGCTGAGGCCCTCTTTACGAAGCCCAATCGCTTTCGCCACACGAATTGAAGGCTTATTGTGAGGTTCAATTCCAGCTTCGATACGATGAAGCCTGAGTTCCTTAAATGCAATTTTGATCCCAGCAAGGCAGGCCTCAGAGGCATAGCCCATCCCCCAGTAGTTATTAAAAATTCGATAGCCCAGATAGGCGTTTTGAAAAATCATGCGTGATATATCCATCAAACTAACAAAACCAACAAGCACGCCATCATCTTTTCGAAAAACTCCAAAATCATAGAACTGACCATTTTTGCTAAGACTTCTCGTTTTTCTAAGGTAAGCCTTAAACTTTGCGAGCGTTAACTCACGACTCTTCCAAGGGCCCTCATCCCATTCATTTTGGGCCGGACGAAGCATTGAATAAGCTTGCTGCCAGTTTTCATAGTCATAAACACCGAGAGGCCTGAGAATAAGTCTTTTGGTTTTTTTCATATCCATATTTTCATATCCATATTTAAAGATAAGTACAAAATTTCATGCCTGTCTATAATTTCGACGATTTCCAGCCCGCTAGAAAGACTGTATTCTAAAACAGTTCAAAAAAATAAATTACCCCCAATGCCTTCCAAAAACTACACTCGCAGTTTAATATCCTCTAAATTATTGGAGAATCTATGAAATCCTACATAAACACCCTTATAATTCCTCTATTGTTGCTTGCTGCGGCCTGCACTCGCCCCACCGCTCAACAAGTGAAAAATGACATCAATAGCTCCTTAGAATCTAATGAAAAAGCTAAAACCATCTCGGAATGGGAGTCCTCAGAACACAACTCCACTTCTATCTTTAAGCGCTGGAAAGACACAAAGGCGGACCCAGAGGACGTCTGCAATGAGCTTCTCGAAAAAACACCTAAAGAACTTGCTCTCTTTGAAGAAGAAATTAAAGACCCAGATTTTAAAGAGCTTTTAGAGCCCTGCAAAAGTGAACTTCAAAAAAAACTTGAGAACTATTGGAAAATCGAAAAAGCAAAAATCTCGACCACTGCACATATAGTTCCTCTAGACTCTACTTCTTCTTTTAAATTTCCTGATAACATACAAACTAGGGACGTATCCCATGGCTACAAGGCGTATACGGGCGATGTTAAAAACAAAGAAGTCCTTTTGACCTTTGATGACGGTCCCCACGGACAATACACAGATACTATTTTAAGTGCCCTGGCCGAGGTCAATGCAAAAGCTCTCTTTTTCACCGTAGGAAAAAATGTAAAAGCAAACCCTGAGGTTTTAAAACGCGTCGCTGCTGCCGGGCACTCTATCGGAAGCCACTCCATAGACCATAAATGCCTAGCCTCCAAAAGTATCTGCGCCAAAAGCAACGATGGCCACGTACTTTCTTATGAAGACGCAATAGCCGAAATTACAGGTGGACATCAAGCTGTTTATAACGCCATTGGCTGGGTTGACCCTTTTTTCAGGTTCCCTTATGGCGAATCATCACCTGAGCTGAAAGAGTTTTTAGCGGATCGGGGTGTTGGGGAGTTTTATTGGTCTATCGACTCAGAGGACTGGAAGAACCGCACGCCAGCTGAGATGATTAGTTTTACAATGAAGCAACTTGAAGAGCGTCAGAGGGGCATAATTCTTTTCCATGATATACAAAGAAAGACGGCTGAGGCCTTGCCGACTCTTCTTAAGGACCTCTACTTTAAAGGTTACTCGATTGTTCTGCTGAAGTCAGCAAATCCCAATGACCGATATAACAGCAAGTTAGTTATAAAAAAAGGCACCTAACAAGGTGCCTTTTTTTATAAGCCTTTAGAACATCGAGTACTTCAGCCAACGGCATTCAATATTGCCATTGAAAACAAAGTGCTTTCGCGTGGATTTCAACTTTAGGTCCCCAATCAAATCTTTATTACCAGAAAGTATCCAGCAATCCCAGCCTTTGAAGCGATGCTTGAGTGTGAAACCAAGATCCCGATAGACATCGCGAAGATTATCCTCGTCACCAATTCGCGCTCCATAAGGAGGATTTACGATCGCAAGTCCCTTTTCTACCGGTGGAATCACCGTTGCCACGGGCTCACGTTTAAATTCAATCACATGATCAACGCCTGCACTTCTAGCATTTTCCTTTGCTGCAACAATCATCCGACGGTCAACGTCATATCCATAAAACTTAAATGGCAATTCATCGATCTCTTGGCTTATGGCCTCGTCGACAAGCTTGCCCCAGGCCTCTTGATCATAATTCAACCAACGTTGAAAACCAAAATGCTTGCGGTGAAGGCCGGGAGCGATTTTTAAAGCCATCATCGCCCCTTCAATTAAAAAGGTACCGGAACCCATCATAAAGTCCACCAATGGGCTTTGTCGATCCCACTCAGTTAGCAACAAAAGACCTGCCGCTAAGTTCTCTTTCAGAGGCGCTTCCCCCACCTCTTTACGATAACCACGCATAAATAAGCTATCTCCTGAAAGATCAATAGCAACCATGAACTGATTTTTCATTGCACGCACATGAATGCGTAAGTCTGGACTATTGTTATCCACATCAGGACGAACACCGAATTTTTCGCGGAATTGATCGACCACCGCATCCTTGATCTTCATCGCTACGTAGCGCTGGTCATGCATTTTAGACTCTTTGATGGTCGCATCAATGCAAATTGTTTGATTGGGCTTAATATACTTCGTAAAATCGTGATTCAAAATTTGTTCGTACAATTCTTCCGGCTGATAAGCTGTGAACTCCAAAACCGGCTTTAAAATACGGCTGGCAACACGAGAATGAAGATTGGCTTTGTAAGCCCCCTCCCAATTGCTCTCAAAAAAAATACCGCCTGCAGTTCTATCAAGAACTTTGAGACCTAATTCTTGGAGTTCCTTTTCGAGGGCCTCGACGAGACCTTTAGGTGTAGAGGCGAAAAATTCTGGCATATGAACGCTCCTGTCTAAGAAACGCTCACGACACTCGCAGTGATTACGTTTCCCTGTATTGTGGGCCGCCGCCTCCCTCGGGCGCCGTCCATTCGATGTTTTCGAACGGACACTTGATATCACAAGTCTTACAGTGAATACAATTGGTATAGTTTACCTGAAGTTCAAATTGCCCCTGGTGCTTTTGGGAGGGCAACATTTCATATACACTTGCTGGACAGAAATGATTACATGGTGACTTGTACTGAGGCTCGCAAATGACTCTGCAAATATCACCATCGCCAATCAACAGATGATTTGGAGAGTTCTCGTCGTGCATAGTGCCAGTTAGATAAACACTTGATAGTTTGTCAAAAAAAAGCTGCCCATCCGGTTGGGGCAGTTTGTTTTCTGGAGCATTCAGGCCCTCAGAACCCCAGATCTCAACTACCTTATGAGTTGTCTTAGAATCCTTATGGGCAGGCAAATTATCTTTCAATCCATGACCGCCTGTAATCTCTTGAAGTGCAATCAAAGGCAAAGATTCTAGAAGACCTTTACTTAATGTCTGATGAAAGTTGCGAACTTTATATAGCTCTTTCTTTACATAGCTTTCGTGAATTTTTTGCTCATAGCTATTAGTCACAGCACTTGAAAAATCACTCTTAATAATTCCTTCCAAAGCGACTTCCGCAGCAGCCATCCCCGACTTCATTGCCAAGTGAATACCCTTGAGCTTTTGGACATCTACCATGCTGGCAGAGTCTCCGCATACCATCCAACCATCACCATTGAGCTTTGGCATTGAATACCAACCACCCGCCGGTAAAGTCTTACCCCCGTAGGCAATGACCTTACCGCCCTTTAGCATCTTTTGCATAAAAGGATGAGTTTTCAGCTTTTGCAATTCGCGGTGTGGATCCAGCAAAGGATCATTGGTATCCAAATAAGCAACTAAGCCCACAATAATCTTATCGTCTGGAAGTGTATAAATGAAACTACCACCAATTGATTTATGCAGTGGAAATCCCATCGTATGAATGACCTGACCAGGTTCCACCGTGCCCACAGGCATTTGAATAATTTCCTTAACACCCTCTTCAAAAACCTCTTCGTTTTTACCAGCACGGAGATTTAGTTTCTTTGAAACTTTTTGAAATAAAGAGCCCCTAGTTCCTTCAGCAAAAATCACGCATTTTGAATTTAATATCAAACCAGGCTCAAAATTCGCTTTTGGATTTCCATTTTTATCACGACCCTTATCGCCGGTACGAACTCCTACGATTTTATCGCCATTATATAAGGCCTCCACAGCGGCGAAGCCTGGAAAGATATTAATACCTTTGGCTTCGCACTTCTCCGCTAGCCAGCGATTGAATTTCGACAAAGAAATGATGTGATGGCCAGTGTTGCGAAAAGGCGGAGGAGTCATTGGCAGTTTAAATGCGGACTCTTTCCCCAAATAGTAAACAGCATCTTTGATCACCTCTGCATCCAGGGGACATCCTTGAGCTTTAAAATCTGACATAAGTTCTTCAAGCGCTTTGGTATTAAAAACCGCTCCTGAGAAACTATGAGCCCCTATCTCGGAACCCTTTTCCAAAACCACAATCATTTGTTCAGAAATGGCAGAGCCCTGTTTTTTACCAGAGGCAATTTCTTGATTATGTTTTTCAATTTGATTTTGTAAATGCAAGGCACAGGAGAGCCCCGCCGCGCCACCGCCCACAATCAGAACATCGACATCCATTGTCTCACGAGTCACACCTTCAGGAAGTTGATCATTGATTGCCATGCTTTATCTCCAAAAAAAATAGTTCCAGACCTAGAATAGATAACAACTTAGTCGTCTGCTGAGCTTTCAGTGCCCTCAACTTGAGGCGCCATCTTACGTACAGGAGTCGTTAATTGAGATTGGACCACAAGATCGCCCTCATCACGCCCCCCTGGATAGGCACGGTGACGAGCTCTTTGTAGAACTTCTGACTCTTTCGACTCGTCATACACTGAGCCTGCAATTACTTCCTCCGCATGAGCTAATGAAGAAAGAACAATACTGAATGCGATGAATGTAAGTCCAAGACGAACTCCAAGCATATGTTGCTGAGTCATGGGCCCTCCCCTTTATCTTCCACTAGTGGTAATTTGAAAACAAATTGAGATTAATGTCACCTTCGAATTGATTCCTATTTTAATGAAACCCGGCGGTGTTGCGACATCGGAATTTGCCTGCGAACATGCTCTATTTCGGCTTTGGAAAGCAAACAGACCTCTGTCTGCTTGCTGATACCGTCCAAATGAACAGCCATTGCGCCAAAAGGTTCGACAATTAAAGAGTGACCATAGGTCTCACGACTCCCGCTGCCGTGAGTGCTCTCGTGGTGCCCTGCCTGTGCGCTAGCAACAATGTAGCACTGACTCTCAATCGCGCGCGCGCGCAATAGGACCTCCCAGTGAGCCTCTCCGGTTTTAACCAAAAAAGCCGATGGCACTAAAATCACATCAACATGCTCTCGTGCGTATTGAGAGTATAGTTCAGCAAATCGCAGATCATAGCAAATGCTCTGCGCAATCTTCCAGCCATCAATCATAAAAATACCGGGTCCAACACCATGGCGAAAAACATCGGATTCACGAATGGCCTTTTGTCCAGTAAGATGGATATCAAATAAATGAATTTTCTGATAACTCGACTCAACTTTCCCCTCATCGGAAATTATCACCGAGGAGTTGTAAAGAAAGTCTCCCATCTGAAGCGGCACAGAGCCTAGATGAAAATAAGCCTTTCTATCACGAGCAATAACTGCGAGATCCTTAAATATGCTGTCTTGTAAGGTTAAAGCAGGAAGAGCCTCGCCCTCTTTGAGTCGCATATAAAGGCAGTTTTCAGGAAAGCAAAATAGGCGAACCCCAGAATTTTCCGCAACCTCTCCAACCAGGGTCTCAATTTGTTGGAGGTTCTCTTTCATATCATCAACTGAGGTCATCTGACATAAAGCCACTTTTAGATCTTGAGACATAGCTTCCTCCCAGGCGTATCCATTCTCACATTAGCATAGGGAATTCTGGTCTGGAATGAAATGCATTTTCTAAAAATTATTCTGAAAGATTGGAAATAACAGCTTCTTTAATGTTACGACATTTCCAAACACTGTCTTCAAGGGTCTTGCGAATACCGGCTATGATATTCTCACAATTAGTGTCGTGCACTGAGGAGCCCACAATATGATCTACACCTAGCTTCGTGTAAACAGCCCGACATCCGCTGGGGGTCCTATCGGTTCTTAAAGTTCGAATTGTATTTTCATTTTTACAAATGAGGGTAGTCGCCATAGAAAAGGAAGCACAACATAAGCTTAGAAAAATGATAAAGGCCCTGATTCCAGAGCCCATATGTGAGAATACAAAAAAAGAAAGGCCTTTTTGCATCAACACCATCAATTATGCACTTTTTGATTTAGCTGCTTTTTTCGAAGTTTTCTTCTCCTTGGCTGGAGCATCCAGAAGCTTCACATTGGAGTAATCAATGAATCCTTCTTTTTTCAACAAACCATCTTTTTTGTCAAAATGAGTTTGCACCTTCACGCCCTGAACTTGGATTTTCATGGCCTTCATATTAATAGCCAATACGGTGCCTTTTTTGCCCTTATCAGAGCCACAGATAACTTGTACTGTAGCACCTTTTTTGATTTTTAGTTTAATCACGGTCTGCTCCCTTAATTATTTCTTGCTTGAGCCAATTTTCTTTTTGATTTTAAGCTTCACTGCCAAAGCGCGCTTTGAAAGGCCTTTATCGTCTTGATTGAGAATAAAGCTATCAAATCCACCCATATGCTCCATGTCACGGAGAGCACTTGTCGCGATTTGCAGTCTCACCATTTCGTTCAGGCTGCGACTAAATACGCGTTTTTTCTGAACATTTGGCTGAGCTATAGATTTAGTTTTAATATTGGAATGGCTTACCAAGTTCTTAACAACAGGGCCCTTTCCAGTTAGTTCGCATCTGCTCATTTGAAGCTCCTTAAAATTAATCAGCTGAAACAAGAATCATTCGTATATGAAAAAAGACACTTGTTGGCAACAGAATTTTGTCGTATATACATCGACTCACTAATATGAAGAGGATAAATTAATGAAAAAGGCTGCAAAAAGCAAGTATAGACAAGAGTTCTCGGGCGATCATATCTTTGATTATAAAGATCCGTCTTCTCTAACTCGTTTCGTTAGTGATGGCGGCAAAATTACGCCCTCTAGAATATCAAAACTAAGTATAGCTCAGCAAAAGCAAGTTGCCGGTGCTGTTAAGAAGGCTCGCAGCCTTGCTCTTCTTCCTAATGGAATGCCTGCTTACGATACTTTCAACAGAACTGAGTCAATCTCTCCAGTTCCTTTCGAAATTTAGTTTTTCCAATAAATTTCGTAATAAATACAAAAAGCCAAGGCCTAAACCTTGGCTTTTTATATTTTCCACAGCCTTACTAGGGCCAAACAACTATCTTCGACGCAGGTAATTCCATAAGGTCAAAGCCATCATCAAGATATAACTATAGTTGGCATACTGGTGCAAGACTGTGCCTGGAACCCCTAAAATCGATAACTCACTAAAGGGCGCATCCCAATTAAAAAGTCGTAGCCCTAGTATTGGCAATGCAAAGAAAATCCAAAACTGCAAAAGACCTATATAAAAACTCATCCGGAAGAATCCGGATTGTTTCCATTCCACTATGCCTAGAGCTAAAGGGATCGCTACAAACAAGGACCCTGCCTCAACCGACGCCAGCTTCACTTCTAAGTTGAGCTTAAAAATAAAAGCAACGCACACTAGAACCAGGGCTTGAATCGCCACATAAACTAAAAATTTCTTCTGTCTCATATCTCAGACGGTATTCCAAAGCTTGATACAAAACAAGCATCCGAAAAGCTCGGATCAAGCTAATTGCCGCTCATCCCTCCAGCAATACGGGCTCTCTTTTGCAAAGAGACATATGACTGCTGAAGCCAATAAAAATTAAAATCGAGGGGGACTTATGTGTAGAACTCACTGGAATCTAAAAAATGACCTAAAAAAATTTGGTCTCAATCCCGCAGAGTGGACCATTTGTATGCTAAGTGAACAGAAATTCAAAATTGCCAACATGAAAGACCAGAAATTTTTCTTCGTGGGAGAAACTCACCTTGTGGGCCTCCTCCCGCAGTGGGCAAATCTAAAATTGATTTCCTACTAACGATAATTTTCGCAGCGAACCGAGAAAATGCTTCGGGACCACATATCTTTTTCTGTCATCGATAATATCGCCTTTGGAGCCTCACCGTCAATATTGCTGCCACCAGGTTTATTCGGCAGAAACGCACCGGGAAGTTCTTTAAATATACTCAAACGAAACTCGCCCCAGGCCTCTTCACCGAGGCTCTGGGTGTAGATATCCTTAATTAGGCAGAACAACCCAAGCTCCGAATCAGACAACCAACCAAACCGAGCCATTCCTGGCTCCGGAGGATGACTTCCCCAAGACATCTTGGCCATCAAAACAACCCCCTCCCTGAGGGCCTTCCGAATTTCAGGGATACCGACAAGCTCACTTCGGCAATCAGAGGAGAGGTTTTTAATATCCCGAGCGGCTTTTCGGAGAATGCTGAAATACTCAAAGCAAGAGCCCGCACTATTCCCCTGCTGACAAATCTCCTGAGCCTGCCCAATTAAGGGCGGGATTTTGTTCTTATTTACTGTGGCCGGAAATAGCTTCCCCCTAAGGGACTCCTTGAGGTTACCAGCCTGAACATCGCAAATAGTGTGAGGAGGATCGTTGAGCATAAAAAAAGCAAGTGCAACAAGGATGACAAGAATCGCGAGCACAGGTTTCGGCAATGAATTAAAGAATTTTTCCATGATTAAAAGCTTAAACTCTTCTTAGGCCAGCTTCAAATATCATCTTGCGTTATGCTATGCGGGTTTGACAAACTGGCTCCAAATTATCTATTCTCCCTACCTCTGTCGGGGAGTAGCGCAGTCTGGTAGCGCATCTGGTTTGGGACCAGAGGGTCGCAGGTTCGAATCCTGTCTCCCCGACCAATTTTCAAATATCGCTTTTCGGGTTCTACGGTTCTACGATTCTCATTAACGAAAAAGAAGCTACACTAGTTCAAAAAATATTTGATACGTTTTTATCCGAAGGCAGCGTCCGTAAAGCTCAAATCGACACCTTCGGACGAGAATTTCATCGTGATTTTGGGGCTTTCGGGCTTAGTACTCGAACCAATCCAGATTTATACAACGGATCACTTCGCTTTCCGAGGGGCCACTAATGGCGTGGATCTGCTCGATGATCCCCGGAAGCATCAGCCGAATTTTTTCCGCAGCCTCGAGGGACAGCGCCATGGGTTGGGTGAAAAATAAGTCCTCGTCGCGGCGAAGCTCCATGGATTGAAAGCCCTTCAGCCTCCAGTTCTGATGATGCTTCACCACGAAGGGCGAATCCTTGCCGATATGGGTGCGGTAGGCGCCGTAGCTCAGCCTGTTGTCCTTTACTACGCACAGATTTTTTTCCAACAAGAAGTTGATCACGTTGTGAATGGTGCCTAGCGGAATATTCAGCCGTTCGCTGATGGTCTGCGCGTTGGACATCTCGGGCAGCGCACTTAATAGTCGCACGCCCGAATACATCCAGCTCGAGTAAAATTGCATTTTCTCTTCGTCTGAAAGCTGACGATCTTTCTGCAGGCGATTTTGCAGTTGCGTCCCCGCCTGCTGTTCGCGCTCTAATTTTTTCTCGAGAATTTTTTTAAGCTTAAAGCCCCCGGCCCGTTGGTGTTCGACCAGCAAGATAAAGTACTCGGATTCTTTTTCGTTCAGGCCCACGTATTCGGTGATGTCGGCGGCGGTTTCTAAACTGAAATGCTTGTCGGCTTTGAGCACCTGGCTTAATAAGGTGGTGGACACCCTCAAATAGTCCGCCATCTTTTTGAGTTGGCCACGGCCGCCCTTAGGATGCTCTTTCAGCCACAGGCTCAAAAACTCTTTGTAGTTCTTAAACTCGAAGACCTTCATGTGATTATAGTAACTTAAGGCTCATATATTTACCAATTAGTTACCAAATAGGCCAAACTTTTACTTAACAAATCTGGAAGTTGGTCCAGGCCGCGCTTATAACTGATTTCACGAAACGACGACGAAAGTCTTAACAACCAAGGAGAATAAAATGAAGAATCTATTGATCGCAATTTTGACCGTGATGAGTGCCCAAATCGCTTCGGCCGCCGACATCTACTGTGGCGCCAATGTCGAAACAACTCCGGGCTCGCAAATTTACAACAAGCTCTTGTTCTGGGAAAAGGTGGACCTGAGCAAACCCAACTTTTACTTTCTGTTGAAAGATGGAACGCTCTTGAGCCGTGACACCCTTACCCCCGATCAGTTGGCTAAGGTGGTCAATGGCAGCATCGTTTTAAGCGTCTCTTTCTCGGATCAAAAACCCCAGTTGTTCGCCGGCAAGGTCAAACGCAATGCTAAGAATGAAATTGGTTACACCGACGTGGCGATCGCCAACTCTTACCAGGGCGTAACTCCCTTCTTATTGGCCAACGGTGTGGCGATGATGTGCCGCGAACTTTAATTCTTTCCGGGCGGGACTGCAAGTCCCGCCTTTAACAAAGGTAGATGTATGAAAAACTTAATTTTGATTTTTTCGATAATGATGATTTCGGTCAGCGCCTTGGCTCTCCAAGATAAAGATATCAATCTGCAAGGCGGGGTCGGTGTGTTTGGCAGCCGCGGGATCGTGGGTTTTTCGGTGGATCGTTTCTATTCGCCCCACGACGCCATTTCCATCGCCTTCGGCGTGGACTTTGTTGGTGCCACCACGACAGTGGGTTACAAATACTTTGGCGACAAGTTCAACACCTCGGGCACCTTCTGGGACAAATGCCTTTTCTTGTTTGAATGCGACAGCCACAATTACGGCGGCCTTAGCCTGCAGTACGCTAGTAAAACCACGATGACCCTCACAGAAAACCAACAGCAGCGCATTTACGAACTCGATCCGAAATGGTTCGGCCTGGCCAGCGTCGGGATTCGCGATGTGTTCAAGAACCACATCACTTTGGACACCGAGCTTTCTTACCGCTACATCCTGAGCGGCGGCAAATCAGTGCAGACTTCGGGATTGGCCGCAGATGATAGAACCTTGATCGAAATGGGCTACCGCACGGTGGGCTTCAACATCGCCCTTGGCTACTTGTTCTAGAGAACGAATCTTGCATTGCAAAGGACTTAACGATGAGACTCAACCTCGCACTTTTAGCTCTGATCACCCTGACCTTTTTATCCGCTTGTCAAAAAAGTGGACAGGATCCAGCCACGCCGGTGGCCGCCAGTGGCAACACCCTGCAAGGCCCCAGCGATGGCGGCGGGGGCGACACCTGCAACGGCAAGATGATCGAGAGCTATAAAGTCGACATCACCACCTTGCCCGAATACAAAGACCTGATCCAACCGATTCTGGATAAAATCACGGCCCAAGACAAAGCCGGGGGCACTTCAGCATCGCCCTTTGCCTTTACGCCCAAAATAAAAAATTGGTACATCGTCGACTGCAAACTGCAAGACATCCCGAAAGAGCGCAAAGGGCTTTACCTCGAGACTTACCAGACCGCAATCCACACCAGCCACGAAGTCTTTATCGATGCGACTTCGTACAACGGCATGGCCAAAGAAGAAAAAGCCAAATTGCTTTTGCACGAAATGGTCATGGGGTTTTACCTGATGAAATACCTGACCATCGAAGACATGTGCAAAATCTCTGGCAGCTGCCCCGGCGATACCACCGCCGCCAGCAGCTGGAAAATGTTCCGCCCCGAAGTGTATCGTCCACTGAACGACGAAGATCATCAAAAAATCCGCAACGTCACGGCCTGGCTGTGGTCTCAAAAAGACGCGTTGACCGCCCAGAACTTTGCGGTGATGGCCAAGAACAATGACTTCGACAAACGCTTTGAAAGTTCGGGGGCGGCCTCGGAAAGCACCGAGCTTGAGATCGACCCGCAAGTTTTAGTGCGCATGTTGAAAAAGCATCAGTGGTCGGATTCGTTTCCGAAATTCTGCCAGTTTAATGGCAGCGTTAGCCAATCGACCTGCAAAACCACCGTGGTCGCGGATATCCGCGATGCGGCCTACGGTCCCATCGCCAGCATCAAGACGCTATACCTGAAACTGACGATTCAGCGCCAGTCCGACCAGCGCGAACTGAACGAAGAATTTTCGTACCCGCTGACCGCCAAAAATAAAAAGATAAAACTGTATATCAGTAAATTCGGCTCGATCCTAAAAGCGGCACCCCTGGCGATCCCCGCCAACTGGCCCAATATGTCCGGACTTAAAACCGAAGAAGGTCTGAAATCGCAGATGCTTTTCTTGTTGATGAACGCGACCGATCCCGCAAACCCCGAAATTTTCGAGATAATCTATCAAACCTATATTTGGTACTCCTTCGAAGACGAAATCGTCGAGCGCGATGGCCACAAGTATAAAGAAACTTATGGTTACTGCAATCCAGTTGCGGACAGCACGGAGTTTCTTTTTATGGAAAACGAACTGCCCTTTGTGTTTCGCCCGACCATGACTGCGAAGACGTTTATTCGCTCTTCGTTGGTGATGCCTTAGGGGCGGGCGGGAACCCTTGTGTACGTAATGTTTCACGCAAAAATGGTGCGCAAGTCACAGAAGTAGACGAACCGTTTTCCACTTCCAAACTCCATCTATTTTGATCTGAGCCGGTCTTTCAAGCTGAATTTGAAGTAATTGCGGAGCCGAAGGCCCTTTTGCCTGGCGATTTGCAGGATTTGGTTAAAAGCATGGTGGCTATAGGGATGCTGGATTGGCAATAGGAACATCTGAGGCATTTGTCCGTCAAAACGAAGGATTATCTAGAAAATCCTCAAAAAAAAGGATAAGATTAAATAAGAATATATAAGAACTGTTCTTATATTGAAACAGAGGTCATTTATGCCATCTTTAAAAACAATTACTGTATCTTTACCCGTCGCTATGGGAAAAGAAATTGAAAAAGTCGCCAAAGCTGAACACAGAACTGTGAGTGAGCTTATTAGGGAAGCTTTTCGTCAATATCAAGCTCAGCGTAACTTGAAGGCATTGGCTGCCGAGGGTCGTTCAGCCACCAAGAAAAACAAAGTTTCGGCCAAAGACTTTGGCGGCCCTTTCGAGGAATAGACTCTAGCAATGCAACAAATCACCGTTTGCCTCGACGCCAATGTCTATATTTCTGGAATCGCCTTTGGCGGGAAGCCACTTAAGATTCTTGAAAAAGCTCTCAGTCGTGATTTTCACCTGGTCACTGGTCCCAATATTTTAAATGAAGTCCGCCGGAATCTTGTTTCAAAGCTTGGGGTAAAACCCAAGCGAGTAGACCAATTTCTCGATGATATTTCTGAAGTATCATCAGTTTTTGTCTCCACCGGGAAATTTCATTTTATCAATCATGCTGCGGATAATTTGGTTTTGGAATTGGCCATTGCCGGTGGCTGCGATGTTCTTATCACTGGGGATAAAAAACACCTCTTACCCCTTCGCACTTTTAACGGTGTCATTATTGAATCGCCGTCGGCTTTTCTCAATCGCCTGGACTCTGCTGCAAAGTAAAAATGATCTCAACAGATCCTATGCGACCTCACACAATTGGCAAAATACTTTTTGGTTTTTTTTGATACGCAGTTTCCATTTTTACTAAGATCAAAGAAAATTCTGCCTTAAGCGAGCAATTAAATGCCTTAGTCAGTTCTAATAAAATGTGGTTTAAACGCACGCAGGCGGAAGTTTTGGAATTTATGCACGTGATCGGCTGGGTTGATGCCAGCTCCTATACTGAAAAGATTATTCAAATCACAAATTTAAATAAATCAGATTTAACTTATGACGATATGCAATTTGCTTGCGGCATGAAAATACAAGTTGGACTTCGAGTCCGCGATTTTTCAGAGCGCCAATGGCGAAATCAATATTTTCGTTATGCTGTTAGTTGTTTAGATTCGAAATCTTCAGAAATTTGGGAAAAAGTTAATTCGTATAATTAGATTTTTCTGAAAAAGAGTTTATTTTTTTTCGCTAGTAAACTTTTTGGAATTTTTCGAGTCAATACGTGGCGAATTGATTCAGCATGGAATGTTGGCATTGGGACGATTTGGTGTGTATATTTAAGCCGCTATCTTAATGGCTGGCTTGGAGAATTTGGAGCGAATTTCATTTTCGAGTCCCTGGACTCGGTACTGAATATAGATTTCTATAAAAGAGTCCAAGGGGATTTTGTATAAATCAGCGAGTTTTGCGAAGACTTCTGCGGGTGGCATCGCAAGTGCGCGTTCCCAGTTTGAAATAAACTGGGAGCTTCTATAGCCGAGTGCTTTTTGAACATCTCCTTGGCTTAGTCCTGCCTTTATTCTTAGACTTCTCAATAGTGATGGAAAATTGATATCAAGTTCATTTTTAGGCACTACTTTTTTCAAGATACACCTCGTTATTAACTCTTCGGCTACCTGTTTTTTTTACATGAGGTTTTCTAAAAATAAAATAATTAAACAGGGTATAGGGCATTTAAACACCATATTTGATCCTGTTCAAAAGTAGATACTCGTTCCTATCCAACCGTTCCGACCACTACTATGCCTCAATAATCGGACCTTTGTCGTATAAACTAAAGTGCTTTCTAAATAGCGTGTCAGATTGGGATTATGCAAGTTTAGAAAGGACATATTTATTCAGAGTTTTAAATCCCTCTCGATGAGCCTCTTCGATGAGTCTTTTGTGAAATTCCGGGGTGCTTCGAACAAGGAAATCGCCGCTGACTTTGATTTTTGAAATTGGCTCAGGAACTTTTTGTTTCATTTTGATCAATGCTTCAAGATGACCCTCAACTGCATCGAGGCCCATTTTAGCGGCGTCCTCCAGAGTTTCCCCATGAGTCATGCAGCCAGGAAGTTCATCAACCGAAACGACATAGGCCTTGTCATCGTCTGACCAGTGAATTCTGTTCGCTTTCAGACAAGATGTTTTTTATGGTAGTTCTCGCACTGATTGCGCAAAAACCCGTGGGCCAAGATCCCGCAGCGTAGATACTCGTTAAACTCCTTCACCACGAAATCCGGAAGACTGCTCCCGGTCTCTTGAGTGAACTCCTCCAGGAAGCTAGCGAGGTTTTGCCTGAACTTCCACCGGCAAAAGCATATCGATCTCTCCTAAACGAGAAAAAATTCGTGCGCGGTGCTTCTGACTTTACGAAGACAAAAATTTGCCCACCGCAAAGAACGCAGCAATCGTGACGAACCGCAGGTATTGCACGTTTCAGTAGGGCTTTTGTAGGGGGATCAATCTTGGTTTTTTTTCCGAAGACGATAGCGGCGCTGGGCCTGTTTGTGATTCTCAGAACCACACTGCGTATCACGGTATGTCTTTTGGTTTCGGCGATATCGTTCCTTCCGAGCTTCGTCGGAGCATCCATCTGAACAATACTTTTGATTCCGCCAACAAGAACGGCAAATCAATAAAATCTTCGAACAGCGAGGACATTGAACTTCAATGGCAGGCATAGCCTCGGCATTTAATAATTCCATACAATAATGCTAAAAAAATTTCCCTGGCCCCTCAAACACCGGCATTAACAACTGGACCATGGGACCGGCAAAACGCCCGAAGTGGTCCCTCTCGAAACCGGCGCGTGCATTTTGATAGAGCAATAAATGAATTTCTGGTATTCTCATAATGAATATGTCAAAAGCTTATAGATTTGATACGTACAAATATGTGGATGCTCTTCAAAAAGAAATTAACTACTTTTTAGCTGTTGCTGAGTCTTTAAATATATCTAAAGCCGCAGAAACTCTTGGAATTCAGCAGTCTGGCTTATCCAGGGCCATTCATCGTTTAGAGCAAGATTTGGGCCAAAAACTTTTTCAAAGAAAAAATATCGGTCTTATCTTAACAGTTCAAGGAGAACGGTTTTATAAGGCAGTAAAAGATACAAAGCAACGATGGGAAGAAAATTTTAATCTTCTGTTAAATGATTCAGACACGCCATCGGGGCTTATTAAAATAGGGCTGCATTCTTCTTTTGGCCAAGCTTACTTGCCAGTTCTTATTCATAATATTTGTGCTGAGTTTCCCCAGCTTGAGATGGAAGTAAATAATCTGCCATCATATCAAATAACACGAAAAGTTTTGGCAAATGAAATTGACTTTGGTGTTGTGATTTCTGAAATTAAAAATCCAGAAATAATCCAAAAAAATATCGGCACTGATTTTTTAGCGACCTATCAATCTGACTTAAGACAGATTCCGACTCATTTTTTTATTAACCCTGAAACTCAAGTGTCCAATCAACTTTTTAAAAAGCATGGACGGTTAAAAAATATTTTTATTAAGGATTATGATCTTTGTGCTGAGGCAGCATTGGCGTCTTCTTTTTCGTTAGCTCTTCTACCCAACTCTGTTGCAAAGAAGTATTCAGGTTTAAAGCAAATCAGTGGCAGCTTAGTTAAAGCGCAGATTTCATTAATTTGCCATAAGGAAAAATTGAAATCAAAAGCGGTTAAAAGAATTTATGAGGTTATTTTGCAGGCTTGTAAAAAAGATATTTAAAAATAGGGATATTATTTCAGTTTTGAATTCCGGTACTAATTTGCGACCACAAAACCTACGGGTGAAGGAACAAGGTTGGGGTTGAGTTTGTCGAAACAGATTGCAGAAAATCATGGCGGGCAACTTTTTTTTGATCCTAAATCTTCAGTTTCGCGATTTGTTTTTATATTAAAAAAAGCAGATCATGCAGCGATACAAAATAAATAAAAATGGCCGCATATAGAAAATTGAAGGCATAGATAAAAAAAAGCTCTGTTATTTCTAACAGAGCTGAAGTAATGCTTATTAATCGCATTATATTGATTTAGTTACATTTGAAAGTTAAGTTATTCAAAACACCCTCTACGTTCAAGTCCTTACGAAGAACATAACCATTAATAACCGCTTGATTAGAATTGGCGTCGTAAGAGATTTTAGATCCGTTGGCAAATCCATTATCTTCATTTCTAGAATAAGCAGCAGCTTCTAATGCTGAGTTATTTTTTACAAATGGTGCAAGACCGGAAAAATTATAGCTTTTAAATGCAATGCGATTTTCAGTTGTTAATCCTGCGAAAGGTAACCCATCAATATCTGTTTGCGATAGAGCAACTCCAGAGCTAGAGTCTAAAAGCTGATCTACTTCTGATATACTATAATGGACCTCGTACCCAGACTTACCGGCTACTAAGCAAATCAAGCCACGAGATTTTCCTGTGGGATCTTGAACCCAGTTAGCTTTAATAAGCTCAATAGAGCTAGGCACATTGACTCCTGAAAAAGCCGGTGCTAGCACACCAGTTCTTTTACACGTCATTTCAGGAACATAAGGAAGGGTATTTTTACAGGCGACAAACGCTCGTGGTTTTCGCACTGGACCAGATCTTCCGCTGCAAGCGCGCTCTGACCCATCAATGCCATGGCAACTGCCTCCAGTGACTCCGTCAAAAGGTGGTCGATGACTGTCTCCGCCAGCATAACCTGTTGATGAAAGTATGAGTAGGCTCATCGTAAAGCTTGCTAAAAATGCGATTCTATTTTTCATATGTTTATCCTTGTTTGTTATTGGTTATTGTTTGTATTAATCTTGATGCGAAATGTAGCATTTTTTTTAAAAAATTCGATAGCAATATACGAATGTCTGGTATTCTCAATAAGAATACTTCAATAATTCACTGATTGGACACCTTTAAATACATAAAATTTTTATAAAAAGATAAGTTTTTGTAACTATCGTATTGACTCACAGTAAAAGGACACTTTGAGAGGTCACTAGGAAGCCACTTTCGAGGTGGCTTTCTTCTTTTCGACCAGATCAAAAAATTCTTTAAGCTTTTTATCGAGCTGCTGCTTGAGCCAGAAGGGGTTCCGCCCTCTGAGCTGATCCTTCAAGTAACCTGCCTGCCATTGGGGTATTGCAGGGTATTCCAGAAGCCTTTGCGCCGGAGTCTTTGGTGCGTCGTATTCCTTCTTCACACGACCTCCGATGCGGGTCTTGGACTTTAACTTCATACACGGCGTAAAGTAATTCCATAGTGGGTTCCAGTAAGCCTGATAAATTTCATTCATCAATTGCACCAGTTCTGGATCTTCGTAGCGAGTATAGCCAAACAAAGATCTCACATGGGTGAGGTTTTTCTGCTCCACATGGGCATTGTCATTTTTCTTGTACGGACGGCGTCTAACGAACTCCACCGGGTTTTCTCTCTTGTTCAGATAACGGTGTAGATCTTGGTTTAAAAACTCAGTGCCATTGTCGGAAGCAAAGCCCTTCATTTCAAAGGGCAGACGCACTTCAATCTTCTTCACTTGACCCACAACTTGCTCCGAAGTTTTGGTTAACATTGCACGGTTTTCCGTCCAACCCGAGTAAAGATCTGTCACCGTGAGAGTATTTATAAACTCTCCGCTCAGGGTATAGGCTTTACTCCTCAAAAAATGTTTGCTGATCGTCGCCCCACTCCGATATCGGAGGTCCTCGGGCGGCTTTGACTAAAGGTGGAGTTGATGTCAAGCCCAGATGGTCCAGGATTTTTTTGATAACTTGGGGGTCCTCAACTGCGGCGATAATTCTCATTTTTCCGCCACAGCCCCCGCAGCCCGAGGCCTGGGGATGATCGCAGAGAGTTTTTCCAGAAGCTCGATTGGCTCCATCATGATGTGAGTAGTGCCGTCATCGTAGGCCTTCTTAAGCTTGTACACCATTAAGCCTTATGTTCTTTATGGCAGTTCTCGCACTGATTGCGCAAAAACCCGTGGGCCAAGATCCCGCAGCGTAGATACTCGTTAAACTCCTTCACCACGAAGTCCGAAGACTGCTCCCGGTCTCTTGAGTGAACTCCTCCAGGAAGCTAGCGAGGTTTTCTTGTATGATTTTGTAGAGAACTGTTTCTTCAGGCTTGTGACGCTCGTAGTGGTACTGCTTCGTGACGAGGGCGGACTGCATAGAGT
>JANMPT010000089.1:0-20059 GCA_031370005.1 Bdellovibrionales bacterium | reverse complement strand
GCTCGGCTAATTTCTGAAGCTCTTCTGTGGTAAAATTAAAATAATCTAGCTCAGCTTGGCTTGCCGCCTGGCCACTGCCAAGATCCACTTGGGCTATGCCATTTGCTATGCCAAGGATCTTCATTACAATTCCGTCTTTTTCCCCACGCCATGCGCCGATGGATGTACTGTTTTTTAAAAATGGGACAGAAATTGCAAATTTAGTTCGTCATAATCCGGAAGGAATGACGAATGAACCAGACGAAAAGAGTGCGCAGAAGTTTTACAGCTGAACAAAAGTACGACATTCTGCAAAAGATCGAAGCCGACATCAAAAGTGGTATGACCCGGGCTTCAGCGCTTGAAAAAGCCGGGATTGCATCAAGCATCTACAGTCAGTGGAAGCGACAACTCTCAGTAGGCGTGAAATCCAGCCTTCGTAGTGGCAAGCCCCCAGCAGATAAAGAAAAGCGAAAACTTGAACGCGAGAACGAGCGACTGAAGGCAATTATTTTGTCTCAGGCGCAGGCCATTGCAGATTTAAAAAAAGAGACGAACTGGGAATAATCGAAAAGGGTCAACATCTCATGGAAATTCAAAAGCAAGAAGTCTTGTCATTCGTGGAGAGCGAAAGACAAAAGGGCCGTGCGTTGTCTGAGATCCTGAGGCATCTGCAAGTGCCAAGGTCGAACTACTACCGTTGGTTGAAGCGAAGGATTGAAATGGCAAATAAAACTGAACCAAGAACGACAGTCAAAACTGTGACTGAGAAGGAGCATCTAAAAATTGATGAGATGAAAGACAAGTACCCCGAAATGCGGCACCGACAGATCCAGGGAATGTTGCAGCTGGAGGGTTGCTATCTGTCGGCAACGAGCGTGTACAAGCGTTTGAAGGCGCGAGGTTTGGTTGAATATTATGAGAGGAGAGCAGCACCTTGGGATGAGCCATTATACGAGGTGATCGGGTCCAACATTATGTGGGGAGCTGACTGGACGCAGCTGCGCATTGGTGGGAAACGTTGGTACCTTTTGAACTTGATTGATTTTTTTTCGAGATACGTGGTTCATTTTGAAATCGTGCAAAACGTTTGTGCTCGGCACATCACTGAGCTTTATGAATCAGGCCTTGCCGAGTACAATATCACGACTGATTGCCCTAACAAGCCTGAGCTTCGGCTTGATCAGGGATCGCCGAACACGGCGCGAGTGACGAGAGAGTTTTTTAAAGATATCAGCGCAGATCTTTCGTTTGCGAGAGTGCGAAGGCCCACGGACAACGCAAGAACGGAGAGATTTTACCGAACAATCAAGCAAGAGGAAATTTACATTGTCGGCGATTATCAAGATGAACAAACAGCGAAAGAAACGATCGGCGAATACATCAAATGGTACAACGAGAAAAGACCGCACCAAGCGCTATGGAATTACACGCCTTGGTTGGTCCACGAGACAAATAATAAAACATTTATGCGAAATGCACTGAAAGAATTGAAAAGAAAAACTTGGCAAGACAGGAAAGAATATTGGATGGAAATAAAAAAGATGAAAAACAATTATTGACAGAAGCTCAACAACTGTCTAGAAGATAGACAATCTCTAACGACGAACCAAATTCTTCAAGTTTGTCTCACTCCAAAAAAAACAGTTCAAGGAAAGTCCCTACTAATAATATATGGAGCGTTGATCGCATCTTTTTCATAAGTTTCCTTTAAGTTACGCATTACGGGATTATCAAATTGTAAGATATTCACGAAGCATGCCATGAGCTCAAATCTATTGTCTTTGATGGTACACCTCTTGCTCAATTCCTTATAATATGTACAAAAAGTGTCGCTCCTTATTCTTATTCCTATTTGTTTTTTTGCCTCTTTTTGCGTCCGTCGCAGCTATGGCAAACACAAACAAGTGCTCGGAAATCTTCTCAAAATCGGTGGTCTCCGCGCCTCAAAACGAAGCCGAACAATGGACTCAATTATATAAGAAATCAGACCTCTCCCCACGGCCTCAGGTGTGGCTAAAGATTAGACAGGCGCTACAAAAAAATGTCTCACATTTAGAACATCCACTCGAAGCTGCCGGACAAAATCCTGATAAAATTGGTGCTGTCTATAAACGAATGGCTAATGAACTTCCTATTTTAAAGGAACTTCTTCACCTCTTGAGTTCCATGGACCAGGGTCATGTTTTAAAACATGCCGATTTTATTCAAATAAAGAGAACGACTGCTAACCAACTGATTGCAATCAGCCAAAAACCAGGCTCCGACCTTCAAGTTTTTGCGGCGCTCGAAGCGCTTCGCGTTCTTTCAACGGTTGAATCTAGAGTCGTCTTCCCTAAAACAAAAGAAGACATCCAAAAAGAAGAGCAAAAAAAGCAGGAAGAAAAAGATAAGGAAAAGAAAAAGGACGACGACAAGGACGAAGAAGAGCAAGAGCCTGAGTGGAATAAAACTCAGGATAAGTATAACCCTGAAAACAAAGACCTTGCAAATGATGGCAAAGGAAAGAAAAAGAACGTTGATATTGTTCTCACTGATGCCAGCGTCTATAAACGATTACTCCGCCAAAAAATATATGATCAATTTAATTTAAAAGACTGGTCATCTGTTCCTTCCGGTCGTGAGCAAATTCAAGCGGAGAATCAATTCTCAAAGAAGCTCATTATTAATCCATTGGGCGAAACCAGCATTGATGTGCCTGTTCCCTATGGATACACCCTCGTCCCAGGAAAATATGCTGACCACCGAGTTGTCGAGGTGGGACCAGGAGAATTTAAAGTTCAAGTCTCATCAAAAAATCAAGTGAGTCTTGGATTATCCAAAATTCAAAGTGAGGCCTATTTGGCAGCTCCGCCAAAAGTTCCCAATGCCCAAGAGCTAGGATACTGGCCACAGCATTTACTTCTATTTACGCAAAGTTTAAAGGGTTTGCCGCCGATAGAAGCCGCTGCGCGCTTAGAAAAATATATCTCTGAAGAGGGCGGATTTTTATATTATTCCAAGGGCGATAAGATTAGTGAAGGTGATCTCACAAAAATAGATCAAAAATTTAATCAGCTTCTCACTCAAATGCCAAAGCCCATGGCGATGGCTCATGTCGGAGCCTTCAATTGCGATGGTGCTGCCTGGATTGGCGGTCTTTTGCTGAGAGATGTTCTGAATATGCCTGTGCGAATTGCCGGAGGCCGGACTTCGGCGGGAACAAAAACGGTGGGTCAAGAAAAGTTTCATGTCGTTAAATCGGCTGACCCGGCTCATGTGTGGATTGAAGTCTTTGACGGCAAACACTGGGTGCCTTTTGACATGACACCGAAGAACAATACGCCAGACAGTCAGTCGTCTCCGACTGATGTGGAGCGTGAAGAATCAAAGCCTCCAACTCCAGGACAAAAACAACCACCAAAAGATAAAAGCCAGCCCTCAAAGGGCGAAGGTCAAAAGTCAGAAAAAAAGGAATCCGACAAAGACGGCGCTAAAGATGGCGAAAAGGATGATAAAAAAGAAGGTCAGGATTCAAAAGGAAAAGACCAAAAAACAAAAGCGGAAGATGGCAAAGATCAAAAAGAAAATGAGCAGGATGGCGAAGGGGCTCCCGGTTCAAAGAAGATTGATGATCTCATTAATGCGAAGTCGACTCAAAGACGGAAGGGCGAGCAGAATCTCGCACTTATTGATCGAGTCCTCAAGCGCAATGAACTTATGCTGCTTGAACACTTAATTCATGATGGCCATCAAACGTCGTTTCAAACAGAAAGCGCGGCTGTCCTCGATGCGCTTGGTGAAAATTCAAATTGGAAAAACGTCGTTGAACGATCCAGAGGAAAAATATCGACGATTCTTAATGATACTAAATTTGCGAAGTTCAGCGGTCTACAGACTTTTCTGACTGATATCCGTGTGGAATTCAGCCAAAACAATGCCCGTGAAGCAAAACAAAAATTAATGATTGTTGAAAGACTCTTGCTCGCGCTCGGTGAATACCGAAGTCTCACGAAACAAGAAACCGAAGCTCTTCATTCAATTGAAGGAATTATTCGAGGTCTTGATCAAATTAAACACGTTAACTCTAAGGAATTCGATGCCGTCCAGGATTTAATTAAGAGCCTGCCCGGTAATATTTCAAAGAATTGGCTCTCAAAACAGTATGGAAAAGATTATGACCAAATTGGTTCCTCATCGAGCATAAGACTTGCCCAAGACATCGTAAGCGGAAAGTTAAAGCCACTTTTGCAGATGGGCGCCGTTAGTGAATTCGTCGATATGACCTTAAATTCCACGCCTGAGCCCCAGTGGAAAGATGAGCCCACATTAAATCGAAGTCTTGCGCCGAAACCACGTCAGGACCTCATTGTTACCCGTAACCCTCTTGATTTTGCTAAAATGCTTTGGACCCTACGTCCTGGTGAAAATATGTTTGCGCCAACTCTGCAAGGCCGACAATTTGCGATGGGAAGCCTTGAAACCAGACGGGTCATCAGTCCGAAAAATCCTTTAGAGAGAAAAGTCTCAGTTATTTACTACGACGTTTCGCTGAGCATGAATGGTCGCCCAATTGAGAGCCAAGATGCACTTCTTATGGCCTTCGTGGACAAAGCGCTCAGCGACACCGATGCCATTGGAAGACCGACCCATGAAATTTACCTAATTCCTTTTAATGACAACATTCTTCAAGGTGTACACATCGCCTCCCGCGAAGACGCGCAAAATTTCTTATCGCGCCGAATGAATATGCGAACGCAAACGTCAGGTGGCACGGACATTCAAAAAGCCGTTGAAAATTTCTATGACATCATCGGCACGAGCTATCGTAACAAGGCAGCCCAAGGAGCCCGCGAAAAACTTTTTCAAAAAGCTAATATGGTCCTTTTTACCGATGGTGGATCGACGATTAATATGGAGCAGCTCGAAGCCAAGCGCAAAACGATGCCGAAAGACGTGCAAATCAATATGAATTTTGTGAGCATTGGTGATCAGGTGAATGAAACTTTGAAGTCGCTATCACAAAATGCCAAGCTTTCATCTAGTAAACCCACATTCCGTAAAATGGATTCTCAAATGATCGAGGCCGTAGGCAACGTTTCATCTGAGTATAATCCCGATGCCTTTGCGACAACGCAAAGAATTTCTGGAACGATGTTGGCTCAAATCAATAACCTTCTTCAGAAAATAGTCGTTGATACCAGACAAAAGGGAGATGTCTCGCAAATTGATCGTGCCCTTTCGCAAGTTCAAACCACCCAAACTGATGTGAGTAAGCTTCCCGGCATCAGAGAGGCACTAAACCTGACTCAGCTTGAAAATGCGATAAGCTCTTTAAAGGTGGATACGCATGTTAAGCAGCGTCTCGTGGAATCAGTTATTGAATCTTACCAGCAACTCACGAGTAGGACTTGGAAGGACATGACTTATCCTGAGAAGGATGCTTTAGAAAAATTACGAGCTTGGGCTCGGCAGTAATGGTTTTCTTGATGCAAATTCAGAGTGAACGTTTGATAAAATGATTCAGCATGCTGCGGCTAATTTGAAATGGCGGCACAGCATCTAATGAAAAGATATTTTGGTCTAATACGAGCGATGTAGTTTTGACATCAATCTTTCGAAGAATTTCGTCATTATTTAATCGCCATCAATCTATATCCGGCTTCTTAAGCTCTGCAGAAATTTGATTGTTTGGTCGAGCATTTCGGTCGATTTCTTAAGACCAAAATCTGGACCACATTACGCATAAAATTCTTAAAAATCACCGCAACAAAACGTTGCAGTCTCATTAAATTTTTTGGCAATCACTCGATATAGGTACAGGACTCTGACTAAGGATATTTTTTTAGTTTTCTTTGCAAACTCTGTCTGTGCAGGCCAAGTTGTTTAGCCGTTTTCGTGATATTCCCTCTATTTTGAGAAAGCACAAATTCAATATACTCATGCTCGTGCTGATCCAAGGGTGAAACTTGAAAAGTTCGCGAACCGTCATTCTTCAGCCTATCCTTGAAAGCCGCCTCAATGAGTTCGCAACTTGCAGGTTTGTGCAAATAATTTAGCGCACCAAGCTTGACCGCCTCAACCGCAGAGGCCACACTTCCATAACCTGAAAGAATCACAATTCGGCAGCCTGGACTTTGTTTTTTAAGTTCTGGGATTGCCTCCAGTCCTGACTCACCAAGAAGTCTTAAATCAATTGCCGCATAATCAAAATCAATATTTTCTAACTCCTTGAGGCTTCCAGCTTCGGTAACCAAATACCCTCTTTCCTTAAAATCCTCAGCAAGTGCGTGCCGAAAGCGACGATCATCTTCAAGCAAAAGAAGCTTTTTTTCGTTCATGGCGAGCTACCCTCCTCAAGGAACTGAGGGATGAAAATTTCAACTTTGGCACCTATTTTTGAATTTGAAATGAAAGCTTTTCCACCAGAGGACTGGGCGAAAAGCTGGACGGAGTAAAGCCCGAGCCCTGTTCCAGTGGATTTAGTTGTAACGAAGGGCTCACCAAATCTTTGCAAAACATCTTCAGAGAACGAAGACCCCTCATTCTCGACTGAAAGAATAATATGAGACTCCTGTTGATCTATGACTATTGTAATATGGCCAGACGGGTTGGCTTCAAAGGCATTATCAAGAAGATTTATCAAGGCTTGTGAGTAATTTAAAACTGGCAGCCTAACTTTGTCGACCTCAGCCTTCGCACTAAAATCAGCTTTCGCTTTTGGATTTTCGTATCTCCACGAGCTCAGAATCTTATCGGTCGCAAAACTCAATTTAAAAATCTGAAACTGAAAGTCACGGGGGTCCAGCTGAGCACTGTTCATCTGGCGAATAACTGATTCACACTCAAGCACTGCCATATTCATCTCTTGTAAATTTTGGGAATGAGGATTGGCTCTAAGTTCCCGGCCCAGGCGCAGCTTAACGGTGTTCAGAGGACTCGCAAACTCATGGGAAAAACCCGCTGTCATAGCCCCCAGTGCACGAAGACGATCAATTTTTTCAGCGTAAATTTTCACTTGAATTAGCTTTTTTTTTTGAATCGCAATATATCTGCCAAGTGAACGGCTCACTCCCCATGCCATCAATAAAACAATGTGTTGAATAAGAAATGTGGGAAAAAGATGTAAATCACGTTCCGTAAAATAACTTAGCATTTGAACAATAAATAAAGCCTGATGGCATAGGACTAAAAACACGAGGCTCCATCTTCCGTCTAAAAGCGTCGCGCCAAGTGAAATATTGATAAAAAATAAAACATAGAAGGGGTTCAAAATTCCGCCAGTGAGCGAAAGAAGGCCCGTCAGGGCCGCAAGATCAACAATGAGCTGAAACGCGACGAGCCCTGATTTTACCTCTCGGCGCTTCTCAAACCAACCACACTGGGTCAGTAAGTTAAAACAAAGCAGCACTCCCAAAACTCCTGCATAAACACCGGAGCCTACTCCCACTAGAGCGCCCAAGGCGAGACCAAAAGGGGCCAAGACCATCAAAAAACCTATGACAAGCCATCTTAATCGAACAATCCAGTGAAGTTTTTCATGCTCGTTGCCGACTTCTGAAAATGGCAGAAAAAAATAATTTCTTAGATTGAAAAAGGACATTGCGTATAGATTTTCCTTAGCAATTGAATTCATTTTACTTTTCATCCCAATCTAAAAGCCTTTGTTCTCCCTCTAACTTTTGAATATCGGTAATGTCTTGGGACATTTCGATAACACCTTTATAATTCATTTCCCGATCTCTTATAGCAAAATACCTGATATGAATGACTCGGCCTTTAAAACGAATCCAAAAGGCAGCCTCATTTTTTGTTCCACTTTTAAATTCCTCTAAAATTCTCAAAACGGTACCAACACTTTTGGGAGGATGGCAAAAACGGACCTCTCTGCCAATTATGCCCGCACTGCGCGGAAAAACCCGAGCTTCTCCTCGGTTATAAAAAATAACTCGGTCATTTTCATCCACATAGGTTAAGTCAACTGGCATAAACTTAAGAAGCAAATTGATCTGCTCTGGGGTCATCGAGCCCTCGTCAAGTTGCAGGCGGCTTCCTATCCCCCCAACTGACAGCTGCTCCTTTTTTTCTGCGGCACTCGGCTGATTGGCTATGTGCATCCAACCAATTTCTTCGTCTCCTTCGCGCATTTCTTTCCAATCGTCCTGAGTTAAAATCTGTAGCGCGGTCGGAAACAATCTCATTTCCTCAACCAACATCAAGCGTTCCATCTCCCCGACAATGATGTGCATATCTCGATTGAGACCTTCGAGGTTTTTATTTTCGATTTTTTTACGGACGGCTCGTAGCAAGTCCCTATTCGCGTCATGAAAGGACCACATCCCTTGACTTGGCCCCGTCCAACCTCGTTTTTCAAGAAATGGGAAAAGTTGATTTTCTTTCCTTGCGTAACGTTTTTCAACTTCACCGAGTTGATTAAAGAGGCTCAAGAATTTTTGGAATTCATTGGTGGCATCGATCTCGGCTATTTCTCTTAGAATTTCGCGTAGATAAACATTTTCATCAAAATACACTCTGACTGGATGACCGTCTGGAAGGTTTTTCACGTAATCTGGACACATTTCTAAACCCCCTTTAATCCATCAAGCAATGTGTATTCAGGCTAAGTTTCAAATTAATTCCAAAAAAACTATGTTCTAGATCATGTCATTCGCTAAGTTTTTGGTGTTTTCCATGACCTTTCGGAGCTCAGTGTTAAGTTATAGCACTTTAAAAAACTAAAAATTGATTGAATTTATTATAAGACTAATTTGTAACTTGAAAAGTAAACACTTTTCGAGGAAAGATGACCCGCTGGGGATCAAATATGAAATTACTAAAGATTGCACTGCTGAGCATAAGCCTTGTCACCTCGCCGACATTCGCCCAAAGCCCAGCTGAGAATTTTGTTTTGAATCAAAGCTCTTTGCAAGCTCAGCTTTTGAGCGGGAACCTTGAGGTTCTTAAAGCTCTTTATGCAGTTCATGATGCCAAAGACCAAGTCAATATCGCCCGAGCAAACTTACTTCCCTCTTTAAACCTGAGCGGCCTTATGAGCTTCACTGGAGGCGGGTTTATTCTTTCTTCCGTCGATTTCCTCGTGCCCTTCCTGGTCCCTTCCAACTGGTACAACTACTCTTCACAGAGAAATCTATTCGAGGCTGAAAAACTTTCGTACAACTCTTTGCAGTTGAATACCTATAGCTCGGCCCTTTCTTTATACTTTACGATGATTGCGGATCGACAAGTTCAAGCCATCTACCAACAACAATATCGCGATCTTCAAGAAATTTATGAAATGCAGAAAAAACGCTACGCCGTCGGCTTGATTCCTATTTCGGATTTGATGCAAACTTTGGCACAAGCACAAATGGCCGGAGTAAAGGCCTCTCAGTTGGCAGAGCTAAACAAACAGGAAATCGCTGCCATTAGAAAATTTTTGTCCCTGCCTCTTGAAACCCTTATTGTTTTGGAAAACTCTGTTATGGAGGGCTCACTTTCTGAGTTTGATGCTCTGCAAACGACAATCAACAAGGCCAACAGCATTTCCTTGGAAAGAGCTCAAATTAAGTACTTTATTAAAGCAGCCCAAGACCAAAAATGGACAAAAGTTTTTAGTTTTATCAGTGGAGCTTCTATCGGCAGCCGCAGTACCACTGGTGCCCATACAAGTTTCGACAATATGCAGGCCACTGGCAGCATGAATTTTGGTTTTGCACAGTTTCCAACATATGAATTAAACGAAAGGCGTATTCAGGAAATCAAATTGCAAGATGCAATGCTGCAACAAGAAAATACTCGGCTTATCGAAGTAAGCATAAATAGCCTTCAAGAGGCAAAAAGCCAATTCGACCTTGCTACTCAAGCAGAAGTTCAGATGTCGCAAGTTTATCAACTAAAACTTCAAAACTATGAGCAAGGAGCCACAAGTTTAATCGAAGTTTTGCAAGCACGCAGTCAGATGTCTGACTCCGCTGTTGCGAAAATAAAATCCCTGCTAGATATGAACCTGCAAAGAACAGTGCTTCACCGCAGCCTTTTGTCGGCGCAATTTGCTAGCATTAGAGGCTGTTCACCAACGCGCACTCCGCCAGTAGAAAAGAAAATCGGACTGATAGGCCGCCTGATTGGTAAAAAACCAGTGGTAAGCCATACAACTCTTGATCAAATCTGTCTTGGCAAGTAATGATGGCCAAATTAAAATAACAGGAAGCATGATTTTCTACTTTTTATCTTTAGTAAGCTGCCAGCCATCATTTTTTTCTAGTTTCATCTTATAGACTATGAGGCTTCGCGTTTCAGTGAGGTTCATTTGCTGAAGGATCAGCGTTAAGGCATCAGATACATTAAAACGGGCTTCTTTCCTCTCATCGAGCTTTTCCATAACGTCCATTAAAGCCGTGCGAGCTTTTACTGGTGTGGTTAAAACTTGGACAAGTACGTCAGCACGATCAGAGTTTATTTCCAACTTTTGCACATCAAAGTCCGATTTTTCTGTAAGAATTCGAACTGCAGTGGCCTGAATATGAGGTTTTCCAATTACTGCTTTTGCAAACTCCGCCTTGATCTCCATTTTAAATCGTTCTTTAGCCCCGTCCACAGCAATCTCTTTAACTTTGGACTCTTCGGAACAAGCACACAAAACTGCCAACATACTAATGCTGATTAAATATTTTCTCATACAAAAAGCTTAACGAAGAGAATCCAGCACATCAAGACCTGAGCGTAAAGCTGGACGAATCAGCCTTTGTGCTTTCTTGCACTCCTTTTTTTCGTCCTTTTTAACCTGTTTAGGACAATTATAATACTCACTCAAAATTGTTAAATCATGACATTTGCCTAACTGATCCTGAAGCGCCTTGAGCTTAACCGTTGGAAGCCCTAGAGATTCAAATCGATAGCGAATTTTTTTTGCCGAAATTCGCAATTTATGGAGTTCTCTTTTTGAAAAATTCCGTTGATGAAGTAAATCTTTTAGTTTACTGCGCATTTTTTGATATATCTTCCATTGAACTAATTCCTCCATCGCATTGTGATTTTTAATAAAAAAATTCAATTCAATGGGAATTTTCTGAATTTCTGAACTTCTCAAAATCTTATGTAATCTGCCGCCGGCAAGCCTTACATCTTTTAAAAGCGCTGCCTCGCTGAAATGGTATTTCCTTGCACCACGCAAAGCAACATCCCATTGACGACGATCCCCTGAAAAATTTTCGAGTTTATTCAAAGAGAGTTTCGGGTTTTTGAGCGCTTTACGAGTGCTCTTTGTTTCAAGTAGACTGATTAGCGATTGAAGTCTTCGTATACTAATACGCAAAGCATGCACGCCTTCAAAACTCAATCGTCTAGATTGCACACGTAAGTGCTTACTAAAAACATCTACCTGCTCTTGAAATTGATTTTCTAGCGCTTTCATAGGATCTTTGAGTTTATCGATAAATAATTTGCTCCTCCTTCGGCCATATGTATTGGTGCAAATCATGATCCGCTACATGTACTAGATCTTTATGTAAAGTTGTGAGCACTCTTTCATAAGTTTGTTTTGAAAGTGCGGCTCTAATTTTTCCCAAGAAACGGGGCTCTACCACTAAAATTAAATTTTGAAAAAGGTGTGCATTAAATGCTTTTTCAAGCTCTTTTGAAATACTCTTGGCAAATACTTGTGCAACTCGATCTGTTGGTTCTTGAGACTTTGTAAGGCTTGTTTGAGAATATGCAAAACTAAATGCGTTCACTCCTGGACGATCCGCATTGATTTCGCTATTTTTGAGTCGTCCTTTAGGATTTTCCATTTTCACAACGAGCTTCAGCTTGTTCTTTTCTTTTTCATTAATTTCAAAAATTCTCGCTTCAGAACGATTTACGACAGCCACCCAGGTTTTCATCATGCCTCCTTATGCTTGGAGGATATTTTACCTCTGACTTATACATCCTACACTTTACGTTTTCGTAATCTTTTTCTATACATAGATCCAGGTTGATTCATAGTCTTTTGATAGAAGAAAAAACCGCACAACTGTGTCTCCACACTAGACCTTAAGCCATTCACTGATGATCTACATATGCCGAATAGAATATGTTAAATTTTTTTAGGAGGCGCACTTGAAACAATGGGTAAAAAAGCTCGTTGATCAATTTGATTGGAATGAGACCGAAACCGGCACATCCGCCCCCCATGTCGACATGACAGAGGACAGAGCCACTCTTCTTTATATTTTGGACAACTATAGCAAACATCTATTCGAAGTTGATAAGCAACCACTTCGTCGTGTGCGAGAGACCTTCGACTCTTTCGTTAAAGGGCTTGTGAGTATAGACAACAAGTCCTCAGAAAAGTTTCTCTTTCAGCTTCGTCAGTTTTTTTCAAGTTATCGTATTGATGAATACACCTATATTCAAAATACTTTTGATGACTTTAAACGCATTATATGGGATTTCGCAGAACAACTAAGTGATGATATTCAATACGAACAAACCAAAGATGCAGAGGCCACGCAAAGTCTTGAACAATTGCGCGAGGCTGTGGATGCAAACTCCATTGATGCTCTTCGATCAAAATCCCGTGAATTTATTGATTTCTATATAAAATATCAATCTCAAAAAGATGACCGCAGAGCCAAACGCATGTCGACAATGAAGAAGAATCTTTCTTCTGTTAAAAAGCAGCTAATGGAAGCTAATCAAAATATGCGTGTGGATCATCTAACTTCCGCATTTAATCGCAAAAGTTTTGATGAGCAGATGAAAAAACACATGCAAATGGCGGTAATTTCTCAGACACCAGTTTCTGCTATTATACTTGATATCGACTTTTTCAAAAAAATCAACGATACCTATGGACATGATATTGGTGACTATGTCTTAAAAGAATGTGTAAAAATGCTGAAAGAGACCTTCCCTCGTGAAGATGATTTTGTCGCCCGCATTGGTGGCGAGGAGTTCGCTGTAATTCTACCAGGCTTCACTGCAGAACATGCTTCTGTAAAGGCTGAAGAGGTTCTCACTAAGGTCCGCAGAGAGGTTTTCATCCATGGTGAGCTGAAGATCAATTTTACAGTCTCGCTGGGCATTGCCCAATGGATTCATAATGAGACACTGGATCAGTGGGTCAAGCGCGCGGATTCAGCACTATATCAATCGAAACAAACCGGCCGAAACAAATATACAATTGCGACACGCCCAACGAACATCAAACAAGTCGCCTAAGGGTGTAAGTTTTCTAACACCCTGTCTATGCATTAGTGAGCGCATACCAGCGCATGGACACCTCAGGTTTTCTAACAGCTCCCTATGCTTTAACCTTTACTTGAGCTTGGTCTTTGTCTTGCAATAGCGTCAAGCATGAAGAAATTTCTTTTCCTAACATTTCTCTCCGCATACACATCCCTGTCCGCAAACGCTGATGTTAACATGAAGGATGCCAGCTATTACAAAACATGGATCGATTTTGAAATTCGAAAAGACGCACATATTTTTCAGCTGCGGCGAACCTACAATAGCCGCTCCCTGCACCCCGGTCTTTTTGGGTTTGGGTGGTGCTCCGACTTTGAAAAAAGGCTGGATCTTAACCGGAGCGACCAAATAAGTCTCAATGATTGCCGCCTAACAGCCCCTATAAGATTTAAAAAGAAAAAAGAGAATCTCTACGAGTCCTTAGAAAAAGAAAGCATCGAATTCAAAGACAACACCTACCTTAGAACTACACCTCAAAAAAGCATTCAAAAATATAACAAGCTCGGAAAACTAATAAGCTTAATCAGCAGCACCGGAGATCGTCTTGATCTCATCTACGACTACAGCGGACTACTAGTAAAAATCACAGTTAATAAAAACTCCGAAATGAAAATAAAATTCGATTCAACTCGCCAACACATCTTAGCTATTGAGCTAGGGAAAAACCGTCAGGCAAATTATCACTATAAAGAGCAAAATTTGGTACGCGTAGCCAACTCTTGGAAAAACTCGTTTAGCTATAACTATGACGATCTTCATAATCTAACGCGGATTTACTATCCTGATAAAACTCAAGAGGTCTTTACCTACAACAAAGAAAAAGATTGGATCGTACGCATTGATAGTCGAAATAAGTGTAATGAGTCTTTTAAATTCACCCGTTTAGGTAAAGGCTTCGACTATACCTCAGTCGCAGAAAAACGCTGCGCAGGAAAACTTATCAACAAAACCGCCTATGAATTTCGGTACAAAAAAGGTGCTGATGGTCTTAAGTATCTAAATCAAGTCAAAGTCACACAAGGAAGTGAAATCCAGAAAATATCTTACCAGAATGCGCGAGGGCTCCTTAATGACTCTTATTAAAATTCCACTTTTGTCCATATTAATTATTTCCAGTACAGGCTTGGCAAAAATACAAAATCCATCAGAGACACTCTCTTACAGCCTGCAAATGGTAGAGGCCAAGCAGGCCTGGTCTCTGAGTCAGGGTAGTAAAAATATTGTTGTCGCTGTTATCGATACAGGTGCAGATACCTTGCATCCGAGCCTTCGAAATAACTTATGGACAAATCCAGGCGAGACCGGAACTGACGATCTGGGTAATGATAAATCAAAGAATGGCGTTGATGACGACCAGAATGGATTCATCGACGATGTTCATGGCTGGAATTTTGCTGATAACAACAATGATCTCTCAGATCTTCATGGCCATGGCACTCACGTGGCTGGAATCATCCAGCATCTGGCACCTAAAACGACTCTTATGATAATCAAATATTATAATCCTGAAAATTCCGGCGAAAACAATCTGGTTAATACTGTAAAAGCCATCCGCTATGCTACACAAATGAAAGCGCGCATTATTAACTACTCAGGCGGTGGAACAACCAAATCTTCCGATGAAGAAAGTGCTATTCGCAAGGCCCGAAAGCAAGAAATCCTTTTTGTTGCGGCAGCAGGAAATGAGAACAGCAATTCTGACATTTTTGGATTCTATCCTGCAAACTATGGTCTTTCCAACATCATCTCAGTCACGGCCATTGACGAGCGCCGCAAAGTACTTCCCTCTAGTAACTATGGAAGTCACAGCGTGGATATTGCTGCGCCTGGAAAAAATATCGTCTCAAGTCTTCCAGGAGGAATCTTCGGAACGATGACAGGAACCTCACAGGCTACAGCCTTTGTCAGCGGAACTGCGGCTTTACTTATGGCTGTAAATTCAAATCTGAAGGACCCCGAAAAACTTATCCAGCAGCTTACACGAACTGGCAACGACAGTGAGCTTCTCATCGGAAAGACCAAACAGCAAACCACACTCAATATCTATCGTTCACTTATTATGAAAGACACAGACCTCGGAGCTTTCGACAATGCCGACAATGTTGGCATGAACCCGTCCCAAGATTTCTCTTCAAAGCTGGATCCGGAATACGCGGATCCAGGTAGCGAAGATCTTCCATTTAAAACCTTAGAACTGCATAGAAATATACCCTGATAATCACTCCTCGAGTTCTGGAATCCGAGAAAATGCAATGGCTGCGGGAGCCACATCCATTTTATCATGAAGACATGCTAAATAAATAGTATCTTTGCCAAACTTCTCGTTAATCTTATCCACTACACCAAAAAGCTGTTCACGCTTGGTGTTTTCAAAAAATGAAAGCTGATGACTCTCTGAATTTCTAAAGTCAGACAAAACAACAGAGACCATCAATGGTTTATATTTACGAGATATCTCAGTGAAAAAACGATTGAGTTGAACTAATAATAAAGCTGTGTCTTGAGTTTCCTGCAACTTGATGGATTTCTCAAACTTTTCATGATGATTCATAAATTTTACTGAAAGACTTAAACGCTTCGTAAGAAAGTTCTCTTTACGTAAGCGCACTGCTGTTTTTGAAAGAAGCTTTTGGGCCACACCCAAGGCTCCATCCCAGGATCTCTCATTGGGTGGCAAAACGTGCTGATGACCGATACTCTGGCTTTTATTTTTTGGGACGAGAATATTCTCTCCTCGCAAAAGGTAATAATAACGACTACCGAGCAAACTGCCCCACAAACCATGCATTTGTTTTTCATTGAGCCCCAGCATTTGTTCCATGGAGGTGATACCCTTTTGATTGATTCTTTGCTCCATCTTTGGCCCAATTCCAGGAACATCACGCAATTTCAGAGGAAAAAGTCTTTTTGGAAGCTCCGCGGGCTCAATAGTGATAAAACCATCTGGTTTTTGCATATCTGTAGCCATTTTCGCCAAAAGCATATTCGGTGCCAGACCAATAGAAGAGGTCATGCAAACACCGACCCGTTCGCGAATCTCATTTTTTATTTTCGTCGTTAAGGCCGTGGCGACTTCAAGATTTTGTTGAGAGCCCGTCAGTTCACAGGCAAACTCGTCAATTGAACAGACGGAATGAATGGGAATACAACTCTCTAAGACCTCACGTACTTTTTGGTGATAGCCAATATAAATCTTATGTCGAGATTGAACCAAGCGAAGACCCGGGCACATTCTTTTGGCATCCCCCACCAGCGTTCCGGTTTTAATCCCTTTGGCTTTCGCTTCGTAGCTAGCTGCTAAAACCGCTGTTGTATTTGCCATCAAAGGGACAACCGCCACGGGTTTGCCCCGGAGCTCAGGATTTTCCTGCTGTTCACAGGAAGCAAAAAAAGAATTGAGATCAAGATACAGCCAACGGACCATGAGAGCGATCCTACCCCTTCTTTCAAAAAGGAGCAAGCGTAGTCCAAAAAACGGCTTCTCTCTATTTTTGAGAGATTTTGGCAAGCTTCGTTTCTATATTGGAGATGATTTTCAGTTTTTATTTAACTTTTAAGTTTTCATCTGTAGAAAAGAACCATGAGTAGTCCTAAGCGCGTCCTTTTTTTTGCCGAAGCTGTAACTCTTGCGCATGTTGCAAGGCCTATTACTCTGGCAAAAGGTCTGGACCCGACCCGTTATGAAGTTGTCATGGCCTGTGACCCACGCTGTCAGCAATTTTTGCAGGCACAAGGCGCAGTCAACATGCACTGACGAATTTCACGACTTTTTAGTAATTCCAACCAGGAAAATCTCTTTACTAATTTTTCTTGTGCTGTCAGGCTTGAGCGCTTCAAATTTCTGAAAGTCCTTCTTGATTTCCCCCCGCAACTTTACAAACTCTTCACTGTGAAAAAGTTTACATACAAAGTGGCCCCCAGGCTTGAGAAACCGACGAGCGATTTCTAGCGCCAATTCACATAAAGCCACAGAGCGTGCTTGGTCGGTGAAGCGATGACCAGTCGTATTTGGTGCCATGTCTGACATTACAATGTCAAAAGGCGGGGTGAAGCCATGCTCTTTAAAAATATCTTCGAGCTTTAAATCATAAAGATCCGCTTGAATGAAAACTGCATTTTTTAAACTAACTGTCACAGGTTTTAAGTCGACGCCAATAATTCGTCCCTGGGCTCCGGTTTTTTGAGAAGCATATTGTGACCATGATCCGGGCGATGCCCCTAAATCTAAAACCATTTGATTTGGTTTAAAAAGTTTATATTTTTTATCGATCTCTTCGAGTTTAAAAATAGAGCGAGCTGCGTAATTTTCTTCTTTGGCCTTTTTAAAATAGTGGTCTCGGTGGTTGTAACTCATGGGCAACACTATAGCAGAGTCTATCTATTGAAAAAAGCAACCTCTGTGACTGAGCTTTTAAATGTAAGAATTGCAAAAAACTAGACGCTTTCAATCTCCTTTACCTTTAAAAGAAGCCCGCCACCAAGAACAAACAATATCAAAAGGCCCCCCATTCCTAAACGATGCTGTCCGCTAAAATACACTGTCCAGGCCACAATTAAAGGCCCCAGTATCGAAGCGAATTTACCTACAAGATTAAACAGGCCAAAATACTCCCCACTGGATTTCTTCGGAATCATATGCGCAAAAAAACTGCGGCTTAAGGACTGTACGCCACCCTGAACCGCCCCAATAACCAAAGCCAAAGCATAGAAATGCAAAGCCGTGGTCATCTGAGTCGCAAGAACCACAGTGATTGCATAGACTACTATACAAAAAAGAATCGGCTTTTTTAGTCCCCATCGAGAGGTCACAGTACCAAAAGCCCATGCACATGGAAAACCAATAAATTGAGTGAGTAACAAAGCCAACATGAGATCTTTGGCATCAAGACCAAGCGACACGCCATAATCCACTGCCATGGTCATAACTGTGTAAACACCATCAATATAAAGCCAATAAGCCAAAACGAAATACAAAATATTTTTTTCTTTAAGTAAAATAAGAAAGGTTTTCCTAAGGCTAGAAAAGCTACTGCTCATCATCTTGAAAAATGAACCTTTGAATTCCGATTTTGGCTCTGGAACATTTTTCATCAGTGGAAAACTAAATACAAACCACCATACACCCACTGTCAAAAAGGAAAACTTAACGGCGGCTTCTTTTCCTGCAAGACCAAATTTATCAGGAAAGCTCAGCATCATAACGTTAATTAAGAAAAGCACGCCACCTCCCAAATAGCCAACCGCATAACCCATTGAGGAGGCATAGTCCATTTTACGGCCTGTCGCCACATAGGGAAGAAGGGCATCATAAAATACACAACTCGCATTAAAGGCCATCATAGAAATGCCATAAGCTAAGATTGCCGACCACCAATCCCCCTGGCCAATAAAAAACATCCAACCACAGCTTAGAGCTCCGACAATCATAAAAAGAAAGGTATAAAGTTTTTTATGAGATCGCAAATCTGCGATAGCACCTAGAATCGGGCTTAACATTGCGATTATAAAACTGGAAACGGAAATAGCTGTTCCTAAACGTGTCGTTGTAATTATGGAATCAGCTCCAATACTCCAATATTTTTGAAAAAAAAGTGGGAAAAATCCTGCCATCACTGTCGTTGAATAGGCGCTGTTCGCCCAATCATAAAGAGCCCAGCTCAGTATTTTTTTATCTTTAATCATGTCAAAGATCAAATCACGGAACAACTGAGGAATCAACTTCACTTTATGACGAGAACATCATTCGACCAATGCCACATAGCTATGAGAACGTTGTAACGGAGGTCTTTTATGGAAAAAACACAAAATACAAATGCATCCCAAGTACGCTCTCACCAACGGAAGGCCAAAGTTAATCAAAAAGCAACTCTGCCAAGAACCTCGACCCACCTCAATGAATTCTTGCAGTGGAATCTTAACCCCAGCCTAAAGAGCATAAAAAATGTACATAAACACTATGCCAGGGATCTTTTTTTTAAAGATCCCTTCACCGAACTTTACACGGCAGATGAGCTTCAAAAATACTATCAGAGAACTTTAGTTAAACTAAAAGACATGCGTTTTTCTTTTGAAAATGTCCTAGAACAAGAACACCAAGCCTTCGTCACCTGGATTATGACTGCTCAGTTTATGGGACGAAAGTTTTCAGTGAATGGTACATCACATTTTAAATTTAACAGCAGCGGCCTCTGCGAATTCCATCGTGACTATTTTGATTTATCTGAGGAGCTTTACGAACGACTGCCACTACTTGGTTACATTTTTAAAGGATTCAAACGAATTCTTAACTAAAGGGGCTACGTAAAACAGAAGCCCTGCTTAAGCCCCGAAGTCCGTGTTAACACCCAACAAAACTCACTATTTATAACAGAAACTAATTGCCATGTTTTAGCTTCTAAACTATACTGCCCCAAATTTATTACCAAACAAGCCAGCTTTTTTGACTACCACAAGATGAAAGAAACCAAAGCCAAATACGGCAGGACCTGCCATGGCGGCCCCACATCCCGTGGACATCGCAAAGAACAGCGGCCCCTATCCACAGGAAAGTGGATCCACCTGGTGCTAAAATCAGAGCACGCAAAAGGGGCCTGGAGTTTTTTAACTCCTGCAAATTCAATTTACGTGGATCAAATCCTACGAAAAAAAGCTGCGAAGTTTGGGGTCTTCATTGCTGAGATAGTTAATGTTGGAAACCACCTTCATATCAAGTGCAGGTTTAAGTACCGCAAAGGCTTTCAGAATTTCTTGCGAGCTGTGACTTGTCTTATTGCGCGAAAAATCACTAAAGCCTATCGCGGAAGCAAGCTCTCCACTCCCTTTTGGCAGGGCTTAGCCTTTACCAGGGTATTAAAAAGCTCTTTTGAAGAGA
>JANMPT010000063.1:0-69446 GCA_031370005.1 Bdellovibrionales bacterium | reverse complement strand
CCCGATGAAACATTTAAACTTTATCGAGATCCCAATTTCTGATAAACTGAAAAGTTCCTCAGAGGTCAAAAATGAGAGTGGTCTGGGGGCAGAAAGAAATTTACCTGTGACCTACCTCAATAAAAACGCCCACGCGTGCTTAAGGTTTATGGTCACCGGTAAATTTGCCTCTTGTTTTATATTACATTAAGCTCTTCTCAATTGCCGTAAAGATCGGCCCGGACGACAAGCCCAGCAGTATAATGCAAGCCGCGAAAACAAGTACCGCCACCGTTGTCGCATTCAAAGGATGCGAGGCTATGTCTGCCTCACCATCTTTCATGTACATAACAACGATTGGGCGAAGGTAGTAGTATACGCTAATCACAGAGTTGATCACGCCCCAGACCGTAAGCCATAAAAGACCCTCACCGACAGCGGCATTAAATAAATAAAACTTCCCGAAAAAGCCTACCGTTGGTGGAATCCCAGCAAGCGATAATAAAAAAACTGTAAAGCACAGCGCCAAGAGCGGGCGCTTGCGTGCGAAGCCAGCAAGGTCATCTACATTTATAATCGCATTTTCAGAGTTTTCCATCATGCTAATGATGGCAAAACAACCTAGAGTCATCAACGCGTAGCTGATTAGATAAAAAATCACACTTGCTGCTCCGAACGATCCGACCTCACTCACTCCCGCCGTGATCAGGCCCACCAAAATATAACCAGAATGCGCAACACTTGAGTAAGCAATCATGCGCTTCAAGTTGTTCTGCATAATCGCGGCCACGTTGCCAACAATCATTGTTACCACCGCGAGCCACTGAAGAACGTCAAAAAGATTCTGTGACCCCTCCAGACTGCGTGTTGCGATAATTCTAAGGAATGCGGCAAAAGAAACGGTTTTAACCGCCGTCGCCATTAAACCTGAAAGTGGTGTTGGCGCCCCTTGATAGACGTCTGGTGTCCAAGCGTGAAATGGCGCAATGGAGACTTTAAAACAAAAACCGATAATCACAAAGGTAATACCGAATAAAAACAAGCGGCTTGTTACTACAAGGCCTCTGGCGGCCTCAAGAAAGTCTAATATGTTTGTACTGCCCGTAGATCCGAAAATGAATGCAACTCCATATAAGAAAATTGCCGTGGCAAATCCACCCAAAACAAAATACTTAAGCGCTGCCTCTTTCGCGAGCCTTTCTTCATGGCTCATGCCGATCATCAAATAAAGGGATAAAGACATCATTTCAAGACCGATAAAGACCATCAAAAGATCCACCGCAGAAACCAAGATTAGCATTCCCAGCGATGAGCTCAATGTTAGAAACACAAGTTCCGAAAACTGATTTCCTTTTGTTGCTGGGTTCTCATACATCAACACCAAAGAGCCCCCCGCCGCAGAAAGCGCGAGTATCCCCATCCATTGAGTAATTCCATCAAATAAAAGACTATGGTTAAAGGCAGTCGCGCCTGCTGGGCCAGAGAAAATCCCCAAAAGGACTGCTGAAATCACAAGGCCGATAAGGCCTTGAATTAAGGTTGAAAGTGCATTCTGCTCACGATTGCCCCTTAGCACCTTCAGAGTAATTGGAATCAAGCTCGCCAAAAACAAAGCAATCATAGGAGAAATAAGAATCAAGTCATTCAATGTAATATTCGACTTCATTATTGAGCTCCCTCTTTCGCTGGAGCGGATTGCTCAGTTACACTGTTGGGCACGGCATCCGTCGCTCCATAAATTGCCAGGCTGTATGCAGAGCGGTTTTTAATTAAATGGGTCACGCTGGCCTTTGACCAATCAAGAAATTGATTCGGAAAAAGTCCCATCCAAAACACCATAATAACTAGTGGCACCATGACTGCAATTTCACGCATGCTCAAATCGTGAAGTGGGTGCTTGTCATCACTAACAAGCGCTCCTGCGGGTCCAAAAAAAACTCGTTTAAACATCCAAAGCATATAGACCGCACCCAAGACCACCCCAAGAACGGCGACGTAAGCATAGCCCGGCATTGCGCTGAAGCTTCCAAGAAGAATTAAAAACTCCCCGACAAAACCATTTGTCATTGGGACCGCAATCGAAGACAAGGTAATTATAAAAAAGAAACTCGCAAAGATCGGCAACACGGCGGCCAGGCCACCGTATTTCGAAATCTCACGGGAGTGCGTTCTTTCGTATATCATACCAATCAAAATAAAAAGAGCGCCGGTTGAAATTCCATGATTCAACATCTGATATAAACCACCCTGCAAACCAAAAATATTAAAAGTAAACAGGCCAAGCAAAACATATCCCATGTGCGATACGGAGGAGTATGCAACAAGCTTCTTGATATCAGGCTGAACCATGGCTACCAATGCCCCGTAAACAATGCCAATCACACCTATCAGCATAAAAAGCCAGGCCCAGTACTCGGCGGCCTCTGGAAACAAGGGTATCACCCAGCGAAGAAATGAGTAGGTGCCCATTTTAAGCATAAGTGCAGCTAGAACTACAGAGCCTGGAGTTGGAGCCTCCACGTGAGCATCTGGCAGCCAGGTATGAAGAGGAAACACCGGAACCTTGATAGCAAATGCCAAGGCGAACGCAAAGAATAGCAGGGTTTGAAGACTAAGGAACTGTCCCCCAACAAAAGGAATTTTTAATTTATAGAAATCCAAAAGGCTGGAGCTCATTTGGCCGGTGGCTTCTTGAGTCAGATACATCATATAAATCATCGCAACAAGCATCAGCACAGACCCTGCCATCGTGAAAATAAAAAACTTCACGGTTGCATAAATACGCCTTGGGCCGCCCCAGATGCCGATCATGAAGTACATAGGAACAAGTGAAAGCTCCCAGAATACATAATAAAAAATTGCGTCCATTGCGAGAAACGTTCCTAGCATTGCCGTTTGCAGTATGAACAAACAGGCATGAAAGCCCTTTATACGCTTATCAATTGATGTCCAGCTTGCAAGAATAATAATCGGAGTCAGGAAGGTCGTCATGATCACAAGCCACAAAGAAAGGCCGTCAATTCCCATAAAATAAGAAATACCAAATCTTCCAATCCATAGATGCTTTTCAACAAGCTGAAGCGCCGCCGAACTTGGGTCGAACTTTTGCAAAACACTGAGGCTTAGGAAAAACTCTATAACAGAGAATCCTAAGGCCAAAGGGCGGACAGAGTTTACTCGCGGCCAAAGGGCTACGGCTAGTGCAAACAAAAGAGGCAGAAAAACAATCGCGCTGAGTAACATGAAATTACCTCATTAAAAGAATAGAAAGAACAAACACCAGACCAAGACCAATATACATTGCATATTGCTGCATATTTCCGGTTTGCAAAGTGCGAATCAACGAGCCGCCTCCTTTTACAAGATCTCCCACCCAGTAAGTACATTTATCAATAAAGTTAACATCGATATAATACCAAAGTGCGCGGCTAAACTTCACCAATGGATTAATAATCCCAGCAAAGTAAGCCTCATCAACGAAATACTTGTTATAAACCACTTTGTAAACTGGGCCCAAGGCTTCGGCGACTTTTTCAGAGCTTCCCGGCTTACGAACGTACATTTGAAAGGCAACAAAAGCGGAAACTGCTGCTAGACCAACCGAGACTGCCATGAACGTCCACTCAAGACTCGCGTCTGCATGACCACCTTCGCCCACTGGCAATTCTTTAATTAATGGCTGTAGCCAATGCGCCCAAATATTAGGAATGCCCCCGAAGATCTCTCCGATCACATGAGGAATGCCAACCCAACCTCCGACTACTGACAAAATACCCAAAACGATCAATGGGATTGTCATCATCACCTCAGACTCGTGAGGATGTATATTTTTCGAAATACGACTTTTACCCCAAAAAGTTAGCGCCATCAAGCGGGTCATATAAAACGCCGTCAGCACTGCTCCAAAAACCCCAGCTGCCCAAAGCGCCACATGGCCATAGGGAGAGCGGAATGAACTCCATAGGATTTCATCCTTAGAAAAAAAGCCTGCAAAGGGGGGCATTCCAATAATCGCTAGCCAACCAAGAACAAAAGTAAAGTGCGTAATTGGAAGATACTTTCTAAGGCCGCCCATTTTGCGGATATCCTGCTCTTCATGCATCGCATGGATCACTGAACCTGAGCCCAAAAACATCAGCGCCTTAAAGAAGGCGTGAGTCATAAGATGGAACATTGCCGCGCCAAAAGCACCGACGCCGCAAGCAAGAAACATATAGCCAAGCTGAGAGACGGTCGAGTATGCGAGGATTTTTTTTATATCCCATTGGGTCATGCCAATTGTCGCAGCCATCACCGCTGTTGTGGCTCCAATAATAGCAATGATCATCATTGTATTTGGCGCCATGATAAACATCGGATTCAAGCGCACAATCATATAAACGCCGGCGGTAACCATTGTTGCGGCATGGATCAAAGCGGAAACCGGCGTTGGGCCCGCCATCGCATCGGGCAGCCATACATACAGTGGAATCTGCGCCGACTTACCAGTTGCTCCGACAAATAAAAACAAAGTTCCTAGTGTCACAGCTCCAAGCCATGTCGGATCCGCAACCTCTGGCGCTAGCGCATTGAGCTCAGAAAAGCTTAATGTTCCAAAGGAAAGAAATAAGATAAACATTCCAAGCAGAAAGGCCGCATCGCCAACGCGATTCACAATAAAGGCCTTCATGCCTGCTGCGGCTTTCTCTTTATCTGTGAACCAAAAGCCAATCAAAAGGTAAGAGCATAGCCCCACCCCTTCCCAGCCAACAAACATCACGAGCAAGTTGCTGCCAAGAACAAGTATCAGCATGTTGAAAATAAATAGATTTAGGTAGGCAAAGTATTTTGCAACTCCCTTATCGTGATGCATATAGCTGATCGAAAACAAATGAATTAAAGAGCCTACTCCAGTGATAATTAAAATCATGATCGCGCTGATCTGATCAACAACAAATGCCGCATCAATTTTTAAGTTACCGACGCTTACCCATTCAAAAAAAGTGACAAGGATGCGACGGCTTTCTTCTGGCATACTAATAAGATCCGTTACTAAGAAAATCGCACACACAAATGAAATAAATACGGCGGCTGTCGCAATGGACCCCGCTACTATATAACTATGCTTTTTATATCGAAAACCATTGATCAAAAAACCAACAAGCGGGCTAAGGATTAAAATCGACATCAGGATGCTGTGACTCATTGGCGATTATCCCTTCAAATGCTCGAAGAAGCGAATGTCCACTTCTTTATATCGTTTAAAAATTGAAACTGCGATTGCCAGTCCCACAGCGGCTTCCGCAGCCGCAACTGTCATTACAAAAAATACCAAAACTTGACCGTCAAGCTTATCAAGATACTTACCAAAGGCGACAAAACTTATGTTGACCGCATTAAGCATAAGCTCAAGAGACATCAACAAAACTATGACATTTCTTCTTAAAAGAACGCCAGCCATTCCAATTACAAAAAGAAGTGCCGAAAGAACGAGGTAATGATTTAGCCCAATGTGGGTAATAATATTAGTGCTTGGCATGTGTTCCACCTTTGCTACGTGCAAGACCGACAACTCCGATTGCGATGACCAAGAGCAAAACCCCCAAGGCCTCAAAACCTAGAATATATTTCGTAAACAAAAGGCCCCCCAGTGTTTTGCTGGCCTCAGTCCCCGCAAGGGCTCCCGCTGATTCGGATTTTCCGGCCAACTCACTGCTCATACTGAAAACGCCCGCCAAAAAGCCTGCCAGAACACCCACGGTAGCAATCTTAAGTAGACCACTTATTTTTCCGCGCGAAAATGTCCCAAGCTCTGTTTTTAAATCAAAAAGCATCAGCACCATAACAAATAAAACCAAAACAGCGCCGGCATATACAATCATTTGCACACCCGCAATAAAGTAAGCCCCCAGGGTCGCGAACAGTGCAGAAACGCCCACCATCGTCATTGCAAGACAAAGAGCCGAGTAAATTGGGTTCGCAACCAACACAACCGCAAGACCGCTACAAAGGGTCACTGCAGCCAACATCCAAAATATGAAACTATCTGCTGTCACAAAAAACTCCTACCAAGAGTAAGAAACTGCGAAAATCACAACTGCTGAAATAACTGTATTAGCAAGCGCCCAGGGAAGCATCGTCTTCCAGCCAAGATCCATCAACTGATCATATCTAAACCGTGGCAGCGTCCAGCGAATCCAAATAAAAATCCAAAGAAATGCCCCAAGCTTGATCATGTAAGAAAGAAAATGCACAAGAGAGGTCAGCGCGCTCGCGCCATCTGCTGTACCAGCAATACCCATGGCCCATTGATAAACTTGCTCAGTAGTTGTCCAAGGAATATTGTAGCCACCAAAGAAAAAAGTCGCCATCAAGCCGGACGCTACCATCATGTGGCCATACTCGCCGATGAAGAATAAAAGCATTTTGAACCCTCCATACTCAGTATGGAAGCCAGCAACGAGCTCGGCCTCGCCCTCGGCCAAGTCAAATGGTATCCGATTTGATTCTGCAAATGTTGCAGAAAAGAAAAGGACTGCCGCAAGCGGCTGGTAAAAAATGCCCCAATTTGGTAGCCAGCCAGTAGAAACTGTATTGCCAAACGCATGGAAGACCATTGTGCCTTCTTGTGCACTGATCATCTCGCTTAAATTGAAGGTGCCATACATCATAATGATACCAACAAGAGAAAGCCCAAGCGCCAGCTCATAGCTGATCGTCTGAGCGCTTGCCCGCAAGGCGCCCATCAATGCGTATTTGTTTCCTGACCCCCAGCCCGCCATTAAAATCGTATATGCCGCTAAAGAGGAAACCCCAAGTATAAAAACTATGCCGACGCCCATGTTGTAGCCTTGAATTGGAAAAACATAGTTGCCCCAATGAAGTGGCGAGCTCATGGGAATTGCAGCAAAACCAAGAGTACCTGGAATCAAGGCAAAAACTGGCGCCGCATAAAACAACAACTTCGTTGCTGCCTTCGGAGAAAACTCTTCCTTTGTTAAAAACTTGACGGCGTCAGCCAGCAGTTGCATCAATCCTAGCGGGCCAACACGATTTGGTCCAAATCGATTTTGTATAAATCCCGACCCTCGTCGCTCCAGCCAAACAAGAACCGGAACCGCCTGAACCATTAGTAAAAAAACCAAAACAAGCTTAATGCCATTAATTGTTATTTCAAATGCGTCTGAACCCATGGTCTAGTCCCACTCCAAAGCTTTAGATTTGATTTCCCAAAATAATCCAAAGATGAAAATCGCAATAAAAATCATCATGGAAATCAGTGCATAGGCACCAATACCCGCAGCTATCATCTCTTTGAAACTTGTCGCCCACGGATACATGAAAATAATTTCAATATCAAAAAGAATAAAAAGTATAGCCGTCAGATAAAACTTAACAGAAATTCTTGTTCCCTTTTTTTCTTGACTGGGAATTCCACACTCATAAGCCTCAAGCTTAACGCTATCTTGATATTTTTTTCCTCCGAATAAGCGGCCGAGATACAAACACAAACAGCCGAAGACTGCTACGAAGACGCTAATAAATATGACTCCGCCTAATGGCATGACCCCTCCATGGTTGACATGTTGTCGAGAATTATATCTTTATACTCATGCCTTGCATGAAATCCAAGAAATATGAATGGAAAGATCCCCTAACTAGTGGCAAAATCACATAAAAATGAAAACAGAGTTACTTCATACAAGACTTGAGACTCTTCTCGAAAGAGCCTTTGAGACAAAAAAAACAAGAATTCAGGTTTTGGGAAGTGCTTCGGAGCTGCCACTTTCTTTCTTTTTGTCTCAAACATATTCTAAACAAATTAATAGCTTGCCGCATTTAGCAATAGTTGGTAGTCATGAGTCTGCCGAAGAGCTGAAGCGCATGATTCGCTTCTTTGATCCCCTTAAAAACTGCTCTGTTTTTAATCACTTTGATGTTTCACCCTATTCAGGGCTTTATCCAAACTCCCATGTAATTAGCGATCGTTTGCAGTTTCTATACCGAGCCCAGAACGCAAAGCCTGGTGAAATTTTTATTACTTCTGTGCGGGCGCTGTGTCAAAAAACTCTCCCCTTCAAATATTTAAAGGAATTGTCTCCCTCTTGGAGCGTGGGAACCGAGTTGCCAGAAAATATCGCAGTTTTTTTAAATGAGCTTGGCTACCAATCCGCTCCTATGGTGGAAGACTCGGGCCAATATGCTATCCGCGGCGGAATCATCGATATTTTTTCTCCCGCTCAGGACAGGCCAATTCGAATCGAGCTTTTTGGAGATCGAGTCGAAAGCCTGCGCTTTTTTAGCCCACTCGATCAGCGCAGCCAAGAAGGGGTTGCTCACGTAGCCATTGTTCCTGCAAAAGAAACGCTTTTTCGTGACGATCATCACGAGTCCTTGTTAAAAAAATTTCGGAAAACTCTTGAGGATCGCAAGATCGATAAGTCGGAGTCCGAAGAGATCCTGCGCTCCTTGGTTTTAAAAAATTACTTTCCGGGCATGGAGTTTTTGCTTCCCTCTTTTTATGATGAACTTGAAACTGCTTTCGATCACTTCAACTCATCCCTCAATATTTGGCTATTAGACCCGCTTGAGATCTCTCGGGTTTCTGATGAACTTTTTGCTGAAATGAAGGCCGACTTTCTCGCGGCCGATACGACTGTGATCCGACCTGATTACAAGGATCTCTTTTCGACTTTTGAAGACCTCGTACCACCTTTGGAGTCTCGACAGATATATTTCTCAAACCTCGAATATGTAGAGAATGACTCCGATGATCAGATAAAAATTAACTATCGCGCTGCCACTGTCACTGAATTCTCGAACCTAAGCCTGTCCCACGCTCCTGGATCAGATCCCTGGCTCCATGCTGTAAAACAAAAGCTTACTTCCTGGAAAGAGAACCATTACAAGGTATTTATTGGAATAAAAAACCAATCGCAAGTTGAGCGTCTTTGCCACGTCATTGATCGTCTTGATTTCAAAGCAGTAAAATGTGATCCACAGGAATACCTTTGGGATACGTGGATACAAAACCAAGAAAGCTCATCTTCTATTCTTCATATTATTCCTCGTTATTTGCCTGAAAGTATGCGTTTAGAGGAAGAACAAATTATTTTTCTACGCGAAGAGGACTTTTTTGGACGCAAGCAACGGGTTACTGAGTCTTCCTCCGCAGAAGACTTTCAGAAACAGGCCAAGCGCTTAGCCTTTGGCGACCTAAAGCCTGGGGACTTAGTTGTTCACGTTAAGCATGGCATTGGCCTCTATGAGGGACTCAAAATAATGCCCATCAACGGTATTGATTCTGAGTTCATTCAGGTTGGCTACAAAGATAAAGACAAATTGTACTTGCCCGTCTACCGCGTTGGCCAATTGCAGAAGTATGCAGGGGCAACACAAACAACCATCCTTGACAAGCTCGGTGGTGTTGGTTGGGAAAAAACCAAAACCAAAGTTAAAAATCAACTCCGTGATATCGCCCACGATCTGCTTGCGCTTTATGCCAAACGTGCGGAGCTTTACCGCCCGCCAATGACTATCAATGAAAGCGAATACGAACTTTTCGAAAATGGTTTCGCTTATGAGGAAACCGACGATCAGCTTCGTGCCGTAAGCGATATTATAAAAGATTTTTCCGGAACTAAGCCCATGGATCGACTTATTTGTGGCGACGTCGGCTTCGGAAAAACTGAAGTTGCCATGCGGGCCGCTTTTTTTGCAGTTCAAAACAATAAACAAGTTGCGGTTCTTGCTCCGACCACCGTATTAACTTTCCAGCATTTGGAAACTTTTAAAAAACGTTTCCAGGGATGGCCTGTTGAAATTCGGGCGCTTAATCGTTTTGTTTCCGCAGCTGATTCGAAGCAAACACTCAAGGCAGTCGCCGACGGAAAGGTTGAGGTTTTAATTGGCACCCACCGCCTCCTTAGTAAAGACGTTGTCTTCAAGGACCTCGGCCTACTCATTGTTGACGAAGAACAAAAATTTGGCGTTACTCATAAAGAAAAAATGAAAAAAATGCGTGTCAGTGTCGACACCGTCACTCTGTCTGCAACTCCAATTCCACGAACTCTTAACATGAGTCTCGTGGGAGCTCGTGATTTAAGTCTTATTAACACCGCTCCCGTAGATCGTCTTCCAACGCGAACCTTCGTCTGTAAATTTGATGAAGATACTATTTCTAAGGCTATCAATGCTGAAATTGCACGTGGCGGGCAGGTTTATTTTATTCACAATCGCGTGCAGAGTATTTACGGTATTGCTGATGAAGTGCGTGCAATTGTTCCAAAGGCACGCATCCGTGTTGCTCATGGGCAAATGGCTGAACACGAGCTTGAAAAAACTATGCTCGAATTTTTCCACCATGAGGTTGACGTTCTCATTTGTACCTCCATCGTTGAGTCCGGAATGGATATCTCTAGAGCAAATACCATGTTCATTGACTCAGCCCATATGTTTGGACTGAGTCAGCTTTATCAATTGCGTGGTCGTGTCGGCAGAAGCAAGGCTCGCGCTTATTGCTATCTCATGTTGCCGCGAAATAAAAAAATTGAAAAAGACGCACAAGAACGACTTAAAATAATTCAGGAAAACTCTTCCTTGGGCAGCGGAATTAAAATCGCACAATACGATCTGGAGCTTCGCGGCTCAGGAAACATTCTCGGCGATGATCAGTCAGGACATGTTAATGCCGTCGGCTACGAACTATATATGGATCTTTTACAAGAGGCCCTTGCTGAGGCAAAAGGCGAGGCGGTTGACGACATCGAGCTTGATCCTGAGATTAACTTAAGAGTCCCGGCAATGATTCCCGATAAATACATTTCAGACATCCGCATTCGTTTAGGTTACTACAAGGCCCTGGCAGATATTACCTCCACGGAGGACTTAGACCGTATTGAAGAGGAGCTTCGAGATCAGTTTGGAGATATCCCAGAGGCAACGCTCAATTTAATGGGACTTATGTTAATTCGCAAGCTCTGCAAAGACCTCGGCGTACGAGACATCGGTGCTGGTACTAAATCTATCTCTTTGATATTTACAGAAAGAACTCTTTTAAAACCAGAGACCGTAATTCAACTTGCTCTGCGAGAAAATAAAAAATATTCCATCACTCCAGACAATCGACTTAACATAAGAATGAATAACATTACTTGGTCTGCTGTTTATGCGGAGCTCGAGTTCCTGTTAAAACAGATTTAAAATTCTAATCGTAGGCCAGCCCCAACAGAGTAATCGGTACTGGTGTTCGGGTCATTAACGTCTGAGCTTGGCTCGTACTTAGAAAGAAAAACATCTAAATATGTGTTTTCCAAACCATAATCAGTGACGTTTTTATTTGTTATGGACGAGTCAAGCCAGTTCAGCTGAAATAAAAGACCCACTTGATAAAAATAGAGGCCATCGATATTGCCCTTTTCTGTCTTGCTTGCTGCCTTTTCTTCCAGACTTAGCCTCATAATTCCAGCGGAAACATACGGCGCGACATAGGGCTCCTCAAAAAGTGTATCCATAATATAACTGCCAGAGACTGTATATTTTGTTAATGCGAGAGACCTAGCAACTCCTGTTGATCCATCTGAAATAGAACCATAGCCGAAGCCAAGGTTCGCTGTTAATGCGCCAATTGAGATATTGTCTTTATAGCTGATATTCATTTCGTAAACAGGAAACTCCGTCTTTCCAAACATGTCTTGATAAGCAGTTGTGAAGTCCACAATGGAAACATAGCGATCTAGCAAGATGTTCTCATAGCCAAGGCTAAACATAATACCGCTTGTCTCGCGGTGCTCTCTATATGAGGCGTTGATTTCAATAGGATAATGAAGCTCAACAAGGTCGTTTGACGTTCGATAGTCCGCGACCGTGGGGCTCTCTTCTGCGCCATCAGCCAGGCCTACGATCAAAGTCGTAAGCAGGCAGACCAAGGTCGCCGAAAGTCTCTTGTAGGCATTAAGACGTAAGTTCATTTTCTTCATAACCATACATTCTCGTCTGTAATGAGTGGACGAAGCTGTTAACCTTATTCTATGGAAGTTTGTTTCCGTTGCGTTATTGGTTTTTTCATTTTTCTACTATTTCCCAACTTTGTGTTAGCCCAGGTGCCTCCTTCAGTAGAGGAGCTGAGCCTTGACCAAAAGGTGGGCCAACTGTTTTTAATCGGCTTCCCTCAGCAAAGTGTTGATCCTCAGCTTGAGGCCTTCATCAAAAAGTATAAAATCTCGTCTTTTATACTTTTTAAAAGAAATATTTCTTCCCTGGCCCAAGTGGCACAAATGAACTCTCGGCTGCAGAAAATTTCGATAGCTGCCTCCCGTGCCCTTCCTATTATTGCTGTCGATCAAGAGGGCGGCCAGGTGGCCCGCATCCCCACTCGTCCGCCAATTCCAAATGCCATGTCTGTTGGCCAAACCCAAGACTCTGCACTTGCGTACTCCTTAGGGCAGGAAACCGCAAAAATTATCCGGACGCTGGGTTTTAATATGAATCTCGCGCCCGTCCTTGATGTTAGCAACCCGAACAAAGAAAGCTTCATTGGTCAGCGCTCTTTTGGCTCAGACGCAGAAAAAGTCAGCTCCATTGGCGTTTCCCTTTCTCGCGGCCTGCTCGATGAGGCCGTAATTCCAACTGCAAAACACTTTCCAGGAGTTGGCTCAATAAGCGAGGACCCGCACAAAAAAACCGTCGAATACAGCGCCTCAGCAGAAACTCTCTATGAAAGAGATTTACGACCTTTCGAAGAGTTCTCAAAGCTCGGACCCAATACTGCAATTATGCTTTCACACTTCAGCTACCCAGGATTAGATCCAACAAAAACTCCTGCAACCCTTTCTCCTCGAATCATTAAAGAACTTCTGCGTAATAAAATTGGTTTCACTGGTTTAGTTATAACTGATGATATTCAGATGAAGGGTCTTTCTGAAATCAGCAACCCGCACGAGGCCGGGTTAAAGGCGCTAAAAGCCGGCGCAGATATAATTATGATGACTTGGTCTTTCAAAGACCAGGCAAAGGCAATTGAGCATGTAAAGCAGGCCGTTCTCAGTGGCGACTTTTCTATTGCAGATCTTAATGAAAAAGTTTCTCGTATACTCGCAGTAAAAAAGTTCTTATATAACAAGGGCTCGCAACAAGGTAAAATTCAAAGCGCAAGAATCATCGCCCTCTCAACCAAAAAGCTGCGTGAAATCGAGTCTCGAATTCTCGATTTCAATATTAAAATGGCCGTGCAAAAGCCGCAAACTCCCGATGGTCGCTCTCCGACGGCCATCTCTGAAAACCTCATACGTGCGAATGCCGTGGAGTGTATTTTTTCTCCGACTCATGAGTTTATTACTTCGTTTAAAAAATCAAAACCCTTTACCCGCGCGATGAAAACCACCGTTAAGACAAATCCTCAAATGCTTATTGATTATATGAACAGTCGTGGTTGCGATTTCGGAATTTATGCTGTCTATGGGCAAAAAACGGCATTAATCTTAGAGGCCCTTCCGGCGTCTTTGGCAAAAAAAATCCTTGTGGTTAATCTCAATACCCCAAGTCTCATTCCAGACATGAAAAAATTTTTAAATGTTGTGAATCTGTACTTCCCGCACCCAGACGCCGGAAAAAAGGTGGCTGATAATCTTAGCATCTTAATTCAACACGAGTTTCTCGAGCAATTCGCCCACACGGAGGACTTTTAGCTCTAAGTCCACGTTCCTGGAAAAATTTCCATTCCTGTTCGCGCCTTGGCGACTTCCCTTTGTGCTTCGGACCACTGTTCCTCATCCAAAGAGTCGTTACCAAGCTTAAACTCTGCTGCCGCCAATGCTTTTTTTAGTTCATCAATTTGAAGATCCACGGGGATAGCCGCGTACTCTGCTAAGATATTAACCCCTTGCGGACTGACTTGGCAGTAACCCCAGCTAATTGCAACTTTTTGTTCTGTCTGCCCTTTGAGTTTGTACTTCAAAATCCCTGTTCCCAAAGTTGTAATCAACGGCGCGTGACCAGGAAGAATATTAAGCTCTCCCTTGAAGGCCGGAACTGTGACCTCATCAAGATCCAGACCGACTACGAGTTTTTTTTCCGGCGTTACTAATGTGAGAGTAAACATACATTACCCCTATGCTTGAATCTTTTTAGCTTTTTCTATAACTTCTTCGATCGTTCCAACCATATAGAAGGCCTGCTCAGGCAAGTTGTCATGCTTACCATCTAAGATTTCACGGAAGCCTTTTACAGTATCTTTAACATCAACATACTTGCCTGATAAACCCGTGAATTGCTCGGCAACGAAGAATGGCTGTGACAAGAATCGCTGAATTTTGCGTGCGCGTGAGACTACCAGTTTGTCTTCCTCTGACAACTCATCCATGCCAAGAATCGCGATGATATCTTGCAGCTCTTTGTAACGTTGAAGAATCGACTGAACATCACGTGCTGTTTTGTAATGTTGTTCTCCCACAACTTGCGGGTCCAAAATGCGTGACGTTGATGTCAACGGACTCACCGCTGGAAAAATTGCCATGGCCGCGATATCGCGATCCAGATTTGTTGTCGCATCCAGATGAGTAAACGTTGTTGCTGGCGCTGGATCAGTATAGTCGTCCGCCGGCACGTATACCGCCTGCACTGATGTAATGGATCCTGACTTAGTAGAGGTAATTCGCTCTTGCATTGCGCCCATTTCAGTCGCAAGAGTTGGTTGATAGCCTACCGCTGAAGGAATACGACCTAGCAGGGCTGAAACCTCAGCGCCGGCCTGAGTAAAGCGGAAAATATTATCAACAAAGAAAAGTACGTCTTGTTTTTCGACGTCACGAAAGTATTCAGCTACTGTCAGGCCTGTCAACGCAACCCGCGCCCGCGCTCCTGGGGGCTCATTCATCTGACCAAAAACAAGGGCGGTCTTATTGATAACACCTGACTGTTTCATCTCTGCCCATAAGTCATTTCCCTCACGAGTACGCTCTCCCACGCCTGCAAACACAGAGTAGCCTCCATGTTCTGTAGCAATGTTACGAATCAGTTCTTGAATTAAAACCGTTTTCCCAACGCCCGCGCCGCCGAAAAGACCGATTTTACCACCCTTCGCGTACGGGGCCAGTAAGTCCACAACCTTAATTCCGGTCATTAGCATCTCTGCTGCTACTGCGAGGTCTTCAAATTTCGGCGCTGCTCTGTGAATGGGCCAGTTGTCTTTTGCTTTGACTGGGCCTTGCTCGTCCACGGGCTCACCAATAACATTAATGATGCGGCCTAAAACCTCTGGGCCTACAGGCGCAAGAATCATGTTGCCAGTGCTAACGACTTTTTCGCCTCTAACAAGACCCTCAGTTGAGTCCATAGAAATCGTACGCACGACGCCATCGCCAAGATGCTGTGCCACCTCAAATACGATGTTCATTTCTTTATCAGATATTGATTTATTTGTAGAGCGAAGAGCTGTGTTGATGGATGGCAGTTCGCCTTCTTCAAACTCAACATCAACTACTGGCCCCATTACCTGTTTAATTTTACCGTTAGCCATTTTCATTCGCTCCTATTATTTAAGTGCCTCTGCACCGCTGACGATTTCAGTTAGTTCTGTAGTAATTTTTTCTTGTCTTAATTTGTTGTAAGTCAGTGTGTACGAGTTAATCATCTCTTTTGCGTTGTTAGTTGCATTCTCCATTGCGGTCATCCGCGCACCATGCTCTGCCGCAACGCTCTCCGACATGCTTCTGTACACCTGAAGATCAAAATGCTTCACAAGCAATTGCTCAATAATTTGCTGCGGCTCTGGTTCAAAAATCATATCTACAGAAAAGCCCACGGTGGTGCCGGAGGTATCAAAAGACGTCTTTTGAATGTCGATTGGCAGAAGCGTTTCACACACAACCTCTTGAGAAATTGCAGATTTAAACTCATTGTAAATCATCCGAATTTCATCATACTCACCAGATAGATAATGTTTCATTAGTCGATCTGCAATGTGCGATGCCAAATCATAAGAAATATCCTTATCCAAACGAGTTATCGAATCGATAGCTGAATAGCCTTTCTTGGCAAAGTAATCGCCGCCTTTGCGACCGATAAAAAGAAAGTCAATTTTTTCATAAGTACCAATGTTCTGCTTATAGTAATTTTCAGCAAATTTGTTAATATTGCTATTAAAGCCGCCACAAAGACCGCGATCCGAAGTCAAAACGACCAAAAGCACTTTCTTAATTTCTAATTTTTGCTCCATCAGCGGGTGAGTAACTTTGTTGGTTACTGCGATATCTGCAGTCACTTTTTGCAAAGCATGTGCATATGGTCGCATATTTGTGATGTTATTCTGCGCTTTACGCAGCTTCGCCGCAGAGACAAGTTTCATTGCCTTTGTAATTTGCTGCGTATTTTTTGTGGACTCAATTCGAGCCCTAATGTCCTTTAAACTTGCCATTGCGGCACCCTATTGCTTCAAAGAGGGTTGGAAAACGACTTTAAATTCTTCAAGTCCGACAACGAGCGTTTTCTTGATATCATCTGTCATGGTTTTCTTCTCAGCGATGTTTTTTAGAACATGGGTATGCTTTTGCTTCAGGAACTCCATCAACTCTTTTTCATATCTTCTTACGTCCGACTCAGGATACGCATCAACGTAACCATTGCCCGCAGCAAAAATCACTGCAACTTGCTCTTCCACTTTCACCGGAGAATACTGGCCCTGCTTCAAAACCTCAACCAAGCGGCGACCCCGAGCCAGCTGTTGCTGAGTCGCTTTATCCAAGTCAGAGGCAAAAGCCGCAAAGGCTTCCATTGCTCGATACTGAGCAAGCTCAAGCTTCATAGAGCCTGCAACCTGCTTCATAGCTTTAATCTGAGCAGCGCCACCTACGCGGGAAACAGATTTACCCACAGAGATTGCCGGGCGAATGCCTTTATTAAAAAGATCTGTTTCTAAAAATATCTGCCCATCCGTGATCGAAATCACGTTCGTCGGAATATACGCAGAAATGTCTCCCGCCTGAGTTTCTATGATCGGCAATGCCGTCAATGAACCGCCGCCCTTATCGGCTGACAGCTTAGACGCACGCTCCAAAAGTCGACTATGTAGATAGAACACATCTCCTGGATAGGCCTCACGTCCGGGAGGACGACGAAGAAGAAGTGATAACTGCCGATAGGCTTGGGCTTGTTTTGTTAAGTCGTCATAAATAATCAAAGCATGTCTGCCGCTGTCGCGGAAGTATTCTGCCATTGCTGTTCCAGAGTATGCCGCCAAAAACTGCAGCGGTGCCTGATCCGATGCTCCGGCTGTAATGACCGTTGTATATTCAAGGGCACCGGCTGCGCGAAGTTTTTCAACCACGGCCGCCACTGTAGACTGCTTCTGCCCGATAGCTACATAGAAGCAATAAACACCCTGACCTTTTTGGTTAATAATAGCGTCGATTGCAATCGCTGTTTTGCCCGTCTGACGGTCGCCAATGATTAACTCACGCTGGCCACGTCCAATCGGAATTAGCGAGTCGATTGCTTTGATGCCTGTTGACAAAGACTCTTCAACTGGATGGCGATAAACAATGCCAGGAGCTTTCATCTCTACGACTCGGCTGTGAGGAGTGTTGATCGGTCCGCGACCATCAATTGGCGTGCCGAGCGCATCGACTACGCGCCCAAGCATAGCCTCACCAACAGGAACTTGAACGATTTTTTTGGTGCGCTTAACCGTATCACCTTCTTTAATCCCACGGTCTTCTCCGAAAATAACTACGCCAACAAAGGAGTCCTCAAGATTAAGAACCATCCCGTAAATTTCGTTAGGAAATTCAACGAGCTCTCCTGCCATTACGTTTTCAAGCCCATAAACTCGCGCAACGCCATCTCCAACCGAAAGAACACTTCCAGTTTCGCTGACTTCAATTTTCTTGTTATACTGATTTATCTGCTCTTTAAGAACACGACTGATTTCGTCTGCACGGATTTGTGTTTCCATGATTAGTTGGCTCTCCTGTTAAGTTCTTCGCTCAATTTTATTAAATGCATTTCAATACTGTCATCAAAAGTCCACCCTCCGACTTGAGCAACCACTCCACCCAAAAGGGTTGAGTCTTCTTTGTACGTCAGGATGATTTTCTTTTTTAATACTTTGTTGATTTCAAATTCTAGGCCTTTTTTGCTGTCATCAGATAAGACCTTGGCAGAGCTCACTGTTCCTCGGGTCACGCCCCGCTCAATGTCCATTTGCGCCTGATAGGCCTCTGCGATTTCTTCAAAGCTGCCCATGCGGTTCTTATCAACTAAAAGAAGCAGAAGATTGTATACTGCCTCCAGAAGACCCATGTCACCAAAAGCAGCTTTAATAACCAGCTTTTTTTGCTCTGATGTAATCATGGGGTTTGTAAAAAAAACCTGCACATGAGGATCTGCTTTCAAGATACGCATAATCGTTAGTACTTCTTTTTGAACCCTGTCATGTTCGCCTTTTTGTTTTGCAATCGCAATCAGTGCCTTAGCATAGCGGCGCGAGACCTCAGTAATTTTCATGGATTGACCGCCTGCACTTTGTTGATAAATTCATTTTGAAGCTTCTGGTGGTCTGCGGATCCAATATCCTTCGTCAAAACCGTCTTTGAGGCCTCAAGCGCATCTTTCAAAAGCTCCTCTCGAAGGTGTACTTGCGCTTTTTGAGTTTCAATTTTTGCCAACTCCTCAGCTTCATGTTTTATTCTCAAGACCATTTCTTGTGCCTCTTTGATCAGAGAGCGCTTTAGATTGGCGGCTTCTGCTTTCGCTCGAGAAATACTTTCGTCTTCGCCACTCTGTAGTTGTTCAAGTTTATGTTTAATTTCTACAAATTGTTTTTCTGCTTGCTCGCGTGCTGCTTGTGATTTTTGTGCAGCCGCCAAGTAATTCGCTTTGCGATCAGCATAATGCTTTACAACCGTGCTCTTTAAAAAGTAAAAAAGTCCTCCAAATAAAATAGCTACATTGATTGCTTGATAAAGAACAACTCGAGGAACCTCAACTGGCCCGACCTCATGCTCGCCATGCCCATTCGCTGCATAAGCGGCGCTTGTTCCAAGTACCAAAAGAAACGAAAACCATTTTTTCATATTTTCTCTCTTACTTTCCCAAAAGCTTTTGGGTGATCACGATAGCAATATTTGTTGTTTCTGCCCTTAGCGCTGCCGCCGTTGCTTGAATAGATTGCGCAATTTTTTGATTGTTCGCTTCAAGAAATGACTGCGCCTCTGCCCGGGCGCCGACCACCAATATATCGTACTCCTTCAATGCATCAGAACGATGCGCATCATAGACCTCTTTAATTTTTTTCGTCACTTCTTTGGCCTTTGTTTGGTATTCCGAATGAAGCTCCGTTGATTTTTTTTGAAACTCTTGGGCCAGGTCTTCGCCGCCGAATGTGCGATTTTCGCGCTCCGCAAAAGCTTTATAATATGGCGTAAAGACATATAGATTTAAAAAAAAGAATGCGCAAATGAAGATCCCGAATTGAACGATTGCTGTTCCGTTTATTCCTAACTGGTGAATAATTTCCATTTTGCTGTAATCCCTATTAGTTTTTTGAAGCTTCGGAATTAGCATTTCTGGAAAGAAATGGTCAAGGCCAAATTAGCTTTAAATTACTGTAAACAATGGGTTTTGGTTAAGACTTGGGCATGTATGAAGCGCCCTCAAACACAACGCCCTCATCTATTCGAAGACTTGGCGAGGTCACCGTGCCTTTAAATACGGCTGGCGGATGCATTATAACCCTGCGGCGTGCAAAGAGATTTCCCTCCACCCGGCCGCTGATAATAATTGTATCTGCCTCTACTTGAGCCTGAATATTTGCGGTATCATTGATGACTACGGTGTCATTGGTATATATTTCTCCAATAAACTCGCCGCCAATTTGTGCCGTCCCCTCAAAGCTGAGTTTTCCTTCGAACCTGGTTCCATAGTCTAATATTGACGTTACATGGCCGGTTAAAAAATCATCGTTGCTTGTTGGTGTTTTTATTTCTGCCATCCCTGCTTTAACCTATCGACAATTTGTGTCAGCTCATCGTCTGAATAGAAATGAACTGCAATTTTTCCTTTGGAGTTAGCATAATCAATATTAACCTTGGTTCCTAGAATCTTTTGAAGCTCATCGCTCAAACCTAAAATGAGCCTCTGCGTCACGTTATTGTCAGTTACTATTCCTGGCTTGAGCTCCGCCGCGCTTGCCTTCTGCGCGTCCGATACTAACTTTTCTAACCTGCGAACCGAAAGCCTCTCGTTAATTACTTTTTTAGCAAAATCCAGCTGCATCTTGGCGTCAGGCAATGAGAGGAGAACTTTGGCATGGCCAACCGAAAGGCTGCCATCCACAATTAGTTTTTTTGCTTCGTTTGGTAGCGCTAATAGCCGGATGGCGTTGGCGACGGTGGCTCGATCGCGGCCAACCTTATCAGCAACTTGTTGCTGTGACATTTTGAATTCAGTAACAAGTCTTGAATAACCCTCTGCCTCTTCAATTGGATTGAGGTCTTCCCGTTGAATATTTTCAATAATCGCAAGCTCAAGCGCTTCTTGATTATCGTAATTCTTTATTAGGACTGGCACCTCATGGAGCCCCGCACTCTGCGCAGCTCTCCAGCGACGTTCCCCCGCAATAATTTCTAGGCGGCCCCCGGCCACTTTTCTTGCAATGATGGGCTGAAGAATTCCATTTTCTTTAATTGACTGCGAAAGCTGACGGAGGCTTTCTTTTTCAAAAGCCTTTCTCGGCTGATATTGCCCTGCTGATAGTTTATCAATGGCCACCTGCCAGACCTTGCCATCAATATTAGTGGAGATAGGCGCGGCGGCGGCTTGATTTGGGCCGGGCTTTGCCGCTGCCCCCGCAAAGTCATGCTGCTTTCCTTGACTACTCATCTCCTCTGCCGCGCGCCCTTCACCAAGCAAGGACCCTAAACCACGCCCAAGGCCTCTTTTTTTATTTACGCTCTCGTTATTGTTTAATTCAGACATTTATCGCCTCTTGTTGCGAAGTTTGTTCAAGGCTCTTTGCTTGTGTTTTTAGTTCAATTTCTTTAGCAAGATCATAGTATTTAGTGGCGCCGATGGATTTTTGATCGTAGTCAAAAATAGACTGCCCATGACTTGGCGCCTCGCTTAAGCGAACATTTCTCGGAATGATTGCGTTGAAAACCTTGTCGCCGAAATGGTTTTTTATTTCCGTAACAACTTGATGGCTTAGGTTGTTTCTAGTATCAAACATTGTTAAAACAATTCCCTCAATATGTAGTTGTGGGTTCAGGTTTTTCTTGATTAAACCTGCCGTATTCAAAAGTTGGCTTAAGCCTTCAAGTGCGTAGTACTCACACTGAAGCGGAACCAAAAAGCTGTCTGCGGCGGTGAGCGCATTTAGCGTCAAAAGCCCTAATGATGGCGGGCAATCAATAAGCACATAGTCATAAAGATCATTAATGGCAGCGACCGCAGATTTTAATCGGTATTCGCGCTGCGGCATGTCAACAAGTTCAATTTCTGCTCCTACCAGGTCTGGGTTTGCTGTAATTACGTGTAAATTTTTGTCTTTGGTTTTTTGAATTGTCTCTTGAATATTCCGTTCGCCGATTAGTATATGATAAATATTGTTGTCTTGGCTTTCATATCTCTTTATGCCTAGGCCGCTAGAGGCATTCCCTTGAGGATCCATGTCAATTAAAAGCACGCGCCTGCCGAGTGCTGCCAATGCTGACGAAAGATTGACTGAGGTGGTTGTTTTGCCTACTCCACCTTTTTGGTTTGCTATACAAATTATCTTAGCCATAATTAATTTCTCCGTGCTTTATTGAAACTCGTGCATTTTTTTTACCATGGCAAGTTTTTCCTAATGTTTTTACTTAAATCTTCCGATGTTCCACGTAGAACATTGGGTGAACATGCGCGTTGTTATTATTTTTATCATATTAATTTCCATTATTAGCTGTAATAAGCCTAATCCCAACCCTGAGAACACCGATGAGATTTATCAGGACTTTTTATCTCAGGCGCAATCCGTGCAAAAAGAGCTTGAAGTCGAGAAGAAAAAACTTGAGGGTTTTAAAAAGGATTTGGATACGGCGACCCCACAAACTGGCGCCATTAAGTATGCTCAAAAAAAGTATTTCGAATCCGAGGATAAAATTCAGAAACTTGAGCAGTTGGTGAAGTATTACGAATTGAAGTCTGCAAGCCGCAAACAATATACGAAATTTGAATATGCCAAGGCGTTTAAGGCGGGAACTCCCTGGCCTACTGAAAGCGAACTTACTTCATACAAACAATATAAAGCGGCTTTGCGTGGCGCTAAGAGCTGGGATTCTCGAAGGCGGGTTGAGGAGTATGAGAAGTCGGTTGGTATTGTTTCAGCTTCGGCTAAAAAACCAGAAAAAAAGAACTAGCTTGTTATAATTGTTCCACGTGGAACAATTATGCGATTTTATCTGTTCTAATTACAGCAAACTTTACTTCCCCTATTGGCAGTCGATATTCCCCAACCAATCCCGGGGACCAAGAGGAGCAAAGTTGAATCGGAATTTCAGACACTTCCATTCCCCACTGCTCGCCCTTAAGATGGTAAACAACCCCACCCTTTAAAACGGCTTTTCTCGTTAGTAAAATTAACTTCGAAATGGATGCAAAACCGCGGGAAATTACATACTGCATGCTGCTGTCTTTTATATCTTCTATTTTAATATTTAAAACATTAGCGTTCGACACCTTAAGGGACGCAATAATGTGCTTCAAAAACTCACATTTGCGCTGATCTGAGTCTACAAGATGAACCTTGATATGAGGGTTTAATATAGCAAACACCAGTCCGGGAAAACCATTTCCACTACCAAGATCATAAATCTCATTTATTTTCGCATTACTACTAGTTATAACGCGTGATGACAATATGCTGTCTGCAAAGTGGATTGCATCTGCCATTGGAATTGTCTTCGGAGAGACCAAATTGACTGACCTGTTAAATTTAATCAGCTCGTCGTTAAATATTTTAAACTGCATAAGTATTTCTGGGCTCAAATCAGAAAACCAAGTTCCTATGCGCCAGTGGCTAACTAATACTTCCGCCCTCTCCGACAAGTGACAACTCCTTCAATTTCTTATGACCTTTAAGATAGATCATTATAGCTTGAACTGCTGAGGGATTAACACCACTTATGCGCTGGGCTTGGCCTAAAGTTCGTGGCTTTATGCGAGAAAGTTTATCAACCTCCTCAGTCGATAGGCCACGGATTTCAGAGTAGGCTAAAGTCTCAGAAAGACGCAGCTCTTCAAGTCGCTTAGATTGGGCAATCAACTCTAGTTGTCGTTTAACATATCCTGAATATTTAATTTCGATTTCTACTGGCTCAGATACATTGGGGTCCATATCCATCTCAAAACCAAGCTCGCACAAGCCAATACAGGAAACCTCTGGTCGTCTAAGCAGCTCTTCAAAACTAACAGGTTTTAATAGCTCTGAGGTTCCCAGTCTCGCCAGTTTTGCTTGCGTTTCGCTCACCGGGAAAAGTCGTTCCGTTTGCAACTTATCCATCATTATTTCACGGCGCTTTTTAAGCTCCATCAATATGTCAACTGACATGGTATCAATTAAACTAAATTTAGTTGCAATCTCGGCCAACCTATCAATAGTATTATCTTCTCTCAAAACAAGCCTGTGTTCTGCTCTTGATGTAAACATGCGATAAGGCTCATTGGTGCCCTTCGTTACAAGGTCATCAATTAAAACTCCTATATATGCTTGATCACGTGCCAAAACAAACTCTTCTCTGCCCAAAACACTGTGTGCGGCATTAACTCCGGCAACCAAACCTTGAGCTGCCGCCTCTTCATACCCAGATGTTCCATTAATTTGGCCTGCTAAAAATAATTGGCGAATTGTGCGCGTTTCCAGTCGGTGCCAAATTTGCGTTGGTTCAATGACGTCATATTCCACCGCGTACCCAGGTCGAACGATTTTCACATTCTCTAGTCCTGGAATTGTTTTGAGAAACTCATACTGAATATCCTCTGGAAGACTCGTAGATATCCCTTGAAGATAAATTAAATTAGAATTTAGGCCTTCGGGTTCTAAAAAAGTTTGATGGCTTTCCTTATCCGCAAATCGGGTCACCTTGTCTTCAATGCTTGGGCAATAACGAGGCCCCACTCCTTCAATATTTCCACAAAACATCGGAGACTTATCAAGATTTGCACGGATGATTTCATGTGTTTTTTCTGTCGTTCGGGAAAGATAGCACGCTATCTGAGGAAGCTTCAGCTGACGTTCGGATTTAAAACTAAAAGGATAAATGTTATTGTCTCCGTACTGAGCTAAGGTTTTGCTCCAATCAATACTGTCTTTATGGAGACGAGCGGGGGTTCCTGTTTTAAGGCGGCGGACGCTAAAGCCAAAGTCCGCAAGCTGGTTGGAAAGTCCAACAGAGGCCTTATCCCCAACTCTTCCACCTTGCGTTTGCGTAAGCCCGATATGCATCACGCCATTCATAAAGGTGCCCGCTGTAATAACAACGGCTTTGCCATAAATTTCAGAGCCGTCGTGAAGAACAACACCTACACAAAGGTCTTTTTCTAGAATTAAGCGCTTCACTTCACCCTGTAGTAAGGAAATGTTCGGATGACGAGTCAGTTGATTCGTCATGTGTTCAGAGTATAGCTGCTTGTCCGACTGAACCCGAGTTCCACGAACTGCCGGGCCCTTGCTAGCATTTAGACGTTTAAATTGAATACACGTCTCGTCTGCTGCAAAACCCATTTGTCCGCCCAATACATCAATCTCACGAACCATGTGTCCTTTTGCAAGACCACCAATGGAGGGGTTACAGCTCATATATGCAATACGTTCTAAATTAGTAGTTACAACCAGCGTTTTTAAACCCAGACGAGCAGACGCCAGACAGGCCTCCACTCCGGCATGACCGGCACCGACAACGATAATATCATACGGGGACATCTTCATATTATTATTTTCCGAGGCAAAACTCTTTAAACACACGATCCATTACTTGGTCATCAAAACGCTTTCCTAGAGTTTCCTGTATTGCAATTAAAGCCTCTTTCAATTCGATAGCTAAAAACTCCGCGCCAAGCCCCTCGCTCACTAGCCGCCGACAGCTCGCCATGTTTGATAGCGCCTTCGAAAGATTTTCGTAATGCCGAACATTCGAAAGCAAAACCTGATCTTGCATATCAGCTTGAAAAAGACTGGAGGAAATCTCTTTCAATATCTGCGGTCTTGCACTTTGATCGAGAGCACTGAGAAAGAAAAGATTTCTCTTTGAGGTGTTCATATACCGCATAAGTTTTTCAAAGCCCGGGGCAAGAGTAGGCTCCTTAACTTGATCAAGTTTATTACCTATTATGAAAATATTACTTTCCATAAGCTGACTAAGAAGCTCTTCTTCTTCTGGCCGAATCCCAACTAAAAGGTCAAATACAAACAACACAATATCGGCCTCGGAATGGGCCTCTCGACTCTTTTTAATACCAATCTGCTCTACTATGTCCGAGGTGTGATTGCGGATTCCCGCCGTATCTAAAAATGTCAGCTTTAATCCATTGTAGTTGATGTCCCCAGAGATAACATCACGCGTGGTTCCCGCAACAGACGTCACAATCGCACGATCTTCTTCTAAAAAAAGGTTTAAAAGGCTTGATTTGCCTACGTTTGGGCAACCCGCGAGAGCTACAGTCACGCCGTCTCTCATAATTCGACCAACTCGATAAGAGTCCACCAAAGACTTCAAGGAGTTTTCAATTTCAACAAGTTTTTCATTTACGACTTGTGCACTTACAAGATCAAGATCCTCTGAAGAAAAATCAATTCCCGCCTCAATATGTGCCATCAACCAAATTAGCTTATCCTCGAGGTCTTCAAGGTGCTGAGAGAGTTTCCCCTTGAGCTGGCGAAGTGCAAGTTTTTGTGCTTTTGCGCTTTGGCTTTCAATTAATTCCAAAACACTTTCTGCCTGAACTAGGTCAACTTTTCCATTCATGAAAGCGCGATAAGTAAACTCACCTTTGCTTGCGCTGCTGGCGCCCAATGTTATGAGCGTGTTTAAAATGCTTTGGCAAATTTGCGGGCTACCATGGCAAGAAATTTCTAAAACTTCCTCGCCCGTGAAGGAACGGCCCTTTTGAAAATACGCCACGACCACCTCATCAATATCCTCATGTGTATAAGGATTCTTAATCGTGCCGTAGTAAACTTTATGAGATTCAATTTTGAGAGGTAAAAAGCCCGCGACTTTACGGGTTATCTCAAGACTTTGCGACCCTGAGATGCGAACTACTGAGATCCCTCCAACCCCATGTGGCGTGGATACAGCACAAATCGTTTGGGAATCCCTATCGCCATCGTTAAGCAAGCGCTACTCTCCTGCAGATTCGTGGTTTTGATTTCCCGGATTACTGACCCCTTTTGCTGGGTAAATTTTGATTTTCTTATAAAGACCTTCTCCAAGAGAGCGGCTTTTAACACGAGGATCCTGAGCCAAATACTGATGAACTACCTTACGGTCTTTTGGGGGTAGCGCTCTATAGTAAACTGACTTCCCTTGCTCAATCGCAATTGTTTTTAAGTTCTCTGCGCGTTCGATCAATGCCGCTGAGGACTCATCTCGATACCCACCACAATCTATAGTAATATTAGTTTTGTCCTCTGGGAAATTATGTTGAACCGCGCGTTTCAAAAACAGTTGAAGCGCATCCAATAATTGGCCCTTTTTATCTTTCAAAAGCTCCTCATCAGGACCTGAAAGTTCAATTGATAAAACTCCTTCTGTATCCGCCTCTTTTTCGTACGAACTTTTAAATGAAAAACTGAACTGACCTTTTTCAATAATACCAGTCAATGTTTCGTGGACGAGAGTTTCTACTTCGCCACCAGAATTTTTGCTTTTGCCACCAAACAGTTTACTAAAAAAACCGGCCATAATTTCCTCCTAGGCAGTCACTTTTTTCGTGTCTCTTAAAAATATATATTGTTGAACAATACCGAAAATCGCACTAACCGTCATATATAGGGTCAGCCCGCTTGGTAGTTGAAGCATAAATAGAGTAAAAACCAATGGCAAAAATGCCATGATTTTCGCTTGTGCAGGATCCATCGTTGTCGGCGTCATCTTCTGCTGCAAAAACATGGTTAATCCCATCAAAATAGGCAATACATAAAATTTATCTGGCGAGCTTAGGTCCGTGATCCATCCGAAAAATGGAGAATGGTAGAGCTCAATGCTCGAACCAATTACACGATAGAGAGCAAAGAATACGGGAATTTGAAGAAGCATAGGAAGACAGCCGCCGATTGGATTGGCCTTGTGCTCTTTCATCACGGCCATTGTCTCGCGATTCAAAGCCATTGGGTCGTCTTTGTATTTCTCGCGTATAGACTTCAGCAGAGGCTGAATTTTTTGCATCGCTTTCATTGATTTAGCAGACATAATTGCAAATGGAAGTACACAAAGTCGAACCAATAGTGTTAAGCAAATAATTGCAACGCCCCAGTTACCAAGGGCACCATGAAACGCTTTCATGATATAGAGAAGCGGACGAGCAATAAATGCAAAAAAGCCATGATCAATCACGCTAGGAAGCTCTGGATCAATATTTTTTAATATGTCTATAGCTTTTGGCCCTGCATATAATATCTGCTCAAGAACAATCTGATTCTGCGCTAGTACTGGCCTGTAAATAAGCTCTGCTTTTGCGGTCTTTGCCTGTACGTTAGAAGTCAAAACAGTCTCCGGAATAATTTCCGACTTGTCTAAAATCGCTGCGGCAAAGTACTGAGAGCTCACAGATAGTAAAGATACTGCTGCGAATTGCTTCGCCACATCTTCTTTCGAAGAACTAAAGTTTACAGTCTCCGTTTTTCCGCCATTGTGTTTTACAAAAAAATCTTGGTGCAAATACGACGGAAATAGCCATGATTTTTTTACTGGAACTGTTATTTTTTCAGGAATAACTACGGCAATGCCCTGTGTGATTTCCTCAGAAGGATGATCAATTACGGTTCTACTATTAAACTCTTGCCTGTCCGCATCGTATTTCAATGTACGTGTTACTGTGCTTTGGCCGACTTGAGCAACTCCAACATATTGGCCTGCGGCCTCCTCTTTAAGTTCAAAACTCAAGGGCGCTCGCTCTGCCGTAAGTTTCATTTCAAATAAAGAATCCGTATCCGATTGCCCTAATTTGATAGGGTTTTTTTCATAATCTGTATACTTATTCAGGGTTACATTCTTCAAGCCCATTCCATGATTACTAATTATAAATGTGATGTTTTTATCTTGGTACTGATACTCTTTTTCCGTAGTCTGAACAGTCGAAGTGCTTTTCGTTTCAATCGCAGATGTCGTCGTTGTTGCAGCTGCTGTCGTCGTTACACCAGGCGTTCCTACTATCGCGGCATCTTCTGTTTTTGCTTTGTTATACTGCGGGTACTTTTTTGCAAGATAGGTTTGCCAACCAAACCAGACAGCCCCAACAAGAACAACGGCTAGAATAGTTTTTGGATCAAAGAAGGAACCTTTATTTTGCTCTTGCATGAGATGCTCCTGTATTCGAATAAGCAGGGACGGGATCGTGTCCACAAGACCCGCCAGGTCGACATTTCAAAATTCTTTTTGTAATAAGCTTTACCGCAAAGAAAAAACCATGCATTTTTAATGCTTCAATGGCGTATTCCGAACAACTCGGCGTGAAGCGGCAGACGCCACCCATATGAGTCGTTCCAATTGTTCGATAGGCGCCGACGAATAGTAAAATGAAGATCTTAGGCAGATTTTCTAAGTGTCTCGAGACCAATATCCATTGCTTTTTTAAATTCCTCAAATTTGAGTCCTTTATAAAAACCCTGGTCAATTGGTTTAAAAATGATGTTGATGGATGCGTCAATTGGCGTCCTTATTTGGTTAGGCCCTGTATCGAGGCTCCTAAAGTATTCCCGCACCCAGCGTTTTAATTTATTTCGAACCACAGCAGAGCCCACTTTGCGACTCGCTGTAACTCCATACTTCAAACCCATTTGTTCTATATTGGAGTAATTCAAAAGAAGCCACTTCGTTGGCCAGACTCTTCTTCCAGTCTTTTTGAGTGAGAGAAATTCGGAACTGCGTCTAATTACAACAGGTTTGCTACTTTCCACCAGTTGAAACCGTTAAACGTTTTCTTCCTTTTGCGCGTCGACGAGAAATGACATCTTGTCCCGCTTTTGTTGCCATTCTTGCTCTAAAACCGTGAGTACTTTTTCGACGACGATTGCTTGGTTGATATGTACGTTTCATTTTCAACTCCTAGTGAAACACATTTTTGACGCTTTGGGACGTCTACCACCTACAGGTGGCTGCCGAATTAATCACAATGCAGCAATAAGGTCAACTGTTGAAAACCTTAACAGGCCCTGCTAAAGGTTTTTTGGCGTTTCTGCTCTAATTATGAACACGCGCCCGCAGGGGCTTCGGCTCGAAAGTAGGGGTCTGTTACGTGGATATTAATAATTCGTTTTGGGCTCACATCAAAACAAAGATGAAAAGCCGTAATATGAACAATAAATACTTGGAAACCTGGCTGGATCCAATTGAGTATCTATCCACTGGAGGCACTTCAGAGCGCCCTCGTATTATGCTTGGAGTTCCTAACGCCCTGCACCAATACTATGTCACTCAAAACCTGCAGGATCAAATTTATTCTGAGATTTCAGATAATTACAAGTCTCCATTTGAGGTTGAATTCGTAATAACAGGAAACAAGCCGCCTCTTCCTCCTGAAAACCCTTTAGCCTTGGACGAGGCTATTCATGCCAATGAACAGGCTCATTTACGTACGAATACTCCGACTATTCAAAGTACTCAATTTAATGCTCAAAAAGCCACGTCTGATTTTTTAAATATTGAATTAACTTTTTCTACTTTTGTTGTTGGAAAAAATTCAGAGTTCGCACATGCGGCCTGCTTTAATGTTGCGAGGAACCCGGGAGCCGATGACTATAATCCATTATATATATTTGGACCCGTCGGAATGGGTAAAACCCATCTTTTAAATGCGGCTGGAAACTATATTCGTGAACAATTTCCTCAGCTTAGAATAACTTATATCTCTGCAGAACGTTTCTTAAATGAGTGTGTCGCCGCCCTTAGACATCATCAAATGGATAAGTTTCGTCAAAAATATCGGGAAAACTCTGACATTTTGCTTGTTGATGACGTTCAATATATTGGCCGCGGGGAAGCTGTTCAGGAAGAGTTTTTCCACACTATAAATAACTTCATTGATCGCAAAAAACAGGTCATTTTAGCTAGTGATCGTATGCCGAGAGATATTTTAGGTTTAGAGGATCGTAGCCGCACCCGTCTTGAGCGTGGATTAATTGCTGATATTACAATGCCGGACCTTGAAACGCGAATTGCTATACTTAGATATAAAGCAGAAAAATTTGGTATTCGCATGCCTGAAGATGTGGCTCATCATATCGCTCGAATTTCTAAGAGATCGATTCGTGAACTTGAGGGTAATCTTAAAAAAGTAAAAATATATTCTGAGTTGCAAGGACTTAGTATTGATTATGATTTAGTTAAAAAAATTCTTTCTCACCACGAAAGTCAGTCAACGATTTCACTTGAAGAAATACAAAAACTCGTTGCGGATCATTTTAAAGTTAAAATTACAGATCTTAAATCAAGCACACGCGCAAAGCCGATAGTTGTCCCTCGTCAAATTGCAATGTATTTAATTAAAAAGTTTTTAGATAGGTCTCTTGTAGATATTGGAAAAGCGTTTGGCGGCAAAGATCACACAACTGTGATGAATGCACTTCAAAGAGTTGTTCATCTACAGGCAACAGATCAAGATCTTATGAAAGATATCGAGGAGTTGGAGCAAAGAATCCACAATATCACAGGAGTGTGAATGTGGATTGTGGATAAAGTCGTGGAAAAGCTTGCGGATAAAATTGTGTATATTACTTTCCCACAAATTGCGAAAAACTCAGCTGCTGTTTGAACTTACTTTATCCACGGGGAAACTTAAATTATTTTGATAACTTAAGTGGTATTTGAAATTATCCACACTCCTACTACTACTACTAGTATTTATATATATAGTATTAGGATATATAAAATTTAAATATGAGGTACTCATGAAGTTCGAAATAGAAAAAAAAGATTTACTTGTTTTAATCGGAAAAACTCAAAATATTGTAGAAAAAAGAAATACAATGCCGATTCTTGTAAATATTCTTTTAGATGCGGAAAACGATTTACTTAGAGTATTCGCAACTGATTTAGAGGTAAGTTTAACAGACCAAATTAAAATTAAACTTATACAAGCGGGTAAGGTTGCTGTAAGCGCAAAATGTTTATTCGATATAACTAAGGAGCTTTCAGAGGGGTTAATTCAATTTACAAAAAAAGAAAATAATTGGCTAGAAATTAAACAAGGAAAATACGTTTCTAAAATCGTTGGAATTAGTGCAGATGAATATCCGATTTTCCCTACACACAACACTCAATCGTTTATTAGCGTGCAAGCAAAGGTATTGAAAGAAATGATTGATAAAACAATTTTTAGTATTTCTACTGATGAAACACGCTACCATCTGAACGGCGTTTATTTTGAAATTACGGGGGACACAGGATTTAGAATGGTGGCTACAGATGGCCACAGAATGAGTATTGTTAATCGAACACAGAGTGAAGTTAAGGTAAATCCATCTCCTGGAGTCATTATACCTCGTAAAGGTCTTGGAGAAATAAAAAAACTTCTAGAGACCGCCGATGGATCTATTGAAATCGCCATAGAGGGTTCACAGTTTATTATGAAAATATTTTCCGCAATATTAATGGTTCGTTTGATAGAGGGAAAATACCCGAATTATAAACAATTTATTCCACAAAATTTAACACAAAAAGTTCAAATAAATAGGGCCCATTTTCTTACTTCATTGAAACGAGTTTCTTTATTAGCAAATCAAAAATCAAAAGCGGTGCTTTTAAATCTTACCCACGGAAAAATGGAAATTTCTTCTAACAACCCAGAGTTAGGTGACGCTAAAGAAGAAATTGAAGTTGAGTATAAAGGAAATGAAATGAAGATTGGTTTTAATGCTAAGTTCATAACGGATATATTAAATAGCATGACAGAAGAGAATATTGATTTTGAATTGAACGATAATCTTTCTCCAGGATTAGTGAGGCCTCATAACGATTCAACTTTTACATGCGTACTTATGCCGATGAGAATTTGATGTTCCTTGAAAAGATAAAGATTCACAACTTTAGAAATTTTGTTGAATCTAAAGCTGATTTTTCCCCTAGGCTGAATATCTTTATAGGGGAAAATGGCCAGGGAAAAACAAATCTCATTGAAGCAATCTGTCTAAGTATTCAAGGGGAAACTTTTCGACACGCGGATAACGAAAATTTTGTTCGTGATAAAAATGATTTTTCTCTTCTCCAGATGAATGCTGTCAAAAAGAATTTAACCTATGAACTAAAAACCCAGATCACAAAAAGCCGCAAACTCCATTTTCTAAATGATAAACGAATAAATTCGTCTAATTTAAAAAAAGAATTTTCAACAGTTGTTTTCAGTCCGGAAAGTTTAGCGGCGATCAAAGAAGGATCGGACTTCCGGAGAAATTTAATTGATAATTTATTAGTTGGATTTAATAAACAAAACGTCGATTTAGTTTCAGAATTTCGCAAAGCACTAAAAACAAGAAACCGAATTTTAAAAAACTACTCAGAGAATATGGAAAGCAAATTAGGTACAATAGCCCTAATGGAAAGTATAAACCCATCGTTCTTCAGCTTGAGTACTCAGTTGGCCATTAAGCGTATTACGGCACTCCGAGACCTTTTGAACGACTTTAATAGCGCCATGCAATATATTTCAAATAATGATATTCAAATTGGTGTTGAATACCTTCTTTCAGGCCAAAATGCCCTAAATTATAGTGCTCAAGATGTGTATGATGCATTACAGAAGCGCGCCTATGAATTGCGAGAAATTGAACTGACACGGGGAACGAGTTTAGTTGGTCCCCATAAGCACGACATAATTTTCCTATATGGCCAAAAAGACTCACGATTTTATTGTTCTCAAGGTCAACAAAGAGCTATCATATTATCTTTCAAAATGGCTCAAATTGTGTATCATAGAAAGGTTCACGAAGTTTATCCAATTTTAATGTTGGATGATGTTTTATCTGAACTCGATCAGCAAAAGCGGGATACACTGATTACGTTTCTACACGAGATCAAAACCCAAATCTTTGTGACGACGACGGACCTGACTTTGCCGAAGAGTTTTTCTTTGGATGAAGTGGCAGTACATAAAATTAATAGTGGGCAAATTCTTCGCAATAAAACCTAACCGAGAGGAAATTAAGCGTGTCAGAACAAAATGCATTCACGACTCCTGAACAAAAGAACTACGGAGCGGATCAAATCCAAGTTCTTGAAGGTTTAGAAGCCGTCCGGAAGCGCCCTGGTATGTACATCGGTGATACAAGCGTGCGCGGCTATCATCATCTTGTGTATGAAGTTGTGGATAACTCGGTAGATGAAGCTTTAGCGGGCTATTGTAAACATATACAGATTTCAATTAACACAGATGAATCAATTACGGTTGAAGATGACGGACGCGGCATTCCCGTAGGCGCACACAAAAATGGAAAATCTGCCCTAGAAATCGTTATGACGGTACTGCATGCAGGTGGAAAATTTGACGGTGGTGGTTATAAAGTTTCAGGCGGACTTCATGGTGTCGGAGCATCTGTCGTAAATGCTCTTTCTTCTAGGTGCCTGGTGGAAGTGTACCGCGAAGACTTTGTTTGGACGCAAAAATACGAAAAGGGAGTTGTCAAAACGGCCGTAGAAAAAGGTGAAGCGACAACTAAAACCGGAACGAAAACAACCTTTAAGCCGGATCGCGAAATATTTAAAGACGAAACGATAACTTATGATTTTAATACCCTTGCTAATCGTTTTCGTGAACTCGCCTTTCTAAATGCAGGTCTTCATATTTCATTAAAAGATGAAAGAACGGGTAAAAAACAGGATTTCCAATACTCCAATGGAATAGCGGAAATGGTTGCATATATGAACCAGTCTAAAAAAGCCCTGCACAATGAAGTAATATATTTTCACGGAGAAAAAGAAACGGTGGAGGTAGAAATAGCGCTTCAGTGGAATGATTCATATTCAGAGTCTATTTTCACATATTGTAATAACATTAATACTATTGAAGGCGGAACCCATCTTATTGGATTTCGTGGGGCTTTAACCCGTACGACGAATCAGTATGCAACAGAAAAAAATCTTCTGAAGGATATGAAGGAAAATCTTGAAGGGGAAGATATTCGCGAAGGTCTTGCTGCTGTTATCTCTGTGAAGGTTCGTGAGCCACAATTCGAAGGACAGACTAAATCCAAACTGGGAAATGCAGAAGTGAAGGGCATTGTAGAATCGCTCGTAAATGATAAGCTTGCTGATTGGATGGATCGCAATCCAACAATTGCAAAGAATATCATCATGAAATGCGTTGAGGCGGCGCGAGCGCGCGATGCTGCTCGCAAAGCACGAGATCTTACACGAAGAAAAACAGCTCTTGATGGAGGATCCCTGCCAGGTAAGATGGCTGATTGCCAAGAAAGAGACCCGGCTCTTTGTGAACTATACCTTGTTGAGGGTGACTCCGCTGGAGGATCTGCGAAGCAAGGGCGTGACCGCCGCACGCAAGCAGTTTTGCCATTGAAAGGAAAAATTCTAAACGTTGAGAAAGCACGATTTGATAAAATGTTGTCTAATGAAGAGATCAAAATGATGATTTCTGCGCTTGGAACTGGAATCGGCAAAGACAATGTGAATGTGGACAAAATTCGTTATCATAAAATTATTATAATGACCGATGCCGACGTCGATGGTTCTCATATACGCACCCTGCTTTTGACCTTTTTCTATCGTCAAATGCCCGATGTGCTTGATCGTGGCTATATTTACATTGCGCAACCACCACTTTATCGCGCAAAAAAAGGCGCGACAGAACAATACCTCAAAGACGAGCCGGCATTAACGGAATATCTTTTGAGTTCCGGCCTCGGAAATTTTAAAATTAAAGGAAAAGAAAATACGACGGAAGCTGATCTGCGAAAGATGATTATAAACATTCAAAAATTCTATAATCTTTTGAAAGTGTCATCGGCAAAGTATGATAAAGACGTCCTGTATTTCTTTTTAAGTAAAGTATTTGAATTAGAAAAAACTATAAACGACGAGACAAAATTAAAAGCTACGTTGAAAGAGCTTGAGGCGTGGATACAAGCAAATCCAAAACTTGGAATCACAGAGTTTAAAGCAGAGGTTAAAACAGATTCTGAAACCAATAAAATTTTTGCAGAGATCTATTCTGTACGTTATGCGGACCGCATGACGACAAAAATCAGTGAAAGCACGTTAACGGCCTCGGAGGTTATTGAGCTAAAAACTCTTTGGACGAGCATTCAATCTGTGACGGCGTTGCCGCTGACGATCACTCAAGGTGAACATGTATATCAATTTGAAAATTACAGCGATTTCCATCTACACGTAATGGAAATGACAAAAAAAGGCGTTTACATACAACGATATAAAGGATTGGGAGAGATGAATCCGGAACAGCTCTGGGACACAACTTTAAATCCTGAAAACCGTGCCCTTTTGAGAGTTACCGTCGATGATGCTGTTGCAGCGGACGAAACTTTTAGTGTGTTAATGGGGGAACTGGTAGAGCCGCGACGGCAGTTTATAAATGAAAATGCATTGTTCGCTCGCAGCCTAGATGTTTAATATAAATAATTTGTTTTTTGAATTGGTGAATTATGGATAATACTCAAGAAAAAGGCGTTACTCTCGTCGACATTAATAAAGAAATGCGCGAGGCCTATCTTCAATACTCAATGTCAGTAATTGTCGGACGTGCATTGCCAGATGTCCGCGATGGATTAAAGCCAGTACATCGCCGTATTTTATTTGCGCAGCATGAACTTAGCAATACTCACGACAAACCATATAAAAAATCGGCCAGGGTGGTTGGTGATGTTATTGGTAAATACCATCCTCACGGAGATGTTGCAGTATACGAAACGATGGTTCGTATGGCTCAAAATTTCTCACTCCGCTATCCGCTTGTAGATGGTCAAGGAAATTTCGGTTCCATAGATGGAGATAATGCGGCAGCTTCTCGTTACACCGAAGTACGTATGACTCGTCTTGCGGAAGAGCTTTTAAATGACCTAGATAAAGAAACTGTGGCCTTCGGTCCAAACTACGATGATTCGCTTCAAATCCCACTCGTACTTCCCGCGAAGTACCCAAATCTTTTAGTGAACGGATCCTCTGGAATTGCCGTTGGAATGGCAACAAATATTCCTCCGCATAATCTAGGCGAAGTAATCGACGGATGTATTCATGTTATCAACAACCCAGAGTGCACAATTGACGACCTAATGGTCCACATAAAAGGACCAGACTTTCCCTCTTCGGGAGTTATTGCTGGTCGCGAAGGAATCCTTCAGGCATATAAAAAAGGCCGAGGCGTCATTTCACTAAAGGCCGTAGCTGAAATTGTTCCAGGAAAAGATAAGGACCGCGAAGAAATTATTATCAGCGAAATTCCTTATCAAGTGAACAAAGCAAAATTAATTGAAAGCATTGCAGATCTTGTACGCGATAAGCAAATTGAAGGCATCTCTGATATTCGGGACGAATCCTCTCGCGAAGGAATGCGTATTGTAATCATTCTTAAGCGTCAAGAAAATGCAAGTGTGATTTTAAATCGCTTATACAAATATACTCAGATGCAAATAAGCTTTGGTATCATCATGTTAGCATTGGACTCTAAGAACCAACCAGTGACCTTTAATCTTAAGAATATGCTTGAAGCTTTTGTTGATCATCGCAGAGATGTGGTTACAAAGCGGTGTATTTTTGAACTTAAGAAGGCTCAAGAACGAGCGCACATCTTAGAGGGCCTTAAAATGGCTCTTGATCGTATTGATGAAGTTATCGCGACAATAAAAGCCTCTAAAGAAGCCAACACAGCTAGAGAAGCTCTGATGGCGAAGTTTGACTTCAGTGAGCGTCAAGCACAAGCCATTCTTGAAATGCGTTTGCAACGCTTGACAGGACTTGAGAGAGATAAAATATTGGCTGAGCTTGCAGAGCTAGAGAAAGAAATTAACTGGCTCAAAATGGTCCTTGCCGACGTTCGCGAGATTTACAAAATTATCATGGGAGAGCTCGAAGATATCAGAAAAAGATACGCGGATCCACGACGCACGCAAATTACGGGCGATTTGACAGATATCGAAGATGAAGACTTAATCTCAGATGAGTCCATGGTTGTGACCATTACGAACACTGGTTATATCAAGCGTATCCCAACCGAGGAATATCGGGTGCAAAAGCGCGGCGGCAAAGGCCTTAAGGGGATGGAAACCAAAGAAGAAGACTATGTAAATAATATCTTCACCACCAGCATGAAAACTATGCTTCTTGTTTTCACTGACAAAGGAAAAGTTTATTGGTGCAAAGTGCATAAGCTGCCGTTGGGTACAAGAACCTCAAAGGGGAAAGCAATTGCCAATGTGGTTCAGCTTTCTGCGAACGAAAAAGTTCGATCTATTCTGCCGATTGATCAATTTGCAGAAAATAAATACATTGTTATGTTGACGGAGCGTGGAATTATTAAAAAGACCTCCTTGGATTCATTTTCAAATCAACGTGTAGCTGGCGTTATCGCCCTTACAACGGATTTAGACGATGCCATTATTGATTGTAAAATTTCAGACGGATCTAGCGATATTTTTATTGCCACAAAAGAAGGTATGTCGATTCGATTTAACGAAGCAGATGTGCGTGGCATGGGGCGCACAGCTCGCGGCGTAAAAGGAATGACACTAGCAAAGGATGATATCGTAATTGGAATGGAAGTTTTTGAAAAAGGAAATAAAGACACTATATTGATGGTGACTCAGTTTGGCTATGGTAAACGAACAGAGCTTGAAGAGTATCGCATACAGAGCCGCGGCGGAGTTGGTATAATCACTCAAAAAACTACAGATAAAGTTGGATTAGTAGTTGGCACGCGTAAGGTAAGGGCGACTCAAGAAGTGATTTTATCGACAGATAAAGGTCAAAATATTCGAATGAAGGTTTCCGATATCTCTGTTCTTGGCAGAAATACGCAAGGAGTGCGTTTAATTAATCTTTCTGAAAAAGAAGAAAAGGTAACAAGCCTTGCAGTCGTTGATGACGAAGATGCTGCTGGTGAGGAAGTTCATTAAAATGTTTAAATTGGTGCTGATTGCAGGCATGGCCCTGGGCTTTACTGCTTGCTCGCCCCCCGAAGCCAAGGACTATAAAGAGTCTCAGCGAGAAATATCCTTAGGTCACTTCAGGAGTGCGCTTTCAAGCATAGATCGAGTCATGAAGCGAGCACCTGATAGCGAGTATGCTGTTAAGTCTGCCCGAGATGGAGCTCGCCTGGCATCTCTTGAAGTCAAAGACTATAAGCGAGCCGTTAAGTACTATCAGTTTCTTGTTCTTCACTCGAAAGATCCTGACGAAAGACTGAGCGCGCAAAAACAACTGGCTTCGACTTATTTTGATCAGCTCCAAAATTATGACAAAGCCATCATTGAGTTGAACAAACTAATTAGCGACAGCGAATCCGATGTGCAAATTGCACGTTATAAGCTCGATATCGCACGCGCAAACTATTATCAGAATAATTTTTTTCAAGCCCATAGCGAGCTTGACGATCTATTAAAGTTGCATGTTGACGACGACGAAAAATTTTCAGCATTAGTTCTGAAGAGCAATATATATATTGCTCTCAAAGAATACCCGAAGGCGATTGAGATTTTAAAAAAAGTGACCAGTTCATTCCCAAAAAAATCTTTGCAGGAAAATGTTTATCAAACGTTAGCAGTTTGTTATGAAGAGAATGATAGTTTTGCTGAAGCCATAAAGACACTAGAGTCTGTGAAGGACAAATATGCACAGCCAGAGTATATTGAGATTCGAATTAAACGACTAAGAGATCGTCAGAAAAATCGGCCGGGAGCACGGGGGCTTAGAAAGTAGTGAATAAATACCTAATTTTTACCTCTATGGGCTTTGAACTTGTCGGAATTATGCTGGCGTGCATTTATTTGGGGCAGATGATTGACCAAACCTATCAAACAAAAGGTTTTGGATTAGTTGCATTGATGTTTATTGGACTCTTTAGCTGGCTGTTGCACATGATCATGCTGCTACGGCGACTCCAAAAAGACGACCCTGATGACAAGGCTGAATAATGAAAAGAGTTCTTACATTTCAAGTATTTATAGGTATTTTAGGAAGCGTTTTTTTGCTGCTCCGTGGGACATACCACGAGGTTTGGTCTTATTCGGCAGGAGCACTCATAGTTACAGGGAATTTTATTTTGTTAGGATCTGGATGGAATTTAGTTTTTCGTAAAAAACTGATTGCCCTGTCAGCTCTAGTCATTGTATTTAAGTACGCGATTTTAGGAATCATTATTTATATAGTGGCGAAGCAAAGCTGGCTGCAGCCTATTTGGTTTGCTGCGGGTGTTGCGAGTATGATGATGGCTTCTTTGATTTATGGATTAACGTTAAATTTGTTTGAACCTAAAGACGAACTTAAAGAAGAGTAAAAAATGGCGTTTAACTGGACACAGCTAATTCCACAAGTAGGTCATGACCACGATAAGGTGGCGGTTGCAACATTTGCGATTGCAAGTCTTGCGTTGGTTTTTGTTGGGATACTTGGTCGCGCATCTCTTGGTAAGGGCGAATCTGCAGTTATCCCAGCGGGCAAAGTGTCTCTTCGTGGAATTTTAGAACTCACCACAGAGTTTATCACGAGCCTCGTGGATACAGTAATTGGCCAACAGGGTCGTCATTTTACGCCAATGTTTGCGGCAGTTTTTTTCTTCATATTCATGAACAACTTGGTGGGTATAATTCCTGGCATGACGCCTGCAACTGAAAACATCAACACGACGTTCGCCATGGGCTTTTTTATGTTTCTTTCCTATAATACTCTTGGTATCAGAGAAAATGGCTTTTTTGGTTATTTGAGACATTTCATGGGGCCGGTTATTTTTTTGGCACCCTTGATGTTTGTAATTGAATTAGTGTCTCATATGGTTCGCCCATTTAGCTTGGGGCTTCGATTGGCGAACGTTATGATGGGTGATCACATTGTGGTATCCGTTTTTCTAGATTTAGTCCCAATTGGGGCACCACTTCCATTCTATATTTTAGGATTGTTTGTGGCTTTTGTTCAGGCCTTTGTTTTTACATTATTGTCTATGGTGTACGTAGCATTCGCAACGGCGCACGATCACTAATATGCAAATTAAATATAAATTAATAAGAAGTTAAAAGGAGAATATAATGACAAACTTCAGTAAAAAAATGATCGCAGCAGTGGCAGTAACAATGGCGGCGGTACCCGCGCTCGCTCAAGAAGCAGCGGCGGCAACAGCAACTTCTGACAAAGGCCTTGTTTCTATAGCAGCGGCATTGGCAATTGGACTAGCAGCCTTTGGTGGCGCTATGGGCCAGGGAAGAGCAGCCTCTTCTGCGTTAGAGGGAATTTCTCGCAATCCAGCGGCATCAGGCAAAATTTTAACCCCTATGATCATTGGTCTTGCTCTTATTGAGTCACTAGTAATTTACGCACTTTTGATCGCGCTGCGCCTCTCATAATTTTTATAAAATGGCATATGTTTAATTGTAAAAAAGGTTCTGATTTTTGATCAGAGCCTTTTTGTTTTGGTTTAATCCGGAAAAGCGAGCCGGTACCTTTTAGAGGTATTTGTTTACTACGGACTCTACGCGGGTGCGGATTTTGTTTAGGCCGGATTGTGTGGTGGATTCATATCGGACCACCAATACGGGCTGGGTGTTTGATGAGCGGCAAAGTGCCCAACCATCCTCAAAACTAAGCCTTATGCCGTCAGTAAGATTTGCCTTAAAATCTGGGCCGCCCTTACCAAAAGCTTCAATCATTTTTTTAACCACTAATATTTTTTTCTCTTCAGTAGTGTCGATACGAATTTCTGGTGTATTGAATGCCGCCGGTAAACCCTCAAGCAATTGCGGAATTGTTTTTCCGGTTTTAGCTAAGATTTCCACCAACCGGAGGGCCGCATAAGGAGCATCATCGTAACCGAAGTTTCTGTCGGCAAAGAAAATATGACCACTCATTTCGCCACCAAAGGGAGCATTCTCCACTTTGATCTTTTCTTTTACCAGACTGTGGCCCGTTTTCCACATGATTGGCACGCCACCGTGCTTTGCAATGTCATTGTAAAGGCGGTCGGAACACTTTACATCGCCAACGATTTTCGCACCCTTTTGTACTTCCAAAATAGATCTTGAAATGATGACCATCAACTCATCACCGTAGATCATACGGCCTGTATGATCTACGACTCCAATACGATCAGCATCTCCGTCAAAACCAATGCCGCACACAGCGCCCTCTTTAATAACTTGAGCCTGCAAGGCCGCAAGATTTTCTTCTACAGTTGGATCGGGATGATGATTTGGGAAAAGCCCATTTGGTTCCTCAAAAAGAATTGTCGGATTTAACCCAGCTGCATTAAACAAATGGCGCGCAACAACTCCTCCAGCCCCATTTCCACAGTCGAGAACCACTTTTACGTTTTTAAGGGCGCCAAACTCTTTTTTATATTTTTCAAAGTAGCTTGGAAAAATATCAAACTTTGACTCACTCCCTTTGCCTGTTAGAAATTGTCCTTTTTCCATAACAAGACGAAGTTTTTGAATTTCCGCGCCGAATATAGTTGCATTGCCAACTGAGACCTTAAAGCCATTGTACTCTGGTGGGTTGTGACTACCCGTCACCTGGATAGCGCCATCTAAGCCAGGAATTGTGAAGGTTGCAAAATAACAAACAGGGCTTGTTATAAGGCCGAGATGAACTACGTTGCCACCGGATTCAGAGATTCCTTTTGCAAGTGCGGCAATGATGCTTGGAGAGGACAAGCGCGCGTCATGTCCTAAAGCCACAGTCGGGTGTGGCTTGCCCTTATTTTCTTTCATGTAAACGACATAAGAGCGACCTAACTGCTCGGCGAAATTGTCATCAAAATCGCCATTATATACACCGCGAATATCGTATTCCCTAAAAATCACTGGTTTAAACATACAAACCCCTTTTGATAAAAACACTATTTTATAGATGATTTTACTAGACGTATACAAGCTAGAACTGAATCCAGCATAGAGTTTGCTATGGCTTTGTTTTTGCCAAAAATATCTTTGGCCGTACCATGATCAACACTTGTTCGTATAAAGGAAAGTCCAAGAGAAATATGAACACCACTTTTTTGAGAGTGCACGAGCTTAAATGGAATAAGCCCTTGATCGTGATACATGGCTAAGAAAACCGAAAATTTCTTCCAGTTTTCTTCTTGAAAGGCAACGTCAGGAACAAGCGGGCCAATAACTGGAATTTTTGCTCTTATGGCCGCGCGAAATGCCTTGCTAAAGTACTGTTGCTCCTCCTTGCCGAGCAGTCCAGACTCACCAGAGTGAGGATTAAGGCCCAGCACGCCGATGGGTTTTTTTTGAAAAGCAGCTGGCAGAAGTGGGCGTAGTGATGCGGCCGCGTGAATACCAGAAAGAAGAGCGGCCGCAGAAAGACTTTGAGAGATATTTGAAACAGGAATATGTGCTGTAGCAAGAACCACATTAAAGTTATTTCCCACAAAACCCATGTGAATGTTATTAGATTTAGAAATTCTTTTTAGAATATCAGTATGCCCAAGATCCTTAAGTCCAGCCCGGAAAATTTCGGTTTTTGAAAGTGGGCCGGTTACCATACCATGAATCACTTTTTTCTGGCACCAGAGGGCGGTCTGTTCAACCCAAAGTGCAGGCGATTCATGCGAAATAATTTCCACTAAGTGGCCCGAGCTCATTTCGTCGGAAAGAAAATAGGTGAGAGCGCTCACAGGTGAGGCAAACTGTACAAGCTTAAACTTTCTTTTAAGCGCGTGAAGATCTTTAGGAAACGAAAGAGGCCCACGCCAAATTAAAAAATGGGAGCCGCGTTGCGGTCCAAGCTTAAAAAGGGCTTTTACAGCAATTTCGAGCCCGATTCCATCGACATCCCCGGTAGTGATCGCAATTTTAAGCGAAGGGAAATGTTTCACGCGCTATTTTTCGTTAATACGAATAAAAGACTCTTCGCGCTTGGAGTTTAACCAGTTTTTCATCTGGCGCTTAAAGTTTTGTTCGAATAATACGGATTTTATTTTTTCTTTTTCTTTTTCAAACTTGGGATCTGTGGTTAGTTTTTTATTTAAAAGTTTTACAATATGATAACCCATTCGTGACTTTACAATGCCTGTTGTTTGCCCAACGCTCAGGGTTTGAATTGAGGCCTCAATTTCTTTTAGGAACTCGCCGGACTTGAATGTTCCAAGCAGCCCTCCTGAGGTGAAATTGGGGTCTTCGCTGTTTTGCTCGGCCAAAGCCTCAAAGCTTTCTCCTGCGCGGAGTTTTTCTAAAACCACTTGAGCGCGTTTTATAGCAGCCTCGGGACCACCTTTTTTTGGATTAAAGAATATGTGGGCAATAGTAAATTCATTTACTGTGGATTTGTTTTCAGGATTATTTTTAAGGTATTCAGCCAGAGCATCATCGTCAGAAATACGAAGCTTTGAGATGATTTCCGATTCAATTAAGGACTGCTTTTCAATTTTTTCTTTCAGAAAGGCCTGATACTCGGGAGCGGAAATTCCCTGCACCCTAAAGGCGGCGAAGACCTCACTCACGGCAACGTTGTTTTTTTTGGCCATGTCTTTGATTTCTTGATTAACACGTTCCATAGTTACGTCGTGGTTTAAACGTTTAACTTCGGAAGCGATGATTTTTTCATTGATCAGATAGTCCAGCTGAGCCTTCCGATTTTTTTTAAGCTCGTCAATGCTTTTACCCATCAGCAAAGAGTCATCGATAAGGGCTGGCGTTTTTAACTTATGTTGAAGCTCTTTAAAGTCGGACTCCAATATGGGGTCATTATTGACGATCGCCACAATGCGCTCAGCAATCTCTGCGTGAGAAACGAGGGGAGTAAAAAGCAAAAAAAACAGCAGGAGCCTATTCATTTTCAGTCCTTGTTTCAACGGTGATCGAATTGATCAGCTCGTTATCTCTAAGAACCTTACTACTTCTTAATTGAGCATCCAACCATTTTACGAAGGCGCCCTGTTCTCGCTGCGCCATTAATGCGCGAATGACTTGATTGCGCACCTCATCCAAGAGGAGAGTAGAGGCAGCAAGCTTTTTTTCCACGCGGACAATATGAAAGCCAAAAGGGCTCTTGAGCTGCGTCACGCTGCCAACAGGCACCTTAAAGAGGGGGTCAAAAAAATCAACGCTGCCGACTTCAATCCAGCCAACAAGTCCACCGACTTTTGCCTCTGGAGCGACAGAATATTTCTTTGCGAGCTCGGCGAAGTCCTTAGATTTAACTTGGGATTTTAAAAGATCCGCTTTTCCCTGTTCATCGGTAACAATTTGACGAATATAAATTCGATCTTTTTTCCTAAATTTATCTTTATGCTCATCATAGTAGTGTTTAATTTCCGTTTCTCCAGGAGGCTTAACGCGCTCATTGATTTTTTTGAAAACGGCGCGCTCAACCAAGGTGTAGCGAAGCTCCTCACGCCACTCAGAGAAAGAAAGATTTTCTTGTGCAAGAAGTCTGCGGAAAGATAAATCATCTGGATAGTTTGCGCGATATTTATTTACCTCTTTATCCAAATCACTCTCAAGAACAATAAGACTGTTGGCGCGTGCCCAGTCGAGGGTCAGTGATTTTACTATGAAGGCTCGAAGAAGCTCTTCTTTAGTTCTTCGAACTGTAGAGGGCTCTTTAGCGGTCAGGGCATCAAGATCTTTAAGTTTTCTGGCAAGTTGATTTGAAAACTCTTTTGCAGTTAAGACGTGGTCATTGACCTTCACCACAGGCTTGGTTGAAAGCTTTTGATAACTCGATGTACAGCCGCTGACGACAAAAAAAATAAGACCAAAAATAAAAAGCCCCAAAGATGCGGGGCTCTTACTAAACGTCATGTTATTCAACCCTCTATCTTAAAAGAGCCGGAGTTGTTTTAATCAGATAGCCCTTTTTTAGTTTCTCGAAGTAGTCATTAAAAGCCTGTTTTCTTTTTTCGTCAAAAACTGCGGCGCGAACCTGGCGCTTATTGGCATCTTCATAATTTCTGCGGCCAGTAATTTTAATTATATGAAACCCAAATGGAGTTTCAACCAAACCCTTAATTTCATTTATTTTTCCACTCAAAGCGGCATCGTAATATGCTGGAACCAGAGTTACCCGCGACTGCCAACCGACATCTCCGCCCGCCTGCTTGCTTAGAGGGTCATCGGAGTATAATTTTACAAGCTCTTCAAAAGGTCGTTTTGATTTTTTTACCTCTTCGAATATTTCATTCGCGCGGCGCTTAGCCTCGGAGATCTGCACTGGAGTTGCATTAGGCTTAAATTCGATCAAGATATGGCTTGTACGAATCTCTGGATTGTTTTTGTACCAAGCTTTCATCTCCGCTTCGGACACCTGAATTTTCTGAACCTTTTGGCCAAGGTCTTTTTCAAGAAGTGCCTTATATGTTTCTTGTTGAACACGCTCGATAACCACAGGGTCTTTCTCTAGATTACGCTTTGCAGCCTCCTGCAACCCGACTTCGTAACGAACCATATCTTCTAGAAACTGTGTTTTTGTTGGAGGATTTAGTGTCTGAGATTTAATCTCATTAAACTTCTTGTTGAAGTCATCTACCGTGATCTTTTTTTTGCCGACGATAGCGACAACTTCAGACCCTTTCGATTGAGCAAACGACAGCGAAGCCGAAAGTAGAAGGATGCTAATAGCTTGAGTAATTGCAGTCAGATTCATACCTTGAAAGTCCCTTTAAAAAGTTGACGACATGCCACATTAAAACGCTAGCATCTGATTTAAGATTCAGCAATGACTTTAAGAGCTTGTTGTTTTGCGCTATGTAGCAAGGTTTCGAGCTGGTCTGCGAGTATTGGGTCGCGGGGATCCTGGGCTTTTGTCGTAGGAGTGAGTGGGCCGTTCCATTGAATAACAATTTTCGCGAAGGGTTTTGGAAAGTAAGTTTTGTTCCATGCTTTTGGAAATTTGATCGCACGATCTACGCTTACCCCAGAATAATAAATGGGACAGTCCAAAAGTCGTGAAAGCTCAAACACGCCGGGCTTTACTTTGTATATTGGGCCCTTCGGCCCATCCACAGCAAAACTGCAACTATGGCCCTGTCGCATTAAGCGAACAAGACCCTTTAGTCCACCGACCCCGCCTCTAGTTGATGAGCCTTGGGTTGTTTTTGCTCCCAATAAATGAAGAATGACTGACATCATCTGTCCGTCCTTACTTTGGGAGGACATTGTGGCAACTCGATAATGGCGACAAAGATGTATCAAAGCAATTTCATCCCCATGCCAGTGTGCGAGCAGGAAGGGCTTTTTATCGCGCATGTTTTCTTGCATGGAAACAGGCTCAATTAGTCGCACTCTCCATGTGAGAGAAAGCGTGCGATAAACTAACCAGACTAAGAAGCCCAAAAGATATTTTCTCAAAAGATTAATGCTTAAGAACTTTTTTGAATTCTTCTGTGAGCTTTGGAATCACGTCAAAAAGATCGCCAACAATTCCGTAGGTGGCCTTTTGAAAGATTGGCGCCCCCGGATCATTGTTGATAGCGACAATTACTTTGCTACCACTCATCCCTGCAAGATGTTGAATCGCGCCAGAAATGCCAACTGCAATATACAAAGTTGGCGCAACAGTTTTGCCGGTTTGCCCAACCTGCATGCTATGAGAAACCCACCCCGAATCAACGACCGCACGGGAAGCCCCAACTGTGGCACCCAAAACATCCGCGAGATCATTTAGAAGCTTAAAGTTGCCAGCCTCTTTTAACCCGCGGCCGCCGGAGACAATAATAGTAGCCTCAGTAAGATCTAATTTTTCTGAGGTGCCCTTAACTATTTCTTTAACGATAGTTTTTAAATCAGGCTTTGTCAGAGCGTGTTCAATCAGAGCCGCAGCTTTAGAGATGTCCGCAGCAACCACAGGAAGTTGGTTTGCGCGCATCAAAACAATTTTAAGAGGGCTGTTTTCAAAACTAGCCGTTGCGAAAGTCTTTTCAGAATAAAGCGGCTTTTTTACTGTGACGTTGTCGCCGGAAATATTAAGCTCAGTGCAGTCAGAGACTATGCCGGTTTTAAGACGAGCCGCAATTTTCGGAAAAAGATCTTTTGCTGTGCTTGTTGCAGAAGCAAGAAGTATTTGTGGCTGGACACGATCTAGTACCAAGGAAAGAGCGGCAGCATAAATTTCAGGGTTATATGCATCAAGGCTGGAGTCTTTAATAATATGAACTTCTTTTGCGCCATGGTGGCCCATTTCAACTGCGGCCTTGTCGGCGCCAGTGCCCACGGCCATTCCCACAACTGTGTTTCCAGACTTTTGAGCCGCTTGCAAGAGCTCCATGGCGCCGCGCCTAAGAGCGCCATTTTTGTGTTCGGCAAAGACAAATACTTTGGACATAAAATCCTCTATAATACTTTCGCTTCGTCACGAAGCAGTTGTACAAGCGCGGACACTTGATGTTGAGAATCACCTGTGAGTATTTTTACAGGCGGTTTTTCTGTCGGAAGATGAAATTGGGAGTATCTGACCTTAATCTCTGAAGCGGAAATATTTAAAGAAGCAAATTCAATCTCTTTTAAGACCTTTTTTTTGGCCTTCATAATACCAGGGAGACTTGCATATCGAGGAGTATTAAGCCCCTTATTGGCGCCGATAACGGCAGGAGGGGTAAGCTTGATAATTTCTTTTGCGCCGCCTTCAATATCACGCTCTACAGTGACTCCTTCAGGTGATGCAGTAAATTTTGAAACGACAGTTGCATGTGGCAGCCCCAGAAACTCGGCGAGCATCTGGCTAACAGAAGAGGCATTGTCGTCAATTGCCAACTTACCCGTGAAAATAAGACCCGCGCCGTCTTCAGCCCTAATAACCTCAGCCAAGGCCCGCGCTGTTGAGTATGAGTCTAGATTTTCTGGAGCATTTATAGCAATACCCTCGTCGGCACCCATGGCTAAAGCAGTTCTCAACGATTCAGAAATGCGCTTTAAGGGGCCTGCGCTTAAAACAAATACTTGAGTGCCAACGTTGGCCTCCCTATATTTGACAGCTTCTTCGATAGCATACTCGTCATATGGATTGATCACCCATTTGATGCCAGTCAAATCAATAGAAGAAGCGTCCGGGCCGATTTTAATCTTTGTTTCAGTGTCAGGAACTTGCTTAATACAAACAAAAACTTTCATATGAAACCTCGTGTGGACTTTCTATCCCAAAGAGAATTTTTGGCAAAGTTAAAAGTCTTAAGTAACATGACGCGAAAACGTCAAGAAGTGCCGTGGACAAGCATACTTAGCAGGAGGTAAGATAGCAAAACGTAATTAAAAAAAGACAAAATAAAGGAGTTTACTGTGTCGAGTACAGAGTCTCGGGGTTTTTTGGGATCTACGATCGGCAAAAAATATCTCATGGGGTTAGCCGGACTTGTCTGGACGGGCTTTGTTCTTGTTCATATGGCAGGCAACCTTCTTATTTTTGTAAGCCCAGATACATATAATGCTTATGGGCACGCAATTACGAGTGGAAACATTATCTATGTGGCAGAAGCAGTATTAATCTTAGCTTTGCTTGCTCATGTGGGTCTTGCGATCAACTTAACATTACAAAACCGCACCGCTCGACCAAAAGCTTATGCAACGAGAGCAAAAGGTGAAAAATCTGTGAGTATGGCCTCTCAAACAATGGGAGTTCAGGGCAGTTTGATTCTTGCCTTCATTATTCTTCACATAGCGACATTTAAGTATGGGACTCACTACGACACAACTGTAAATGGCGTGGTTGTTCGCGATCTCTATAGGTTGATGGTTGAAGTGTTTCAACAACCCGGCTACGTGGCGTGGTATTTGATAAGTCTGGTTGTTTTGGGGTTTCACTTGAGTCACGGTGTCGGCTCTGTTTTTCAATCGTTTGGCTGGATGAATGGTCGTTATCAGGCGACACTGAAAAGGGTTAGCTACCTTTATGCTATTGTTGTTGCTATGGGGTTTATTTCCCAGCCGATCTATATTTTTTTCACCGCTGGCAAAAGTTAAGAGGGTTTGATCATGTCAAAAACATTAGATGGTAAAGTTCCGGATGGGATAATTAATAAAAAGTGGACTGATCACAAGTTTAAAATGAAGCTTGTGAACCCAGCGAACAAACGAAAACACACGGTGATTATTGTTGGAACTGGGTTGGCTGGTGCTAGTGCAGCCGCTTCAATGGGAGAGCTTGGTTATAAAGTGAAAGCCTTTTGTGTACACGAATCGCCTCGCCGTGCCCACTCGGTGGCGGCCCAAGGTGGCATTAATGCTGCAAAAAATTACCAAAACGATGGCGACTCTGTCTATCGTCTTTTCTATGATACAGTAAAAGGTGGCGACTTTCGTGCTCGCGAGGCGAATGTGTATCGATTGGCCGAGGTTTCCGTGAACATCATTGACCAAGCCGTGGCCTCAGGCGTTCCCTTGGCTCGGGAGTACGGCGGCCACTTGGACAATCGCTCTTTTGGGGGAGCGCAAGTTTCGCGTACCTTTTATGCTCGAGGCCAAACGGGGCAGCAGCTTCTTCTTGGTGCGTACTCTGCGATGATGAGACAAGTAGACCTTGGCACCGTAGAGCTTAACTATCGCCGAGAGATGTTGGATTTAGTGATTGTCGATGGTCGTGCCCGCGGAATTATCGTTAGAAATCTTCACACCGGTGAAATTGAGTCTCATGAAGCAGACGCGGTAGTTATCGCCTCCGGCGGCTATTCAAATGTTTTCTATCTTTCAACAAACGCAATGGCCTGTGCGGTGACAGCGATTTGGAAGGCTCATAAGCGCGGCGCTTACTTTGCGAATCCTTGTTACACGCAAATTCATCCGACCTGTATTCCTGTGCATGGTGAAAACCAATCAAAGCTGACTCTGATGTCAGAGTCACTTCGCAACGATGGTCGCGTATGGGTTCCAAAGGCAAAAGGTGATAAGCGCCATCCGAATGAAATACCAGAGGGAGAAAGAGACTATTATCTTGAGCGCATTTATCCAAGTTTTGGCAATTTAGCGCCTCGAGATGTGGCCTCGCGCCAAGCGAAATATTGCTGTGATGAAGGCCGCGGTGTGGGTGATTCCGGAAAAGCAGTTTATCTTGATTTTCGCGATGCAATCGCTCGGCTAGGAGAAGCAAAAATTTCTGAGCGCTATGGAAACCTGTTTCAAATGTATGAAAAGATTACCGGCGAGAACCCCTACAGTCAGCCAATGAGAATTTATCCTGCCCCACACTACACAATGGGCGGCTTGTGGGTTGATTATAATTTAGAGTCGACAATTCCGGGGCTGTTTGTTGCTGGAGAGGCAAACTTCTCGGATCATGGGGCAAATCGCTTGGGAGCCTCTGCCTTAATGCAGGGCTTAGGAGATGGATATTTTGTGCTGCCATATACGATTAGCAATTACATTGCCGGCACGAAAATGGAAAAAATCGCAACAACTCACGGAGCCTTTAAAGACGCCGAGCTCTCTGTAAAAAATGAAATCGCGAAAATTATGAATATCAAAGGAACCCGTACTGTTGAGAGCTTCCATAAAGAACTCGGCCATATTATGTGGGAATACTGTGGAATGGGCCGCAACGAGGCTGGACTTAAGAAAGCTCTCGAGCTTATTCCAAAACTTCGCCAGGAGTTTTGGAATAACGTGCGCATCCCTGGTGAAGTAAATTACTTAAACCCTGAGCTTGAAAAAGCGGGACGCGTAGCGGACTTTCTAGAGCTTGGCGAGCTGATGTGCCGAGACGCCCTTGAGCGCAGAGAATCCTGCGGGGGGCATTTTCGAGAAGAATACCAAGAAGATGGTGAAGCGAAACGTGATGACCAAAACTTTAGCCATGTAGCGGCGTGGGAGTGGAACGGCTCAGAGAGGCCACAAACGCGCCATATAGAAGAACTTCAATTTGAAAATGTCAAACTTGCAACTCGTAGTTATAAATAAGGGTGGACCATGAGTGAATTAACAAAAAAAATCAACTTAACCCTCAGGGTTTGGCGACAGAAAAACACGAAAGATCAAGGCGGCTTCAAGGAATACCCAGCAAAAAACATTTCAACAGAAGCATCTTTTTTGGAAATGCTCGACGCTGTAAACAGCGAGTTGATTAGCAAGGGGGATGATCCTATTGCCTTTGACCACGACTGTCGAGAGGGTATTTGTGGAAGCTGTGGATTTATGATCGACGGCCAAGCCCATGGACCGCAGAAATCCACGACGGTATGTCAGCTTCATATGAGAGCGTTTCGCGATGGCGACATTTTGACTTTGGAGCCATGGAGAGCCGCAGCTTTTCCCATTGTTAAAGACTTACTTACGGACAGAACGGCATTGGATCGTATCATCACCTCAGGGGGCTATATTTCTGCAAATACGGGAAGTGCTCGCGATGCCAATAGTATTTTGATTCCAAAACATGATGCTGATCAGGCCTTTGGCGCTGCAGCATGTATCGGTTGTGGCGCCTGCGTGGCATCGTGCAAGAACTCTTCAGCCATGCTGTTTACGTCTGCAAAGATTTCTCACTTAGTACTACTACCGCAGGGTCAAATCGAAAGAAAAAAGCGGGCAGAACGTATGGTTGGACAAATGGACACAGAGGGCTTCGGCGCCTGCACGAGCACGGGCTCCTGTTCTGCGGCCTGCCCAAAAGATATCAGCCTTGTGAATATTGCTCGTATGAATCGTGAGTTCTTTAAAGCTACTTTATTCAAAGAAGAAGATATAGATACAAGCGGCAGCTAACCCGTCATTGGTTCTAAAGAATCCCAGTAATAAGTCCGAAGAGGGATTCGAGAGGACCAAATGAAAAAGATATCAGAACTAATGGAAGAGCTGGGTTTTTACCCAGAAGGATCTCCTGCAGTTAAGGAAGCCTTTATTAAATATCTGATCAAGGCGAGTGAGGGCGTTGGCGTGCTGACCCCAACCGAGAAGAGTCTGATCGAAGCAGATCCGACCAAGATTAAAGTCCTAACGCAGAGGCAGAAGCCTCAGCAGCTATCCTTCGAATTTCTGGATGAGACTAAACCAAAGTCTAACTTTTTAAGAAAAATACATAAATAAATAATATCTTTTTCCAAGACATCTCGGCGTGGGTACCATTTTGGAACTAGGTCGATAAAGAGGCTTCATAAATTGCTGCATCTTTGATCGCACCAAAATCCAAGGAGGGATTTATGAAAAGGCTTATTGAAAAAGCCCGTCTTGTTTTAACTATTGGTACACTCATGGCCACGACGCTTTCCATGGCGGCGCAGCCTGAAGCGGTTCCTGGTGAATATATAGTCAAACTGAAAGAACCAATTAATTCTTATCGAAACCAGATGACTGTTTTGAGCCAAGAACTTGGTTCATACATTAAAAGCACAATACCTGGGCAAAACATTGTCGTGATTAAACGACCGGTTTTTGAAGTTCAGTCTGTTGTAGTTAAAAGCTTATCGCAAAATCCAAATATTGAAGTGATTGAACCGAACTACATCTATAAAGCAAGTCGCGTACCGAATGACCCAATGTTTAGCCAGCTTTGGGGCATGAGCAATCTTGGCCAGGCTGACTCTGAGAAGCAACAGGGCGTCGTCGGTATGGACATTGGCGCGACTCAAGCATGGGATATTGAAACAGGCTCTAAAGACGTAATTATAGCGGTGATTGATACAGGTGTTGATTATACAAACCCGGATTTGGCTCCAAACATGTGGACAAACAATGCGGAGCTCAATGGTAAGCCAGGAATTGATGACGACGGCAATGGCGTGATTGATGACATTTATGGATATAACACAATCACTGACAGTGGAGATCCCAAAGATGACCATGGTCACGGTTCACATTGCTCGGGAACGATTGGAGCAAAAGGTGACGATGGCAAAGGCATCGTAGGAGTGAACTGGAACACACGCATTATGGCCGTTAAGTTCTTAGACAGCAATGGATCTGGAACTCTTGAAAACGCTATCAAAGGTATCGACTACGCAACAAAAATGGGTGCAAAAATTATGTCGAACTCTTGGGGCGGCGGCGGAGCCTCTCAGACCCTTAAAGAGGCCATTGAAAGAGCAAATACTGCCGGAGCACTTTTTGTTGCAGCAGCAGGTAACGAGTCCAACAACAATGACGCTAGTCCCTCTTATCCAGCATCTTATCAGGTGCCCAATGTACTTGCAGTGGCGGCAGTAGACAACAAAGGTCAAATCGCTTCGTTTTCTAACTATGGAAAAAGCTCTGTTCATGTTGGAGCTCCAGGCGTAAACATCGTGAGTACAACCACGACTGGATATCAGTCATGGTCTGGAACCTCGATGGCAACACCGCATGTGTCTGGTATCGCAGGCTTGATTGCATCCCACGAGCCTAAACTCACAGCACTTGAAATCAAAAATCGCATCATCACTACAGCGCATCCGATCGCGAGTCTTCGCGGCAAGGTTCGTAGTGCGGGCTTGGCAAACGCCTATGCAGCGCTGACAAATACACTGCCACAGCCTGACGAAAACGATCCAAGCAACTGGAAAACCGCAACGGTATCAGTAGCAACCGCCCATCCATACAAAGAAAAAACTATCGAGACATATGAGGTCCGTGTTCCAGGAGCAAAAGAGATTGCACTCTACTTTGCGAAATTCCAGACAGAAAAAGGCTACGATACCATTCAGTTGATCGACTCAAAAGGAGATCTCGTAGGTGAAGTCTCTGGAAACAACGATGACAGTTATTCCCCGGTGATTACAGGCGAGTATGTAAAAATCATATTTAAATCTGATGACTCTGTTAACCAATACGGCATTGATATCACTAAAGCTGCTTGGAGATAACTTTCTACTTAAAAAGACGCCGGAGAGTTCCGGCGTCTTTTGCTTAAAGCGCGTGTGCCATCAAAAACGCTTCGATTTTCATATTGATATAATCTGGAAAGTCTAACTGAGTACAGTGAGATCCATATGGCACAAGTACAAACTCACTTTTTCTGATTTTTTGATGAAATTCATGCTGAAACTTTTGCGGAGTCACGTTGTCGTTCTCGCCAGAAATAATTAGCGCAGGAATGTTTACCAGCGGTAAAATAGATTCGCCATCAAAGCGCATCATTTCCTCAAACAAAATAAAAAATGTGCGTAGATTCATTCTCGCAACCCCGCGAGCATAAACTTCAATATCTTTAAAGTGGGTGAGCTTTAAGTTAAAGCCGCCAGCGGCTCCAGCAAGTAGCATTGCGAGCGGGTTGTCCAGGGCAAGACGCCATAAGGTTGTCCAAAGATCTGGGTGTTTTTCATATTGCGTTTTTACGTAATAAAAAAAGGGCTCAATCACATCAAGACCAAACATACCTTTGATCGGATTTTTGGAGAAACCATTAATAAAAGTCATTGACCCAATGAGCTCAGGTTTTACGCGGAAAAGCTCGAGCAACAAGGGCGCGCCAAAGCTGTGTCCAGCAAAGTGGGCCTTAGAAATACACAAATGTTCTAATAAGCCGACAATGTCCCAAACCAAATCGGACAGTTTTAAATTTTGAGGGTTTCCCAGCGGCACGCTTTTGTGATGACCACGAATATCAAAGGTGATTACTTTGTATTTTTTTGAGAAATGCTCCATTTGAAAATGCCAGTGGTTCATCAGGCAGGCGATTCCGTAGATAAGAACGAGGGGCTCCCCCTCGCCACGAACCTCATAATAAATTAATGTCTTATCGAAACTTTCAAAAACGCCACTTTCTTTTTCGATCATATGCATAAACAACCCTTAAACGTAGGTCACCTTAATCAAGGTGCTACCGACTCGAATTATATCCCCATCCTGTAGTGCTTCGGTTTCTACGGGTTTATTATTGAGACTTAACTTGCTTTGACAGAGATTTTTTATTTGGGCTAGACCACCGTTGCGAGGACTAATCTCAAAAGCATGAGTCGGGGCCTCGGGGTCGCGAAGATCGATATCTAAAGAGTTTGCCCCGGCCTTGCGAGTTCCGTACCCCAGAAGCAAGGACTCGTCGGCCTGCACGCCTTGAATGAATTTAAGCTTCAAAGTTGGGGAAAAAGGCAGGCCAGCACCCTCTATAGAGCTATTTTTAACACTATCAATGACCAGCTTTTCAGCAAGGTTTTCTCGCCAAGAGCGAACGCGGGCAAATTCTTGAGCCAAGGGGGCTTCGACAGTGAGAACGCGAAAGTCGGTATGGCCTAGACGGAAGGCGACGCCGGGCAGCATTGCAATTTTTTTAACTCGCCGATTTGCAATTAAAATACCGTTTGAAGACTCCAGGTCGATTAAAACGAACTGGCCTTTGTTATCCAATTCAAAGCGGGCGTGCTCGCCGGAAATCTTTTCATCGCGAACAAGGATTTCCCCACGATTACGCCCAATTTTATACCCAGGCTCAACTCTAAATCGAGACCCTTGCTGGGGCCCCCCGAGAATTTCAATGAACAATACCATATGATTATTGTAGTGAGTTTTTCGAAAAGCTTCAACACTCTCGGCTTGTGCTTATCCTTTAGGCGTGCTAAACCATCGAACTCAGTAAAAAAGTCATCCTTGCTCCTAACATTAAGTTGGGGGCTATAAACCGAAAGGATCGAAAATGGAACTATCTAAAGAGACTGTAAAACGTCCTTATGAAGTCATCGTTGTCGTTCATCCAGATGCTAGCGTAGACGAACAAAAAGAGCTTTTCAGAAAAAACAAAGCAACCATTGAGAGCTTTTCAGGCTCGGTGTTTTCTTTGGAAACCTGGGGCAAACGCAATCTTGCGAATCCAATTGGCAAGCTGAAGAAAGCTATTTTTTTTCACGCGTACTTCGAGTCTAGCACGCAAGCAATCAACGAACTTGAGCGTACAATGCGTATCAATGAAAAAGTCCTTCGCTTTATGCATACTCGCTTAGACGAGCGAGTGCCTTTGGTGAAGCATGCAGAGGCTTTCAAAAGAGGTCTTTCTGAATCAGCTGCTCGCGAAAAAGAGCGAGAAGCAAAGATGGCTGCTCGTAAAGCGGCGTTTGCTGCTGGAGACCGTGGGGATCGCGGGGATCGTGGCGACCGGGGAGACCGTGGAGACCGGGGAGACCGTGGCGACCGCGGTGACCGTTTCGATAGAAAGTAGTCTTTGACAAAGCTTGAGGGTTAAAAGCATGAGAGTTAAAAACCCGTCCCGAAAATTTCTGACCATTTTTTCAATATCAGTAATGTTGTCATTACTGACTGTGGTTTTTGGGACGCCTCTGATGCGAGTTTTAAGAGTTACTTACGGCGCACTTGCCTATTGGCTCTTGGGAGCTGGGGTAATGTTGCTTTTTTGGCTTATTGATGCCCCAGTGCTTTCAGTTTTTGTAGGTTCAATTTGGATGACTTTAGGAATCTATATGGAACTTGAAAGAAAGGGACTTCGATGGGCGGTCTCCGCATCAATCGGAATTATTGCAGGGAGCTTGTTTTTTACAGGAGCCTCATTAATAAGTCTCGAAAGATTAGGAGTGAGAAGTTTTGCTGCGGCGGAGGCCTTTGTAAAACAATTCATTACGGGTAAAGTGCTTGCAATGAATCCTGATTTGCAATTAGACGCAGGTCTTTTGATCCAGCTTATACCCTCTGCGGTCGTTACCATTTTGGTGGTGGCTCTTGGTATAGGATTGATATTTGAGAGAAGAGTTTTTTCCTGGTTGAATCTACCACGGGAACGAATGGCCTCTCAACTTAAGTTGTTAGAGTTTCGTGTTCCAGATTTTATGATCTGGGTTGCGATGGGAGCCTTCCTTCTGACAATGGAGAATTTCAATGTGAAGGCGTTAGAAGTTCTTGGAATGAACGTTGTGAATGTTGTTACGGTTCTTTATTTTTTCCAAGGCGTTGCGATTTTGGAAGTAAGTTTGAGGTCTTTCAAAGCCGGCGCTCTGGTGAGAGCTGCGATTTATATAATTATGGTCGGCCAACTGTTCCCTGTAGTGAGTGCTGTTGGCTTAATTGATTACTGGGTTGATTTTAGAAAGCGTCTAAGAAAAATAAGACTAGCACCTAAAATCAACTAGAAATAGTGAGGTTTATATGAAGGTTATTCTTCAAAATGATGTAAAAGATTTGGGTAAGGTCGGCGATTTAGTAAATGTTTCAGAAGGCTTTGCACGCAACTTTTTGTTTCCGAGAAAGTTAGCTTCAGAGGCTACAGAAAAACGAGTAAAAGAGTGGGAACACTTGAAGCGCGTTGCGGATGTTAAGAAGAAAAAAGCAGTTGCCGAACGACAGGAAATTCTGGCAAAAATTACTGGCACAACTGTGACATTTAAAGTAGCGGCCGGTGAAAATGACAAACTCTTCGGTACAGTAACGACTTCCGATATTTCTAAAGAGCTGGAAAAGGTTGGTCACTCTGTTGACCGCCGGGATATCCATCTTGAGGAGCCAATCAAAGTTCTTGGCCAGCACAAAGCACTTGTTCGCATGGGCGAGGGCTTAGAGGCTAAAATTATGATTGCGGTTGAACGCGCGTAACAGAGATTAAAAGATTAAAGTGTGAGCGGATCCTGTGAAAAACAGGATCCGTTTTTATTTCGCAAAGACAACTTAAGAGTGATGTTCTTTTGCGGCTAAAATTACATCTTGAAGATACTCCGCCATAACCTCACGTAGGTCATCGGTGGTGAGAGTTTCTGCTGTTTTTCCATTTTGAATTAAGAGCGTCTGTAGCTCGCGGCGAATCTCCCCTTCTGGAAGTCCGGTCGCAAGTATGACCATCTCAAGAAGTGCTTTACCCATTCTAGCCTCCATGCTGTTGGGTTTGTCTTCATGACAAAATCATTGCACCAATCGGTTAATCGGAACTCAATCTATAGGTGCGGGTTTCAAAGGATTTAGTCCAAAGTCTGGACGTCGTTTTTAGTTGAAATAGTTGTAGGCTTAAGTACTAGCTCCAGGGGCGAAGTTGCGCGGCTTTCCGGGCATTGGAGGCGGCGCTTGACGTGGCTGTGACATCGACATAGGGCTTGCTGTGGACTCTGGATCTGGGTCACGGAATCGAGAGAACTTAGCATCAAAGCGGAGCTTTACAGTGCCAGTGGCGCCATTCCGCTGCTTACCAATAATGATTTCTGCATGGCCTTGTTTGTCTTGATCTTCTTTATCGTAGTAGTCATCGCGGTAAAGCATCATGATAACATCGGCATCTTGTTCGATAGATCCAGATTCACGCAGATCTGAAAGCATGGGACGACGGTCCGCCCGCCCCTCTACCCCGCGGTTCAGCTGAGCTAGTGCAATTACGGGAACTTGCAATTCTTTGGCGATAGTTTTTAAAGATTTCGAGATTTCAGAAACCGCGCGCTCGCGACTTTCCACTTTTTGTTTTAAATCCATCAATTGAAGGTAATCAATCATTATCATATCAAGCCCATGCTGAGCCTTTAAGCGGCGACAACGGGCTCGAATTTCAAAAGGGCTTATTCCTGGAGTATCATCAATAAAAAGTCCGGCCTCGCTTAAGGCCCCTGCAGCACTGATTAGTTTTGGCCAAGAAGAGTCTTGGATACGGCCCGTTCTGATCTCACCCATGTTTACTTTTGCCTCTGCAGAAAGAAGCCGCATCATCATGGACTCCTTGCCCATCTCTAAAGAAAAGTAGGCAACTGTTTTTTTAAGGCGCAGGGACGCGTGCTGAGCAATGTTTAAACTAAGCGCCGTTTTACCCATAGAGGGACGAGCAGCGATGATAGTGAGCTCTCCCGGATGTAGACCCGCAGTCATGTCATCCATGGCTTTAAAGCCCGTTGCCAAACCGGTGATGTCGGCGTTGCGTTTAAAAAGTTCCTCGATCTTCTCGATGCTGGACTTTACGATTTCCATTGAGCCAACGAGGCCTGTTTTTGCAGTGTTCTCGCCAACCTTCAGGACCTCGGCCTCGGCTTGATCAATAAGGCTTTCAATGTCGGTATAGTCTTGGCTGTAAGCGCGCTCAATCAAACCATTACTCGTAGCTATCAGACGACGAAGCAGAGACTTTTCGCGAACAATTTCGGCATGGGTTTGAATGTTGGCAGAAGAAATTGTTTTATCAAGTAGGCTTGCAAGGTATTCTGGCCCTCCAGAGGCATCAAGTTCATCACGGGACTGAAGTAAGTTCGTTACAGTTATGATATCGATCGGCTGACTTCGGCTATGCAGCTCTTTGATGGCCCGATAGATTTTTTGGTTGGCGGGTTTATAGAAGTCTGGAGTATCAATTAGGTCAGCGACCTGATCGAAGGCCTCATGGTCTAACATCAAGCCACCAACAATAGACTGCTCGGCCTCTAAATGCTGAGGCGGGATTCGTGCGCTCATAACCCCTCCTGAGACACGCTAAGTATTAACTGAAGACGAGTGCTAATTATTTTTTTTAACACGAATTTTGTAGTTGTCGATTTTCTTTTTCAAAGTGTTGCGATTAATACCGAGCATTTGTGCAGTTTTAACTTGATTTCCATTATAGGCGCGGAGTGCAAGTTCGAGTAGTGGCTTTTCGACTTGTTCAATAACAACATTGTAAAGGCCGTTCAACTCAATCTGGGCCTCTTTTTGTTGAGAAAACAAAACCTCGAGTTTGCTCTTAACGAGCTTCTCTAGGCTTACAGATTGAAGGTTTGCAACGAAAAGATTGTCTGAACTGTTCAGGTTCGGCGTCATGGAACTCCCAATTACATATTAAAAATTAGCTGAAATCGCAAGCCAGGAACTAATTCTGACTTTTGACTATACTCCGCGCTTTTCAGGAGACCAAATATACTTATGGAGTTGCAATTGCAACCTCGCAGATGATTTTTTTTGCAAAATATTTTCTGCCAACCAGAGTTCAGTAATTTGGCCGTATGATGGGCTGTATAAAACTACATATTTTTCAAATAAATCATGTTGACGACAGAATTTTTCTGACCACTCAAAGTCTTTTTCAGAACAAATGACAAACTTAAACTCCGTACTGGGGGCGGCGAAGCGAAGATTGTTTAGTAAGAAGGAATTTGCTGCACCACTGTCTGGAGTTTTTACGTCAAGAATGATTTTTACGCGAGGGTCAACAGCTTCAATATTTTTTGAGCCACTAGTTTCTAAAGAAACAATATAGCCTTGATCGCAAAGCACTTCCATAAAGTTGTGTATTGGACTTTGTAGCAAGGGCTCGCCGCCAGTAATACAGACAAACTTAGCTTCATAGGATTTAATAACCTCAAGGAGCTCTTCGGTCGACTTGTTGTTGCCCTCATAATAAGAGTATTTAGTATCACAATAGGAACAGCGAAGATTACAGGCGGTGGTTCGAACAAATACCGTTGGATTGCCCGCATAAGTAGTTTCACCTTGAATACTATAAAAAACTTCATTTATTTTCAGCTGATTTTTGAGCATCTTCCGGACCCTTGTCGTGGCACTTTGTACCCAGACCATATCCTAAGGTCAAGGCTGCACCCCCAAAGCTTTCCCTATTGTAATATCTGCTGTAAGTTTTTGTAATGAGCCTGATTTTAAAAAAATTCCGATACGACATTTTGGCAATCTCATTTCTTGGTCTCGCGTGCTTTTTAGGCTTAGCACTGGCTAGTTTTAATCCAATAGATCCATCACTTAATTCACTGGGACAGAGCCTCCGGGCGTCAAATCATTGTGGGATTGTGGGAAGCTTCTTGTCGGATCTACTTTATCAATTTTTTGGTCTAAGCTCTTGGCTCTTGGTGGCGGGCCTTGTCAAGCTTGCCTATGCCGGATTTTGTCGTGAAGACGTAGACCTAAAGAACGTTCGCTTTATTTGGGGCCTCTTACTGATCATAAATTTTTCAAGCTTGCTATCCCTATACCTCCCAGAAAAAAGAATTTTTTCTCAGCAAATTTACCTGGGAGGACTGCTTGGCTTAAGCGTATCACAGGCTCTTCTTAGGGCTTTTAACTCTGCTGGCGTACAAGTTATTCTATGGAGCCTTTCTGCGGTTTTAGTCGTTTTTTATTCCGAGAAAACTGTAAAGGAGCTTCTGCGCATTCCCATTGAGCTCTATAAATTTATTGCGATTTGGGGCGAGACCTTTCGGAGCAAAAAAATATTCTTATCTGAGGCTCCTAAGAAAAAGGTAAAAAAAGCTCTTGAAAACTCATCGGGCGCCGGTTTTTTCAACTTAAAGTGCGAGAACTTTGTGGAAAAACCTGAGGAAAAGCCCACACCGAATGTGGAAGGCGCCGAGGGCGAAGGCTTAGAGACTCAGGCCACGATGACACAGGCCAAGCGTAAGGTGGTTTTAAAGACCCGTGTTCCACAAAAAGTGGCAAATTGGCAAATGCCAAAACTTTCTCTGTTAGATGATCCGCCAGCAACGCGCATCAAAGTCGATGAGAAAGAGATTCGCAGAAAGGCAGATCTCCTAGTAGACAAGCTTAAGCAGTTCAATGTTGAGGGTCAAATCGTGGCAGTGAAGCCTGGTCCGGCCGTGACAATGTTTGAATTTAAACCCAATGCAGACGTTAAGCTTAGTAAGATTACTGAGCTAGCGGATGATTTGTCCTTGGCCTTGAGCAGTGAATCATTGCGTATTATTGCGCCAATTCCAGGTCGTGACGTCGTGGGCATTGAAACGTCAAATGCCCAACGTGAAACCGTTTACCTAAAGGACATGCTTGCTGAGGACAACTTCTGGTCAGAAGATGTGAAGTTGCCAATTGCCCTGGGTAAGCAGGCCAACGGTGAGCCACGAATCGTTGATCTTCGCAAAATGCCTCATTTGCTGGTGGCAGGCACGACCGGTTCAGGAAAATCGGTTTTCACAGTATCCTCAATTACGGGAATGTTATTTAAGCACTCTCCAAAGACCTTACGTTTGATTTTGGTTGACCCAAAGCAAGTGGATTTGGCAGCATTCGCACATATACCACACTTGATTATGCCACCAGTTACGGATCCAAAAAAGGCGGTTTCCGCACTTCGGTGGGCCGTCAAGGAGATGGAAAAGCGTAACAAATCCATGTCTAGATTTGGAGCGCGCAAGCTGGAGGAGTTTAATGAGATGGTTGCGAATCTTTCAGCGGATAAAATTGCGGAGCATGAAAGATTTAACCAAGAGCTAGAAAATCAAGGCATCGCAAAACTTGACCAATATTATTATACACCACAGCCGTATATTATGATCGTGGTCGAAGAGTTTGCAGACTTGATGGCAGTTGACAAAATCAACGTGGAGCAAACGATTATTCGTCTAGCACAAATGGCTCGCGCTAGCGGCATTCATTTGATGCTGGCAATGCAGTCGCCACGAAAAGAAGTTGTTACGGGATTAATTAAAACAAACATTCCGGGTCGTATTAGCTTCAAAGTGGCGGGAAAAATGGATTCGCGTATTATATTAGATGAAATGGGCGCCGAGCGACTGCTTGCCAATGGGGATATGTTATTTTTAGCTCCTGGAGTTGCAAAACCAATGCGACATCACGGCCCTTTTTTAAAAGACGCTGAGATTAATGGCGTTGCGAAATTTTGGTCTGATCAGGCCGAGCCTGAATTTGATCCCTTGGCAATGAAAGCTCTTGATGGCTTTGCCGGCGGGGGCAGCGGCGAGGGTGACTTCACAGGCGGAAGCGGTGATGGCCTTGGCGGCCATGAACATGATGAAAGATATGATGAGATTCTTTTCTGGGCGGCTGATCAAAAAGAGGTAAGCGCGTCGCTTATACAAAGAAAATTCCGTCTTGGCTATCCACGAGCAGCGCGAATCATTGAAATTTTCGAAAAAGAAGGCGTGGTTGGCCCAGCAAGTGGCAGCAAGCCGCGTCAAGTTCTTGTGAATAGTCTGCGAGAGTAAAAGCCTAATCTTGACTCCCTTTATGAACATGATCTGATTGGAATCCTTAAATAACCGTTCAAGGAGGACATTATGTTTAAATCTATTCTCGCCGTTTTAGCGTTGGCATTCACAGCTCAAGCGCAGGCGGCACCTACTCTATTCGAAGCAATCAGTCAGGCACAGCAGACTTCAATCATGGATCAAGCGAAGACCCAAGGCTTGGATTGGAAAGTTGGCGATCAAAATGACTACACACTGGATATGGGTTTTATTAAAGGGTCAATGTCCATGAAAATGCGTGAGATCGTAGCGGACGGCTATTGGTTAGATCAAGATATGGATCTTGGCTTCGCGGGAAAGCAACAGGCTCAAATGCTTTTAGACCCAAATACAGGCGAAATTAAAAAAATGATCGTAAATGGAAAAGAACAGCAAGTTCCGAAACAAAACATTGAGATTGTTGAAGTTGTTGAAGACCACATCACAGTTCCTGCTGGCTCTTTTGACTGCATCCATGCTCGGATTAAAGATAAAGACAACAATCAAGAGACAAACGCGTGGATCAATCCACAGCTTATTCCGCTTTCTGGAATGTTGAAAACTATCCAGCCAAGCCAGTTCGGCAACGTGACTATTGAGCTAAAGTCATATCGAAAAAATTAATGAATTTGATTCTTTTAAAAAGAGCCATCCTTGTAGGGACGGCTCTTTTCTTTTTTCAAGGACAGCCAGCTGTTTCTGCCGAAAGCAAATCGAAAAAATCGGAAACAGCCAAAGATATTATCGAAAAGGCTTATAATCTCAGTCTACAAAAAGACCGCTCCCAGGCGATCAATATTCTCGTTAACGCCATCAAATTAGAGGGCGACAGAAACAAAAGCACCATTGAGCTTAAAAAGGCGTTGCAGCGAGTTTCATATCTATTTTACTCAGATCGGGCCCAGCAAACTTATGAATTAGCGCTTTCTTTGCGGCGGACAGATTTTTCTCAAGCATTACAAAAGATGAACGAAGCCCTAAGAATGGAGCCGGACAATCGAACTCTTTTTTTAGAAACACAGAGAATGGTTTTAATTAAAGGAGACTGCTCCGCCGCACTGGACGGTGCTACAAAAGCACATCTTCAAGATCCCTTTGATGAGAATCTGACACTTCTACAAGCCCAAGCTCAAGCCTGCCTTGGACAGTGGGAAGACTTCAAAAAAACCCGTGACGATATTGACGTAAAAAAATCAAATCTGATAAAGTTTTGGCTAAGTCTCGAAATTGAACTTGCTCTATACGAAAAGAGCCTTGTTAAGGCAAAAGAACTACTCGCGAGCCTTCAGCGCCTAGACTCAAAATACCCAGAACTATATTATTGGAGTTGGCGTGCTGTGGCAGGGGCCGAAAAAAAAGAGGCCGGCCTGAAATACGTCAAGGAGTGTAAAAATATTTCCACAGCTCTCTATAGACAGTATATGACAGACACGAATCTCTGTCGTAAAGTGGGAGAAGTTGAGACGGCAACAAAGAGCTTAAATGGGACAAATGAATAAAGCACTATTAACGACTCTGATTATTTTTGGCATTACTGCGTGCGGCGTTAAGGGGTCTCCTCTGCCTCCGCGGGAGCCGCCATCGATTGGGACCGGAGAACCGAGCCATCTGAACAAGAAGGACGAAAAAAAGAATAATCAAAAAAGGTGACGTGAATGGATTTTTTGCCGATTCCGTTGGTTAAAATGTCTGGCGCAGGAAACACCTTTGTTTTAGTGGATGCCACAAAGGCCGATCTTTACATCAAGCGCCAGCAGCTTGTTAAATTTATTTGCAATCGCACCTTAGGTGTTTTTGCTGATGGCGTCTTGTTTTTACAAGAGGGAGCCATCGACCATGATTATAAATGGGACTTCTATAATTCGGATGGCTCTAAGGCAGAAATGTGCGGGAATGCAGCTCGCTGCGCAGCGCTTTTCGCGAACAAATATTTAAAACCATCAGCGACAGGTATATATAAATTCAAAACCGATGCCGGCACTGTCATCACCCAAATTCTTGGGGATAAAAGCGTCCGCGTTCATATGCCGATAGTAAAAGACTACCAAGAGATTAAGACTCTGGCCATTGAGGGCAAGTCATATGCGTTTTCCTCTGTGAATACAGGAGTGCCGCATCTTGTAATGCAAATTTTAAAATACCAGTACGCTACTGAACTCAAGGAGGTCGCCAGAAAGGCACGTTACCATAATGATCTGGCGCCGATTGGGGCGAACGTTACATTCTATTCAAAAGAAAAAGAAGGTTTTCTCAAAGCTGTGACTTTCGAGCGCGGAGTTGAGGATTATACTCAAGCTTGTGGCACCGGCGCGGTTGCAGTCGCGTACGTGGAGTATAAAAAATCTGGCAACAAAAATTTTGCCGTTCATATGCCTGGCGGAGCGCTCGTGATCCAAGTTACGGAAACGTTAGAAAGCCCTCTCCTGACAGGAGAGGCGGTATTCGTTATGGAATTTCAGTACTTCAGTGAGGTGGCAAATGAAAAATTTTAAAGCAACAATTACGGCATTGATAACGCCTTTTATAAATGGAGAAGTGGACCTTCAGTCCTTTGGAGCCCTCATTGACCATCAAGTAAAAAATGGCGTCGAGGGTTTTGTTATAAATGGCACAACCGCTGAAAGCCCGACACTTACAGAAAAAGAAGTGGAAGTGCTTTTTAAAACGGCGCGAAATATTGTAGGACCACAGTTTCCTTTAATTATGGGAGTGGGCTCTAACAGCACAGCTAAAGCGGAAGAGTCTTCTGAAAAAGCAGAGGAATACGGTGCTGATGCAGTCCTTGCTGTAGTTCCATACTATAATAAACCACCCCAGCGTGGACTTGTAAGACACTTCACTGAGATTGCGAAGTCAGTCAGTATCCCTGTTATTCTTTACAATGTTCCAAGCCGCACAATTACAGCACTTTCGATTGAGAGCATTTGTGAGCTAAGCCAAGTACAAAATATAATCGGGATTAAAGAGGCGTCTGGCAATATTGAATTTGCGACAGAGATCAAACAAAAAGCCAGCGCGGGGTTTGTCCTTTTATCAGGAGACGATGGAACCTATGTTGATTTTTTAAAGGCGGGCGGCCAGGGGGTAATTTCAGTTGCGGCCCATGTAATTCCTAAAGAAATGATACAGTGGAAAAAACTGATGCTTGATAATAAATTTGAAGAGGCGCGAGCAGGTCTTCAAAAGCACACGGCGCTAATTAATTATATTTTTGCAGAAGCCAACCCAATTCCTGTGAAGATGGCGCTATACTATATGGGCATTATTAAATCTCCGGAGCTGCGATTACCACTTGTAAGCATGGCAGAAGAGCCCGCACAAAAAATGAAACAAGAATTGAAGTTTTTGGGGGTTATTTAGATGAAGAAAAAAATAAAAATTGGCCTAGTCGGCGCCAGCGGCCGCATGGGTCAAGAGATCACGGAAATATTAAAAACAAAAAATGAGTTCATACTTCACCTCGCAGTTTGTCGTTCAGCATCTTTGGCGGAGTTTGCATATACGCGGGCGACGCCGAGCTGTTTAGAGGCAAAGGAGGTCGATATTTGGATCGACTTTTCGGGCCCAGAGCTTCTAGCCAACCTTTTAAAGGTTGCCACTAAAAATAAAACGCCGGTCGTGTCTGGAACGACAGGCTTAACCGCCACAAACCAAACGGCATTAATGAGGGCGGCAAAAGTTATTCCCCTTTTGTGGGCCTCAAATATGAGCCTTGGCGTTGCTGTCATAACTGAGGCGCTGGAAGTTTTTTCGCGAATTCCACAGTTTGATTTTCAAATCGAAGAGTTTCATCATAATCGCAAAAAAGATAAACCCAGCGGAACGGCGAAGAGTCTTCAAGAAAGACTAGAAAAGACCGTGGGGCGCAGACTGCCGGAGCCACTGTCAATTCGCGGTGGCGGCATTTTTGGAGTACACAAAGTTCATGCTATGGCAGAAGAAGAGCATATTGTATTTGAACACATAGCCCTAAATCGAGCGGTATTCGCCAGAGGAGCCGTGGAAGCAGCCCTATGGCTGTATTCAAAGAAAAAAGGCTTCTATAGTATGCGCGATGTTCTTTATAGTGAACACTGATGAGAGTTTTTAACCACCAAACATTAGTGCACTTAACCACAGACCTCGTTGGCGGAACGGCAATTGCCCGGAAGCTTGTCGTTAATATGGAAAAGCTCGGGCAGACCCTGGCGACATCATCCATTTATAAAAGGTATTTGAGCGAAAATCGTGTGGATCTTAATGCTGACATTGAAGCCGTCCTTCGTTTTTCAACGGATTGCGCAGTTGATGAACTTCTTTGGCATTTTCAGCAGCTAATGAAAGACAAAAAAGCGTCGCTCAAACTTTTAACTTATGACAATGTGGTTGTTTTATCACCGCAGCTTATTTTGCCACACCCCAGTCTTCATACGGATCTTTTGATTGTCCGGTGTGCTTTTGAAGCCTGGCCGCAGTTTGAACATCCCATTATTCAAAAGACACTCGCTGAGATTGCAGCAATGGCCCTTCCAGCATCAGACGCCGAGTTTTTTCTGCAGGGAAAAAGCCTGGTTGATTTTTAGAATGGGTAGACGTACAAGTGATGGAACCGGAGGAAACATGAAGTTCTTTATTGATACGGCAGAAATTGAAGAAATTAAACAGGCTAATTTGCGCGGTTGGGTTGACGGAGTAACGACAAATCCATCTTTGATTGCTAAATCGGGAAAAGATTTTTTTGCGGTGATCAAAGAAATCTGCAAAGAGGTTTCGGGCCCGGTCTCTGCTGAAGTAATCAGTCTAAAGTCAGACGAAATGATTCGCGAAGGACTTGAGCTTGCAAAAATTGCAAGCAATGTTGTTGTCAAAATTCCGATGTGTGAAGACGGAATGATTGCCGTAAAGAAACTAAAAGCAGAGGGTATTCGCACGAATGTGACTCTTGTGTTTTCTCCGATGCAGGCTTTGCTTGCGGCAAAGGCGGGAGCAAGCATGGTTTCGCCGTTTGTAGGTCGCCTTGATGATATCGGTGTTGATGGTATGGAGGTGGTCGATCAAATTATTCAGATGTATCACAATTACGATTTCGATACAGAAGTCCTGGTTGCGAGTGTTCGTAGCCCAATGCACATTCAAGTGGCAGCGGAAATGGGGGCCGACATTGCGACAATTCCATTCAAGGTCATGCAGCAGATGACACATCATCCACTGACGGATAAGGGCATTAAATCTTTTATGGATGATTGGAATAAGGCACAAAAAAAATAACATGAAAAAAAATGGTCTGTTGCCGTTGCTTATGCTCTTTCTTCTCTCGGCGTGCCAGACTGAGGGTGTCTTTCTGCGCGAAACACCATTAAATATCAGTGAAACACGCAGAGCGATTGCCTCCGTGATTGGGCAACCAAGAGTTACAAGTGAAAACGGGCGAGAACTTCTTTCAGTGTATTATGATCGCAAAGGAAATAGCGAGGCACAGGTCAAAAGCGCGCGGGAACGTCTTTTTACTCACGTCACAATCCTCGGGGATCGTCGCCCATATGATGTTCAAATCGAAGTCGTGGTCGAAATTCGCGATCACGAGGGCATATACCAGGTGGTGGAGAAGGACGATCTCAGGGCAGAGAAAATTGCGCGCGACGTAAAAAAAGCACTTGTCCAAAGTCGTGACAACCGCAACATCATTGACGATTTCAGGCCTTATTAAATACCATGAAAGAGTGGACAATTAGGTAGTTTGGATTTGAGGTAGATGTTTGATTGGTAAGCTGTTCGTTCTGCCGACTCTTATGCTTGTACTTGCGATGCTTTCGTCTTTTCCTATAACAATGGGTAGACTGAAGTTTGTACCTATTTATAATACCCTGATAGTTAAAGCCAATAAAAAATTTCCTCCGCATATTGCGTATTTAGAAAGCTACCGGAACACGGTGAGTTCTGAGTGGAGTGAGTTCGAAAAAAAAGCGAAACACAATCTCGCGGTTGGACTTCCAGAAAATATAACACAGCAGGGCCCCTATGTTTTTACGCAGAGACGTGATCTCGAGGGCTTTGTAATTCATAAAACGAACGCCCAGGAAACCTTGGAAGCAAAGAGCGCCGAGTGGCTTAAGAATATTGTTCGTGAACCCAGGGCGTTGGCTCAAGAGCCAGCGGAGGAACCACTTCATAATTTGCAAGCAGCAAAACGCGTGACCGGATCGATTGAAATTACAGGTGGCCTTGCAGTTACAAATGAGCATCACATTGAGGTTCGCAGAGCTGATGAGGGGGTTTTTCGCGAGATGGGAAGAGTTGATCTGATGAAGGGATCTTACTCCATTGATGTTGATGAGGCCGCAGGGGACATCGTCGCACGTTTAGTTAACAAAAGCGGTGCGATTCTTGGCGAA
>JANMPT010000056.1:0-2273 GCA_031370005.1 Bdellovibrionales bacterium | reverse complement strand
CGTACAGGAAAGCAAAAAATGAAACCACCGACTAAAGCCACCCTCACTTTTGACAACGGCGCCAAGCCCATCGAATTGCCCGTGCTGTCCGGCAATCTCGGCCCCAGCGTGATCGATATTCGCAGCCTGGGAAAATCCGGCTATTTCACCTATGACCCGGGTTTTCAGGCCACCGCGAGTTGCAGTTCCAGCATCACCTACATTGATGGCGACAAGGGTCAGCTCTATTACCGCGGCTATCCCATCGAGCAGCTGGCGCAGCATTCCGATTTCATCGAAGTGGCTTATCTGCTGCAATACGGCGAATTGCCCACAGCCGAGCAGAAGCAGCACTTCGATACCACCATGCGTCAGCACACCATGCTGCACGACCAGATCAACACTGTGTTTCGCGGCTTCCGTCGTGATGCGCATCCGATGGCGGTCATGGTGGGTGTGGTGGGCGCGCTGTCGGCGTTTTATCATGATTCACTGGATATCCGCGACCCGCACCACCGTGAGGTCTCAGCTTTCCGCATCCTCGCCAAAGTACCGACTATCGCTGCGTGGAGCTTCAAATACAACACCGGCCAACCCTTCATGTATCCGCAAAACAGCTTGAGCTATGTGGAAAATTTCATGTACATGATGTTTGCCACACCGTGCGAGCCTTATATTGCCAACCCGGTTCTGACGCGCGCGTTGGAACGCATCATGATCCTGCACGCCGACCATGAACAGAATGCTTCCACCTCCACGGTGCGGCTGGCGGGTTCTTCCGGCGCCAATCCGTTCGCGTGCATCTCGGCAGGCATCGCCTCGCTGTGGGGTCCGGCACACGGCGGCGCCAACGAGGCAGCGCTGGCCATGCTGGAAGAAATCGGCGATGTTTCGCGCATCGGTGCATTCATTGAGCGTGCCAAGGACAAGAGCAATTCGTTCCGTCTGATGGGTTTCGGTCATCGGGTATACAAAAACATGGACCCGCGTGCGGCGGTGATGCGCGAAACCTGCCATGAAGTGCTGGACGAGCTTGGGCTGAACGACGACCCACTGTTCAAGATCGCGCGCAAACTGGAGCAGATCGCACTGGAAGACGAATACTTCGTCGCCAAGAAACTCTATCCCAATGTGGATTTCTATTCAGGTATCGTATTGCGGGCACTCGGCATTCCCACCAATATGTTCACCGCCATGTTTGCGCTGGCGCGTACCGCCGGATGGGTGGCACAGTGGAACGAAATGATCAGCGACCCGGAAAACAAGATCGGTCGGCCGCGCCAGCTGTATGTGGGCGACGTGCGGCGCGATTATGTTGCGGTGGACAAACGGTAAACTGCTTTGGATCAATGGCAGTCACATAGCGCGTTGTTTTCCGGCAATGCGCCGCTGCTGGAGGCGTTGTTCGGAGCTTATCTGGCTGATCCGGGTAGCGTGCCACCACACTGGCGAGCCTGGTTTGATGCGCTGCCGTCAGTCGCTGACAGGAATCTGGCGCCACCCACTCAAACCACGCCTGGCACGCCATGTGACGTACGTCAGGTGAGCGTATTGCAACTGATCAATGCGCATCGTTTTCTCGGTGTGCGTCACGCCGATCTTGATCCGCTCAAGCGTTTTCCACGGCCTGAAGTTCCGGAACTTGATCCGGCACATTACGGTTTGACGGCTGGCGATAATGGCCGCCTGTTTGATACCGGCTCCCTGGTAGCGCCTGCGCAGGCCACACTGAGCGATATTTTGTATATTCTGCGGCGCACCTACTGCGGCACGCTGGCTGCGGAGTATATGTATATCTCCGACAATGCGCACAAACGCTGGCTGCAAGCGCGGCTGGAGGGTTGTCTGGCCACACCGCAGTTCGATGCACCACAAAAAGAACGCATACTTGAAGGACTCACCGCTGCCGAGACCCTGGAAAAATTCTTGCATACTCGCTATGTGGGTCAAAAGCGTTTTTCGCTGGAAGGTGCAGAAACCCTGATTCCCATGTTGCATGGGGTGATTGAAGGTGCGGCGCAACGCGGCGCGCAGGAAATCGTGCTGGGCATGGCGCATCGTGGACGTATCAACGTACTGGTCAATGTATTGGGTAAACCACTTGGGCAGATTTTCGGCCCGGCACAGGTCCACGTTGATGGCGCATTGACGGGGGATGTGAAATATCACCAGGGCTTTTCCACCGATGTGACGACGCGGAGCGGGACAATACACCTGGCTCTGGCATTCAATCCTTCGCATCTGGAAATTGTTCATCCGGTGGTGCGCGGTTCGGTACGCGCACGTCAGCAGCG
>JANMPT010000040.1:0-6249 GCA_031370005.1 Bdellovibrionales bacterium | reverse complement strand
CGGAACTGCAGCAAATGCTCGCAGGTGTTCATGGCCTACGTTAGTATCCGTTGGGGACAAAGTGCCAGCTATCATTTGAACTACGCTACAAAAGATCGTGCTCCCAGCGACGAAACCTATGCGCACGACTGCTCCGCAGAAACTGCTATTTCTGATTTTGAATCTGTACGCGCAGAGCATAACAAAGAGGGCGGCAATCAAGTACTTCATGTGATTCAAAGTTTTAGCGCCAGTGACAGCCTCAAGATGGATGTTAGTGCCTTTTGTGAAATGGGAAAATCGCTCGCACTACAGAACTTTCCTGATCATCAATTCGTTTTGCGAACACACACTGACACCGACAAAATTCACAACCATATTGTTATAAATACGGTCAATTGCGAAACTGGAAAGAAGATCGAAAACAAAAGGGCTTTGATCTTTCAGCTGCAAGATTCTAGCGACAGAATGTGTTTGGAAAGAGGACTCTCAGTTATAACCCGTGGTGCAAAAGAGCCTGGCCCGACGTTACCCTTTAAGGTCCAGAAAATGGTCAAAGCTGGAAAGGCCTCGTACATCTTTGACATTACCCAAAAAGCCGATGTCGCAAGAAGTATCGCCACAAATTTTAATGAATACCGCGACACTATGGGAGCATTTAATATTCGAGTTCTTATTGAGGACAAGAACATTTCATATTTCTACCCCGGCCGCGAGCGAGGCAAAAGAGGAGCAAAACTTGGCCGAGCTTACGACAAAGATGGCTTGTCAGAAGGATTCGCCGCAAACACGAAAAAATTCGCTGAAAATCCCGATTTAAGAGTTAGGTTTCAGTCGCAGGTTGCGCCAATTCAGAAATACGGAATGCCCAAAATGCCTGAAGGCATCAGCAAGCTTCGAAACTTATGGAGTGGCAAAGATTCGGCCTGGGCTGTGCCCGATGTGAGTCCTTCGATTTCGCGCAGAAACTCTAAGGCTGCGTTTCAATCCGACAATGAGCTTAAACGCAAATTTGTACCAGCCGAAGATATTAAACAGGCTCGAAGCCATAGCATTTTTGAATATTGCAAAAACAACAATATCTCTCTGACGGAGAACGTAAAAGGTGAAACCGTATTCAAAGGAAAAGAATTCGTCACTGTCTCAGAGTTTGAATTTACAAACACAAAAAATAATACCAGAGGGAGTCTTATAGATTTGGTGGCAGTGCACAGGAATATGACTCTGTTGCAGTCGATTGCCCATATCAATAAGAACCCAAGAATGCTGCTACTTGAGAAACAAATTGGCGAGATTAATCTTCACTTTAAATCTTTTCATGTCCCCAAACCCGGCAAAGGAAGTGAGCAACAAATTGCTTCAAAGCTACAGGGTATTTTTCAAGCTAGTGGAAACAAGTCTCCTTCAGTTAGCGAACGCTTCCTTGAGCGAAAAATATCAAAGTCGGGCCAGGCCGGTGCCGTCTGGATTTTTGGAGACAAGAGCAAGTCCTTCTCTCAAAATGGCGAAGCCTCCGTGCCCTCGAGCTTGCAACATGAAAAATCACTCTTCACGTTTATGGATACCCATAAGATCATGGGCTTATTCAGAATTGATAATCGTACCGAGCGTACAATTGATAAGTTTCTAATTGAAAATCCAAGCATCAAAAAAATCAACTTTGTTGCATTTCATGATGGTAAATCAAAATTTCCCGAGGACTCGTTTTTATCGATCCTTCAGAAAAAATATTCAACCTTCGGAATTGAGGTTAACGGCATTCACAACGAGAAGTCGTTAGAAAAATCTTTTGAAATTGAGTCACTTGCTCCTGACAGATCGCGTGGGAGAGGAGGTCCTGATGTAGGATTTTAATTATTTTTAGAGGCAGGAAAACGAATTAAATACATGCAAGGAGAAATCGAATGATTAGCTATAAATTAAAACACAAAGTATGCTTAGAGAATTTTTGTATGCTAAAACTGTTTTCAAAAAATAAAAAACTGACATTTCAACAATATGCTGCTTTTTGCGCTGGCGAGGGCGGGCTCTTCGATTGTGACTCAATCACTTATAAGAATTCGTTAGGAGACGACTTTATTTTTCATGTCTTAGATCCAAAGTATCCAACTCCCGAACACTATTTGCGTGAAGAGCTTGAGATTGCCAGAACGGCGTTCAAAGTAATTAGAGAAGTTGTGCCTGATTTTGATTTGGCTGCATATGCGGAAGCATAAACACGAATAAAAAAATTTAAACAAACGATTGCCGCTCCACGACCACAAACGAGGGTGGCACTTTCAAAAAGGAAGTGCTATGCCTAATAGTAATAAAGTTTCTGATCAAATTTCAGAGACTACGTTCTTTGACAAAATAAAATGGATGACCTCGAAAGAAGCCGCGTTCTTTCTCCGCACGTCGGTCGGACAAATTAGAAATTTAGTTTGGCGTGGTAAGCTTAGAGCTTACCACTACGGAACCCGACTGCGCTTTCTACGAAGTGATGTCGATAACCTAATGAAACCTGCATTTTAAATGAAAGCAGGAAAATTATGGCAATAACATCATATCTAGGAAAATCAGGAGAAACTCTTTGGAAAGTTTCAGTGAGCATTAGAAGCTCAAAAGATCCTTCGATTCGCGCGCAAAAAGCAAAATTTGGTTTTGCATCTGAACGCGAAGCTGCGAAGGAAGAAACGAAACTCCTCAGAGAATGTGAACGTGGTGTCTTCAAAAAGGAAACGCAAGGCACGTCTTGGGAGACTGTTGTTGAAGCGTGGGCGAAAAGTCTTGAGCACGATGATTTAGCGAAGAGTACGCGACTAGATTATGTCGCCGCTACCTACAATCATACTTCAGCTTGGTTTAAGCGCCCCGCAGACAGCATTAACTCTTTAGATGTTAAAGAACTTCTGATCCAGTTTAAAGTGGATGGAAAGTCGTATAAATTCATAAGACAGATGAAAAACATGCTCGGTCGTATTTTTATGTACGGCATGGAGCGAAGACTCATCAAAAATATGGATCGACCACCAACATTTGGTATTCCACTCGGACGACCGGAGGAAAAGAAACCGGAAATCCTGACTCTGGATGAAATTCGAAAGCTACTCTCTACCGCTAAAGAGCTTCAGCACTCGTGGTATTTCCACTGGGCGATGGCTCTTTTAACTGGAATGAGAAGTGGCGAGCTTTATGCGCTTCTTTGGACTGATATAGACTGGGAAAATAGCGCGCTGACCGTGAGCAAGTCTTATGACAACCGCTTTAATGTGGTTAAAAGCACGAAAGCAGGTTACTGGCGAACCGTTCCTATTTCTGCAGAACTTCGATCTCTTCTGATGGAAATTCGATCGAAGGCCGTAGACCGACCTCATGTGCTTTATCGACATAGCACTTGGACGGAAGGAATGCAGGCTCAGGAGCTTCGAAAGTTCTGCTTAGGCATAGGACTTCCCTCGGTGCGATTTCATGCTCTTAGGGCTTGTTTCGCTACGCAGCTCATTCGAAACGGCGTTCCACCCATCCAGATTCAAAAAATCTGTGGATGGAGAGATCTCAAGACCATGCAGCGATATATTCGTATGGCAGGAATTGAAGTCGCCGGAGCAACGGAAGCGTTGAAGGTACTTCCCGAAGCCGATGTTATGGCTAAGGTGGTGAACCTATTTACTAGCTAGTCAGTTTTTTTTAGTTCTTAGTCTTTGAACGGAACCCCGAATTGTACTCAATTCGGGGTTTGGCTGAGTGAAGGCTGAGGACGGGGTAAGTCTATAGATTTATTGGGAACCCGTTGGTCACCCCAATTTTTATTTTCCATTTAAAAGGGGTTCTCTTCACTGGTTCTCTTCACTCAACTGTAGATAAATTCAAAAAGTTTTATCCCAACGGCGCGGATAAGCCGCATCAATCGTCCACTTTTTAGATTTCAAAAGCAAAAAAACAAAATCTTTTTTCCGATGCCATGAAAAATGGTCGGAGGCATTCCTGTGCCTAAAATCTGGCGCTAGACCTTGAACTTTCTTGTGAGTGGTAAAACCGGAGCGAGCTCACAGCTGGGCTCTTGGATGGTTTTGGTAACGAAGATCCATCAACTCCTTTGCGGAGTGTATTTGTAGTTGATAGTTTTCGCGTAAGTTCAAATCCCTGATCCCCTTTTTCCCTGTCGTATTTACTCATACGACCGAGCTATTTGGTTGTCAGAGATCACGATGAGTTTTCCACATTTTAACTTGTGGAAAACATATGGACAGACACTTTTTCTGGGAACTGCCAACCCGCTATTTTCGCAATCACCCCCTTAAAAAATACCAGCGGCACTCTCAGCCAATAACCTTTGGCTCGTTTTAGAAGCTTTGCTGGGAAGTTGATAAATTTTCTTCTGGTTTTCTTGCTCATGGTCGGACGCTCGGGATCGTCCATCAGGCTCACAAAGCGAAGCAGATTGTGGGCCATCATCGCAAACACGTACCAGGCTTGATTGGCGACAATACTTCGGCAAGGAAAGTTACTAAGTCGGTATCCGTACTTTGCTTCCTTGTTCATGTTCTCACTGGAAGCTCTGGCTTGGTGATGCACTATGATCTCTTGGTAGGACTCTTTGGTGAGATCATGGTTGGTAACGACCGCGTAGTAATCCCAGCCGCCTTGCTCTTCAGTGCTATCAGGATAAAACAAAAGCCCCTGTTCACTTTTCTTCTTGTCTTTCAATTTACAAAAACTTTTCCAAGTTCTTTTTATAATAATCGGAAAGAGAAGCTTCCCTTCGCTCCAAGTGGGCCGCCACCAGATCCTACCAAGCTCGATACTTGGCGGTGCGGTTTTACTTTTCTCGAACCGAGCTAGCTCTTTCTCACTCCACTCCCACGGTTTCCAGTCAATGCCTTGTTGGTCCATCAGCTGATGCCAAAAGGTTGTGGCTTTGTTCGCGGTGATCGTAAAGAAAAGGCCTTCGCTCATACACGCTTTGATCGTGTCTTGATTGCAAAAAGCCGAGTCCATTCTGGTAAAATCCAAACCCGTTCTTTTTCGCTCTAGTTGAAGCTTTGAATCATCAAAAATATTGCTAATCATGACATTCGCATTGGTGCCTGATTTGGTGTTGCCAGGTCGTAGCCACACGTGATGGCAAAAGCCCAAGGAACTAAAAGCACTCTGGGATTCCAAAGACCACTCGTTCTTGTAGTTCCAAGTGACCCCTTCAAAGAACTCCCCGTAATGAACATGGTAAGTCGAATCGATGTCGATGATCCGTTTTGCTTGAACTTTTTCTGGGTGCTCTGCTTGTAAAAAAGAGTGCAGAGCCTTCCCCATGCTATTTAAAACAAAATTTAATCCCTCAAGATGCTTTGGCTCAAAGTCATTTAAAAAATCAATGATAGTTCTGGGAGCTGGCACTGCCCCGCCAAAAAGGCCAATTAAAAACTCATCGTCTCTAAGCTCTTCAATGTCCTCGACACTCTCCGCGCCCATCAGGTGCGCCGCTACCACCGTCAGGGCCAAAAATGGACTTCCGAGAGAACGGTGTGAGATGCGCTCTGGTAAGTGCTTTTGGATCTCCGCCATAAAGGGACTTTTAAAAAGCATCTCGACCAAAACTCCAATGCCGGTGCTGGCGGTGAGCTTCTCCTTACTTGGAAGGATCTTAATGCTTTGAAGCTGTCTCTCGACCCGACGTCGTTCTTGGCGAATCATCTCTTTGCCTCCGGCAGGTTCAAATTCGAGGCAATAATAAAATAAAATGAAAAGTTTGAAAACAAAGAAAAATGCTTAAATCTCAGGCGCCACCAAATTGGTGGCTAAAGTTTGCGCGCAGGTGCGCTCCTGCTCCAATACCAAATTGGTTTTCCTTAAATCGCGCTAAATTTTATCCGCGTGGTTAGGTTATTAAATGGATGTTTGCCGTGGCATTGAGTCTGATTTTCATAATCTGGGCATCGGAACATTGCAGGTTGAAGTAAGCCGGGCCGACGCCATCATTTCATGGAACTTTAAGCATATGTTAAGAAGCTGATGACTGACAAATCAACGCGCGGACACCTTGAGATTTCTGATCCTAAATTGGCGGCTTGGTCTAACGATGTAATCGCGCACACTAAAAAAATGAAGGTCAGTTAGCTCGGTTTTTAAGCCTATCTACCGGTTAAATCATTGAATAATGGCAGTGAGAGGCGTTATTGAACCGGGCACCCAAAACAGACCCTATCGAGAAATCGCTCAAAAGTGAACTAAAAAACATGATAAAATTCAGCTCGTTAGCGTGACTTAAGGAATTTATATCAACTGAACATG
>JANMPT010000033.1:0-23678 GCA_031370005.1 Bdellovibrionales bacterium | reverse complement strand
GATATGAAGGTGGTTTCCAACATTGACGATCTCAGCAATGAAAACCCCAAACTTTGCGGCTTTTTCTCTTAGGATTTGATCTAGGTAAATTGAATTTGCAGGAGTCAAAAAACTCCAAGCCCCTTTTGCGTGCTCTGATTTTAGCACTAGGTGGATCCACTTTCCTGCGGAGAGGGGGCGTTGTTCTTTACGATGTCCACAGGATGTGGGGCCGCCATGGCAGGTCCTGCCGTATTTTGCTTTGGTCTCTTTCATCTTGTGGTAGTCAAAAAAGCTAGCTTGTTTGTTCATAAACTTGGGGCAATATAGTTTATAAGCTAAAAAATGGCAATTAATTTCTGTTGTAAATAGTGAGTTTTGTTGAGTGTTAACATGGACTTCGGCGCTTCAGCAGGCCTCTAAGTTGGCGCCAGCCGCGAATATGAAATCGTCAATCTCCCCAGCGGAACGAAAAGTGACCCTTCCGAAAACATTGGAAAGATCACGCGGGAAAAGGCCCTCTGAGGTCGGTAAAACTTAACTGTTCTTACTTAAGAAATCGACGATGGCGTCCTTTGGATGATTGCCAACCAATTGACCCACTTCTTTGCCACCTTTGAAAAGCAACATAGCTGGGATGCCACGAACGCCATACTTACCTGGGGTTCCAGGATTTTCATCTACGTTCAGCTTTACAATTTTAACCTTTTGCCCCAACTCTTGAGCTACCTCTTCTAACTTTGGTCCCAAGGCTCGACAGGGCCCACACCACTCTGCCCAAAAATCCACCAGAACTGGTGTATTCGCGTTTAGGACATCTGTTTCAAAAGAACTGTCAGTAACCGGTTTCGTAAATGTTGCCATGCTTATCTCCTGTTCGTAGCATACCCCTAAAGTGAGCATGATTGTTGAAAACACAAGCTTGATCAATTATTTTTTTCTGAACAAAGCCTTTGTAAAATTACGACGAAGATCATCCTGACCCTCTATTTCCTTGTTATTCCAGGACTTTGTAAGCTCTTTTTGGGCCTTGCGACTAGCTATTTTGCTCAGGCTTTGCTGAGAGTCAAAGTCTGTGATTTTGGCGGTAAATTTAGCATATTTTGAGACGCGCTCAGCCTCAGTGTTATGAGCATTTTGTAGACCACGAGCAAGCTTCTCTAACTCATTTTCACTGAACTCTGGGTTGCGCTCATCCAAATCAAAACTAACTTTTTTGCCAATACGACTTTTTGCCGCTAATTCCTCTTCAGGGGTGATATTGAGTTCTCGGTTATCTGCAAGCTCATTCCACAGAGCTTCTAGATCCTGCTCACTCTTCTTTTCCTGTCGCGGATTTTCAGAGTTAATATCAAAATCATACTTGGGTTTTTCTTGGCTCTTTTCTTCAAAACTTGAACCACCAGAAACGATGATATTTTCTTCATCCTCTGATCCCGTGTCTGTCCCATGTTTTGCAAGGCGTTCCTGTAAAAGAGCCTCATCAAGACCCAACATCTTTCCGATGACTTGCATAAGACGCAAACTGGGAATAGGAGCTTCTAGCAACATATCAGCCCGGATCTTGGCAAAATCCTGAGGGTTGGGCTTGTAGCCCGCTGGCAATATGAGAATAACTTTTCCCTGCCAACGAGTCATTTCTCGCAAACGCCGCCCAGCACCGATAGTGGTAACTTTTCCAGCGCGACCAAAGGCCACAACAACATCAGGATTAAATGAGAGGACGTTCTCATTAAGAGTGTACTCAGTGGAAATGCCGAGAACATCAAAGCCCACTTTTTGCAAAATTGCTTGGATGCTCATCATTTCAGAATATTCTTCATAAACCAGTAATATCTTACTACTCACAAGAAATATTGTCGGGGATCTCAGCCACGGGGTCAAGAAGGCATCGTCTAGACAATAGACGTAATTTCTACAACTAAATAAAGCCATCATCGATTCCTTCGATTAAACTATGACCTCTATGTTGAGTATTTTTCGTGGAAAAAAAGCGGCCCAATACATATTCTTTGAAATGCTCCCCAGTTTCATTTTGGGCCTTATTGTTTTCATTTCCATTATCCTTATGTTCCAAGTTCTACGACTAACAGAGTTTGCCCTAGTACATGGTGTGGATATGAAAACCATTGCTGAGGTTGTGGGTTATATTTGTATTTCACTCCTGCCGGCACTCTTCCCAATGAGTTTGCTCTTTGCCATTCTCTTAACCTATGGTCGCCTGAGTAGCGACTCAGAAATCGTTGCCATGAAGGCCTCGGGTCTTCACATGGGAATGCTGACAGCTCCCGCCATCGCTTTAGCACTGCTGGTCGGCATCCTTTCAGCACAAACTTCCTTTGAAATAGCGCCTTGGGGCAATCGCCAATTCGAAGTTTTATTTTCGCGTCTGGGAAACAGCAAGGCCGCAGCCACCATCAAGGAGGGAACCTTTTCGGAGGGCTTTTTTGATTTGGTTGTCTATGCTAACAAAGTAAATTCTGACAAAGGCACCTTGGAAAAGGTCTTTATATATGATGAGCGCGAAGTCGGGGCTCCCCTGACAATTATTGCAAAACGCGGGGCGATTGTTCCAGATACGAAAACTCCAGGTCACAATGTCCTTCTACGCTTAGAAGATGGCGATATTCATAGAAAAACCCAAACTCATACCAAAATTAAATTTGACACCTATGATATTCGCCTCACCGACCCTGTCCAGGATAGCATCCGTGAAAAATCGGCCCAGTCCTTAACATTAACTGAACTTCGTGAAATCTTAAAAAAGAAAGACCTTACCGATGAAGATCACAGAACTTATGAGACTGAATTTCATAAGCGCTGGGCAATCTCTGCACTCTGCCTGGTCTTCGCTCTTATCGGCGTGGGATTTGGAACAACTACAAATCGTCGCGCAGCAAAAGCCGGCGGCATGATTTTGTGCATTGGCATTATTATTAGCTATTGGGTCCTCTATGTGACCCTTGAAGGCATGGCTCGAAATGGCCAGCTTCCGCCAGTTATTGCTGTCTGGTCGCCCATTCTATTATTTTCTGGCATTGGCTTTGAGTCTTTAAGAAGGAATTGGAACTAAATTTGAAAAATAAAAAGATAGGGACTCATTAAAAATGAGAGCGATGCAGTAGCGTCCATACCACCACGGTCATCCTTGACCACACCGCCCCTCCCTTACTTATAATGTTAAGATTAAAGGTGAGGCTTATTCAAAGGCTTTTTTCATTATTTTTCATTTTTTTAAGATAACTGTCATTAGTTTAGAATGTCGACTGCATATAGGGCGCTTTCTTACTTGAACTCACTAGATATAGGACCTGCCCTTAACTGGGTATTTAACTCACTCAGGAAATACATGCGTAATTCCTCCGCATCGCGAATCGGAGTGGCGCCCTCACTCAGCAAATCTAGATTACCGAGATGTGAACTGTCGCATGGATGGCCTGGAACAACGAGCACAGTCTTACCAAGCTGCAAAGTTTTTTGTGCTGTTAACAAACTTCCGCTGCGCCGACGAGACTCCACTAGTAAGGTCATGACGCCAAGCCCCGCAATCAGGCGATTGCGATCATGGAAGAAATGTTTTTGCATTTTCTCTAAATAAGGGTACTCGCTCAATAGGCAGCCCCCTTCATCAATGATCTTCGACTCCCAAATTTCGAGTGTTTTTGGATAAATAAATCCAAGACCTGAAGGCAAAACAACCACAGTTGGGCAGGAGTTCCGAAGTGCCAACTTGTGGGCCATCTGATCAATCCCACGGGCGCCACCGCTAACCACCACGGGTTTTTCTAGACGAAGAAATTCTGCAAAACTCTCCTCCATCCATAAATGCGATAACTGTGAAGCCTCGCGACTACCCACCACTGATAGTGATCTGCTGAACGACCATGCCGGATGCCCCTTATAACTCAAAAACAAAGGGGCCCCAGGCATATTGTGGAAACTCATAGGATAAGATGGTTCTCCAATATATGTAAAATTGACGCCCAAATCTTTCAATCGTGTCAGCTCTCCAGCCTCTTGCTGAATAGTGGAGATGCGTTCGCAGATTTCCCGAAAAAAAAAGGGCTCCTCTTCACGAAGGTAAGAGCGGAGCTCATCGCAATGCATAGGCATTGTCATCATACTTTCTTGCAAGCGGCGATAGCTTTGGAGATAGCTTAAATTTTTTTGAATCAGACTAAGATGAGTGAGTTTTTCCATAACTAGGGTTTGTTTGCAAAAAGTGTTTCAAACCAAAAGTACAATGGTAGCAAGCTCGCCTGCTAATCCGTCCAGAATTCGAACAATCTTTCGGTTACTCGAAAGTAAAACTAGAGAGTTAACTTATAATTTGAACTCGTCATCGAAGCTCTCAGGGACTTCGCTGTTCTTATCGGGTTGGCTTGGAGGGGTCTCATCAGTATCTAAATTAAAATCGCTGTCATTTTGATCTGATGGCGCCGCTGCTGTAGTGCCTTTGGGAGCTTCGACTCGGCCACCGGCATAGTCACCAATCATAATATCTGACTGAGAATCGAGCACATAGCCTGTGGCAAAGTGATCTGCTAACTTAATAAGCTTAATTTGCCCGATCACTCTATCATTAGTTAAGGCTTTCGTGTTTGGCTTGTGGAGTCTTTCGTTTTGATAGACCGGCAAAGTTGAGCCCACTTGCAAGCCATCCTTTGCTCCTGCATTGAGGAAAACAATATTGTCTGTACCAAACATCTTTTGTTCAAATCTAGCATACTCACCACCAATAATCCGAGCTTGCACCGACGTAGAAAGTGCCGATGGAGCCAAATTAAACTTTTCCATTGTTCCCGGAATAAGCTTTGCACCCACCTCAAGAGGATTAATTGATTTCTTCACTAGAGCACGAAAAAGATTTTCGCCTTCATTCACGCGCTCTTGTATTTCGATCTCACCTTCGACCTCAACCACCCTTGCTTTGACCGCAGCACTGTCAAATGGATCAGATAGTTTGGTAGTATCTTTAAGTACAACATACTGTTTGTTCGCGGCATTAGAAACTCTCACGATAATGGCTGTATACTCCCCAGTGGTTTGCTCATCCGCATGTTCCATCTCCACCACTTCGCCAACGGTATTGAGCGGCTCGTCAACGACATAATATGACAAATACTTCTGAGCAGTTGTGTATTTCACACGCTCACCACTAATTTCGTAATCAATAGGCGGTCTATTCACGTCACCCATGCGATAAAGCGGTATGCTATCTGGAAGGTTTTTAACCAATGGCCGGCTTATTCTTGTCGTAGGGGGAATTTTAAAGCCCTCAAGGGCACCCTCTTTATTTTTTTCTAGAACATGACTGGGCATTGCCTCTGGAGTATCGCCTTTATCTGCCAAGCCCACAGTTGGGGGCTCTGCCAAGGTTCCAGGATAGAACTTTATCACTTGCTTTGGATTGATCTCGTGAGGATTTTGAATTTCATCTGTATTATAAGACCAAACCTTCGGCCAATAATACGAATCACCGAAAAGGGTGTGGCTGACATCCCAGAGAGTGTCTTTGCTTTGAATTGAGTATGTACTTGCATGACGCCCTGATAAAACTTTTTCCCAAGCCGCTTCAGAAGTAGGAACTTGGTTATAGTTTTTGTAAGTGCGATGAAAACGTTCTTCGGTTCTAAAATCAGGATCCGCGTCTTGGGCATGTGCTATAAACGCAACTGCTAAAGTCATAGTCATAATTTCAAGAAAGATTTTTTGCACTCGCTCCATCCTTGGAAAGTGGGGATACTATCTCATCAGTTTAAGTTCATTTTCCGCACGAAAAGCCTCAGGGCTTCCAGGGTATCGCATACGCAAGTCTGTAAAAACCCCTCTTGCCTGAGGCTCCAAATTCATTTTTTTATAAGCCACTGCTTTAGCAAATTTTGCCGCAACCACTTTATTGCTTCGTGGATATAGGGTAATTACCTTTTGATAGTACTTAATTGCTTCAGCATAATTTTTCCCACTAAATGCCAATCGCCCTGCAAGGTAGAGAACATTATCCGCGTAAGGACTTGCTGAAAAACGGGTCATAAACGTTTGCATGCGACTTTTAAAACCGATCTCATCACTTGAACGATAGGCATTGAATATCTCAGCATAGAGTGTTGCTTCATCAACTTTTGAAGGATCTTTTCCAGTAAGCTCAATCATCAATGATTTCTGAGTCATAGTACTCGTAACTTTCTTAGCCGCGAATGATTCAATAGCGGAAAGACTTAAAATAAAAGTTGTTAGCAAAATAAAATACTGCATCATCTGTCACCACCTCGATTTAAATCAGAGTATGACACGGCAAGAGAATCTTCGACAATAAAGAGTTTTCCACATCTTTTGTTGAGTTATCCTCGTCCTGGACCTTGGACTATAAGCTAGATAAGACTTTGAGCGTTTTGCTGAAGTTTTGACCATGACTTAACTTATTGAATTTATGTAAGTTGTGACGATGTCTTGACTAAAAATGGAACTCCGAATAACAGATCTTAAATTCCGACTCTTGGCCGCTTCGCGTTCTAATAACAGATTATTTTAGGTCTAGACTGCGGCCTATTTTTTGTTAACTCCTTGAAAGTATGATTTTAATTGCCCTCCTTGCCACTATTTTCAGCTTTAGCTATTACTTTGGTTTGCCTATTAAATTGACAGAATATTCTCTCGCTCTTCATCACATCTGTTTACGATCACTTCCAAACACAATAGAAAATCTTGGCAGTTTAGAAGCTTTGGTCTGCGGAAAAAATATGCAAGACCTGGAGATTAAACAACTCTTGGTACAAACATCCCTTATTCATATTTTTATCGTGTCAGGCTCTCACTTTATTTTTCTGCAAAAAATTTTAGCACGCATTCCTGTATTGCGCTTATGTCCACTCTTGCCGCTTTGTTTGTATGCACTCGTCACACTCTGTCAGCCGCCTTCCTTGCGCTCTTTGTTATTTATCATTCTTGCGAAAATTTCAGTTAGTAAAAAACTTTTTATTCCGCCTACAGTTCTGGTTTTTTTAAGCGCTGCCGTGAGCATTGCCATTTTTCCGCAGTGGATTACTTCAAGATCTCTTTTAATGAGTCTCTTGGCTGCACTGGTGATTGTAGTGATATCAGATTTTTGGAGTAAAGAATCTAACAGTATGCCAGCGCTATTTTTGACTCAAAGTGTTTTATATTTTACCATGGGATTTTGCCTGTGGGGTTTTTCCAATCTGCACCCTTTAAGTATTTTACTAAATCTCACTCTTGGCCCACTTATTGGCGGCCTGCTTTTTCCACTTTCACTTTTAGTGGTCATAATTCCCGGCCTTGTCTTTCTTTTTGATTACGCGATGAATGGCTTAACTTGGCTACTTCTGCGGAGCTCCGAAGTCTTGGGGAACCCAGGAGAAGCCTCACCATTGAATATTTACTTACAGTGGTTACTGTTTTTAGCACTTCTGATCTGCTCTTACTTTTACCTTGTGTTTAAAAAAAGACAAAAGGCCCAAGATGCCTAAGTATCCTCTTGTTCTGACTCTAATGGTTTTACTATCTGCCACACCTTTAAGAGAAGATACTATATTAAAGTCCTTTTGGATTGTTTGGAATGTCGGCCAAGGCCAATGGAGCAGCCTTGTGACTAAAAACACTTGCGATCACTTCGATATGGGTGGGGAAAAGAATCCTCTCAAACTGGTTAAAAAACTTTGTGAAAACAAAATCAACCGCATCTATCTTAGCCACTGGGATTGGGATCACCTCAGCTTTGCCTTAAAAGCAAAGTTTATTTTAAAAAATACTTGCCTGCGACTGCCACCTCTTGGTGTTTCCTCATCTCGTAAAATGCAAATCCTAAAAACCTACAGCGCCTGTTCTGCCAACCAAATGGAGGACTTCCCCTTAAAGGAACTCACCCGTTTTACTGCCGCAGATTTATCAAGAAAAACTAATGACCTTAGTCACGTCCTTTTGGTGTCTGAAAATTTTTTGATTCCGGGTGACTCTACTGCGCAACAAGAAAAAATTTGGAGCCATAATGAAAATATGCAAAAGGCCAAGTTTCTTTTATTAGGTCATCACGGAAGTCGCACCAGCACCTCAGAAGAGCTTCTCTTACAGTTGCCTCACCTTAAAACAGCCATAGCCTCTGCAAGGTTTGCAAAATATGGGCATCCTCATTTGGAAGTTGTACAAAGGTTAAAAAGACATCATGTGGTCCTACTTAAAACAGAGGACTGGGGCAATCTATGGTTCGAGCTTTCCAACTAGGCCTTCTTATTGACAGTAACTTACCAAATACTGAATACTTAATTTTATCTTAATTCTTAATCAGAACAAGCAGTAAGGATTTTAATTATGACAGAGCACAAACAAGAGGTTGATTATTATTCTAAAGCTGTTTCAAGAAATATAGGGATCATAACGGATTTCGAGCAAAACAAGTTAAAGCAATCCAGAGTTGCTATTGCAGGCTTAGGAGGAATGGGCGGAATTGATTTTTTAACATTAGTTAGAATGGGTATTGGAAAGTTCAATATTGCTGACATGGACACTTTCGATGCTGTGAACTCTAATCGTCAAGTGGGAGCAAACTCAAAAACAGTTGGAAAATCCAAACTCGAAGTAATGGCGCAAATGGCAAAGGAAATTGCTCCAGATGTTGAAATTTCTCTTTTTCCAGATGGATTCCAGGAACACAATGCAGATCTTTTTTTGCAAAATGCAGATATCGTAATTGATGCTATAGATTTTTTTTGTTTATCCGCGCGACAAAACCTTTATAAACATGCTCGGCGGCACTCAAAAACCGTCGTTTTCGCCGCGCCCTTAGGATTTTCTACAACTCTTCATGTATTCCTGCCCCAAGCGATGAGCTTTGAAGATTATTTTGATTTGCATCCAGGAATGCATGCTTTTGATAAGCTAGTGGCTTTTGCCGTGGGTGTTGCTCCCGCAGCCCTTCACACAAACTATATGGAGTTTGATCCAGAAAAACTTTCCAAGGGAATTGGCAGCTCAATTGCGAGCTCTTGCAATCTAGGATCTGGCTTGGTTGCTACCGAATTAGTCTCAATCTTATTAAATCGCAAAAAACCACTTGCGGCTCCACACTATATTCAATTTGATTCATTTTTAATGAAACTTAGGAAAGGTTATTTGCCTTTTGGAAATAGGGGACCGATTCAAAAGCTTAAACGTTGGTTGATAACAAAAAAATATGTACAATATCGCGAAGCTATTTCCTTGATTGTAAAATAATTTGTTTAGAATGGAAAACCAAAACCGACACCCAAAAAATGTCACATTGTCATGGGAAAGCGCCTCAGCATAAGACGTCTCAAAAAGAAGCATACCAAGAGTGCCTAAGATACTGAAATTGCAAACCAAACCCCCTGTTTCATTCCGATCCACTGGCATCTTCATTGCTCTCATATCTTGTATCAATGTTTTTTTAACCAGGGGGATTTCATGAAAGCGCAAATAACACTCAAAGCAACTCTTCTACTTATTACTTCAGCTATGCTCACGGCCTGCGGCGCCCAAAAAACAGATACAAGCTCAAGCTTCGCGAGTCGCTCGCCAGTAACTACAACAGCTAGCAACTCAGCATTGTTGTATTGCAATCAAAAGTCACAGGACGGTATCACTGCGAAGGTGATGGTTTATACGGACTCTGCAAATCAAATCCGTAATGACTATATGAAAGTTAAATTCACTCAAATGCCTGTAAGCTTTGGTACTGGGGATTACATTCAGTTCTTCCGCTGGCAAGCCAATACCTCAAACCAAGTTTATATGGACCCAACCCCAATTCAAGCACGATTTGAAACCTTGGATGGCACTGTATTAACAAACTTCTCAAGTGTGATTTACTGGGGGCAGGTCTCTAACATTGCCGCAAGCTCTGGCATCACGGATGTGAATACGTTCTTCCAAAACGTCCGCCTTGTTGTTGATACACGCGACCCACAAGCGAACTTCGATGTACTTAAAATTGCAATGTACAACTCAAGCAATACAAATACGGTAAATATGGATATTTTGATGCCAGCCTTTTCCGCAAGTCCAATAGACTATGCTACTGAGGGCGGCGCCGCCCGGGCCAGTACCCTTCAAGCTCTGCATCCATTTGCAGGTATGATCGGTCAGACCTGGACAGCTGCTCAATATCAATCAATGGGTAGCAGCTACTGTTTTTAGTGGGAGCTTTCTTGAACGACCTCTTCGGCTTGAAGATTCTCGCCCTGTCTATAGCGATCAACCAGAGTAGAGTCATTCGTGGGAAATGAAAATAGCAAAGAGTGTACATTGCTATTTGCGTCCTCTTGAGTTACCACGACATAACTAAGGTCTTTGGTCTCATGATCTGGATACTCTTTAATAAACGTCACTAGTACATTTCCATCCAAATCGTTCTTGCGCCAGATTTCATCCGCATTTTCAATAGTATCCTCTCGAAGATTTGAAAAATCTCGGAAGTTTTCCTGATTGATGTCTTTATCTCCACGCACCTTCATCATTGCAATGTAGAGCCCCATGGAGAGCGGATCGCCCTCACTAAGCGCATCGCCTTCGATTGTGCCAGCTTGGATGTACTCATACTTCTTGTCATAAACAAGCTCACCACGTTGATAGTTCTGAAGTACGCTCAGGTCCTTTGTCGGAAAATGAATAAAAACAAAACTTGGATAAGACTCACCGGTCATCATATAGGCCACTGCGATATAATGGAAAATCTGATCCCCAACTTCGAAAGATCGGATCAAATGGTGAATAACCAGGTCCTTAAATGACTGGTCATCTTGCCAAATCTCGTCCGGACCATCCAAAGTGCTTTCAAGGTAACTTTCTAATTCCAACTGCTGCTCGTCTGAAAAGTCCTCTTCAGAACGAACTGATTGATATTCATCTTCGAGAGCATTGATATTTTCCTCAAAATAGCCAAATAGATCTGCCTCATTTTCAAAAATTAAACCCTGCTCCTCATCAATAGCAATAAACTCTTTTTCCTTAATCTTCCTTTTGGTCGCACGGGATTTAGTTCTATTTTTTGCAGTTGTTTTCACTTTTGCCATATTGCCTCACCCAGATCTTAGTATCGAGATTCTCTCCCCCTACAACAAGGTTTAAAAAAACCTCTATGACAGAGGCCGTCATGTTTAGTGCTTTTTGTCTTGCAAGGCAAAAGTTTTTTCTTCACCATTTGCTTAAGACGGACGCAAGGAGGCGAGCTTTGTCAATTATCGAAGAAAAAAGTCTTGAGAGCATGGAAGCTCTACTTTCACATTCGGCAAAGGGTGTACATGTCCTCTTCGACAATAAATCCATTGCTAACGTTCTCAGTCAGGTCAAAGATGATAAAGATTTTTACGACTTCAATAAAATGAAAAAAGTCCAAGATGTCATGACTGAGCTCATTGCGAAGCGCACCTATATCGACAAGGTGGCTTATCTAAAGTCTCTGGAACAAGAAGCTTTCGAGATGGTTGTTCGGGCCTATTTTCACATCGTTGAGAATACGGCCAGAGCAAATCAAGATCTCGCGCATTAGTTCTGATTAAGACATCAACAGTTTCAAAAACTTTCTGTGATATTTTGAGAAGTCCTCTTGAAGTGTCGAAGTTATATAGTCCTATTTTGAAATAATTCCGCATACTTAATGTAATATATCTGCCTTTGGCTAAACTGATTTTGTAGCCAACAGGAGAACCCTATGAAGCGATTTTCTCTTTCCATAGCCTTAATTCTTACAAGTCTAGCTTTCGCTCAAGTGCTAACAGGCTGTACGGGATCATTTCAAAGCCCTGAAAATATTCAGGCCACAGCTAGTTCTGAAGGCTTAATGATGTCGAAAGTTGACCTTAATCTTCATCCCATGAATAAAACAGTATGTGATCCATTTAATGGAAACAACACCCAGGTAATGTCACAGGGAGTGCAGGGAACTTTATTCTACCGCACATCGACGATGCCTCGGATGTATAGAGCTGAAGACTATATCAACTTCACTAAAAAATCAGACAAAACAATCTTTTTCACAGAGATGAACGTTCCAACTCGGATCTTCACCGAGGGCTTTTCGACTCAAACCACAGGCGTTTTAGTCGACGATACGGGCGCTAAGCTTTTTGAATATTTCGGGATAAAGTTTGAATCTACACTGCAATTGGGCGAAGCCGATGATGAAGGAGATTATGAACTCGCGCTTTTGTCAGACGATGGTTCACGTTTGAAAATCAAAGACCCAGCAACAGATTCTTGGCGCGAAATCATCAATAGTGATGGCGACCACCCGACCCGTATGGGCTGTGCCAGTGAAGTAATTCATATGACCCGCAGAACGCAAATCCCGATTGAAGAGATCTACTATCAAGGACCGCGCACACATATCGCAAACGTCTTAATGTGGAGAAAATCCAGCACCGCAGGAAAAGACTCCTCATGTGGAGCAACTGGCAATAATTACTTCTTTAATCCCGATCAAGCTTCTGTTCCTTTGACGCCATACAAGGATCTTTTAGCTCGCGGCTGGAAACCCGTCGCAGCAGAAAATTTCTGGCTGAATAATACTTATAACCCTTGCACTCAAGGAACCAAGCCCATCATATCAGGCTTCCGCACCGTAGAAATCGCCCTGACTGATGCCTACTTTGCCTGGAGCACAGACATTGCAGCTTCAACTCAAGTGCGCTTGATCAACCAATCCACTGGGGAAGAAATTTTAACTGCGGCTGATAATATGCTACGAACCACTCATGAGGTGCATGTGAGCGGCTTAAAGCCAAATACTACATATAAAGCCCAAGCCGTGAGTATTTCACTGGACCTTGGCAATAGCATTAGTGATGAACTCACTTTTACGACTCATTAAAAAAATCGATGGAAGTGCCGACAAGTAGGTCATGAAGATCTTGGGTGGTTTTATTTTAATGATCTGCGGGCTCAGCTTGAGGGCTCACGCTGAGTACCGCATGTTTACGCTCAAAATCACCAACAAGCAAACCCAAGACTATCGCCTAGTAGACAGCACTCTTGATCCTATCCAATACCCTTACTATTATTCCGTACAAAAAGACGAAGTCGTACAATACACCGACACCTGGCGCTGCTACGGTCGCACTGGCGGAGAGCAGCCACCTTGCCCAAATCCAAAAAAGATACCGCCAAACCCCGCCCCTGATCCAGCCCCTAGCTCGAATCCTTAGGGGGTTTTAACAAAATTTGGTATTCTATGGGCGTACCCGCTTTTCCAGGAAGGAGATGCGATCATGTCAGTAGAATCTTCAAATGTCCGCCGCACTCAGCAAAATGACCTAAGTGACCTCCAATCCGAGTACACGCAGAAAAAGAAAAAATATTCGCATCAGCAAGAAGAAGAGTTGAGCGATCTTAAGGATTTCTACAATGATCGCAAAGAGCAAACCCGCGATCAGGGAGAAGCCGCCATAAATCACATTCGTCACAAACAAAATGAAAGTGTTGAGTCTCTTACTGAATCTCGCAAGAAAATTACTGAACGCAGTGAAGCCCAACTCAACAACATTGAAACCGGCTATCGTAAAAAAATTAACGAAACACAGTTAAAACGGCACGAACAACTCGATGACGCTCGAGAAAATACCCATGCCAAACTCAACGAAATTCAAGAGTCGCAACAAAATAAAGTTGGTAAAATTCGCGAAGATTCATTAAAAGAAATTCAGTCCGTGAAAGAGCGTTTCAAAAATGAGCTCGATCACACCCAGCAATTCACTGAAAAACGCATAGCTAATGTCAAAGCAGATAATCAAAAAACCATGGATCATGAGGTCGAAAGAGGTCGCACGGAGCAAACCAAGCTTCAAGAAAATTTGAAAAAAGACTACGACAAAGTAAACAGTCACGGACAAAAAGCCATTACCGATCGTCGTGAAGGGCAAGAAAAGCAATATGAGCGTCTGGACAATGATTACGACAAACGCTTTCATAAACAGCAAGAACAATGGGACTCACGCGAAAAAGGCATGAACAGCCAATACCAAAACCGCATTGATCACAGTAAAAAAGCATATGAGTTACAGTTAAAAGATCAGCATCAACGCTTTGGCTCTGTCTATACAAAAAATGCAGCTGCCAATAAGGAATCCTTAAAAATTCAAAATAATAATCTCCTCAAAGAACAAGTTGAGCTCAAAAAGAAATTTTTTAAAGAGAGCGAACGATATGCCGGCAAAGAAGACGATCCGTTCTATAAACTTCAAGATCGTGGCAACCGCCTGCTTGAAAATCCGGATTTCTATATTATTGAAGCTTATGTCCCGGCTCATGAAAAGGACAATGTCAAAGTTGTCATTAAGGATGACACAGCATCTATTTCTGGAAAACGCGCATTCAATGATGAAATTGAAGAAGAAGGGCGTAAGCTTTCAACCAATAACTACCAAAGTTTTCGTGAAGAATTTAACTTTGATAAACCAGTAATTACTGAAGGAATGACCCGTGAACGCAACGGCGATTATGTCACCTTTTGGGTGCCGAAGTTAAACAGCTTTGATGGGATACGCAAACTCAGCAAAAAAGTCTGATCCATAAACAACGACATAGATATTAATCCACTCTCATCATGTAGCGAATTTCACGGCTTAGAAAAGACAAACGAGAGGTAAGGTCTGTCAGAACTTGCAGATTAGTTTTCAATTGAGTTAAAGCATTAACCTCGAGAATCGGAGAGTCCTCCATCTCGTGATAGGAACGATGTTCTGCCATAGAACCAGTACCCGTCAGTTCGGACTCTAGGACATCGGCAATATTAAGACTTTCCGCAGTTTTCCCATTCAGTCTCATTAGCACTCCTTTTTCGTTAACGCACAATCATCAAGTCTAGTGATAATATCCAAGTCTTCACAACATAAAAAATCTTACATAAATTATTTACAACTCAACTAGAGCTAATACTCACACTGTAAAGCGGATCGATCGGTCTCTGGAATATTCACACGATCCGTATTATTGGCCAAATACGTGGCCATAACGCTGTTATTTATATCCTTGTGCTTTAAACCTAGCACATGACCCATTTCATGAATTACAAGTGCCTCAATATTCACCGCATTAGCGGTGGCCATTGATGCATTGCCAGGCTGATTCCAATAATAATTAAAGTAAGAAGTTCCATTGGCGTCCTTCGCAGCGTTAATTCGCATGTCAGCTTCTTTAATCTGATCTCCAATCCAATAAATTGAAGTACGCGCCTGCTCAGATTTTTTATCGGGCTCCCAAGCATTGAAAAAGTATATGATATTTCGACCATCCTTTTGAGGATTAATCGGCCCACTCACTCTTTGATTTGTAATAACATTTATAAGGGATTTCCCTGTCGCATCTCGCCATGTGGCAGCTGCCGCCTCAATAGCACCTACGTATTCCTGAGGAACGGACTCATGCAAATACATTGTTATTGGAATCTCACCCTTCCAGGAAATTCGCTCGCCATATACATTCTGCACAAATCCGCAATCATCCTGAGGCTTAGGCGCGCAGGCTTGAAGGCCGAAAGCAATAAGAACGAATAAGAAGCTCAGAAACTTCGGCATGAGTTAGACTCTCCTGCTGATTTACATATCAAGTCCGAGGCCAAGGAATTAAAATCAAAAAATTATTATGTAACTATTTGAGTTAATTATGTTTTTACCTTTTATATAGTTTTTTTTCATTTAGCCAGACAGCCGTTTATTCTCAAAAAAATTTTGCTGAAAACCTCTAAATTATTGATTTTTCAAGTGAATAGACCTGTTTGTTTTCTAACAGGGGCAGAGCCGCGAATTGTTCAAGTCAAAATAGGAATTTCTATGGCTACCATAAGTCCTTATCTAGAGACAAAAATTCACTGATTTTAATTAGTTAGGCTTCGTGGCCCATGGGCAGAATGGGACCATTGCCTTAACGCATTGAAATTACTTGTGATTTATATATGGTACGACCTTTGCTCATACATATTAGTAACTTACCCAGCCCCTCCACAGTCGTGGAACCCAGCGGGCTGACCATATCAACTCACCATCCCACCTATCGGCCGGAGGAAGCAGAAAATGCTCCCCACCCCGGCTTGTCGCGATATGTGAAAATGCTATTCGGCGGCAAGACCACTACTGGTTAATTTCTTTTGCATATTCGGAGTTAAGTGAGTCTTCAATGCTGGATTCGCTTTGATGGCGACTTTAATATAACCAAGCCACCTCTGAGCTTCCTCATCTTTTTTCATGGCTTCGTAGGCTCGTAAAAGCCCTTCAGCATCACTAATGTCTTTACGAGCATTAAAGGCCAGTTCGAATGTCTGAGCGGCTTCCGCCAATTGATTAGTATAAAGATACGCCCAAGCTTTTAAGCTATAGAAAATCCCCCGTTCCGCCACAGGGAAGGTCTCCGAAGAAATAGGCACGGCTTCAAGTAAGGCTATGACCTCATTGTATTTTCCAAGTCGCAGAAGATTCCTAGCTTCACTGGCACCTCTGCGAGCAAGTTCTGCTGAAACAAAAGCTGGAGGAGTCGAAGAGGCTGAGACTGTAGCTGTGGCCATTTCCAAAGGCCTTAGATGTTCAAGCTCTTCTGGTAACAAGTTCGCCAATGCCTTTTGGTAGCAAAGATCTGCCAGCATCTCTCGAGGAGAGCTAAAGTCGGCTAAAGTCTGTTTTTGGCCATGCAGTTCATAAAGTAAGAGATCATCCAAAGTAGCTTCTTTGTTAAAAGCCATTTTTCCAAAATCAGGAACTGGTTTCGGGATCACTCTAAAGGTGAACTCATGATCCCCCCGAGTATAAATTGAGCCCCTTTCGGCATCTGGCCTAAACTCATTGCCGCAAACTTTAATTCCGTATTCAACATTTAAAGAAGACATCATTTCCAATGCATTTTCGCCCTGGGAAGATAGTTTTAAATCCAACTCTTCAAGAGGCAGCGCCGTCTTAAACATTTCATTCAAAAGCAACTTATCGACGTTCACTGTGAGTTTTTCATTCTCAACACTGAATTTAATCTTATCTATCATCATGCCACCATCAAGCCGCGTGGTTTTCAGATTTTTACCAATGCTGCCCTTGATGTGAAAATCCACAGGCACTTTTAAAATTGGAAGAAAATCAGGCCCCACTCCCCCGGTGGCACTAGCTACTTCAATGCGGCCAAAAGCAGATTTGAAGTCCTCAACTTTAATGCTCAGGCCACTGATTTGAAATTGCGCTTCATTGATACGTAATTCTTTATCTGCAATTTCAAGATTCTTAAGGGTAAACTCCTGCAGCTGCATGATAGCTTTTTTATTGTGCTCGAAGAAGATGTTTTTAATTTGTAGTTTGCCCATCCTAAAGTTGCCAAGACTGGTCTCTTGATTTTGGATTTGACCCAAAGCCATAAGATTTAAAAAAATCGTGGCCCAAGAGAAGCCCTCGGGAACTTCAATGTGACCTTCTTCCGCAGTCAGTTTTTCAATAATGAAAATTCGATCGATGGCCAAAGCAGCCAGATTAAATTTTACATCTACTGTACTTAATGAGAAAGCCTGACCCTTGTCTTGACGGCTGATCTGAGAAAAATGCAAACCGCCCGCTAAACTACCAGTGAGAGCTCCAACTTGAATACCGGAGGCCTCAATTTTCTCCTTAATCGAATCCAATGGTAGAGACGTATAAAAGAAAATACCCAAAATCAAAGCCACACCCAGAGGAATCGAAAGAATTCCCAGCATGATATGCTGGAGTTTCTGTAAAGGCGTTTTTTCATCTTCCCATATTAATGAAATAACATGGGTGTGGCTCATGGAATCATGCCAAGCCCTATGATCAGAATTTGTATAGGCCCATATATATCCCAAATAAAGTGGAATGGTCCCAAGTGTTTTACCCACGATCTCACGTAAAAAAACTTGGCCCCATGTCAAAGGCAGCTTATCACCTGCCGAGGGGACCACCTTCACAGAAAGTAGTTTCTTTCCTAAAGTTTGACCAGAGGCCTTCGTTGGATAGACAAAGTAAAGGATCACAGTGAGAAAGCTCAATATGACAGAACTCAGCGGTGTCGCCAGACCTGGGGCCACCCTCTCAGATAACATACTGAGGGACTGCCAAATGACTACAAAAATAATCATGTCTAAATTCATTGCAGAAAACCGAGAGGAAATACTAGCTCGCTGCACTTTTTTCCTCTCGATGAACTTGATGTATCAGTTGACGAATCTGCGTTTGAAAGTGATTATCCGGATGGTTATCAGCGTAAATCAGTAAAGCATCTAGAACTTGCGTTTTAATCTCTAAATCGAATTTTTCAACCTGATCAAAAATCTTCATAACCTCTGAATTGATTTCCTGCGCATGGGGATGAATAGCAAACTTTGCAAAGAACATATCATAAAAACGCAAAGCTTGCATCAAATCACCCTCGAGTCGAAACTGTTCGGCCCTTTGAATGATTTCATCAGGACCGATTCTCAAATCTAAAGTCGACAAATTCCAGGTCAGCGGAATCATCCCGAGAATTTCTCGTACGATATCTTGCTTTTCATTTCGCTCTGAATACAAAAAACAGTTCCGGGTAATTTCCGTGATAAATTCCAGATCTTCATCTGTAAATTTTGTCAGCAAATAGTCTTGCTTACAGAAATAAATAAAAAGTCCGCGAAAAGAATAGAAGCTTTCCTTATTAAGACTATAGATACGACGAAATATTTCCATCTTTTCTTCTAAAGTCTTGGCTTCTTTGGTTTCATAATAAAGTTTTTGTTCCTGAGCAAAGAGAAAACTCTTCTTTAATGGAAAAAGATCCATTTGCATATAGGCAAAGATAAAGCCCAACATAAAGCCAGTGAGGTGTGCCAAGTGTGCAACTTCACCACCCGACCCGATCATACCTACAACATCACTGAGGATTAGAAAAAATCCAACATAAAGCCAAGCAGGCAAAAAAATCATGCGATTATAAATAAAGCCCACACTCATTAGGCAACGCATTTTCTCGCGCCAGAAGTAAACCGCAAAAGAACCAATGACAGCACTGACTGCGCCTGAAGCCCCGAACAGGCGCATTCCCATGGGCAAGAATGGCAGTTGTAAATAATTCGAACCTAAGCCACCAAGAAGATATAAAAGTATAATTCCAAAGAAACCAATTCTCTGCTCCAAGAAGACAGCAAATATGCTGAAGATCAACATACTGCCAATGAGATGAACCCAACCCTCATGAGTTGCCAATGCCTTAAGAGACGCTATGAGCTTAGCATTGCCGCGAATAAAAATATGATCTGCTTTGGATTGCTCAAGACTTTTTTGCAAGTATAGTTCGCGTGTATTCAAATACTCTTGATAACTCGATGAGTTTATTAAATCGGTATTTTTAAGTTGCCTATCGATACGATCATCGGAGAGCCAACTAATCAGTGAGCGCGTGGCCATGTACGAAGTCTTTGGAAACTCCTTCTGATAAGATTTTATAAAAGCTTTTAAATCAAAAAGATCATCTCCTTTAAGATTGCCTTTTATAAAATTACAGACATCTTCCTTATGCTTAAGTGAACAAGAATCAATGATTAAATTTTTGCGTGCCTCGAGAATTCTTGAGTCAATCATTGCCTGACGAACATGATGAATATATTGAACATTTTCAGAAAAATAAAAAACCGAGACAACAACAGTTGCCAATACAATTAGTCCAGTTGCGATGGGCCACTGAACAATTCGGCTTTGGAGTCCTAATGGAATCAGAAACATACGTACTTTTATCGTCTTAATGGCCAAGACTCTTGAGACCTTCCGTCTCAAACAGGATGTAAGTCTAGTGCAAGCCGCCCTTGTGAAGCTCTTCCTTGAGCTCAGCCAGCTCCTCGACTGAAACCTTATAAGGGCGACCACACATCTGGCAAACCACTTCGGCGGGCTCGTTTTTTAAAATCATATCTGCCAACTCTTCAATACCAAGCGTTTCAATGGCCCGAACAACCCGCTCTTTGGTGCATGGGCAGAAGTACTCAACATTGTGCACATGCTCTAGCTCCGTGAAGGGAATGCCATCCAAATATGGCTTTACCAAGTCAATCGGTGTGGCACCATCAAGAAGCATTTTAGAAATGTTCTCTTTAAAAGCTTCTGCATTTTTTTGAATTTTCATCACTAAGGACTCTTCGACTCCCGGCATCACCTCTAGAACGACTCCGCCGGCAGCGCGAACTTGTCCATAGGTATCCAAGTAAACACCCAAAGACACGAGACTTCGAATCTGATGGGATTGAATTAGATAATGAGCAATATCATCGCCAATTTCGCCGCTGACCATTTCCACAGTTCCGTTGTGTGGTTGTTTTTGAAATGGCAAATGGCGTGTGACGTTGAGAATCCCTTGTCCCATATGAGGGGCTAACTTCAAACCATTATCATAATTTGCAGGCTCAAATGCGGGTACTGGAGTGTATCCACGTACCTTGCCTTCAAAACTGGCTTCAGCATAAACCGCAGTCAAAGGACCATTGGCTTTAAAATAGAGGCCAACTTGTTGACCTTCTTTGAGATGACTGGCCATTAAAAGTGCGCCGGTCATAGCACGCCCAACAGCCACCGTCGGAAGGGGATACGTCTGTTGCAACTTCTGCATTTCTGCCACGACTGCCGTGGAATTCACCGCTGCGATGCGAATTGTGAAATCGTTGGAAACAAAGCGGTGAACTTTTTCTTTCATGACACTCTCCAGACAGTGAGTGTCAAAGGTATCAAAGACCCGAAATAAAGGCAATATTGAGACTATGAATGTCTACCTTTTTCGCCATGGACAAAAAGACTCACTTCCCATAGAGGACCCCGACCTCACAAGCTTGGGGCGTCAGCAAGCTGCTCAACTTGTGGAGTTAATGCGCGAGGGCGATCTTTTAAAGGGCACACAGTTTCTGACCTCTCCACGAATTCGTGCACAAAATACTTTTAGGTTCGCCGCCAAGTTTTGCAAGAGTCCTCTGCAGGTTACTAGTGACTTGGATCAAAGAGCACCTTCCGAAAATAGCAATGCCTTTCGTGCTCGAGTTCAAAACTTATTAGACACTTTGGGGGAAAAATTTACTAAAAATGATGTCGTTTATCTTTGCTCGCACCATGATTGGATCGAAGAATCCATCTCAATGATTCCAGCAGATACTGATCTTCTGACCCCCGTTTATTGGAGTTGGGCTCCGGCTCAATACATGCACTTTGAAGTAATCAATGGGCTATGGATTCTAAAAACTTTTAGCAGGATTAAATCATGATCATTCGTAATATTTGGGCCATTGGTAGAAACTACAGTGAACACGCCAGAGAACTTGGAAATGAAATCCCCACAGAGCCCTTGATCTTTTTAAAAGCAGGCAGCACAGCTGTGGTCAATACTGAGGAGTTTTCAATTCCAAGTTGGGCCCAAAATGTCCATCACGAAGTTGAGTTGGCTTTAAAATTCAACGATCAGCTTAAAGTTGATAAAGCCGCCGTTGCACTTGATCTTACTGAGCGCACATTGCAACAAAAATTGAAAGATAGTGGCTCTCCTTGGACACTGGCAAAGTCTTTCACCGGCTCTTGCCCCTTGTCAGACTTTTTTGACCTACAGTCACTTGAGGAACTGAAAAAAATTGATATTTCACTTACTGTTAATGGCAAACTTCGCCAAAAAGGAAACACTTCGCAGATGATTTTCAGCTTGGAGCAGCAGTTGGAGTATCTACTTGCTCATTTTCCTGTTTGCCCAGGGGACCTTCTTCTGACTGGAACACCCTCTGGCGTGGCTGCGCTTGTGCGCGGGGATCAACTCGTTGCTGAAATCTCTGGTAAAACCCGCAAACTTTGGAAGGTCATTTAAAACTTATTTCACCAGGCTTAGTGCCAAGATTAATTAAACGTACCCACAAATGAATGAAGGAAGCCGTTTCGCTTCCTTCATCGCCCGCTTAGTCTGAGGCTTTTAGGGTTGTCTACAAGATCGTCAGCTTCATGCGCTTGGATCCTAAGTTTTCCCATCCTTCCTCTGCTAGGGGCTATTTCTCTTTACATGTATGATTATGCGCTTTCAGTTTTTTAACCGCAAGGGGGTTTTCTGCCTTTTGCGATCCTTTTTTTGCGACAAATGAAGCTACACTATGGTCTCTATTTGTCTAATCGCAGTTATTTGTTTCGGCCCATTTTTTAAGATCTGCAGACTTTGATTTGGAAGGCTTGAAGCTAAAGTTTTCACCCATATACATATAAACTTCCTGGTTTAGCATTGCGCTGAATTCAGACTTATAAACCATTCCTTCGCAAATACCTTCAGTCCCATTTTCAGATCCAATATAATATCCATGATAGGCGCCCGTCACGCTTGATGGGGCCTCATTCAGGTCAGTGTCCTTAATACATCGGTAGGTACAGCTCCAATCGATGCTATAACCGATAATGTGGCGCTTACGAGCCGCTCCAATGTAGGCCTTACTTGTTGGTATTGGGGAGCAGCCACATTGGTTTTTAGCCAAAGTAGGAAGTGTTAGAAACGACAATATCAGGAAAATGGACGGAAGCTTCAGCATCATGGCACCTAATTTGTTAAACCCATGAGCAGAACAAGCCAGAATTGAGCCATGTGCGGAGTGAAATCATTTTGATTTCCGCACTGATTGTCTGTGGTTCCAACTGTTTCGCTCATGCGACGGGCCCGCAAAAAAACGTGGGCCAATATCCCGCAACGTAAATACGCTTCGAATTCTTTGATCACAAAATCCGGCAGTCAGTAGCCCCTATCTTCTGAACCAAACTTGCTTGTCTTTCTCCCGCGCCTCAATCAAGCGAGCTTCTATCTTGTCGAGATTGGTTCGAGCTGTTTGAACAAAGCGCGGAATAAAGCTAGTGAAAGTCATTAACTTGCTATCTTCGCCGCACAACTCTTTTTCTGGAAACACATGCACAAGTTCATTTACCATCCAGTCATCATCTGTTCGAGAGTCACCAACCTGATCGTTGAGAACTTGCCTAAGCATACTAATAATCTGCTGTCTATTCGGGTCAGACACAAATACTCTAGGAAACTTTAAAACCATCACCCTTCTAAGATTTATGTCCTGACCCATAAGCTGGTCAAGTTTAGCCCGAATATCTTTGATCTTCGCTGTCCGCTGTTCACTGAAGGGCATTCCCTCATAAGCCTCGATGGGGCATGCTCCACCATATGCTGTAGTATCATATCCCCCCATAAGGCGTGATAATGCTAACTCAAGACCAGCTGGCGCACCTGTCAAATGCGAACACTGGACTTCCAAGTCATTGATTTGCTTACGAAGCTCCATGCTTTTGACTTTGTATTTCCCTTCACAAGTCGATCCATCCGCAGCAAAAACAGAGGTTGAAGCCCCGATTGTTAGGGCAACTACTATAAAAATATTTAGTACAGATTTATTTTTCATAACATCCTCGCTTACCACAGCAAAGCCTAGGGATTCATTTCCCTTTAGTTTGAGCTTACGCGGGTATTCAAGCGCTAAGTGATGCGACTTTCATGCCAACACTAAAACTAGTTTGTTACGATTTAGGAATAAACAGGTAACTAGGGACTCTACAAAGTGTCCTTTTACTGTGAGTCAATACGCGTTCAGCGCTTCATAAGACACTTCCGGAGAATTAACTCTGTGAATTGCAAACGATTAGGCAGTAAAGACAATCTCTGAAGTTAGTTCGCTGCAGTCGCTGTTTCCTCTGTAGCTGCTTTTTTCTCAGAAACTT
>JANMPT010000014.1:0-29644 GCA_031370005.1 Bdellovibrionales bacterium | reverse complement strand
GAGCATTATTCTTTCCCAGGCTGATTGCGCGATGGACTGTCCAAAGGACGACACATACTCCTATTGGAAAATTGAACTAAAGTAGTTTTGCGTTTATACGCATCCAATAACCCCTTGTATTTGAAAAACTTTAGTTACTTTAAGCTCTGTTAGAAATAACAGAGCTTTTTCTTTCTCTGCGGAGTACCCGTTAAATATCTTGGATTTAAATAAAATTAATATTTTCGACGAGGACGTAGTGGGGCTCACTATTTTCAAAAATCAGTAAAGATCACCTTGTCAGCATAGCGATCCTTTTGAACAAAGCCGTGGGGACGAGATTTGTTTTTTCAAAATTCTGGATTAAATGTTGCTAAACCAGAGCTAACTTAAAAAGTCGTTCCAGCTTCTAAGGCTTCAAAAGCTATATTACGTATATGAGAACTGGCTATTAAATGGATTTGATTTCTTTACAGCTTAGGATGAAGTAAATAGAATACTGCTTGTCACTGTAAAAACACTTCGCCCCTTCGATGAGGAGACTATATGTGGGAAACTAGAAAAACATTAATTGCTATCATCGTGGCAACAGCAGTTATGTTTGCTCTTGCTGGTCTATATACTGGTGTGTTGGTCCACGATTTCATTATTAACAATGTCGATCCAGCACTCATGCGAAACCCACCCAACCTCGTCCTTGTTGCTTTTGGTTATTTGATGCTGGCGGTGCTTATGGTGTTGCTTTACCCTAGGCTGGTTCCGGTGAGAAGCTCACCAGCAATCAGTGGGCTGCGCTTTGGATTGGCTGCGGGAGTATGTTGGCTGATGCCATACAGCCTTGTGCTATTTGGGGTTTATAAATTCCCCTATAACGCGCTACCTTTAGATTTTTTGTGGGCTCTTGTCGAGCAGGGAGCCGGTGGCCTCACAATTGGTCTTATCTTCGGAAAATCAAATTAAAAAGCTTGAGGCTCATGTCACAATCACTTCATTCTGAAAAATTTTAGCTACCAAAAATCCACTTCAAAAAAGTGGATTTTTTCTTTGTACCCGCATTAAGTTTAAAAAATATTTTCTTGGCACAAACAAATTTATTTTTGAAACGGGGATCAAAGTGAAACCAGTCAAAAAGATATCTTTTTAGTCACTTCAGACAAAAAAATACGGAAACCATCTTTGCTTCCGTATTTTTATTACCCGATAACTCAGTCAAATGTTTCGTAACCAGCTCCGCCGGTAACTTCATGTACTTTAGTTCTAGCTTCAGTTTCGATTTTAACCTGTACTTGCTGAATAATATCATCTGAAACTTTCATTGCTTTCATGGTATCGATCGGACTTTCAGATTTATTTTCAGTGATTTTTTCTGAAGATCGTCTAATTTTCGCTTTTGTTCTTTATCTTTACGAGCTAAAAATTCCTTTTTCTGGGCTGATACTGAACCGTGCGAACATTTTGAGATCCTAGCAATCTCCCTAAACGATAATCCAGCTTCTAAAAGCGATTCGATTAAAGCCGAATTTCTTTTGCGTACGCGGCCAATAATTTTACCTTTAGCTTTCGCATTTTTCATACCCGAGCGAACCCTTTCTTGGATCATTGATCTTTCTAATTGAGCCAAACTGCCTAAAATTGTAAACATAGCAATTCCCATGCTGGATTCAGTATCAATCTGCTCGGTAATACTGACAAAACGGGTTTTGCAGTCCTTGAAAATCTGTAAACCTTTGAGTAAATACATTGTGCTTCTGGCGAATCGGCTAAAGGCAAAAACGATGACTTGGTCAGCTTCAAGCCGCTTCACTCGGTCCATCATTTTATCAAGTGCGGCCTACTTTCTTTAGCGCCCGAAATGCCGTGATCGGTGAAAGTTTCATATTCGGTGATGTTATTACGGGTGCACCATTCTAAAAGTGCGCGGGCCTGTGATTCAGCCCCATTCACTTGATCTAATGTTGAAACTCTTATGTATAGAAATGTTTTTTTCGACATATTTACGTCCATATGAAATTTTGGTTTTTTGAATATAAAAAAGCCCGAAGGGTTAGCTTCAGGCTTAAAAATAATTTTTTTAGTTTTGATAGAGCTTTTAGCGGCCTGTAAGCTGCTTTGTGTATTTCGAGTACGACATAATTCCTTTTTGTGACTTTTCGCTAGCAAGCCCCATCATCATCAGCGTGCAGAACTTTAGCCGACCGACAAAGGCCAGCAGCAAACCAAGCCTTACAACGAACGAAACAAATTTTACGATTTCCATAGCAAGTCCTTTACCTTTTATTCAGGTTCAAAAAATTTATTTCACACGCGCCGTCCCCGCAGAAGTGCAGCGGTCGGCGCATATGAAATCGCTCTATAGAAATTAGGTGTAGTAAAAGTTGTAGCAGACTGTAGCAAGACTTTGAAATACCTAGAAATACTCTGAAATATTCCGCTTTCGATTATGTCGCTTTCGTTCTGTTGTTAAGTACTTAATGCGACTGACAAATTTTTATTTTGATTGATTTTCTGATGGATAGTGTAGGTGGCGGTTTAAAAAGGGGCCATTTTCGGCGGACAGCCGGTCCCATAGGGGCCACTTCAGCGCAAGCGATATCAGCAGAACGTTAGTCCTAAGAATTTTGAAAATATAATTTAAAAGGCGTCTTAAGCCATAGTCGCTCTGCAGAGCCATGTTATTTAAGATTTAAGACACCTCAATAAAAATCCTTTCTTCGTTGTGATGACCTTCGTTGATGCTCAAGAATGGAAACTAGCGAACTACAAAGGAGCACCTACATGAGTAAAAATAGTTTATCGAAAACACTTCGAAAGAAAATAAAATTCAAGCTATTCAGTTTTGAAAATTTAATTTTTTTCGCCGCCTGTTAACTCCAGTGGATTTTGTTGGATAAAATTATTTGATAATTTTTCTGAATGATGAAATCCCTGGCCCCTTTTGCACATGCTTTAGGCGTGGACCATGGGACTTCCAAATCGGCGCCATTGGTCCCTTTTTAAACCGTCACCTACAATCAAGCAATCGAATTTAGCTTTTTAAGCATGACGGGTTTTCCATTCTAAATTCCCAGTTGAAACTTTTCAAAACGCTGAAGCTCTTCTTCAATTCTCTTTTTATTTATCGCGGTTTTTCCCTTGCCGATCCAGTTCCATTTTTGAATAAGCAACTTGCCTTGAGCACGGTCTGTCTTCATGTCAATGGCCGCAATAATTTGATCATCCAGAAGCACGGGTAAAGCAAAGTACCCGAAGATCCTTTTGTCCTTTGGGACGTAGGCTTCAAAACGATGAGCGTAATTGAAAAACATGTCCAACCGTTTGCGGTGGATGATCAATGGATCAAAGGGAGATAGAATGTGAGTCCACGTGTCTATGGATTTAAACTTCAACTCAAGATCTTCAGGCTGAATCCAAACTTGAACTTTTTCAATTCCCTTCACTCTCACAATTAGAAGACGTCCGTTTTTCACACGAGCATCGATGAGCCTGGACATCCCCGACTTCTTCTTCGGTTCAAGGTAACAAATCGAATCAAGGCTAACCACGAACTGTGACCTTAATGCTCGATCCAAACTGTAGTTTAATGCTTCTTTTTCAGTGGCGGCCTTTGGTTTTTTCTTCCATTCAAAGTGACGCTCGGTCAATTCATACTTCTTCAGCATTCCCACCCTTTCACTGACCACAAGGCGACCTGTGTAAAATCCGAATTGCAGTGCTTCTTTCGACGGCTTTCGACTGGCCCAGGGATGATTTTTTTCTACTAAGACTTCATCTTCGATATCTCGTATAGATTGGGCACCATCTTTTTTTATCAATCTTAAAACTTTCTGAAGCTCATGGGGCTTGACTGTCTTTAACCACCGTCCCGGCGAACTCGCAGTTCTCTTCATTGCACCAATATAAAATTTGAAATCCCTCGTAGGTACAATTGAAAGAGCATGGGTCCAGTATTCAAAAATAGTTTTTTCTTTCGTCTGGGCGCGATGCAGATCTTGTTTTTTATACTGCGGTATTCGATTGAATAAAATGTGATGGTGGCAACGCTCAATGACGTTAATCGTATCAATTTGCACGTAGCCCAGGTGTTCCACAGCTGACTGGACTGCACTCGGCCCGCTCCCAAAAGGCTCGGCCTGATCCAGGCGTTGTGCATGAATCCACAGCCGTTTTACCTGATCTTTTGTTAGATGTTCAGTCATAGTTCCTCCAGCCGTCGTTGATTTTTGATATCATATCGAAGTTTGTTGGATTAATTTCCAATTTTTCAAAATACGTAAACCTAAAATGCTACACCGACTCAAAAAATTCTTCCATGGTTTCAACAAATTTCTCTCTATCTCTTATTTTAAATTCGTGAGGCACAATCTCGCACGAACGAATGCGGTCCACTCGAAAAAATCTAATGTCAGATCGCAGATGATCCCAGGCATGAACGTACCAAACAGGCCAATTGAACAAAAAATAATGGGGTTCGATTATCCGCTTGGTTAGGCGCTGTTTTTCATCAGAGTATTGTATCTTAAGCTGTTTGCACTCAAAGAATCCTCGCTGTAGAGGACCAAGAGTTTCTGGTCTAGGGGCTTTGAAATTTGAAAGAATTTGGTCTGATGCTTTTTCTCCTATCCAAATTCTTCGTCTGAGATTTTCAATAAGACGCCTTTGAGATTCAGGAAAAGATTGTGCAATTTTTAGACGAACACTGCGGAGATTTTTCATAAGAAGAGGAGACGGGAGTTTTTCCATCGTAGCTAAAGCCACCAAAAGATCCAGAATCTCGACGTAGCTCAACTGTAGTCGCCCCAATCCCCACGATTGATGAAGGCGAATGCCCCCTCCTCGTCCCCGATCCGATTCGAGGGGAAGCCCTGAAGATTCAAGCTCCCGAAGATCTCTCATCAGGGTTCTTAGACTCACGCGCAGGACTCGACTCAGCGCATGGGTCGTCCAAATTTCACGAGACTTCAAAAGCCCTAGTAACTCATCGTGTCTATTTTTACGGTCTAAGTAGGTATTCTTGGGCATAAAAGAATTATGCCATTAAACGACATATATTTCCATATAATGATTTACAGGATAACAAGAGAAAAGTCGCACTGATTCTTATTGGACTTATTTTTTAACCGGAGGTATCGCTATGGCAGATATTTATGAGATCGTCGTTTTTAAATTTAAAGAGGAAGTCCCAACAAAGGAGCAAGAAATCCTAATGGAAAAAATGAATGCGCATGTCACAAATTCCAAGGGATTTAAGAACAGGGAGTATTATTATAGTGAGCATGACAATCGGTGGGTGGACCTCGTGACCTGGACGGATTTGACGTCTGCCAAGAACGCGGCAGACGAGTTTTTTAAGAGCCCTGCTTGCAGCAATATTATTTCTAAAATAGATGATAAATCGATAGTCACGTCCCATTACGAAAAAATGGGCGAACACGCGAAATAATGGAGCAAGGTGTGACAAAAATTAAAAAGAGATGCCGTTGGCCTGGGGCAGATCCCCTGATGATTGCCTATCACGATACTGAGTGGGGAGTTCCTACTCACGACGACAATAAGCATTTTGAGTTTCTTATTTTAGAAGGAGCGCAGGCTGGCTTGAGTTGGTCTACTATCTTAAAGAAACGGGAGGGCTATAGAAAGGCATTTAGCGATTTTGATCCGGTGAAGGTTGCCAAATATAGCTCAAAAAAGATTGAAAAGCTCATGCTCAATTCCAGTATCATTCGTAACCGACTTAAAATTGAATCCACAGTCAACAATGCCAAGCAGTTTCTGAAAATCCAGAAAGAGTTTGGTAGTTTTAATTCTTATTGTTGGCAGTTTGTGGGTGGGAGACCAAAGACCAATAAATGGAAATCCCACAAGCAGATTCCTGCAATAACGAAGGAGTCAGACATTTTTAGCAAAGATCTCAAAGTGCGAGGCTTTAAATTTGTAGGGTCGACAGTGATCTATGCTCATATGCAGGCCGTCGGTATGGTGAATGATCATACGATTGATTGTTTTCGATATCATGCATTCATGAATGAGAAACAAAATTTGATAGGAGAATGAATTCGATGTTTATCGTGCTTCTTAAATTTTCTGACAATAAGGGCCGAGCCAGCCAACTCATGGAAGGCCACAAAGAATGGATCAAGCGCGGCTTTGATGACGGCGTGTTTTTGTTGGTCGGTAGTCTTCAGCCCAATTTGGGTGGTGGAATTTTGGCCCACAATACGCTGCTGCCGGACCTTCAAAGCAGGGTGAATAGTGATCCGTTTGTGCTGGAAAATGTGGTGAGTGCTGAAATTATTGAAATTGAGCCATCAAAGACTGACGAGCGGCTACAATTTCTAGCGACTGAGTAGCTTTCCTTCCCTTGGCAGCTTTGTTCGTGTCCGCTTCATGCTCATGAACGTGCGCGGAAGTCGTGATCTATGCCCACATGCGGGTATGGTGAACGATCATACGATTGATTGTTTCCGGCATCATGCATGTCGATAGACATTTATAATCCAAGAGCCTTTAGAAAGTACTCCGTTTGTTTTCGCAGTTGAGAATAGTCGGTAGTCGTCATAGAAATCTTAAAAAGTCCCTGTAGGTAAGTTACAACTAATTCTGAAGTTAAGATACTATCGAAATCCACACTTAGTTCATCATTTTCTATTGCTTGCTGGAACGTGTTTTTTAGGAACAATCGGAAATTATCCATTTCACCTAAAACATATTTTCTTAAATGAGCATCCTTAAGAACTTCAAATGATAGACTATTCGTCATCAAGCATCCAGGAGTTCCAGTACCACTCTCCAAATCATCGAATATGACGTTAAAAAGATCTCTCAATTTCTTCTGGATGGGTTTAGGTGAATTGAGCGCCTCGGCTCGACGACTGGTGATGTTTGAATTGTAGTATTTCAGACACTGCAAATAGAGATCTCTTTTGTTTTTAAAAGAGTTATAGAACGAGCTTTCACCAAGTCCCATCGTCTTCATGAGCTTTTGGATGGAGGTTTTTTTATACCCTTCTAGCCAAAAGAGCTTCGTCGCCTTGTCTATTGCCTTTTCAAAATCAAACTCACGCGTTCGGGCCATTGCTTATACCACCATTAAAAGAATAGCTTCCTGGGGTTCAAACCCACTCTAACTTATTTAAATATTCTATCAAATTGTAACTTTTATTACAAATAAAAACACTGCCTTGACGACCACTGTAAATATAGTGTAATATTTATTACATATTAAAACAATGGAGAGTTTAAAATTATGAAAAAATCAAACGAAAAGGTTACCGTAGAAGTAAATGCGTCTGTCGAAAAGGTGTGGAAAATAATTGGTGCTGTTGACGGGGTGGATAAATGGTTTGCTCCGGTCATACAATCCTGCCGTGTAGAAGGTAATAAAAGAATTTGTGGAACAGAGGCGGGAGAATTGATCGAAAATATCGAAAAAGTGGATCATGCAAGTCGAATCTTTCAGTATGCAATTCCAGAGCAAAATATGATTCCTGTAAAAAACATTTTTGGAACGATGAAAGTTTATGATTTGGGTAAGGGAAAATCATCCGTAGAATGGTCAGCACTTTTGATGTGGAAGAAGACAAAGAGACACAAGCCAAAGAGATGTTCCGGGGGGCTTGGACCATGGGAATTAATGGAATTGAAAAGCTGATAAACAATGAAAAGTAAGTATCTTTAGGAAATGACAATGCTGAAGTGCGTGTTGGGTGAAAAACCAAAAAACGACAGAGCCTACTTTGAGATGATGACGAAAGTTATTTTTCGTTCCGGTCTTAACCATAAAGTGATTGATGCGAAGTGGGGCCACTTCAAAGCTACTTTCGCCAGTTTTGATTTTTCTAAGGTAGCGAGATTCACCGAAGAGCGCATTGATAAGTTGATAACTGATAAAAATCTTGTTCGTAATTATGGAAAGCTTAGCGCCACTGTGAACAATGCGAAAGAGTTTCTTGAAATAAAAAAAGAGCATGGGTCATTTTCAAAATACTTAAAAGAACTTGGCAAGGCTGGAGAGGAGCACCTCTGCAAGTCAATCTCAAAGAGATTTTCATATATGGGTGGATCTACCGTCGTATTTTTTCTAAGATCGGTGGGCGAGGAGCTGCCTGAGACAATGAAACTGTGGAATAGCAGACGACTCTCTTGAGCTTGTAAACTTAAGTCCCCTAACGCTCTCAGGCCCCACTATACCCAGGAGCCTCATTTTTAGCAATCTGCTATACACAACTAAACCTGAGTAAATCCACCGTCTGCAACAAGATCAATGCCTGTCACAAAACTTGAATCATCTGAGGCTAGAAAAAGTACGGTTCGCGCAAGTTCTTCAGCGCTCGCAAAACGATGTAAGGGTACTGCGTTTAGAATAAAAGTGGAAAACTCCTTCATTTGCTCCTCGTCCATTTTCATTTTTGCATAGATAGGAGTCTCTGAGGAACTACTCGTACTTTTCTACAACCCAATTTAGCAACCCCCTTAAATCTTTTCTAGTCAATAGAGTGCTCATCAAATGAATTTCGGGTGTACCGGCTAATGGAAAAAAAGCCGACGTGGCTAGGGCAATCCATTTTGCCTCTTCATTAGGTTTTCCCACTTTCATGCCAACATTTTTAGCTTCCGTTAAAATCGAACTCACCGCCTTCAAAAACTCTTGCTGTGCGATCCCTGGTGTATCGGGAGCAACTTTTAAAACTGCGTCGGCCAGTTCAACAGATCCTTTTGAGTTTTCACCATATGGCTTCCACATGTCATAAAAACCTAAGATGTAGTTGTTCAGTTTAATTTTAGGGGATCTACTCGAAGCAAGAACCTCTTGAGCAAGAGCTTGGTGTTGTTCTGCAAAGAAGTAAGCCAAGCGACGAACAATATCCAGTTTATCGTTATAATAGAGATAAACACTACCAACTGAAACTTTTGCCAGCTTGGCAATCTTTTGTATAGTCGTCTTGCGGACCCCTGCCTCTAGAAAAAGTTGGGAGGCGGCCTCGATAATAGCCTTTTCTTTATCTCCAGTTTTTAATCGCGCCATTCAAACTCTATTAGTCATCCTGGGGATCTTTTCCATTTAAATAAAGGAAAAGTGGAAAGCTGAACGCCAAACTACCCATAAAACTGAGAACAGAATAAATAACAACCTTTCCCCACGAATGAGTCTGCTTATAAACATACCAAAGAAATAGCGATAGCAGCATCATTGCTTCAATCATAAAGGCTAAAGCCACTGGGTTTTTGAGGGCAAGTCCGCTCAGCTCTGGCTGAGTAAAAACTGCGTACAAGTAAAGCCCATTAGGACCAACGGCTGCCAACAAAGCCACCGCAGCTAAAATGTATTTAGTTTTTTTAGTCATTTGCATTTATGCCTCCAGTAATTAATGAATATTATTCTATAAATATTCATTAATTGCAAGTACTTTTAATTCTTAGAAATTAGCCCAGGTTGCGAATCGCCGCGACTCGTCCAGAGTATCTATCGCTCATACTCCGCGATGATTGTTGTACCCGTAACCGAGCGCTCAAAATATTTTGACTTAATGATTTTATAATCAGGGTGTGAAAAGAATGCGTTTTTGCTTTCCAAACTCGCAAAATAGATCGCAAAGACTCGATTGATCTCGTGATTGGATTCAGATTTCAAAACTTTTGACACAACAAAATCAAAACGAAAACCCCCGCCATATAACTTAAGTATCGGGGACAAAGCTTCGCGGTACTCCTGATATACTTTGTCGTCACTCACTGTCAATCCTACCATTATTTCGTATGTCACAGGATCCTCATTTTATTTTGCAGGGGTTAGACGTGGTCACCATATATAACATTGAACTTTTCTTCGGAAGTTGGTTTTGAGAAGTATTTAGTAATCTTGTCGTAATCATCCTCAGTTGGGGATTTCCCCCAGTACTAGCCAGTTGGTTTTTCTGCATTTCGATTTGAAAGTCTTTTTTTACACTCTACATCGCTAACATCCAAAACGTATAGTTTATGATCTGCGTTTGCTGCTTCAAAAACAGATCGAACCCATTTTCTATGACTGGGCGTATTGCCAGAAAAATCAAAAACGACTGACATGCCATTTCGCAACAAGTTTGTGACATGACTCAATAGCAATACTTTCATTCGATTCGTCAGCTTGATGTAATCATCAAAAGTTTTTAGATCATCGGAGTAAAGCTTAGAGAGCCACTCATCTTCACAGATAAATACTGCCCCCGTATCTCTCGCTATTTTTTGAGCAAGGGTTGTTTTTCCAGAGGCAATCTTCCCGCAAATAAAATGCAAAGTCGGTTTTTGTGAAGTCATTTTATATTACTCCTGGCTGCCACTCTTGTAGAAGCCAAAGATTGGCGTCTTCAAGTGTCACAAAAGTTTTTATTTTATTAGGTTGAGCCAATTCTTCATCGCCGTGAAAGTCATCTTGAGGCCTGTAGACCGCAACTTTATTTACTTTGCTAGACTCTAAAATTTTTCTAAAACCTTGAGAAAATGCTCGCGTAGTATTTAGATCTGAAAAATATTTTTCTGCGGCATCAATTAAGACTGAAATTGACATGCCCTTTTTGCTAAATTCGTTTACCGACACTGCAAATTCTTTTAGGAATTCCTGCACCTCACCCATTGACATTTCTTGGGTCAACTTTATGGTAAAAACTGATTTTTCGTAATCCACATGAATTTTTGGCTTCATCCTTTTCCCTCTGAAAATTCCACGTATCAATAATTTTATGGGATAGATGATTGCCTGTCGAGCACAGTCACGTCACCTTTCCGCGTTCAAAGGCCTCAAGGTGAGCAAACAGGTGACTTAGGGTGAAGTCTGCTCGCTGTTACTTTTCACCCAAAAAGAGCTCGATGGCTGTAGCCAACTGTGGGGGCTGCTCCTGCATCGGATGATGGCCCGATTCTCCTAGAGATAACAGTTTTGCATTGGGATAGAACGGAAGCATCGATGCTTCTAGTGCTCCTGCCTGGAAGGGCGGCGCGTCCTGTGCTGCGGCAATTATCAGCATCGGCGTTTTAATTCCACGCGCTCCCTCAGAAATATCGGTACATCCCCACAATTCCAAATATTTTGCTACAGCCACCGGAGTCGAAGTCTCACGCCATCGCCTGAGCTTGTATTTGATCCACGTTTCAGACAAACGAGTGCCCCAAAGCTTACTCAGTGCTGAAAAACGTCCGTTATCATCAGCAAGGGCGATCGAACGGAAAAAATCTAAAGTCGTGAGATCAAGTCCCATTCCGGCTGGCGAGACAGGAGTGACAGCCACAATTCGTTCGACTCGTTCCTGCGCGAGCTGCGCAATACGTTGAACAATAAGGCCGCTCATAGAATGCCCAAGCATTGAAAAACGGGACCAATTTAGCCGATCAGCGAGAGCAATCACGTCGTTTGCAGCTTCATCAAGAGTATAGGCACCTGATATTTGCTGGGAGGCTCCATAACCTCTCAAATCTGCGAAGACGTAAGTAAAGTGTTCCGGCGTGAAGTAAGGCAGCGTTGCATCCCAACTGGAATGGTCGCAAAACCAGTCATGTAGAACAAGCACACGAATAGGCCCATTTCCATAACTCACAAAGCTAATTTCAACTGACAATTGTGCCTCCTTTCCTATCTCGCAAGATACCAGTGTCGTCTCAACTCTGATAAACGTTCAATGGCTGTGTAGGTGTGCAGAACATGTTTAACGGAGTTGTGTGTTTTTTTCATAATACTTTTTGTGGAAAACAGAGTACCAAAACTGCCCCGTTATAAAATAAACGACAAGTATCGCCAGTGCTCCTAAGTAGATTCCATTCTCAAAAAGTTTCTCGACCCCATAACTATATAAAAACAGTCCGATGGAGATTACTAAATTCAGAACGCCATAAAGAATATTTTTAAAATCTCCAAAGCCGAATCCACAAAGCATGCGCCCCTTCCAGATACCCAGAACTAAATGAGGCATTGCATTCATTAAGGTCAGCCCGATGATAAAATCAAAAATGTTCATACTGTCTCCCATGCGCTCTCCTAAAAAGTTAAATCCATCGTCTTACCTTTTTCTTATACTGCTCGTACTCATCCCCGAACTTATTTTCCAGATACTTTTCCTCTTTGGCGATTACGAATCTGTTTATCACCCAGATAAATGGCGTGAGCATCAGGAGAATCCACGCATTGTTTAAACCAAAAGCAATTGCCAGCCCCAGAAGAACAAATGAAAGGTAGATGGGATTTCTAGAAAATCTATAGACTCCACTCGTTACAAGGCCTGTCGTTGTTTTCCAGGGCGCGATGTTGGTTTCTATTTTTTTGAATGCCCAGAAGCAATAACTTACAACTGCTATGGCGGAACCAAACAAAACGAGGGTGAGACACCACCTTATAAATCCCGTAACAAGATGAACTGGATATAAGATATTGAATCCAACGCCCATTAAAACAAAGGCAAGAAAAATGAACGGGGGTGGGACTCTGACATGAGCACTGTCTTGATCTATTTCCATTATTTCACTTTTTTACTTTCGTAAAGGTCACTGGTTTTCTTAAGATTACTAACTATTTCAATCAGTAAGGCATCTCTATCTTTTTTAAGTTTTCGAATAAATTCTTTCGGCGCTGCTGTTTTGGGGTCGTGTTTTGCTCCCCATAGAATCAGCTCTAGTATCATAGGAAGAAGACCAATGCCTTTGTCTGTCAGTGAGTAAATAGCCTGCTTTTTGTTATGCGGATTATCTTTTTTTGAAATGATCTCTTGCTCATCTAGTCTCTTAAGTCGATCTGCCAAAATATTGCTCGCAATTTTTTCAGAAGATTCAAGAAATTCCCCGAAATATCTTTTTCCAAGAAACACCATGTCGCGGATAATCAAAAGCGACCACCTATCCCCAATAATATCGAGGGTAAATGCTATTGGACACCCTGACTGTCTGTAGTCTGTCTTACTTTTAGCCATTTAAATACATTGTATAAAAAATACTTGCATTATGCAATTTATTTGGTATCCTACAATCACTTGCATAATAAAAGAAAAAGGAGATTCCGATGGATAATTTTGTGGCTTGGTTTGACATTCCAGTTGAAGATCTTAAACGCGCAATGACATTCTACTCAAAGGTATTTGCAGTAGAAATAAACGAAATGAAGGGTGCTCCTAAAAAGTATGCCATGTTTCCTTTTGCTCCCGGTGTGGTTTCGGGTGGACTAGTGGAAGATAAGGATATGGTTACCGACAAGGGACCGCTTCTTTATTTAAATGGTGGCGACGATTTGTCAGTCCCACTGAAGCGTGTTGCAGATGCAGGAGGTAAGGTCTTGCAGGAAAAAACCAGCATTGGTCAGAATGGATTTATGGCCATCTTTCGAGACACTGAGGGCAATCGCATCGCTCTTCATAGTATGAAATAGAGTCATGGACGGTATGAAGAAACATTTTCTTTCTATTTTAGGTTATATTCTTGCAACATTTGGTGCTCAGGCGACATCGCATTTTTTGCTTTTCACAAAACATTACGCCGAGGTTCCATATATCAAACAAGAACCGATCTTCGCACTCGGCTTCTTGAGCATGATCCTCCAGGGAACGGTCTTGTCAGTTGTATATGCAAACTCTCGATTTGCCACAAAGTCGCTCTTTGACGCCGTGAAACTAGCTTGGCTTTTTGGAGTATTTCTCGGCAGCTATATTGCTTTGGCAGAGGCCGCAAAATATGCCGTTCCCGATGTAGTCACATGGATAGGAGTCGAATTTCTAGTTGGTTTTGTTCAGTTCACGGGCGCTGGAGTCCTTCTTGGATTCGCTCATAGGCGGTGAAGATGAGTCGTAATGGAGTAGAGGAGAAAACGATGAAAATTCTGGTCATTGAGAGTAGCCCCAGGGATCAAGAATCCTTAAGTCGAAAGCTCACGCGAGAAGTCGTTGCGAAACTTTGTTTAGTATATCCTGGGAGCGATGTGAAGGTTCGTGATCTAACCGAAGCGCCATTTCCTCACTTGTCAAATTCTGAAATCGTGGCGTTTTTTACTCAACCGGAGCAGCGTAATCTCGATCAAAAGAATACAATTAAGTTATCCGACGAGGCGATAGATGAGCTTATCGCAGCAAATATTCTCGTTATTGGTGCTCCAATTTGGAATTTTAGCATTCCGTCTGGGCTCAAATCATGGATCGATCACATCGTTCGTCCAGGGCGTACGGTCGCCTTTGGTGCGGATGGGCCAAAGGGATTGGCTACTGGAAAAAAAGTGTTTGTTGCGTCTGCAAGTGCAGGTGTTTATTCAACGGGCCCTGCAAGAGAGCGTAACTTCCAGGAGCCCTATCTTCGTTTGATATTGGGATTCATTGGCATTACTGACGTTACATTTTTCTGCGCAGAAGGGGCTTCTATAGGAGACCAAAAAGCGCAAGAGGCCGCTTTAGCAAAAGCCAAACAAGAGGTTCAAAGAGTTTTATGCCAATGAACGAATACTTTCAAAAAAATGAACGCGTTTTTCCGGCGGCGAGCAAATACTCTTTTTGGAACGGTGTTTTCGGCAGCGTCGATTTTTAAATCAGATACTGCAATGCGCGGCGCCATCGAAGCAGAGGGCCTCACTTGAGTAAAGAAGACAATTTTGTTATTTTGTCAATTCTATTTTCCACTCACGAGTAGGAGCAAAAAATGAGCGAAGACAAAAAGAACAAAAATATCGTAAAATCAATTTTTGAAAACTATATAAATAAAGGAAATATCGAAGAGCTGAGCGAGCTCATCTCCTCTGAGTATATCGATCTTGGCACAGGCAAAAAAGGAGTTGAGGCTTATATGCAAAATATTGAAAGCTTAATTTTAGGCTTTCCAGATATTCAATTTGAAATAAAGGATCTGGTTGCAGAAAAGAACCGCGTTGTTATTCGTTGGCAGTGGCAAGGCACTCATAAAGGGAATTTTCGGAGCATTATGCCGACTGGGAAAAAAGCGGTTACTGACGGAATGGCAATCTATACTCTAGAAAATGGGAAAGTTGTGAGTTCAATTGCCGTGGTTGATAAACTTGGCCCGCTTCAAGCTATTGGAGCTGTTCCTACTGAGTTCTTGAAAACTCAATCAAATTAAAATGAAGAAGCTGGCAGCATTTAAACCCTAAGCCGCCAACGACTGGATGATCCATCAAATCATAAAATGTTCTGTTGCCAATTTTGGATTTTTTGACAATTTTTGTTTCATTTATCGTCATCAGGTGCGCAGTGAAGTGTTAGTTTTAATAAAAATTAAAACTATAAACGGGGACGTCCGTCTAGTTTTAAATACTATTGTCGAATGATATCATTTCCTTGTAATCGTGTTCGGAAGGTGAACAAAAATGATAAAAAAATTACTCTTCATGTTTTCATTTCTATTGCCACTATTAGGTCAATCAAAAGCAATAGATTCAAAATGTAAGAAAATTTTAAACCTGGTATTAAATTCCTATAATGTGGGTGATTTTTCACGTCCAGGTTGTAATTATAGCAAAAACGTTTCTAAAGATGGTTCTAATATTACCTTTGAGGAATATTTTGCATCAGACAATATTAAAAACAATTCTGGTCTTTATTTGCCGAGCAGAAATAGAATCTCATATTACGAAAACTCAGGTTCGAGCGAAACGGCCTATATGATCGATGCGGTGTTTAGAACTACATCAATTATAGGAGCGGTTGAAAGAATTGATTTTGCGCTGTCTCCTGGATGTGATATAAATAAAATTGAACTTTGGTCGGATGAATACACTAATTTGCGCGATCCCGGAAAGCCATTTGTTATCGACTCTAAATTGTGCTCACGGCTTCCTTTAAATGACAAAATGGGCAAACCGATAAGTCGATACATTCAATCCTCAATAAAAGCATTCTGTAGCAAATTCTCAAATTTTTTAAAAACTGATCGGCAACAGAAATCTATTAACACTAGAGAAGCCGATGGCACTCGCTAAAATCATTAGTTGAATTCAGCCCTTAGCAAAAACAAAATCGTTTTACTCGACTATGATCCGCACCGGTTTGGCTGAGGAAGCGCTAAAGTTTTATCAAGACCTGTATCCAGGCACTTGGCGAAATGAATCTTGAAGATATGGGAGCCTTCGAGCGAATGCAATGCCTTTGCATTCTTATTATTCTCCAGAAAATGTTGACCCATTTTATTGGTTACAGTTTGCTGTAATCAATATTCTTTTCAAGAATGGAATAAGCCGAAAGCCTTATGTTTTCAATAATTTTCTTTTCACCAATTAGTAGTTTAAGAATAGAAACCCACCGCGGAAGAGGGAATTTTCTTCCGACTTTTTCAGATTCATCGTACAAATAAATCATTTCTTTATTGATCCATCCATTCGTTTTAAAAAAAGAGAACCAATCAGTAGGGAAAAATTGCATCGGCGAACTACCAAAAAGTTTTCGAAAATTTTGCGCTTGAAACCTAGGGTATATTTTGGGGGAGTAATACTCTGAAATCCAATATTTAAAGTTATCTTGTATTTTTAAATCTTTTGCAAGCTCACTAACAACCTCTTCAGATAAATAAGGAATGACTCCTTCTGTTATTAAAATCGCAGAATCGGCCTCTCTGTTCAGGTCGGCAAAAATCTTGCGCCGCTCATCTCCATTTGAAAGATCAACTGCAATTCTTTTTAGTCTACAATTTGGCTTTTCATCTTTTAGTTTTATATTTTTCATCTCAATGACTTCTGCGAAATCAAGCTCAATCCAGTTAATATTTTCAGGAAGTTTTAGGCGGTATGGTCGGGTATCAAGACCTGCACCGAGATTGATCACGGTTCCACAGCCATTTTTAATATATTTTTGGATTAAATCATCAATAACGAGTGTGCGGATAACTATAGTCCAATAGGAATATCGAGAAAACTCTGACATTGAATCCGCAATCTTTTGACCATGCTCACCAATAAGTACTTTTGCCAACGGATCATTAAAAAGAGCCTCCTTACGCTCCGACTCAGTGGCACGATGTGCCGCCACCCAATAGGCAGTATCAGACACATGTTTCATTGCATTTACAGACTTCATTTAAAAACCTCTTTAGATAATGTGAGAGCGTATTTTTTTATATCCTCGTGCCAATTCGTTATAAATTCTTCAAATTTAACTTTATCCTTTCGAAATAAAAACCTAGTGGCCTCCTCAAAATTAGGCAGGTTTCCTGCTATTGCTGACAAAAATTTATAAGTCCCCTCTTGAGCCTGTTTAATTCTGTATTTCTCCTGAAGCACAACCATATTCTTCTCATCAATCAAGCTTCTGATTGTAGCCGACGCTCCACCCTCCTGATTGGCCAACCACTCCCAGTGTCGTGGTAAAAGAGATATTTCTCTTGGTACAACGCCAAGCCTAGGACGACCGGCTCCCCTTTGTTCTTCTTGTCGCTGTGGAGCATAGACTTTTAGTCGATCAATAACGTCATTTTCTGTGCCACTGAGGTCAAGGTCAATTTGTCTTCCGGTCAAGTCGCTAAAAATCAATATTCGCGCCTCCCGATTTGCCTTTAATCGTTTTTTTACGTCAAGGGCAATTTTTTCAAGACTTCCCCGTGATAGCAGTTGAAAACCGTCAAATGCAGTATATGTAAACATGAATCGCCCCCTACTCGCTTTAATATTACCCGTATATAAATCTGAAGTCAATATTATACGGGTAATATTGAAACGGGGTTGGCGTATCCTCAGCCAGCTCCGCCGCAGCAAGACTCCCTTGCTAAAGGCGCACACTCAGTTTAAACAGAAAGAAGTCCATTTTTGTCAGTATTTCGAAGCGGGTCAAAACAAATAGCGCGAGGAAAACATGGGGCATATAGCAAGTTCAGCAGATAATTCTGAAATATATTATGAAGTCACTGGCAAGGGCAAAACTGGACTCTTGTTTGTTCATGGCTGGATGGGGAATTCTCGGTGGTGGGATTCTCAGCGTGATTATTTTTCCGATAAATATCAAATTATTCAAATGGATCTTGCTGGCCATGGAAAATCCGAAAAATCACGTCGCAAATGGTCTGTTCGAACATATGCTGAAGACATCAAGTCCGTTGCAAATACGTTGGATGTTGATAACATTGTCTTGATAGGACATTCCATGTCAGGCTCAAACGTCGTTGAGGCTTTTCCGCTCGTTGCAAAAGTAAGGGCTATTATTCTTGTTGATACGTTAAAAAATCTTACCACAATATCTTTTCGTAAAATCATCTCCGCCACAGGTCGTCTCACAGCTTCAAAGCGAGTTCCTCTAAAATTCTCCTGAACATGCTATTGCAACTCTCGAGCCGTTTTATAAAACAGATATTCGAGACTCTGCAGAAAAAGTGACTGTACCAGTTCGTTCAATTAATTCAGATGCAATGCCCACAGATTCTGCCATCAATAAAAAATATTTTGCAGATTATGATTTTCGAGTCATTTCTAGAGTCGGACATTACCCAATGCTGGAAAATCCCGATGAGTTCAATATTCAGCTTAATGAAACTCTGAGTGGCTTAGGACTTTAGTTCACATTCTGCATCGCAATGAATTCTAAATTTGGCAAATTACGTGAAAAACAGGATCGCAAAGTCATAAGCGTTTCTTCAATGCCATTAGCTTATTAAGCTAAATTAGCCAATTTAAATCATCAGAAGATCATAGATGCTGAGTCGCCTCAACTTACAGGACATCTGTAAGTCTCAGCTCGAGACCTCTGCTCGGGTTGGTAGATAAATTATAATATCTTTTCTAACTGCGTACGCCATTTCTATAGTAAGGACTCTATAGTTAGAACTTCAAATTGATTAAGCCGCTAGCCTATAATTAAAACATGTCGGAAATTATTGACATGTCGGACTTTTCCGATATATTATGCTCTTATGGAAAGATTAGATATTTTTGGATCACTTGCTAGTCCAATTCGCAGAGATATTCTTTGTTACTTAAAAAGAAAACCTCGGACAGTAAATGAAATTGCAGCCACTCAAGATGTAGGAAGATCCACAGTCTCCGAGCATCTTCAAGTTTTAAGACATATTGGATTGGTTAAAGAGGAACGAATTGGTAGGGAAAGGTTATATCATCTCAATCCAAAGCCTCTTCTAGAGGTGGAATCATGGATTAATGAATTCAAAACAGTTTGGAAAAGTCGGCTGACCGATCTTGAGCACTTAATGAACAGAATGGAGAAAAAAAATGAAAAATAATCAAATTGAAATTGAACACATCTATAACCACCCTTCAGAGATCGTTTGGAAGTATTTAACTGAGGCGGAACTCCTTGAGAAATGGTGGGTGCCGAGTGATATAAAAGCTATTGAGGGTTATAAATTTCAACTTTTAATGCCAAAATTTGGTCCACAACAGTGCGAAGTCCTTCGTGTAGAGCTCCATAAAGAATTTAGTTTTTTATTTTCCAAGGGGTTGCTTGATACAACGATCACCTGGAAGTTAACTCCAAAAGAAAAGAAATACACCGAATTGAAGCTCATACATGCAGGATTTAATCTAGATCACCCAATGGGTCGTCAGGCATTTGAGGGAATGAAATCTGGATGGGGTCAAATTCTTGATCGCCTAGCGATAGCAATAACTTAAAGCTATCCAGTTTTTAGTTATTTTCTAAAATTAATCGAGCTAAATATGGACTTGGTTCAAGAACTCTGTTTCGGTCAGCTAGCCCGTCAATGGAGTGCAATTCAATCAGTACGCAAAAAAACCTGATGCGAGTTGATTATTCGGATTGAAAAATGCGATCTGTCGTCGACAAATAAGTATTTAATGCTTACAAACCACGTCAAAAATTCTAACGAAGTGCCCGGACTCATCAAGCAAAAATGCTCCATCGCAGTTTTCCATCACTGAGTTGGCATGCGGATATCCTTTAAAGTTAAATCGAACCATTTGATTGCGGTGGTTTACGTTTCCTGTTGATACGGCAGAGTTATCAATACAATACTCAAGATCAAAAAGTTTCACATTGTAGATTTGAGCTAGCCTCATACAGACAACTTCCTTCCAGGGCCTTTCAACTTGTATCGTGCTAGCAAGAGATAAATTTGAAACAAATAAAATCAAAACAGGCAAAATAGCTTTCATGACAATCTCCTATGTAAATCTTCGGCTAAAAGTTAACGAGCATAGATATAACAAAATTTCTAAGCTCTTTCTACACTCAAGGGTTCATAGTTATTTTGTTCAAAGTCGCCTAAAACTTAGACAGTCATTACGCTTCCATCCTATCCTGAGGGGCTAGAAGGCTAGAATGGATGATGTGCTTTCAGACCCACATCTTCTGGATTCGCAACGTAGATGATATGATCGACCCACTTCCCGTATTCAAACCAATATCTATTCTTTATTCCCTCTCTTTTCATGCCAATTGCGCGTACTAGGCGCAGGGATTTTTTGTTATCCAAATTGATTGCGGCTTCCAGGCGATTGAGTTTCAGCTGCCGAAAACCAATTTTGAGTCCAGCGGCAGCAGCCCCTCCAGAGAAGGGCGAGAGGCTTTAGAAACTTTGTAAACTATCGTTTGAAAACCCTAAACGCTTGTTTTTACTAGAATGCGCTTCGTGATAAACTGTTAAGTGAGAAGAACCGAACCAACCAGTGAGAAGAACCATAAATCTTTCTAAGATTTAAAATTGGTGCGGCCGGAGAGATTCGAACTCCCGACACCTTGGTTCGAAGCCAAGTACTCTATCCAGCTGAGCTACGGCCGCATTTCGATTTATAAGAACTATCACTATTTATCACCGCAGTTGATATTTTTCCAGCCCTAAATAACGCAGCATTACTGCAAAAAGTTACCAGGTACCTTTTTTATTCTTTGATGATGAGGTTGTTGCTGATTTGGTTGGTGTGGGGGTTGTTAGTGGGTTCTGGGAAGTGGGTTTTGAGGAGCTCGCCGCTGCGGTGAATGGAGTCTTGGAAACCCGTGGACCATTCGCCGCGGCGAAGGAATTCCATTAATGGCTTTAAAACCTCTTCCCAGGTATTTGATGGGAGAATTTTGGCTATGCCCTCATCGGCTAAAATCACTGCCCGTCTTTCCATAATGGAAACAAATATTAACACTGCGGTTTTTTTGTGCGTGCGATTCAGGCGATGCAGGAAAAACTCCAACTGGGCCCTTTTCCAAACCTGCTCTTTCTCATCCTCGTCCGAGGTTAAATGCCGTTGAACAGGATGAAGATGTGAAAGCCCCCAAGCTATAAGCATCAGAAATGCCAAAAAGCCTACTTGATAAGCCCAATGCCCCATCAGAAAAGGAAACAGATCGCTCATATACCAGCCATTAAAGCCCAAAACCTCAACACCCAAAAAAACCAAGGCAAAACTCAAACCCAAAACCACTGGGACATGGCGAACTGCCGAACTTCGACGAACCACCATGGGAACAATATCCCCACTGGTTCCAAGCTCCGCTTGTTGAACAGCCTTGCCGATAGCTGTGATTTGATCTTCTGTGAGATATTTTTTAATCCATCTTTGTTTCATAAGTTACCAAGAGCCCGAAGCCCCGCCCCCACTAAAGCCGCCGCCACCGCCAGACCAACCACCGCCGCCGCCACCGAAGCCGCCGCCTCCAAATCCCCCACCGCCGAAGCCGCCCCCACGGAAAGAGGACGCTGGCAAAAAGCGACCAATAAAAAGAAGTAAAAGTAAAATCACAATGATGACCCAGCCTGGAATGCTTTTCGTAGACTCGGGAGCTGGTTCCGCAAGATGCTGATCTGCGTATTCTTGATCAATATACTTGATGATCTGATAAGTGCCAACGACCACCCCAGCTGAAAGATTTCGAGCCTTAAAGAGCGGCAAAACTGTGTCTGAAATAATGCGCTTTGCGATCACATCAGGAAGAGTGCCCTCAAGCCCCTGCCCGACCTCAATACGCAGTTTGCGCTCATTCGGCGCAATCAGAAATAAAATACCATTGTCTTTTTTTGCCGTCCCGAGCTGCCACTTGTCGGTGATCTTGATTGCCGCTTCCTCAATCTCAAGCCCCTGCAAAGAGTCGATCACCAGGATCTGTATCTGCGCTTTACCTTGGCTGTTGTAATCGCGAATCACTTTTTCAAGCTCGTTACGATCTTGTGGGCGAATCACTCCCGCCAAATCCATCACCGGCCCCGTCAGACGCGGAACTTCAAACTCCCCTCGAGCCAAAGAGCAAAACCCAGAAAAAAACAAGAGTGTGAAGCTAACAAACCAATGAGCCATTTTACTAGAAGTTAACCTGAGGAGGTTTTTCTACTTTGCCTTTTTCATCTTCAGCAAGCTCCCATTGTGGCATTTTCTCATGATGATAGAAAATAGAGTTGGTCCAACTTGTTGGCGGAACAGTCACTTGGTTATTAAAATCCTGCACAGCCTGGATGTATCTTTGACGAGCAACCGTAATGCGATTTTCAGTACCCTCCAGCTGCGCTTGTAAATCTCTGAACTGAGTGTCTGCTTTCAAGTTCGGATATTGCTCTGAGACAACCATCAGTCTTCCCAAAGCCTGAGAAACTCCACTTTGCGCTGCTTGAAACTCTTTAAGTTTTTCAGGGGTCACCTTGCTTGGATCAATCGTCACCTGTGTTGCCTTAGCACGAGCCTCAATAACAGATGTCAGAGTCTTTTCCTCATGCTTTGCATAACCCTTTACCACATTCACGAGATTTGGAATCAAGTCGGCCCGACGTTTGTACTGATTAGTCACTTCGGCCAAGGCAGCCTCGACCTGGTTCTTTGCCTGAGGAATAGATTGAACTCCGCAACCAGAGAGAACCGTAAGTGTTAAAAATAATGACATTATTTTTGCTAGTGTTTTCATCTCTATGAATCCTCCTAAATGTGAAATCAATCTACTGAAACTCCCCGTGACCGACAATCAAATCCGTGTAACGCTTAGGGACATGACCCCTCCCCACTCTGACTTTATTTTCACACAAAAACCATCGGGCTATAACACCCATTCGCCAGACATTGGCAAAAAGGGTTTTGTCGAGGTTCTTTCAGAAATAAGACAGCAAGAGCTCTTTGTTGTCCACCGCCTCGATAAAGAAACCTCTGGAGCCATGCTCTTTGCCACAAGCAAGCAGGGAGCCGCAGAACTCGCCGCCCTGTTTGAAAAGCATCTTATTCAAAAAAAATATTTTTTCCTCACGGATAAAAAAATAAACAAAGACCGTTTCGAATATGAATCTCTAATTGAAAAAGAAAAGGGGCAATTCATAAATATTTCTGGCCGTCCGAACTCAGCCTTCAACTCCAAAACTCATTTTAAAAAACTAAAAAACTTAGGACTCTACGATTTGTGGCAAGCTGAGCCCATCACGGGAAAGCCTCATCAAATTCGTCTGCACGCTCAAGCTAACGGCATTGCCGTTCTTGGTTGTAAAGAGCACGGTGGCAGCCCCTTTTATCGCCTTTGCCTTCATGCAGATAGTCTGAACTTTGAATACAAGTCACAAAAATTCAGTTTTCAAGCAGCAGCCCCTGTTTGGATAAGTGATCTTGAGAATGATCCGAATATAGAGCAGGAAGAGCTTATGATTTTAGAAGCCTTCCAAAAACGCCAATGGCTCTTGGATTTTCAATCTAAACCCAATGAATGCTTCCGTCTAAGCCACCAGGACATTGATTCCTACCGCATAGACATGTTTGGCGAGTATCTGTGGTTTTATTGGTATAAGGACAATGATCCCACGGAAAAAGACCTGCAACGCTTTGAACGAGTTTCAAAACGATTTGGCAAAAAATATTTTGTTCGCAAAATGCTCAATCGCGGAGAAGACCCCAATGCACAAATTCTGTGGCCTAGCAAAGAAAGCCTGCGTTGGATTGCCTCTGAAAATAAGGTAAAATTCGACTGTCGCAATGACACAGGCCTTTCCCCTGGGCTCTTCCTAGATCAACGCGAAAATCGCCGCTGGGTCCGCGAGCATAGTAAAGACAAAGCAGTTCTTAATCTTTTTTCATACACTGGAGGCTTCAGCGTCAATGCGGCCCTTGGTGGAGCTAAAGAAGTTGTCACCGTAGATGTCAGCAGCAACTTCATCCAATGGAGTAAAAAGAATTTTGAGATCAACAAGCTGTCTGTTTCAACGTCTGAGGAAATCATCCCGCGGCCAAAACTGGATTTCAAATCCATGATGTCAGAAGAAGCCCCAAGACCAATTTATGAGTTCTGGGTTCAAGACAGCCTTCTTTTCTTAAAAGGTACAGCTCGTCGTAAACGCAAATTTGATTTGATCATCTGCGATCCGCCCTCCTTCGGCCGGTCTAAAAACTCAACCTTCAGTATCAGTAAGAACTATGAGGAGCTCCTCGTAAATTGTCTCTATTGCCTCGGCAAAGGTGGTCTGCTGTTATTTTGCACGAACTATGAAAAATGGACCCAAGCAGATCTTGTGAAGAATATCCAGAAACTCAAAAGTCAGTTCTACTTCACGGTGCTATCCTCGCCAGGGTTCTGCTTGGACTTCGAGCTCCCCGATGAGGACCCCTTGATGAAATCAGTCGTCATTCGGAAAAACTAGACGCAATTAAGTAGATTAGTCTTTTTAATTTGTAAGGCTTGTGAATAAGGAGCTGCATTGCCCCACCTGACTTTGCTGCCCTCGGAGCGACTTTCGTGACATTCGAAGTGAAAACTCCAAAGCCTTTTGTTTTTCCAGACTCCCGGCATACAGTAACTTATCTCGAATGCGTCGATATCGACCAAAATCTCTGACCTCAGCGTATTGATAGACTGGCAGTCCCATCTCCTTAAGCTGAGCAAGCAATCGGGAACTCGTTCCGCTCGGCACTAGAAACTCTTGAATGTCTCTAAGGTCCAACTCTCCCCACACCTGCGCCTCAAAATACTGGGAACTCCCTCCTCGTGGTGCATATAAAAAAGGCTCAGTTAAAGAGCGAACCTCGCGTTTTGGTCCTGGAAATCCCTGGGAAAAAGCTCCTGAATCAAAAGCAGTATAGGTGGCACGCAACATTACCTCAGGCTTCAGAACCGCCACTGCCTCGCCAAAGTGATCAAGCCCCTCGGTCGCAAATTCCAATTCCTTACCCAAATTAACATCCAGGCCCACGTACTTCGGCCTCACGTAATTTGCTTCATCAGTTGTGCTTTTAGTTTCTTCTATTTTAATTCCCGCAAGTTTATTCGCAGTTTCACGATGTCTCAGCTGCCTTGCTCCTCTCGTATTATATAAATCTTTTTCCTCGACTTGAAATATGTTAAGAATTCCTCGACGAGACAAATCAGCGGGTTTCAAATCCTGAAATGAAAAGTAGTAATGCAATTGAGCATTCTTAAACGCGTTGAATGGAACTGCAGAGTATCTCGATGCGGTTCTCGTTGCGGCAACTCTGGAAACGATGGACTCCCCTATGGATCTTGAGTCGTTTTCTTTATAGACATTTTCTGGAATCCTCTTATCATCCGAAAGCTTGACAATTTCTGGGATCACCCTTCGACCAAACTTATCAAAGCTTGAATCTTGAGCCATCAAGGGTATGCAAAAAAGAAAACTGGTCGCAAGTAGCACTAAAGACTCTACGGTGACCCAATATCCTTTTTGATTTCCTTGTTGCTCTCGCACTCTCATTCTTATCTCCGAAAAGCTAGGGGACAGCCCTTAAAACACCCTATCAAGCGACTGCAAAATACAAGCCGCGATATGATCAGCAACAAGCGTTCTGAGGCTTGATAAGAGGGTCTTTAAGACAAAAATTGTCCATCCAAAGCGGACTTATACCTGTGGGCTACGCAATAGTGCCCCTAGAGAACATTTCTTTGAGGTAGTCCTCCGCAGAGTCCTGAGTGCGCATATAATAGAGAGCTTTAAGAATATCTTGTTCTTTTTGAGTAAGATCCGCATTTCTGCCTCTGCGTTTAATGCGATCAAGCATAATATGGTAAAGGCAAATGGCCCCGGCCACCGAGATATTAAAACTTTGTACAAAACCTGGCATTGGGATGATGATGCGTTCGTCAGCGGCGTCGATCATTTCACGGGTAACTCCATCTTTTTCATTTCCAAGTACCAAGGCTGTCTTTCCGGAAAAATCGACCTCTGCGAGTGGCTTACTTGCTTCGAGAGTCGTAACGCAAATTCTATAGCCCTGATCTTTGAGCTGTTTGATGCAATCCTTACTTTGCTTCCACTTTTGGACTTCGACCCATTTATCAGCACCCTGAGTAACCCGGTTGGCCTCTTTGAATTTTTCCTGAGTTTCAATCACATGAAAGTTGGCGTAGCCTAAGCCTTCTGCGGTTCTCATCACCGCACTAATATTGCCGCGATCGTAGATTCCTTCGAGCACCACTGCCGTTTCGAAACTGCGACCCGCAAGCACTCTATCAATTTTTTGACGGCGCTCCAACGTGAGCAAAGGACCGATGTGCTGCAAGATCAGTTCATAATGAACTGATAAATGCGTGCCAACGGGGATTCGCTCTTGATAGGGAAACATGAGACCTTCTTATTTATAGAGTGATTCTGGATTTTTTGCCAAATCCCGTGTGATGTTTTTTTGATGTGCTTCGATAGTTCCACCACCGATTTCAAGCAGCTTCGCGTCTCTCCACAAACGCTCTACCACGTACTCACCGACGTAACCATAACCACCTAAAACTTGGATTGCGCGATCAGCAACGTTTTTACCCATGCTTGTTGCCACAAGCTTTACGCCGTCAGAGTCCATGCGATTGCCTTCTTTGGTCAAATCCATGCGCCGTGCGGTTTCGTATACATACGTGCGAGCAGCTTTGTATTCGGCATAACTATTGGCTATATAAGCTTGGATTTGACCGAAAACGTTTAAGGACTTTCCGAAGGCTTCACGCTCAGTTGCGTAACGATTCATAATTTCGACAGATCGGCGTGCAATCCCCAGACTCATTGCCGCTAAAGTCAAACGCTCCAACTCCAAGTTTTTCATCATATGAACCATGGAGTCCCCTTCAGCACCGATCAGGTTTTCAATGGGAACTTCGCAGTCCTGGAAAACAAGCTCAGCAGTGTTAGAGGCCCGCATGCCGAGCTTGTCTTGGATTTTCTGCCCAACCTGGAAACCTTTAAAAGATTTCTCAACCAAAAAAGAAGATATCAAAGCACGACCGTTTTTCTCGGCTGTCTTGGCATATACTAAAGTCAAATCACAAGGTGTCTTGTTTTCGTCAATGGTGCCATTGGTGATCCACATCTTGCGACCATTCAAAATATACTTGTCGCCTTTTTTTACAGCTGTCGTTTGCATGCCCATCACGTCTGTGCCAACTGCCGGCTCAGACATCGACATGGAGCCAATCCATTCGCCAGAGCAAAGCTTCGGCAAATACTTCATCCGTTGAGCTTCGCTGGCGTTCATCGCGATATTATTTACACAAAGCATGGAGTGAGCCAGATAAGCCAAACAAAAACCAGGATCTGAGGCAGACATTTCTTCGTGGACAAGAACTGCAGCAGTGGCATCCATTCCCGCCCCCCCAAATTGCTCAGGAACCGTAATGCCCAAAAGGCCCAGTTCGCCCACTTTACGAAAAAGTGCCAAATTAAAGCGCTCTTTCCGATCATACTCATGAGCCTGGGGTTCAATCTCTTGCTGAGTGAAATTGGCTATGGTCTCACGCAGCATCCCGTGCTCAGGCGTAGGATTGTAAAGATCGAATGCTTTCCAATTAAAATCAGACATTGTGACCATCCTGTTATAGTTTAATAAGCTCTTTTTTCGGAGGTATTCCTCTATAACGCAAGCCTAAAGCCATTTCGCTGCGTTAAGTTATGGGCTATATAGTAAATATGAAAGTAGCGGTCATAAGCGTTGGTACAGAGCTCACCACAGGTCAGATTATAAATAAAAATTCGGCCTGGATCTCTAAAAATCTAAAAGATCTTGGAGTTCTTACTCGTTGCCATTTAGTTGTGCCCGATGACCGTGCCCTTATCCTCGACGCCCTTCACTTTTGCGCTGAACGCTGCGACACGCTCTTTGTCACTGGTGGACTTGGGCCCACCTCGGATGATTTTACTCGCGAGCTTATTTCGGAGTGGTCAGGTTTAGCCCTTGAATTTCACCAAGCCTCTTGGGAGCACGTGAACAATCGCCTAAAATCCCGAGGTATTGAAGTCCGCGAGTCCCAACGTCAACAATGCCTTTTCCCAAAAGGCTCGACAGTTTTGCTAAATCCTGAAGGCACGGCCAATGCCTTTCAACTAAGAGCATACAATAAAGACGTGGTTGTATTGCCGGGCCCTCCGAACGAGATCGCAGCGATTTGGGGATCCAGCCTTGATGCCTTTATTCGAGAGAAGACGAAAGATCTCGATAAACACATTACTTATTCCTGGGACACGATGGGTCTCGGTGAATCTGATGTGGCTCACATCACGGAGCTTTGCCTTGAAGGTATTGAAATCGAAAAAGCTTATCGCGTCCATCTTCCCTACGTAGAAGTAAAGCTTACTTGTCTGGATTCCCAACAAGAACAGCTCATGCCCGCAATCCAAAGAGTCGATGCAGCCCTTCATGGTATCACCGTCACCCGCAATGGTGATGACGTGCCAACCCTCATCGCCAAGAAATTAACAAGTGTGAGCAAAATCCAAGTGGTGGACTCCCTCTCGGGGCAAGCCCTGCTCAATCGCCTCAGCCCGGCCCTTCGCAGCTTTATGAGTACCAGAACTTGGAATTTTACCAATCACAATGATCTCAGCGCCGATCCCCAAGCGCTGAAAATGCTCTTAAAATCCTGGGACTCCACAAGTGCGGTGGCCGAAATTCATTATAGAGGAGCGAGCTTTAAAAATATTTTCGAAGCGCCTTTTATGATTTCAAAAATGACAGAGCGAAAGGCACTTTACTTTGCAGAGCGCGCGATGATCTTTTGGCTACAAAAACTTGAAGATCTTATCTAACCACGAGCTTTGAAGAAGCTCCTTTATTTTTCAGAATCAACACACTGAAAACTCGCAACAAATTTTTTAAACACCTCAGGAACAACATGATTCTTGGCGGCTTTTTCGAGCTCGGACTTATCCAGATGGTCACTATATTCCGCACTTAGAAGATGTCCGTCGCACCTAAACCTTACCGTCCAAATTATATTTTCAGCAGTAGAATCAAAAACTATTTGATCGTAAAATTGTGCCGAAATTCCATTTATATTGATTTCCTGCTCACGTTCTTTAGGGCCTGCGGGAAGCGGCCTATCCGGCGGAGGCATAAAGCCAATGTGCCAACTTCCTTGATCAGATTTAGGACAATCTGGCGACGAAAAAAGGTCAAGCCGATCTGGTATATCAAATAGATGGACGTTTTTTCCTTCACGCCAGCATTCTGGATAGTGAATTGAAAAGTACGGGTTTACGCCACTACTCCATACTTTTTTGGTTTCTTGTTTTTTACAGGTACATGCGGAGAACATTGGCAAACTAACAAAACTCAACAAAGCCAGGAGCTTTGCCATGATAATGAGTTTTTTAAATGCTTTCGCTCGTGGTATCACAGAATCCCTTTTATTTAAAACTTATTGTTCGTCTTCATCACTATGGGGCAAAACTCTCTACTTTTAAAATAGTTGATTAAAGGGAATCAAGTGAGCTTTTGGGGCGATCAACTGGAGCGTGACACTCAAAACCGTTTATAAATTTCTTAAATACCTCAGGAACAATATGAACCTTGGAAAGCTTGTCTAAATCTTGTTTA
>JANMPT010000011.1:0-12836 GCA_031370005.1 Bdellovibrionales bacterium | reverse complement strand
ATATTATTAGTAGGGACTTTCCTATCCCTACTCATTCTTGAATCTCCGGTCGCATCGGCTGCGAATAAGTGCTCAGAAATATTCAGTCACGCAGGGGTTGTTGCAACTTCGGTTCAAATAAAGACGCCTTCGGAAGCTTGGACAGAATCGGTTACTGCCTTAAAACAAATTGATCAAAAGGTGTATGGACGAAGTCAAGTTATTGAAGCATTGACGACAGCAATTTTAGCTAAAGAATTTGTCTGGATTAATGGTGAGCCCGGCGGAGCTAAAACCTTTTTATCACGACTCATGTTCCAATCGGTTTTAAACTCAATTCCAGAAAAAGATAAAAAAGTATTCGTTCTTCAGTTTCATAAATTGATATCTGAGGGAAAAATTTCTGGATTTCAGAAATTCTCATCAATGATGAAAGACGGAAAGTATGAGATCGAAACAGAGTCGTCTCTTGTTGGTGATAGGTTTTTATTCTTAATTGCCGATGAAGCGGAAAAATCAAACCCGGCGGTCCTGAACGCACTTCTTTCCGTGCTGAATGAAAGAAAAGCATTTTTAGGAGCTAAGGTCGTTGACAGTATTTTATCAAGCGGCGTGTTCACATCCAACAAAACGACTGGCGAATTTATTCAGGGTTTCTTAAATGACCGTCCATCAGGCGAAGCCCTTCTTGATCGGATGGCAATTAAAATCCATATACCAAATCAACAGATGAGCCCCAAAGAAACTGTGGCCATGTATGATCTGGTGAAAAATCCTGAGAAATTAAAAATCAGCCTTCCACTGAGAGACCTGGAGGTCTTGGTCGCCAAGGTTAAGATCCCTGATGACATGATGGCAGAGATCGTATCGATAGCCCGCGAGTTTGATCGTTACGTGACCAAGAAGGCGGATCAGTCACGGACCGCCGTGAGATACGGAGAAGCCGAGAGCGAATATTTTCCGGCCAATCAATTTTCAAATCGTTCTGTCAGACGCCTCGTGCAGATTTTCAAATCAGCGCTGATCGCAAAACAACTTATGGACGGCGTTCCTTTTGATCAAATGCGCCTGATTCCACAACGAAAAGACTTAAGCCTACTATCACGGAGTGCGCTGTATGCGGGACCAGCGGGTTTAAGAATGAAAACCTATCCTGTAACAGAAGTGCAAAACGGCATTCGAGTTACCTCACCTTATGGAACAGCGTCAGAGATGGCTGTTCAATATAGCCCTTATGATGGTCAACTATTACTTCAAGATGGTAACGGTAAAACCCAATTTATATTCACTCAAAAAGACAATGCATGGGTTCTCAAATCGAAATCTCAAGAATTTCAAGATTGGTCAGTAGATAGCGGTGGTTTTACAGCTCTCGGACCCAAAATTAAAACTGTCATTGATGCAAATAAAATTGATCTCGCAAAACCTCAGTTTGAGGTTGATCAAGGAATTGATCAGCTTCTGGCAAAAGGGACCCTTAAAGAAAGAACACGGGCCGAACTTGATTCTATCAAGAAGGACCTTGAGCAATTTGCCAACGTACTTAATCAGCATTTTGACAAAGACCAAGTTCCTCAAAAACTTGCGCAAGAAAAATTGTTGCCCGCTCGAAGCGAAAAAGAAAAACGACAATTTAGAAGAGAAATGTTGAATGCAACTGCTGAGGCAAGAGCATCTAAATATTACGAATGGATGGGGTATGAAGTCCGAGCGCTGAAGCAGCGCTTTGTGGAACTTGAGCATTCGATTGAAGCACATTTGACCGGAATATTATCGGATAATCATCTTTATGTCTTTGGCCCTCCGGGAGGAGCGAAGACCGCACTGGCCGAAGTCATTTTAAAATCAGAGCTTAAGAAGTTAAATGCGGATCAAGTGGATGCTTTTGTTAGAACCACGATAGCGTCTGTCGGAAAAGATCAAAAATTCTTGCGTGCGGTATTAAAACGCATTCGCACCGAGAGACCGCAGGAGTTCGAAAGATTCCTTCTGCAATTCCACAAACTCTTGCCTGAAGGGGTATTAATCGGTTTTCCAAAGATTGAGAAACAACTTAATGAAGGTAAGGAAGAGATTGAAGTGTCAACAAGCTTGGCAAATCAGAAATTCGTTTTTGCAATTTTGGATGAGGTTGATAAGGCCAATCCGCAAACAATTACGGCACTTCTTTCTATTCTGAATGAGCGTGAAGTTTTCGCCGGAAACCAAGTGATCAAAACGGCTTTAAGATCGGCCATTTTAACTTCAAATAAAATGCCGAGTGAATTTTTAGATTCTTATAATGAAGATCGAACTACGGGCGAAGCGGTGATGGACCGTGCGGTCAATAAAGTTTATGTCTCAAATAAAATATCTAGTGAGGAAGCCCTGACTCAATTTCTAGTTAATTTAGAAAAAGGGATTTCCCCCAACTGGAAAGGCTTACTTGCTATTCACGAGCTTGAACCTTTAGTGAAACAGGTTGAGTTTGAAAACCCCGCTTTAAAGGAAATGCTTGCCAAAGTTCATGAAAAATTCCTGTCCTTAAGAGTTAAGAAAGAAGAAGAAACAAGACGAGCGCATAAAATGGATGTTCGCGAGTTCCCGGATTACTACGTTTCTGCTGCGGGCAGCGCTTCGGATCGAACGGTCATTAAACTTTTTGACCAACTCAAAGCTAGGTTTATCGTTCATCAGTTGATGAGTGGTGTCGAATTTAAAAATTTAAGAACCACAATCGAGATGAAAGATTTAGGGCTTTTCTTTGAAGGTCTTGGCTATTGGGCGCCGCAAAAAATAGTGCCCTCTTATGGTCAAGACGGAGTTCTACAATTTAGCAACCAGTCGGAAGTCATCGAAAGACTCATTGGTTCAGGAGTCGTAGACAGCAGAGTGAAATTTCATCTAGAAATGATGATTGATGAGGCTAAAGACTATAGCCAAGTTTTAAACTCTTCTATTGGTGAGTTTATGCAGGAGTATAAAAAGGAGATCACGAAATATCCCGACCTTTTTCCAAGTTTGTTTGTTAGCGACAAAGCTCACAACCAAGTTGCAGGTCTGCCCGCACCTGGAAAAGCTAATTTAACACCTGAACTCCAGAAATCGATCAATCAAGCAGTCAAGGATCTGTCGGGCTTACGACTCAGCCTTGATATTGCGAAATCAAAGGGTACAAGCTCGATTGAGCTCACGGCTCTAACCTCTGATTTTAAAAAGAAAGAGCAAGCCCTCGTAGAATACTTGGAAAAATACAAGATTATGACTCGTGCTGAGCTGATCGAAAAGATGAAGCAGGAAATTTTAGTCCTCCAAAGTAAAAAGCAAACTGAAACCAAGCAAGATGACCGCTCCAAAGAGGAAGAGGCTCGCAGACGAAAAGAACAAGAACAGAAAATTAAAGAATCTGTCATCGATGGAAATCGCGCGATCTTACACCGAGTTGAACCCGATAAATTTAAAATGGGCGAAGTCGGAAAGCAGATCGATGTCACGCTCACTAAACCGTTTGATATGATGGCGACTCCAACCACCCAAGTGATCTGGAAGAAGGTGGCAGACCTCGCAAACGCAAAGTTTGGCGCGAAGTACAAGATTAACGTAGATCCATCGAACTTTAAGGGCGATACAAGGCCTGTGGAGCAGGTTTCCTACGAAGACATCCAAACATGGATCCAAGGCCTGAATGAGCTTTCTCAGGCAGGAGAACCGACGCTCGCGGATTTAAATCCGGGTCATAAAAAGGGCGATGTTTATCGTCTTCCGACAGAAGCTGAATGGGAATTTGTTATCAGGGGCCGTGGTCAATTAAACGATGTCTACCACTTCGGAAGCCAAGAGTCCCAACTTGGTGACTACGGTTGGTTTAGTGGAAATTCTGGTAACCAGACTCATCCTGTTGCGCAAAAGAAGCCGCTTGTAATCGGTGGTAAGGAATTCTTCGACTTGCATGGAAACGTGTGGGAATGGACCCATGATTGGTATCAAAGTGCATTGCCTGGTGGAACTGATCCGCAAGGTCCTAATACGGGCTCCAGCCGCGTTATGCGTGGCGGCAGCTGGGGCAACGATGCTTCCTACCTGCGCTCCGGTGGCCGTGGCATCTGGGGGCCTGGTAATCGTTACTCCTACGTGGGCTTCCGCCTTGTGAGGACTGCCCAGTAGCTCTTGTCCCTTTTACTCTTTTTCCCTTGAAGTCCCTCGGAGCCGAAATGTAACTGAGTTCAGAAAATGTAAATTGTGTTTTGGAAAATTATGACATTATTCTTGATTGCACTGATAATTTTGTATCGAAATACCTGCTCAATGATGTTTGCCTGCGAGCAAGAAAAGTTTTAATTTCGGCGTCAGCTACAGGTTTTGAAGCAAACTTGATGGTTGTGGGTGAAGGTGGCCCGTGTTTGCGTTGTTTTTATCCTCATGGGATGTTTGCGGATGTCGGGAATTGCAGTCTAAGCGGGATTTTAGGTGCTTTTGTCGGAATCGTTGGTTCATGGCAGGCTGCTGAAGTTTTAAAAATAATTCTTATTCGGGCAGGGCAAAGTCGAAACTTGAGTGATCAAAAAGGAAAAGTTTTGTTTTTTGATTTTTTCAATTCCAAGCTTAGGTCCATTTCTTTAGAGCAGAATCCTAACTGTTTTTGTGCTCAAAAAAATAGGATTCAAGGGCAAACGAAAAACGAGAGTTTATATTTAACGGCAGATCAAGTTCATGCGCTCAGTGATTGTATCCTTATTGATGTGCGATCCAAAGCGGAAAGAGAGCACGAGCCACTGTTTGGTGTTGACGTTGCCAATGCTGTTCATATTTCATATCAAGATATTATGTCCGGCGAGTGGAGTAGAGAATTTTGGCGCGTAGATAAAAAATTCGTTCTTTGTTGTAGCATGGGCAGAAGGTCAGCCATGGCCGCTCAATGGTTGCGCGATCAAGGCATTTTAAGTGCATACAGCATGAGGCCTGAGACGAAATAACAGTGTCTATGAGTGGCTTTTTAAAAACCGACGTTGAGGATAGGAGAGATTGCAAATGGACCTTTGTGATTGAAGTTCACTAGGCCAATTTGAATTCCGTGAAGATTGTCCGCCACGTTCACCAGACCAATTTGGAACCCATAAACATCCTTGGCGCGATTATAGAGGCCGACTTGAAGACCGTAGATATCGGTAAAGGGAGAGACGTTTGCTAAAAAAGCTAGTTGAACTCCCGCAACTGTCGAGGCGGCTGAATTGTAATTGGCACCTAAGGCCATCTGAAGCCCATAAACGCTGACTTTGTTGGTGTTGATGTTGGAAATACCAGCAAATTGGAGCCCTAGTATATTAGTCATTCCACGGGTGTTGTTGAAGATTCCAGAAATTGCAACTCCAGTAAAGTTCTGTTCCGTGATGTTTCCGAGGAGACCGACGTCGAGACCGTAAACGTCACGATGTTTTCCCCAAAGGATACTGGCACGGACGCCGGTGATTGTGAAATCACCAGGTGGGAATTGCACCGGAGGAATGATAGCGACCGAAACTGGTGAAATCGCAGCTTGGGAAGAGTTAAAAGAGAGGATGCTGACCACAACAATAAAAAGACTTATAAGTTTTCTCATTGGATCATTGTAGTCAGGATCATGACAAAAACAAGGCAAACCTCGACCTTCGTCATTGGCTTTCGAGACTTCGCCATTATCTTTATGTTGTCAGCCATACCATATTTGTCAGTGCAATGGGTGATCTTCTCTTTCGATCTCTTGTCGTGCTCCCGGTTCGGGATTCAATGTTGAGTATACTTGACCAACGAGTTCTCTTTTTGACCGCTTCGCTGAGGCTCCCAAGCCGATCAGTGCCGCCCCTGCCACCATCAAATCAACACCGACGAAGACACCAATTGTCCAAAATGCAGAGGTTGGAAAAGCTCTTAAAATAAAAGCTCCAAGAATAATTGAGATAATTCCATTTGTTGTAAACCAAGCCCATCCGCTTGAGCGCTCTACCACAGAGCCGATGACTTTTGCCAAGCCGCTAGCGATTAATAGAAATCCGGCAATAAGAGTGAAGCCCAAGGTGTTTTCAACGGGATTCAAAAGTACCAAGGAACCACAAATCAAGGCTAGGCAGCCAAAGGCCAAGTGGGGCCAAAGCTGACCTCTTTTGCGACCCTGAATGCCATAAACAATTTCAGCAATCCCTGCAAAGATTAATACTACGCCCAATGTTATGATGGCGGCCAGTGTTGTGGTTGAAGCAAAGGCCAAAGCTAAAAGGCCTAACAATACATAGACACTACCCAAAAAAATCACTCGTGAAGAACCCATTCCTGGTTTGTCATTAAAATACAGCGCACTCATAAGCACCTCCATTAGTAAGTAAGTATGACAGAAGGAGCCACAAATCCGCTATCAAGACCCAAAGAAGAAATTTGACGAAAGGGTACCAGGTCGCTTTTCGTGGACGCAACGCGATGGATTGATTTAGTTTGAGTTGATCCGGAAAAGCGACCTGGTACCCTCTTGGAATGAAAAGAATGCTGGTTGGTGTTGGGTTTTTGGTGCTTGCTGTAGTGATGGGAGCTTTGCTTTATCACAAATTTGCCGATAGCGGGATGACGGGTAGTGGTGTTGAGGTGGACTGGCGATTACTTGGACAAATGGACTATGTTAATGGAAAGTCCAGTTCGGAGCTAGAGGCTTTAAATGGCCATCAAGTGAAGATTCCAGGCTTTATGGTTCCCCTAGAAGACAGCCAGAAAGCTGTGACTGAGTTTTTACTAGTGCCAAGTCCGCAAGCCTGTATTCACGTTCCGGCCCCTCCACCCAATCAAATGGTCTACGTGAAAATGCGCTCCGGAGCCGAAGTCGCCTTCGGACCTATCTGGGTTTATGGCACACTTAATCTTGTAACAAAAAAATCAATGTACGGAGAGGCTTCTTTTGAGCTTATCGGTGAAAACGTCGAACCTTATAGATAGGTAATCCTTCATGTCTATGCTTATTGAAGTAAAGAAACTCAAGTACCGCTACACAAACTCTACCCAAGATACTTTGCATATCCCAGAATTCAGAATCAATAAGGGTGAAAAGGTTTTTCTTTATGGACCTAGTGGCTCAGGCAAAACCACTCTTCTAGAGGTGCTTGCCGGGATTTTAAAAGTAGAACAGGGTGAAGTGAGTATTTTGGGTCATGATCTTTCAAAAATGTCGGAAAGGGATCGTGATCACTTTCGAGCCGAACATCTGGGGTATATTTTCCAAAGTTTTAATCTTATTCCCTATTTAAGTGTTCAAGAAAATATCGAATTGCCAATTCACCTTAACCATAGTCGTCGGAACCGCTTAAAGGGAGAAGACACACATTCGGCAGTAAGGCATCTCTGCACTCGTTTGGGTATTGTGACCTTGCTTGAAAAGAATGTGACGGAACTCAGTGTGGGGCAGCAACAAAGGGTTGCTGTTGCAAGAGCACTACTTGGTCGTCCGGAATTTATCCTGGCAGATGAACCCACCTCATCTTTGGACATGGATCATCGTGAACGTTTTCTTGAGCTAATGTTTGAGCTCTGTGAACAATTTGGAACAACGGTGCTGTTTGTCAGTCATGATCGCACAATTCAACATTTGTTTTCACGCTCGATCTCCTTAGATTCGATAAATCTACTCGGGAAGGGAGTCTAAAATGGTTTTTTTAAACCTTGCTCTAAAATCCCTTAAAAACAGATTCCTAGCCTCAATCCTGACCGTGATTTCAATTGCCCTTAGCGTGACACTTTTGCTTTCTGTTGAGCGAGCCAAACGCGCGGCAGAAGAAGGCTTTGCTCAAACCATCAGTCAAACAGACTTGATTGTCGGCGCGAGGAGTGGTCCCACTCAGTTGATTCTGTACACGGTTTTTAATATGGGAAACGCGACCCACAATATTTCCTACAAAACCTATCAAGAAATTAAAAATTATCCGGCAATTGCTTGGACGATCCCTTACTCCCTTGGTGATGGCCATCATGGTTTTCGTGTGGTGGGAACGACCAATGATTTTTTTGAGCATTACCGTTTTCGCGGAGACAGAAGTGTAGAATTATCCGAAGGCAATAAATTGAGCGGTCTTTGGGATGTTGTGATTGGCGCTGATGTAGCGCGCAAATTGAAATACCATTTGGGAGATAAAATTGTCATTGCCCACGGGGTGACTCACGGTGAAGGCATTCAAAAGCATGATGATAAGCCATTCACCATTGTTGGAATCATGAAGCCTACAGGTACGGCCTTGGACCAGTCTCTATATGTGAGCCTTGAGGGAGTCGAGGCAATGCACATAGATTGGAAGGATGGCTCGGCCCCAACAGCAGATAAAGCCATCAGTCCTGATAAGATCCACAAGGAAGATATCAAGATTGATCAAATCACGGCTTTTTTTGTGCGAGCAAAATCTAGAATCGAAACACTAAGCCTGCAACGTGAGATCAATAACTATAAAGACGAGCCCCTGCTCGCAATCATTCCAGGCGTGACATTGAGTGAGCTCTGGCATGGGCTTTCCTATGTGGAGCAAGTATTGAAGGCTATCTCATGGATGGTGGTAGCTGTGGGCTTTATGGCAATGCTGATTGCACTGACGACAAGCCTGAATGAACGCCGTCGTGAAATGGCCATTTTGAGAGCCTTAGGAGCAAGTACTAATAAAATTTTAGCGTTGCTTGTTTTTGAATCCGCCCTGCTGACCCTTGCAGGTATTCTGTTGGGAACCTCGGTCGCACTTGTAGCAACGACTTTTTTAAGACCATGGTTGGAGATCGAATTTGGTTTTTACTTAGAGGGAAGGGCCCTCGGAAAAATTGAATTTATATATCTAGGCTTTACGCTTATCGGAGGAATTCTTACTGGGTTTATTCCAGCTTATCGTGCACAGAAAATGGCCCTCAAAGATGGGTTGAGCGTTAAAGTTTAGAAATGACTTTAAAGAGTCTTTTTGTGGAAGACTGTTCCAAGCAAACTAGGGAGTATTGCCACGACTCTTTAAGCTGTTCGCGATCAGCTCGCTTATCGCAGTGGATACAGAAACTCCACGCTCTAAACATAATTCATGAAATTTTCGATAGTCTTCTGAAGCGAACATAAGGTTAGGTTCTTCATAGATTAATTTTGAAATACGACGGATTCTTCTGACTTCTGAGAATGCGGCCCTGAAATCCATAGCTCCTTCCAGGCACTGAACTAGTTCGGTGGTATTAAAAGGCTTTTCTAAGTATTTAAATACTCCAAGGGCCCAAGTTGATCGGCAAAGATCAACTGATCCTCTTCCTGTGAGCAAAATTACGGGGACACGCATATTCAGCTCGATTATCGACTTGAGAAGCTCGAAGCCATTCATACATGGCATATTATAATCAGAAAGCAATAGATCTATTCGGTTGCATTTGAGAATTTTAAGTGCTTCCATTCCATTACTTGCTTCGAGTATTTCAAAGTGTTTTTTAGTAAAAAAACGAATTGAGTTTCGAATCTCAACCTCGTCGTCTGCAATTAATAATCTTGGTTTATGCATTGATCCTCGCATTACTTTCTTGGAGCTTGTGAAGCCCCTTGAATGAAGCTTATCGGCGTGATTGTAAATTTCTAAATTTAGTTTTTCAAATCTGGCGCATTCGATAAGAGTATCATTAAACAAATAATGTTTATTATATTTATATAAAGTTAAAACTGAGGAATTCTCACTTCAGCATATTCTCTTGGCGGTTCTCCGTTTTTCGGAAAGGGATATTTTGCGCCACGTCTTCAGGAACAATCTCCTTTTACGTAATCTGATTTTGCACTAGGTGGATCCACTTTCCTGTAAAGACTGGTCGCTGTTCTTTACGATGCCCACGTGATGTGGCGCTACCATGGCAGGTCTGTCGTATTTGGTATAAACTTGGGGCAGTGCAGTTTAAGAGGTAAAATATGGTGAACAGGGTGGCTTGGCGTGCATGTTTTTTGGCCAATTTGGACAAAGGTATTGTTATTAAGTTTCTGTCAAGAAAATCCTAAAATCGACCGATAAGTAGTAGGTATGGGCCGTCAGTGTATCGTTTTTTGCATAACATTCTGTCTTACTTTCAGTTCGTTGGCAGCTGAGCGGCAATATTTCTATCGTATGAAAAAAGATGAATTTGTTTCTCAAGTCCTGTATTTAGCAAGTCTTGCGCCTATCTATGGCAGACGGGGTTATCTTAAATTAGTACAAAATTTAAATGCTGGTCAAGTTTTTGACATCAATAAAGTGAAGCAGGGGCAAATAATTTATTTTTCTCAGGAAATCGTAGAAAAGGCAAAATCTCAGGGCCGTATCTTAGTTACAGCTGAAAACGAAATTCAATTTAAAGATGAAATCAAAAAAGAAAGCCTTGCAGTGGTGTTGCCAAAAACGGTGATAAGACAAACTCGAGCTATTGCGCAAGAAGTTTTGGAACCAGCCATAGCAAAGCCTCAAGCTCCGGAGCTCCCGGTGATTCTGCAGAAAGAGAATAATGAGAGTGAGCAAAGTCGTCTCATATTTTCTTTAGGTTCTGGTTATTCAAGAATCGATTCTAAGATCTCCACTAGTGGCGCCCAAGCAGTCGCTTTGTCAAAACCGCTGGTTGCTGTGAAGCTCTCTTGGGAGCAAATTTGGTCAGAGTCGCTCGAGTCATTTATTGACTGGGATTATACTTCAATTTCCTATCAGGATGCAGGGCACGGACTTCTTTATAATAGTCAGCAATCAACATCAATGATGGGATTTGGAGTGCATTATAAACTCAATGAAAAATCCTCGTTTCGTTTTGAGGTCGGTACAAATGAGGAAATTTTTATTCCATCTTATCAGATTGGGTCTGCAAGTCTTGAAACACGTCCTTTGCCTTATGCAAAACTGATCTTGACCTTGGACTTGGCTCAAGTGCGTGCTTTGAAGTTGACAGCGGGAATAGGTGGCTCATATCTAATGGGAGGGACTTTTAGTGCCTACGATGTTCTTCCAGGGCAGGAATACCTCCTGCAGATGAAGCTTTCCCAGCGACTAAAAGAACTGAGCTTTTTTACTGAGTTTGAGTATGTGGATTTAAAGCAAAATACTTCGATTTTTGATCAGCAGCGAAAAGATATTCGTACCAATATCGGCATTAGTATTCCACTTTTCTCAGGAGATAAGAAATGAGAAACCTTCACTGCATCTTGATGGTTATTTGTGTCTTTGGCCTAACACTGGGTTGTAGCAATCCATTTGGCAATGAAGGGTCTTCAGTGGACACCAATTATGGTCCTAATGCAACCTTACCTGCGCCATCGGGTTTTGGGGTCGTTTCAGGAAGTAATCAAGGAGCTATCACCACGCTCAATCGCAAGGCGCAGATATCAGTGGGCACGGCAGAGTCCAAAATAATTCTTAAAACCAGTTTAAATCGAAGCATGTACGTGAGTGTCCAAGGACAAATAATTTCAAAGTGATATTTAACTTTGAGCGAGGGATAAGATGAGACCACTTGTTTTTATATTCTTAAGTTTCATAGGTGCCGCAGCAATGGCGGCCCAATCGTTTACCATTCAGGGGCGCTTGTTGAATGCTGATGGGACGCCGCTCACGGCAAGTTCGGTGCTGTTTAAAGTTCAAGTGCGAACCACTGGGACAGAAAACTGTTTGCTTTACCAAGAGAGTCAGATTTTAAACTTATCTCAAGATCAAGGGGCATTTTCACTTATTGTTGGTCAAGGGAGTCGAGCGGCCTCAACTGTGGACGGCGGCAATAGTTTAGATCAAATATTTTCTAATTCAAAAACATTGTCTTTAACAGCAGCGCCCACTGCCTGTTCCAATTCAGCTACATCTTTTACTCCGCTAGCCAGTGACACTAGGAATTTGGTAATAACATACAATGATGGGGGCGGTTGGGATACGGTTCCGACGATTCCTCTTTCCTGGTTACCTCAGGCGATCTACTCTGAAGACAGTGGAAAGCTCGGCGGAACAAGTGCTGGACAGTTTTTAAGTGTCAGTGGTGCAACGCCCACGGCTTTATCTGCGGGCGATTACTCCAATTTCATGGCACTCCTAGGTGGAACAAGCACTAGTTATATAACAAGTGCTTCCTTGCCGACTTGCCCTGGAGGTCAGTTTTTAACAAATAGCGGAAGTGGCATGACTTGCGCTGTTGTTAGCGGAGCCAGTGGTGGCACAGTTACAAGCGTTACGTCAGCTAATGCATACTTATCAGTAGCCACCGGGACTTCGACGCCAGTTCTTACTTTGAACGTCGGCAGTGCCGCAAACACAGTTGCGGCAGGTAATGACTCTCGCATTACTGGAGCACTGCAAAGTGGGGCCACAGCGGGCGGCGATTTAACAGGTACTTACCCCAATCCAAGTGTGGCTGCGGGAGCAATCACGAATGCACAGATTTCAGCAAGCGCAGCAATCGCCGATACAAAGCTTGCGACGATTGCAACAGCAGGAAAAGTGTCAGGCTCGGCGATGACCTCTGGAACAATTGGTGGCAGTACGGCTATCAACACCAGTGGCAACATCACAACATCAGGCAACGTCGGAATTGGTACGATAACGCCGATTCGCAATCTTTCGCTCGAGTCATCAGCCGGAACATCAACCGGAATTAGCTTAAATAACACCGCGACAGGCGGACGTTCTTACTCATTTTTTTCAACAAATAACACATCCGGCCTAGGCGGCGGTCGTTTTGGAGTTTACGATGATACAGCCTTAGCCGCTCGCTTAACGATTGACTCTGGCGGCAACGTTGGCATAGGCACCAGCAGCCCCGCAGCATTAATGGAATTACAGGCCACTTCAAATCCTAGAATTCGATATCGCCAATCGGGGTCGGCCAATTTTTGGGAAACGGGAATTTCGGCGGGGACATCATATGTAATT
>JANMPT010000009.1:0-11509 GCA_031370005.1 Bdellovibrionales bacterium | reverse complement strand
GATATGAAGGTGGTTTCCAACATTGACGATCTCAGCAATGAAAACCCCAAACTTTGCGGCTTTTTCTCTTAGGATTTGATCTAGGTAAATTGAATTTGCAGGAGTCAAAAAACTCCAAGCCCCTTTTGCGTGCTCTGATTTGAGCACTAGGTGGATCCACATTCCTGCGGCGAGGGGGCGTTGCTCTTTACGATGTCCACGGGAGGTGGCTCCACCATGGCAGGTCCTGCCGTATTTTGCTTTGGTCTCTTTCATCTTGTGGTAGTCAAAAAAGCTAGCTTGTTTGTTCATAAATTTGGGGCAATATAGTTTAGAAGCTAAAACATGGCAATTAATTTCTGTTGTAAATAGTGAGTTTTGTTGGGTATTAACACGGACTTCGAAGCTTAAGCAGGAGTCTTAATCTAAACAGGGTTCAGAGGCTCAATGGGGAGGTTTTTTTGAGATTTCAAAGTTACTGCCGATCTAATAGCTAAAATAGCTCAAATTAATGCAGTTATAAGCTCACTTTCGTTGAGCTTATTGGCGTCTCCGAACAAATTGCTTGGTGCGTGATCTGTTGACGAAACTTGGTCCCTTCCCCTATAAAATAAACAACCATTTTGAAGATCTTTCTTTTTTAACAAATCGCTTTCAACAAATCACGGAGTGAAGAAATATGGCAATCAAAGTAGGTATTAATGGATTTGGTCGTATTGGACGAATGGTGTTCCGCGCCGCTGCTAAGGATTTTCCAGAAATCGAAATCGTTGCAATAAATGATCTACTGGACGCCGATTATTTGGCTTATATGCTCAAGTATGACTCTGTGCATGGCCGCTTCAAGGGTGAGGTCTCCTCCGATGGAAATAATCTAATTGTTAATGGCAAAAAAATCCGTCTGACCACCGAGCGCGACCCTGCAGCCCTGAAGTGGAACGAAGCCGGCGCAGACATTGTAATTGACAGTACTGGCTTCTTTCTAACTAAAGAATCTTGTCAAAAACATCTCGATGCTGGCGCAAAAAAAGTTATCCAGTCCGCTCCATCCAAAGACGATACTCCTATGTTCGTCTATGGAGTAAACCATGACAAATATGATGGCCAAGCCATTATTTCTGCTGCATCTTGCACCACCAATTGCTTGGCCCCCGTTGCTAAGGTGCTAAATGACAATTTTGGTATCAAGCGAGGCCTAATGACCACCGTGCACGCAACTACGGCTACTCAAAAAACTGTTGATGGCCCATCAGCAAAGGATTGGCGCGGTGGACGCGGCATTCTCGAAAACATCATTCCCTCTTCCACAGGTGCCGCCAAGGCCGTTGGTGTGGTTATCCCAGAGTTAAATAAAAAACTCACTGGCATGTCCTTTCGCATTCCCACCTCCGATGTATCTGTGGTTGACCTGACCGTGGAGCTGAATAAGGAAACCTCTTATGAGCAAATCTGCGCCGCCATGAAAGCTGCTTCCGTCGGCGCTATGAAAGGTGTCCTTGGTTATACCAATGAAAAAGTGGTTTCCACCGACTTCCGCGGCGAGACCTGTCCATCAGTGTTCGATGCTGAAGCCGGTATTGCTTTGGATCCCACTTTTATTAAGGTCATCGCTTGGTACGATAATGAATATGGTTACACCTGCAACTTAATGCGCCTGGTGAAACATATTGCCAAGTAAAAATTTATGGAGAGGCTTGTGAACCCGTCCACCCAAACACCGCGCGCACTGGGGCTGGCTGCCGCGATGGCCAATAATTGGACTGAAGCTTTGCTTCTATTGAACGCAGCGGCTCAACAGGGTCAACTCGATCCAATGGTGCTGGATGCCTTGGGCGAAGCCGCTTATAGAACCAATGTTCCTGAGGCCCTTGGGCCTTATCAAAATCATTATAAATATCCAACACTAGCTTCTCATATGGCGAGGGCTTTTTTGATGTTGGGGGATGTCCGCTCCTCCTATGAGTTTTTGGGCTATGCCAAGGACTCAGCACTGAAATCCGCCCTGCTTGCAATGCTGGAATTAGGCACTGAAATTAAAACCACTGCGGCCCAGGTTTTACCAGTCGCGGAAGCTCATCCTGACTTGTATTATCCCGAATATTGGCGAGCACTCTCAGCGGTGGCGGATGCCGTTGGGCGAGAGGATCTTGTTCGCTTGTCAGAACGAAAATCAAAATCTTTTGCCTATAAGGATCCCAATATCCATTTCAATCAAGCCTTGCGAATGTTGGGGAAGGGGGAGTTCCGTGCTGGCTGGCGACTTTATGAATGGCGCTTAGTCCCCAATGCCACTCAATCCAATCGCACTGAGCTCGGCAATATATCCATGTGGGAGGGCGAAGACCTACGGGATAAAACATTATTAATTTATTTAGAACAAGGTCTTGGTGACGGGATCTTTGCTTTAAGATATGTGCAGGCACTTTTAGAACAGGCCGCGAGTATTGAAATTGTCGCCAGGCCGGCAATTCTGCCCTTGATCCAAGCCACCTATCCTAATTTAAAAGTACATAATGAAGACGAAGTCGCTGTTGTTGGATATTGGGACCATATTATGGCCCCTGATTTTTGGGTTTATGGGCTTTCAATTCCCTTTCGTGCAGGTTTTTGGCGACCCATGAATACCGCGAAATTTCTGAGTGCTCCGCTGCATTTAGTAAAAAAATTTACTGAAAGAATCCAGAGTCTGAACCCCTTGAGCTTGCCTGTCTACACAGTGAACTGGCACGGGCGCATAGATACAGAATCAGATCGGAGCCGCGCCTTTTCCGTTCAGGAGTTTGCACAAGTCACGGGTCTTGAACAGAATCCTTGTATTGTAGTCTCTTTACAAAAAGAGGCGGCCACAGCTGAGATCACAACTCTGCAAGAGCTAGTCACAAAAAATGGAGGCCAATTCATAAATGCAGCGCCAGAGCTTTGTGACTTTGCGGTCACTGCCGCATGGATAGCTGCTTCAGATCGACTTCTGTCTTGCGACACCTCCGTTGCCCATGTGGGCGGAGCGCTCGGGCACCCCACCACAGTTTTTGCTCGAAACAAAGCCATTTGGCAGTGGCGGCGACAAGATCCAGCCGAGCGGCCCGAAACCGCAAGCGCGGCTGTTTGGTATGAAAGTGTTCTGGTGCAGTACGCTTTGGCTCCAGAAATTTCTTGGCTTTTTACGACGACGAATAAACCGAAGGAATTAACTAATGACAACTCCCGCACTCAAAACTCTGAGCTTCCATCGACAGAAATTCGAGCTTCAAGACTCCGAGGGCAATTTCATTTCGCTGGCCGATCAGAATAGCTGGAAAAATATTCCGTGGAAAAATTCTGAAATTGGCACCATTGATTTGGGCGATCTGCCCTGCCGCTTAAGCGGTTCTTCTTTAGCTTTGCTGCTACAAAAGATTTGGCAAATCAGCGCCGACGATGCTGTGATGAAGTTGCGCATCCCTCATCCACGGCATGATCTATTTTTAATAGATTTGGGGTATATTCGTGGCATTTTGCCAGAGACCCTGGCGCAACTAGACCCCCGTCACTCGCCCACGGGACTTGCTGCTCAATTGGGCGTGCGGTTTGAAATTCTTGAGACCTCCCTTACCCTGGATCCACATTGGCAAAAAGCCATTGCCGAAGAAAAAATTACTTATGAAGATATTCAGCTCATATCAAAACAAGCTTTGAACGTGATTGAATGGATTGATATGCGATTGCAAGTTAAAAAATCACTCTGGGTGCACGCCGGCCCATCCCCCCTAGATCCGGGGATGAAACAACAGCTGCTGGACCAACTTCAAGCACATATGGCCCGTGGTGATGAACAGGCCGCCGCTGTCATTCGCCAATTTTTGGAAAACTCACAGCCTAATGAAAAGGTCAAAACATGAAATTACTGAAACTAAATTTGGGTTGTGGATTTGATAAGCTTCCTGGTTACCTTAATGTCGACAAAGAGGCAGCCTGCGAACCCGATCAAGTCGTTGATTTAGAAACCACCTGGCCTTTTGAGACAAACTCTGTTGAAGAGATACGTGCGTCTCATGTGTTGGAACACGTCGGGCAGGAAACAAAAGTATTTTTAGGCTTGATGAAGGAAATGTATCGAGTCTGTGTGGATGGAGCAAAGATTTATATACAAGTTCCCCATCATGATCATTGGACCTTCCATGCAGACCCTACCCATGTACGAAAAATTCTTCCTGAGGGGCTTAAGCTTTTTGATCAAGAGCTCAACCGCCAGCATATTGAAAATAAATATGCCAACACCGCCCTGGGAATATACTGCCAAGTTGATTTTGTTCTCGAAAAGGCTGTGCCTTCTTTTGATGAACCCTGGGCCTCGCGAATCCAAAACAATCTGATCGCGCAATATGATTTAAATTTTGCGGCCAATCACTATACCAACGCCATCGTGCAGTGGGATATTGTTTTACGCGTACGGAAGAACTGATGAAAATAACTGACCAGAAAAAATTCAAACTATGGGTCGAAGCTGAAAAAACGCTGACTCTGGGGGGCTCTCCTGAGCACCTACGGACCTCGGGCTTACTGGCAGCACAGAGCCAAGCCTGGCCTTCGGCTTTGTTAAGACTCGAAGAGGCTGTGCGCAATGGCGTCTATGATCTGCAAACCTTGGATACTCTCGGAGAGGCCGCCTATCAAACCCAAACGCACCAGGCCCTGCTCCCCTTTCAAAATCTTTATCGGGAGCCCCTGATTGCTATTCATCTGGCTCGGGCCCTAATGATGCTTGGTCAGATTTCTGCGGCTCGTGAGTTTTTAAAACTAGCACCGGATTCAATGCTCAAAGCCGCAATTACGGCCGTGCTCGGGGTTGAAAAGAATATTGAATCATCCATTGCCGCGATGCTGCTGCCGCTGTCGCAAACAAAAACAGAAATGACGAATCTGAATTTTGTAGAATATTGGCAAGCCCTGGCACCGATCGCAGAGGCGGCGGGCAGAAAAGATCTGGTCCAATTAGCTGAACGACGACTTAAAGCCTTGGCCTACGCCAAACCCGTAATTCACTACAATCAATCCCTTCGTTTGTTAGCCGAAGGTGAATTTCGCGCAGGATGGAAGCTTTATGATTGGCGTCTCATGCCGGGCTCCCCTTGCCCGGCCCCGACAGCCTTTATGGATTTCCCTATGTGGGAAGGTGAGTTTTTATCAGAGCAAAAATTACTGGTAATAATGGAGAATGGCTTTGGCGATCAGATCTTTGCCCTACGCTATCTTCAAGCTCTGACAGGCGAGGGAGCTAAAATTGAAGCCGCTGTAGGGCCAGAACTCTTAGCTCTGGTTCAGTCGAGCTTCCCATCAATGCAGGTTCACGATTTGGTAAAAGCACAAGAGGCAAGTTACTGGCAGAATAAACCCCGCCCTGATTTTTGGACCTACTGTTTGTCGATTCCGTCTCGGACAGATCTTTGGAACCCACTCCAAACCGCAGACTATTTGAAAGCGCCTGAGAATTTGCTTGCACATTATAAATCGGAATTAAATTTTAAAAATCCAAAAAAGTTGCCAATTCATGGGATGGTTTGGCACGGAGATATCCGCACCGCTCCTATGCGCACTCGTGCTTACTCCATTCAAGAATTTTTACGGGAATCAGAAATCTTGAAAGCGCCCTGCTTAGTCATTTGCCTACAAAAGGACGCAACCCAAGAAGAACTTTCGATACTACAAACCGAGATTGAAAAATCTGGCGGTCAACTCAGCTGCCAGCTCATCAATGCTGCACCGACTTTGCAAGATTTTGCGCACACCTCAGCCTGGATAAGTTGCTTGGATCAAATGTGGAGTTGCGACACCGCTGCGGCCCACCTTGCTGGGGCCTTAGGTGTTCCTACGACAGTCTTGATACGCAATAAAGCCATCTGGCACTGGCGCTGTGATAAAATAACTCAGCAATCTGTATGGTATGATTCCTGCCATATAAAATATGCGCTCACACCGGCCATTTCCTATATGTTTGAAATCCGCCCAGAGTAAGTCTTTACTGCCGTCTTTTCCATTCTTGAAACTCACTAGGACGAATCCTAAACCGAGCAATATTTCCGTCGTGCAGACTCAGAATCTCCAATTCGAGCACTTTGAACAACTCAGTGGTATCCCTCTCCGGGAGCTGCAGATCTTTAATCAACTTTTTAATTCGATTCACCACTTGTGGACCTTTTACTTTTTCAAGAATGATCGTTCGGATTATGTCTTGGATTGCAGCTCGATACTTCAGTTTCAATAAATTCGGCTCTCCCATCGTTTGCTGAATAGCAGAATATCTTTGAGACGACCGCTTGTAAGACCACATATACAAATCGCGCAAAAGACTGACGTCATTTTTCTCATAAATGCCGAGAAGAGATTTTACATTGGCCTCTGGATCAACATCAATAAATGAAAGCGGCTTAAGGTTTTCCTTAATCAGCGGGATATTAGCCACCAAACGCGCGGTTCTTTTGTTCACATCCTCGAAGGCCTGCAGATAAGACAAGTGGACCAGCGAGAAGAGCGATTGCTCGTAAGCATCTTCGATAAGGTTCAGTTTTTCTATAAAGAGATCAAAGCATTCTCTTAAAATGTGAGGATTCTCAAGCGGCATGTAAGTGGTACCACCAATGCTGACAGCAATCTGCCTCACTCGACCCGTGGCTCCGGGGTCGCCTAAAAGATTTTCAGAGAGAAGCGCATGGATGCTGCATACTTCGTGAGCGCTAATTTCCGATTCTCCGGCAGACTCAATGATATACTCAATGGCACCTTTGTGATTCAAAATCATTTGAGCTTCAGATCCATCTTTCCCTATAGCATTTTCACCGAGCTCAATAAGCCGCTTGGTTTCTAAGAGAGAATAAGTGTTTCCTTCAAGGCGACTCGAGTTCCAAGATAAGTCTATCAACAGTCGGCTCAAGATGTTGCGTGCATAGGTTCCAGCGGGACGCGTCTGGTTTTCTACTCGACCAAGGGTCAGAAGCTCCTTGCGTTGAATTTCGCTCAAGTAGAATGTTCGGTTCGGCTTATAGGATCTCAAAAAATCCAGATTGTAGCCCACGGGGGCCCGGCTTTGGAGCGACTGAGAGACATATTGCAAAAGCTCATTAGCCTTCTGTGATAAATGGATATCTTTAAATACGCCTAGCTCCGGTGACAATACCTTGGCTGTTGAAGCGACTGCTGTAGGTATATAAACACGCGCGCGTGTAGCTCCTTTAGCTTCAAGAAGTCCACGCTCAACAAGAGAAGAAAGAACCCTCCGAATAGCCTTTCGATCACCCTCGTCTGTTTTTGATAATCCAGACACCTGTGCCACATCGTGAAGGCTAATCTGTGTTTTTTCTATGAGCAGCCTTAAAATAAGGGCTTCAATATCAGTCTTTTTCTGTGTAATGATAGAGCCTCCAAGTCTAGTATTGGGACAAAAAATGTCCCAATACTGTCACATAGTGCATTATAGACATATATTCAGATGAATTTCAATTATTGGGACAATTTTTGTCCCAATAAGCTAGTATTGGGACAGATAATAAATCAGCTCAAAATTAGTTCAATTCTTCAGAAATATACTTACTATTTTCTCTGCGGCCGCTTCAGGGTTCAACACTAAAGTGTTTACCACTAACTCAGGCTGAGTTGGGACCTCGTAAGGACCATCAATGCCCGTCATGGATTGAATCAGCCCTGCTCTGGCTTTTTTATAAAGGCCCTTGGGATCGCGAGATTCGCAAACATCCAGCGGCGTATCCACAAAAACTTCAAAATATTTTTTGCAGAGTTGCCTCACGAACAAACGGGAGTCTTCAAAAGGAGAAATTAAACTAGCAACCACAGTCACACCGTGAGCCTCAAGACGACTAGCCATAAAACCCACTCGGCGAATATGCTGATCGCGATCAGTGCGGGAAAAACCTGTAGATGGAAAAACTTCGCGGATGGCGTCGCCATCCAACTCTTCGACCTCATGGCCCAATGAACGCAGTTTTATTGCCAAGGCTTTGGCAATGGTGGATTTCCCTGCTGCAGGCAATCCAGTTAGCCAAATCACACCGGCCTTTATTGATTTTTTGTTTTCCTGACCCATAATAATATTATCTCTACTTGCGACCCGATCACTTTGCAAATAAGTTATTGTGAAGAATGAATACGGAGCCCGTTTTTTTTAATACCACAGGAAATCGCCATCTCGATTGGCTGGAGTCCGAAGCTATTCACATTATGCGTGAAGTAGCCGCCGAGTGCAGCAATCCGGCCCTGATGTTTTCCGGCGGAAAGGACTCTGCAGTCCTTTTGCGGATTGCAGAAAAAGCCTTCCGACCTGGCCCCTTCCCTTTCCCACTCCTGCATATTGATACTGGCCATAACTTTCCTGAAGTCATCAACTTCCGTGATGAACGTGCCGCGGAATTAGGCGAGCGCTTGATTGTCCGCAGGGTGGAAGACTCGATCAAACGAGGCACCGTACGTTTGCGCAAGCCTGCCACAGATTCTAGAAATGCCGCCCAATCCATTACTCTCTTGGAGGCAATTAACGAATTCCAATTTGGGGCCTGCATGGGTGGAGCACGGCGAGACGAGGAAAAGGCGCGCGCCAAAGAACGCATTTTTTCATTTCGCGATGAATCTGGCCATTGGGATCCCAAAAAACAGCGCCCTGAGCTATGGGATCTGTACAATACCCGTATCTATCCAAATGAAAACATGCGGGTGTTCCCGATTTCAAACTGGACTGAACTCGATGTTTGGCAATATATCGAACGAGAAGACTTGGCCTTGCCAAGTATTTACTATGCCCACCAGCGCCAAGTTATCCCACGCAAAGGCCTATTGGTTCCACTGACAGAATTAACTCCGGCAAAAAAGGGCGAAAGCATCGAGATACGAATGGTGCGTTTCCGTACCGTGGGCGATATCTCTTGTACCTGCCCAGTTGAATCCACCGCAAGTACTACACAAGCAATTATCGCAGAAACTGCAGTCGCACAAGTCACTGAACGTGGTTCCACCCGCATGGATGATCAGACATCGGAAGCCTCTATGGAAAAACGCAAGAAAGCGGGCTATTTCTAATGAGTACTGACGTTTTGCGTTTTGTCACAGCTGGCTCCGTCGATGATGGCAAAAGCACCTTGATCGGCCGCCTGCTCTTTGACAGCAAGGGAATTTTCACTGATCAACTTGAGGCACTGTCCCGGGCCAAGCACAAGCGAACTAGTGGAGACGACATCGACTTGTCTTTACTGACAGATGGTCTTGAGGCCGAACGCGAACAAGGCATTACGATTGATGTGGCTTATCGCTACTTTGCAACTCCAAGGCGTAAGTTTATCATCGCCGATGCTCCCGGCCACGAGCAATACACCCGCAATATGGTCACCGGAGCCTCTACTGCTGATGCCATGATCATCTTGATTGATGCTGCTAAAGTAAAACTCAGTGATAGTCTGCTGATCCAAACGAAACGACACTCAAGTATTGCGCAGCTTCTACAAATAAAGCACGTCATTGTGGCTGTGAACAAAATGGATTTGGTGAACTTCGATCAAAGTCTCTATGAACGTATCGTCAAGTCTTACCAAGACTTCGCATTGCCATTGGGTATAAAAAATATTTATCCAATCCCCTTGTCGGCACTCTTAGGCGACAATGTAGTAAAAACCAGCAGCAATATGCCTTGGTACCAGGGACCGACATTAATTGAACTCCTTGAATCTTTGAGTGTGTACGACGACAAATCAAAAAATCAGGCTTTGCGCTTTCCAGTGCAGTGGGTGGCGCGTCACCAGGGCGCTAAGGCCGATGACTTCCGCGGCTACATGGGCCGCATCGAAGCCGGCAAAATCAGCAAGGGGGACTCTCTGATTGTGCAACCAAGTGGTCATGCTGCCACAGTCAAGGACATCCTGACATTTGAGGGCTCCCTTGAGTCTGCAGTGGCGGGCCAATCTGTGACCCTCATGATGAAAGAACACCTGGATATTTCTCGGGGAGATATGCTCGCCTGCGCCAAGCTCCCTGCCACTTTATTGAAAACAATCCATGCTGATATTTGCTGGCTCTCAGAAGATCCCCTGGACCTGCGCCACAAATACTGGCTTAAGCACACCACTAGGCAAACCTCCGCGCGAGTGACCAGCATCGAGAGCCTACTCGACATCAACACCCAAGAGCGCCGTCCAGCTGAGAGTCTAAAACTCAATGATATAGCCCGCGTTTCTGTGTCAGTGCAACAAGCGCTAGCCGCTGATGCCTATGATATGATTCGCGCCACAGGTGCCTTCATCTTGATTGATGAAATAACCCATCAAACAGCTGCCGCTGGGATGATTCGATTCGACTGAGTTGCTTCGCAACCTGGGAGCTCTTCATCGTCCACTGATTTTCATGAAAATCAGTGGCATAACTGCTGTTATTCATGAAAATCAGCGGATCACATTAGGAGTTAAATCAAATACATTGCTTATAACCAGTAAAAGTAAATTAATCTTTACTTTTACTGGTTATAAGCCGATAAGATGTATATGGAAATGGATAAGCAGCTTGCCTTGAATGCACTTAAAAAATTGGATGCAAAAATGGCCGCAGCGAACACCGGAAAAGTCATTTTGGTCATTGGCGGTGGAGGATCGATGATTCTTCAACATGGCTATGATGGCGGCACTGTCGACATCGATGCCGCCCCTGTAAATATAGATTTTGAAGAACTAAAGCCATACATGCTTGAGGTCTCAAAAGAACTCGGTATCGCTGCGGATTGGTTGAACCCATACTACCAGGCTTTTACAGTTTATCTTCCGAAGGACACTAAATCACGCATGGGCGTTACTTACTCTGGTGTCGTTCTTACCGTTAAATCCCTGGGGGCTGAGGACGTCTTGATTATGAAACTAATGGCAGGGCGAGCCAAGGACATGGGACACATTAAACATCTTTTGCGAATGAAAATTGATATCCGGATTGTTGAAAAAAGACTTGAGGAGCTCTTAAAACTTTTTCCAAAAGAAGCGGAAAAGGCGCTGGATCGCTTGGACGATCTCACGAATAAGTAATGCTCAAACTAATAAACAAATCAAAAGGCAAAACATATTATAAAATTCAAATGGAGCCTTTATCTATCTCGGAAAAAGACGTCGCTCAAGCTTTCGATCAGGCAAGATTTGACCCACGACTCATGGAAATCATAACTGAATTCATTCGTGACTTCTGGTGGGCTTTAAGCCCCCTAGAGTTGAATAAAACATGCAAGAGAGCAAAACATCCATTCATGATCAAAGCAGCCACCTCAGTCATTTTAGACAAATGCACAATGTCGCCACAAGATCGGGAGGCTTTTATTGATTGGACCATCCTTGCAACTCGCGGAATTAAAGATCCAGCGCCGCAGCTCCTCTACATCGCCGTGGCACCGGTGGGCTCTAAAATCATCCAACAAGAACTTAAAGAAGCAATCCCCTCGCTGCTTAGGCATAATTTAATTGCAAAAGATCTTCCGTTCAATAAAGGGATTTCGGGAGTTCTCAAAAGCGAATCAAATCCACCC
>JANMPT010000003.1:0-96986 GCA_031370005.1 Bdellovibrionales bacterium | reverse complement strand
ACTCTATGCAGTCCGCCCTCGTCACGAAGCAGTACCACTACGAGCGTCACAAGCCTGAAGAAACAGTTCTCTACAAAATCATACAAGAAAACCTCGCTAGCTTCCTGGAGGAGTTCACTCAAGAGACCGGGAGCAGTCTTCCGGACTTCGTGGTGAAGGAGTTTAACGAGTATCTACGCTGCGGGATCTTGGCCCACGGGTTTTTGCGCAATCAGTGCGAGAACTGCCATAAAGAACATCTGGTGGCCTTCTCGTGTAAGCGCCGGGGATTTTGCCCAAGCTGTGGGACCCGAAGAATGAGTGAAACCGCTGCCCACTTGGTGGACTCGGTCCTTCCACATAAACCCATCAGGCAATGGGTAATGACGTTCCCGATCTCACTGAGACCACTTCTGGCGATTAGACCCAAAGTCATGGCCCGTGCCTTGAGATCACGACTACTGCGATTAATGACTACTACCGAAAAAAATCCGGGCTTGAGAAAACCAACTCCAAAACCGGCGCGGTAACGCTGATCCAGCGCTTTGGCGGAGCCATCAATCTCAATGTCCACTTCCATCAGCTCTTTGTGGATGGTGTCTATGGCCTTGATGCCAGTAAGGACTTTACAGAATACCAGTGGGTGGCGGTGCTTTAAATTTTCTAATATCTGCGACCGCGTCTGCAGAATATGACCCCAATTTGTTAAAAAATTACTACACGGGAAATTTTCAATTTAACGGCGAAAAGATCACAAGCTCCGATGGCAGCTTAATGTTTAACAATAAGGAAAAATGGGCCAAGTCCAATATTCAAGGTCGCTCAGAGTATGAAATGCGGTGGAACAACGAGGATATTGAAGGCACAAAAATACTGGCTATTACCGAGGCCATAGTGACTCCTGCAAAAAAGTTAGGCGATTCTCAGGTCGTGGTTAGGACTTCGACTTTTAATGGCTCGAAATTGCGTTCCTCGACGGTTTGCTATGGCGAACTCAATTCTTACACACGAACAACGCCCTTCAGTAAAGGTGATATGAAGTGTGTGACTGCAACAAAGCGTGCTTGTAAGCGGTTGAATGAGGCCTATAATATTGAAACAAAAAAAAGAAAAGGCGGAGCTCCCTTGGATGAGGAGAACGCAAAAAAATGCATGGACATGATGGACAGTTATGCCACTATGGCAAAGGCATTTGGCAACCAATCCATTCAATTGGAAAAACGTCAAATGGCCGTTATTGAAGCGGATAACGCCCGCATTGAAAAACAAATGAAATTAATTACTGGCAATAAAATATTTAGTCCAGTCTCTATTTCGACCCCGACCACCTCTGAAAATTTGTCGAAGATGGCTAAAGACTTTAGCAGCTCGATTAAGGGCATGGAAGCATTGAACAGGGCCATTCAAACTTGTAATCTAGGATCCCAGGACTTTAGTGCTGAGGAGTCGTCTTCCCCTTCGACAACGAATTCTGTAATTCAAAAAGGCAAAGAGTGATTTAAGTCATAAACCTTCGCGGAATTAAGCTCGCCTTCTCGTGTAAGCGCCGGGGATTTTGCCTAAGCTGTGGGACCCGAAGAATGAGTGAAATCGCTGCCCACTTTGTGGACTCCCATAAGCGTTGAGTCAACAGGATATTTCAATCCTTCAAAAGCAGGAAGAACATCAAAAGGCAAACCGCAACTTGCCGGCGATGTATTGGGGGGTAAGTCGCGAATTCCTTGATAACCAAGCTTGCAAATGATGCAGATAGCATTTGCAACCCCTTGCTACTCAACAAGCAAGAAAGCTAAAACGCCTTAAAGAAGCCAATCAGTTTTCGATGATATTCTTATGGTCGACTCTTTTTAAACTTCTAAACAGGAGTCGGAAGCTTTGCCACATAGATTGATTGCGAAGGAAATGCAAATTCAACACGTTCTTCAGTAAATTTTTTAAAAATATCAAGAAGGACTATTTGTTGAAGATCCATATAAACATTGTATTCAGAATCAGAAACGTAAAACACCAATTCAAAATCTAAAGAAGAAGAGCCATAAGCAGCAAAGTGACAACGATCAAAGCGTAACTTTGATTGCTTTTCCACAATGCTTTGCACCCATTGTGGGACCTTTTCAATCGTCTCTGCCGATGTTGAATAGGTTAATCCAAAATTTTGCACTACGCGACGAACCCACATCCTTTTAAAGTTTTGTACCCGGCTCTCCAGTAGATCTTTATTCGATAAAATCAATTCCTCGCCGGACAAACTTCTTAGTCGAGTGGTCTTAATGCCGATATGTTCAACGGTGCCCTTTTCATTTCCAGCGACAATATAGTCACCGACGACAAAGGGTTTATCTAAAACAATTGAAAGAGAGGCCAAAAGATCACCTAAAATATTTTGTGCAGCTAGGGCGACAGCAATACCACCAACTCCAAGCCCTGCTAACAATGCAGTAATGTCGATGCCTAAGTGGCTAAGGCCAATCAAAATAAGAAGAACAATAAAACCTAATTGAATAGCCGTATAAAGTAAGCCCAGAGCAGCCGATGAAGATGGATTTTGTGCAATTTTTTTATCTAAAACGGCCTTTCGCCAATTTTTGATGATATGTAGGCCCCAAAGAGCAAATTGAAAAATAATGGCAATAATTGCAATGCTAGATAACAGCTTACCAAAGCTAGTCGATCTGCTAAGAGGCTGGGTAAAGAAAAAAAATAAAGAAATAAAAATAATACTTCTATTGGAACCATCAATAAGATCAATAAAGACATCATCCCAAATGGAAGCCGTTTTTTGTGCGAACTTTCTTAGATATTTAGAAAGGTAATGTAAAATAAGTTTTACAATGAAGGTTGCAAAAACTGAAATGAGCACTAAAGAGAGCCACGTCCAGATATTATTTTCGAAATAATATGATTGAATTTGCTGAAAGTAATTTTCCATCTCGCACAAATATAACATCCTATCTTGATGGTATAGCAATAATGCGTTGCGATCATGGCAGCTTAACCTGATGTGAGCATTCCGCAGGCAATTCCTACTGCTTTCTTGATTAACAGTTCCCTCTGCGAGTAGCCCATCCCTAGGAAAGGCATAGTCACTAGGGCAATAAATTGCGGCCATTCCATAATTTAACGAAACCGCCGGCACAGTTGGAAGAGAGCCCACTGTTGGAGAATGTATTACGTACATTTGATTTTCTACGGCCCGTGCTTGCACGCAATAGCGAACGCGTAAATACTCGCAGAAAGTGATGTTCCAATACTCTTTATTTCCGCAATATAAATGATTTAATAAATGATGTCACTGAAAACGCCGCCTGCATTTAAGGCGCCTTCGGGGCCGGTGATTTTCTCTAATGTGATAATTCTATTTTTTATGGATTCTCTTTCAGTTTTTATCGAAAGTTTTTTTCCAAAAGTCGAAATCTTATTTTCTTTTTCAAGATTATTCAGAGTGACCAGTAAATCCTTTTGCATTTCTAATTCTGTATTGGCGGTTATTCGAAGTTCAGAAAAATAATTTCCGTTTTTTCCGGATTCAGCTATTCTTCCTTTGTCTAGGATTTGGCGAGCACCATCTTGCAAGCTTTTTATGTAAGATTTCTGAGTTCGGTATATATTTTTAGTTTTTGTTACGTTTGATATTTCAAAAGCAACAGCACCTTTTGCTTTAACTTTGAATTTTTTTAAATATTTTGCAGTCTGTAAAAGCCTTTTAAGTGCCACATAGAGTCGAGGCACAACAACATAAGCCCCAACGCCAGTAAGTCCGCTGAGGGCCGCACCTTGAGCAATAAAAATACCTACGGAGAGTCCGTCACACAGAAGCTCTTTTTTTATTTCTTCGGGCAATGGCATGTTGGGCAGCTGAGAAATGATTTCTTTGAGCTGCTCCCAATGTTCCTTTAGCACCATGCCAAAATTTTCGATGGACAGAGATTGATTTTGTTTTTCATTAATTGTGGGGTCCTGAGTTGAGCAGCCTACCATTTTTTTTAGAAAGTCACCATTAACAATCCCAACGAAACTTCTATAAAAACTATCCATGTTGCTAGAATCATTGGAGGTTGCAGATTTATTACTTGGACAGGTCGCTGAATTAGCATACGCCGTTGAGGCGAAAAGAGAAAACCAAATAGCAGTTTTATTGTTTGGAATATTTTTTTTCACCCAGTTTTGAATCTCGTAATCGCTCATGTTATAAAAATATAGAGTGTCGTTTAATTGAGAAATTTTTGGATTTAACTGTGTAGCAGCTTTTAAGAATTGATTTTGAGAATTTAATTTTTGTTGGCGGTGGGCGCGTAAGAAAACGGCTTTGTTAAGATCAGAACTGAACCATATTTTTTCTACACCGAGCTTGTTCGTATTGTCTTGAGTTTCTAACCATGAGGAAGTTTCGATAGCCAGTGCCTGTAAGCTTATGCTTTCGATAAGACAAAAGGTGAAAAGCATAATTATAATATAGCAAAATCTAAGGTGTCGATATTCCACAATACTATTGTCGCAAGTTCGGCGAGATTTGTCAGCGGACCCTTAAAATACCGGCCTTAGATCTATGTTGATTCATCCAGTTTTTTTTTAAGACTTTCGCGATAGTCCTTGAGATTGTAGTGCCCATAGGTTTTTTTGCGATACATCTCGATGACTTCTTCCTGCAGGTCCTCAATGACATCTTGGAGATGGCCATCGGGAATATTGGCGGTGCGCGATATAAATAATAAATAGGTGCCTACAGTTTTTTGGATCAGCTCCTTGGCAGATTCAATTTGACAATCGGGATCATGAAGGTGCTGATGAAAGATTTGAAAGAGTAGATCTGTTGCCATATGCTATTTTATCGGTAGGCCTTTGGAAAACTAAATGAAAGCTATGAGTTTATTAGAGCTTAAGACCTTGGTCACTGAATTGGGAAATCAGCTTGCTGATACTCAACTGCAGGATGTTATTTCCAATGACCGAGGTTTAGCCCTGGGCTTTCGTGGGCAGAGCCATTTTTGGCTGACGCTGGACATGAACCCCTCAAATCCATTTTGTCTGCTTTATACCGAGCATTGTCCTTTCAAGAAGGCATCTAAGCCCAAACCGGTGGCCTTGTTCTTGAATTCTCATGGAAAAAATCTCTACCTTCGGAGGATATGGCTGGATGAGAACTATGGCCGAGTTTTAAAAATTGAGCTTGGAAACTCTCAGCAAAATTGCCTAATGGAGCTGATACTTATTCCAGGTCAGGCCAATCTTTTAGTCGAGGCGGAGGGCAAAAAAATTGCTTGGGAAAGGCCCCGAGGGCTGCGCACTCAGTCAACTCCCGGGCCTATGCCAGAGCCTCGGGATCTTTGGGAAATTCACCGAGAGTGGCTCGCAGAGTTCCAGGGAGGCGGAGCTCGTCCCTCTATAGATCCCAAAGCGCAGTGGGAAAAGCGGCAGGCAAAAGATATAGAGAAAAAGCGCAAAGCTCTTAGCGAAATTGAAAAGATTCTGGGAGAGAACCCCTCTGAAAAATTTTACGAACTTGGAAGTTACTTAAAAACTATAATGCCACATGCTTTTAATCCGGAGCAGCTACCCGAGCAGTGGCATGGACTGGTTGATTTCAAACAAAATATTTTCGCCAATATGGAAATCATTTTTGCAAAAGCCAAGCTCGCGGCTAATAAGGTCGAAGGCACACAAGCTCGCAGGCTTATTGTGATGGAAGAACTTGTGAATCTCGAGAGGGCGACATATGAATCAAGCCAACGTTGCGAAGGTATTCGTCCCAAAATCGACGATTTAATGAAAAATATCGAGGCCAAAGGGAGAAAACTTAATTTGGAATCCGGGGCCATCATTTATTGTGGGAAATCCGGTGCTGATAACTTGGCACTGCTTCGCAAAGCCAAGGCTTGGGATTATTGGCTTCATCTTAAGGATTACCCAGGAGCCCATGCTATCGTTCACCGCACTCGCGATCAAGAGCTTTCATTTGATGAGATTCAAAAGGCTGCGCTTTGGGTACTCAAAGAGTCCTTGTCTTCAAGAGCACTTATGGCGGGCGAAAAGTACGCTGTGGTGCTAGTAGAGTGTCGTTTTGTTCGTCCAATTAAGGGTGATAAGTTGGGCCGTGTGACTTATCACTCGGAAAAACAATTCACAGTGACTGCTTAATTTTTAATTGACCCTTCGCTTCATGCGGCGTTGCCTTGACTGTTTCTATAGTCGGAATAGAATTTTTTTATCACTCATGGGAGACATTATGATCGAAGTGCGAGATCTTACTAAGGACTACGGTCCTCGTCGGGCCATTAACAAATTGAATTTCACTATAGGTAAGGGCGAGGTGGTCGGGTTTTTAGGGCCCAATGGGGCCGGGAAGTCGACAACTATGAAAATAATCACAGGCTTCATGGCTCCGAGTTCGGGATCAGCTACAATTGCAGGTTTTGATGTTTTTGAAAGTCCTTTAGAGGTCAAAAAGAGAATTGGCTATTTGCCCGAGACCCCGCCAGTTTATACTGATATGTTTGTTCGTGATTATTTGACCTACGTGGCCGAGCTTAAGCAGGTTTCCAAGGAAAAAATTAAAACTCAGGTGGATAATGCTTTAGAAAAAACAAATTTGACAGGTGTTGAAAAACGTCTGATTCACAATCTTTCGAAAGGTTATCGCCAAAGAGTTGGAATTGCCCAGGCTTTGGTTTCAAATCCCGAGGTTTTAATTCTAGATGAGCCAACAGTGGGGCTCGATCCAAAACAAGTGTCAGAGATTCGTGAACTTATTAAAGAACTCCGCGGTCAACACACGATTATCCTCTCAACTCATATTCTTAGTGAGGTCCAGGCAACTTGCGAGCGAGTGATCATCATTCATCAGGGTAAAATTGTTGCGCAAGACCGTATTGAAAATCTTGCAGCCCAGGATCGCGGTCAGAGTCGACTTACTATTCGTCTACGTAAGGAAGTACCTGATTTTAAAAAAGTTCTCACTGGGATTGAAGGAGTTCTAAATATTGCTTCGGGCAGTACGCGTCGGGACTGGGAAGTAAATATCCGGGGCGATGAAGCAGTGGTGGATGCAATCTCTACGCGAGTTGTGACCGAGGGCTTGGGGCTTTTAGAATTAAGTTTCCACAAGATCGATTTGGAAGATGTGTTTTTAAAGCTGACCTATGGCAGTGACCAAATAGAGGTGCAATCATGAGCGCAACAATGACGATATTTAAGAAGGAGCTTAAGGGATTTTATATGAGTCCTGGGTTTTATATGATCGCTTTTTTGGTTTCAGTGGTTTTGAGTTGGTCATACCCCATTCAATTGAATTTGTTCTCACAGCTTTTGCAAAATTATGTTTTTCAACAAAGTCTGCCTAATCAGCAACAGCTTAATATTCATTATGGTCTTTTTCTCAGACATCTTTCGTATTTGAACTTAATGCTAATTTTTGTCGTTCCTGCTCTAACGATGCGTCTGTTGGCAGAAGAGCGCAAGTTGCGTACTTTTGATTTGCTGCTGACATCTCCAGTGACTTCTGCAAATATTATTCTTGGAAAGTATTTTGCAGCTCTTGCCGCTGTCGGCGGCATCGTACTCTTGGCGCTGTCTTATCCGATTGCAACTGCAACATTGACGACATTGAATTGGGGCCCTTTGTTGATTGCATTTATTGGTATTTTCTTAGTCGGTGCAACCTATGCAGCAATGAATCTTTTTTGTTCAAGTTTAACCGAGAACGCATTGGTGGCCTATGTGACCTCCGTGGTTTTTAATATTTCAATCTGGTTTGTGGGCATCGGAGTCGAAATGACAGACAGCCAAGCTGTTCGTCAAATCTTTGAACACATTTCTGTAAACACTCATCTCAGTAGCTTAGTTGAGGGGACTATCCGCACGAGTGCGATTGTGTTCTTGCTCAGTATGGTAGCGTTGTTCTGTTTTTTGGCTGAAAGAGTCGTTGAATCTTCTCGTTGGAGGTAGTTCCTGTGAATCGCATTAGTAAAATCTTATTTGGTATTTCTGGTATTAGTATTTTGAGTTTCATTGTGACTCGTTTGTTGGTCGGGACGTGGATTCCTTTTTTGTGGATTCCGCTAGCTTTTTTTGTATCGTGTTTTGTGGGCGCCTTGGTGCAAGAACGAAAAACTATCGTTGAATTTCTAACTATGAAAACCACGAAGCATGGCATGAACATGGGGGCTTTGATTGGCCTCGTGTTTGTGATTTTGGTTGTCGCTAACTTCTTAGCAGTGAAGCACTACAAAGTGTGGGATTTCTCTGGTAGTCAGGTTAACACACTGTCTAGCCAATCTATAAAGCTGGTGAAGAGCTTGGATTCGCCTCTTTTGATTCGTTTTTTTTATAAAAAAGGAGTTGAGGGCAATGAAGAGAATCGTAAATCTTTCCGAGAGTTAATCAAGAAGTACCAGGACCAGAGTTCAAATATTAAGCTAGAATTTGTAGAGGTAAATGAGCGCCCCGACCTTGCTGAGCAATATGGTGTAACCAAAGGTAGTGGTGTAATTTTTCTAGAATATAAGGGGCACAAAAACCGAATCGAGAAAATCGAAGAACAAGAGGTAACCAGTGCCCTTGTAAAAGTGACTCGTGAAAAAGATAAAAATATTTATTTTATCGTAGGCCATGGCGAAAGAGATCTTGAAGAGGCAAAAGAGGCCAACGGGATTAATGCCTTGAAGCTAATGCTTGAGAACAATCGCTATTCAATTAAGACTTTGGCGTTGAATCTAAACGCAAAGATTCCAGACGACGCGGACGTTGTGGCAATAGTTGGTCCCTCGCAAAAATTTATCGACTATGAAATTCAGGGTCTTGAGGAGTACCTAAAGCGCGGCGGAAGTCTTTTCATGGCCTTAAAGTCGAAACAAACTCAAGGTTTAGAGACAGTCTTGGGACAAGTGGGCTTAGAGCCGATGAATAACTATGTTTTAAATCTTGTTGAAACGGCAGCAGGAAAAGGTATTCAACAGGGACAGACCTTGGGAACTGTTTTCTCTACTACAAATGAAATCACCAAAGTCTTTGGTAAAAACGAAGCAACAATTTTTAGAAACCCTATGTCTTTTAAGCGAGGTAAGGTGCCTGAGGGCGTCACTATTGACGATTTGGTGAAAGCACCGGAAAGTTCAATGTCTTTTTCAAGTCTTGAGATCAAGGGAGAGGGACCTCAGGGGGCCTTTACCTTAGTGACCATGGCAAAGGGGAAGTTCCCAGGTGGTGCGGGAAAGGACTTTGAAATGATTGTCGCAGGAGACGCAGACTTCTTAGGTAATCAGCTTTTAATGCAAAGTTTAAATCGCGACCTAGTGTTAAACTCTATAGCTTCTTTAGCAAAGGAAGAGAATCTTATCAGCGTTGCTCCAAAAGAAAATCAAGTAACGAAGTTGAATATGACAACCTCTAATTTTTATCTATTCGTATTCCTGTTTGCGATCCCAGTTCCTCTGGTCTTGCTTGGAACAAGTGTGACTCTATGGTTAAGAAGAAGGCATGCTTAATATGAAGAAAACGACTTGGTTCGCTATCTTTGTAGCTGTGCTTGTAGGAGCTACATATTATTTTGAATTTTATTTATCTGGAAAAGAAGAGATACGTAAAAGCAACGAATCTAAAATTGTTTCCTTTCCCGTGGATCAGATCAACCAAGTAGAAATCGAAAATAAGTTTGGAAAAATTTTACTTAAGCGCGATGACACTGGTTGGAGCTTGGAAGAGCCCATAAAAGACTGGGCGGATAATCAATTTGTTGAAGATTTTATTAACGGACTAGCCGGCGAGAAAAGCATAGATACAATCGAGAGTAAGGACAAAAATTTGAATTGGTCCATCTTCGGTCTTGATAAGGACTTTACAAAGGTGATTTTTATTAATCAACAAGGAAGCGCGATCCTCATCCAAGTTTCTGCAAAAAAGAATTTTGAAGGCAACAGCTTTCTTCGCCGTGCAGACGAAAACAAAGTTCTTGTCGGAACGGCACAGTGGGCATTGCGAAGTCAGAAGTCACCGCTGGATTTCCGCGACAAGAGACTCTTCCGGGGGAAAATCGCATCGGTCGAGGGGATTAATATTAAATCTCAAAAAGATGAGTTCCGGCTAATTAACAAAGGCAATAAGTGGATCAGTGAAAATAATCCTGAACTAAAGCTTGATCAAAATAAAGTCCGTGAGATTTTGACATCATTGAATGAAATTCAAGCCAATGATTTTATGGACAAAGCACTTGCGCAGGCCCCTGCGAAGGCAACAACGAAGGCCAAGATCGACCTTAAGCTCAAAGATAAAACTTGGTCAGCAGAAATTAAGCAGCTTGCTGATAAATCTATTATAGCGGTGACGTCAGATCCTCAATTTATTTTAAAACTTGAACCAGGCCAGACCGATAAGTTCTTCGAAATGACCTTAATGGGCCTTCGTGATCGCAAAGAGCCTTTTGATTTTCTGAATCTTTCTGTTCGTCGTATCGAAATTAATACAAAACTTAAAAAAATGATTCTGACAAAAGATAAAGAGACATGGTATCTCGATGGCGATGCAAAGGCCTCTATGGACCAAAATGCGATTCGCAATTTTATCATGCGTTTGAGTGATTCTTCAGTGACTGAGTATCTTGATAAAAGTGAGCAAATGGGCTTTAAAGATTCCGAGAATAGAATTATTCTTAAAGCAGAAGACGGAAAAATTCTTTATGACCTTTCATGGGGGCCGTCAATTAAGAAAAAGGCTTTGATCGGGGAGAAGACTTTGATTCTTGCTAAGAGCAATCTTTTTAAGGATGTATTTGCTCTAGAGCCAAGCGTGATTGAGTCTTGGGGGCTGATGGGGTTGTTGCCTGTGGAGAAAACCAAAGAAAAACAAAAAAAGGCTGCACCATGAATATTCATATTAAATCACCTACACGAGTTGATTTAGCAGGTGGCACCTTAGACCTTTGGCCTTTGTATTTGTTCGTAGGCGGCACCACCACAGTGAATGTGGCTATCGACATTTATACCCATGCAATTATTGAGTCCTTGGATAATGGGCAAGTGATTCTAAGCTCCAAAGATTTATCCCTGCAAAAGGAATATAAAAATCTTACAGAAGCTTTGAGTGATGTTGATCCGCGCATGGTTCTTTTGCAAACTCAGTTGCGCTACTGGAAGCCTCAGCAGGGATTTAAACTAACCACTCAGTCAGACAGTCCTGTGGGTGGAGGGCTTGGTGGCAGTTCGAGCCTAACAATTTCAATTATGAAAGCTTTTGCTCAGTTTTGTGGACGTAGGTTTAAAGACAGCCACGAAATGGTAAACATTGCCCATAATATCGAAGCGGAAACTCTTAATGCGCTCACGGGGACTCAGGATTACTATCCGGCTGTTAGTGGTGGATTAAATATTCTGAAGTTTGACTATGACGGAATTCGTCAAGAAGTCTTAAGCATTGGGGACTCACCTTTGGCTCAACATTTTTTGTTGGTTTATACTGGAAAGACTCATCATTCGGGCATGAATAATTTTGAAGTAATGAAGGCGGCTGTTGCCAGAGACTCAAAGACGCTTAAAGCTCTGAATGATATTAAGAATATTGCCGAACGCACTGAAAGAGTTGTTCGCGAGTCTCTTTGGAGCGAGCTTCCGGGGCTTTTCCGTGAAGAATTTGAGGCTCGTGTGCGTTTGGCGCCAGCTTTTACTAGCCCTGAAATTGAAAAGTTGAATGAGCTTTCTTTGCAGAATGGAGCTCTGGCTGTTAAAATTTGTGGAGCTGGTGGGGGAGGCTGCGTACTTGTTTGGACCCCTGAAGATAAAAAGGAAGGAGTGGCCATCGCATGTCAAAAAGCAGGGTTTCAAGTTCTCGCCACTCATCTCGTGAATCCACTCCCGTAGGTGATGTTATCCGTTTCGTTGGCTTGTCTCTTGGAGGAGGCAAGGCCGACAAAGCTTGTATGGCAATTTTGGAATATTACCCCAAGCACCACAAGGTCTTTCTTGCTAAAATTTTCGATAGAATAAAAATTGAAGAGAATATTTCCGCAGATCTAAAGATTCATGAAATTCTTGAGCAGTATAGGGGTATGATACATAGCTTGGCACTGGACACTCCATGGAGTTTGCCAAACTGTCTTCGTTGCAAGTTAAAATGCCCAGGCTATGAGGATTGCAAAGAGCCACATATCCAATGGATGTGGGATTTTATTAAAGAAAAAAATGCCAGAAAAAAACCGAAAAGAATTTTTACACCTTATACACAAAGGGCCGTGGAAATGCATTTGGCAACAGGACTTGATGAACCTTTTGAGGTTTCAAACGCCATGGGGGCAAACTTGGCTCCCCTCTTAGCAAGAGCCGCCTTTATCTTGCGTCGTTTGAATGTCCCGGCTCTAGAGGTCTTTCCAAAGCTTTCTATTTGGAGAATTGGCCTTTCTTTGCACATATTGAAATCACAGTTACGCTCTCATAAACACTCAGTGATGGGTGAGGATAGTCGTAAAGGAATTCTCAAGGAGTTAGGTGAACACAATATCGCCTTTGTCTATGATCAAGACAGACGTTTGATGATCGAAAATAACCATGCTTTTGAAGCATTTATCTGCGCAATGACGGCTTTTTTGGAATATAAAGGGCAAAGCGAGGCCCGTCCGAAAGGATTTCCAAAAAATGAGGACTGGATTTCATTTCCTAAAGAGAAGATTAACTGGAAATTTTAAAATTTCCAGCTCTCTCTCAAAAAAATTAAAACCCCTATTTAATGAAACTACCGTAAAGGTAGGTAGGTTCTTGTTGCCAAGTACAGCGTTGTGAAGGCGGAATTTGTGGTGGAGCCCCTGGATCCAAAGCGCAGACCTCTCTCAGGCGAACGTCCTGCAAAAGGGACAAATCCACTCTCATGCCACGATTCGTTTGCTTAAAACCAAAGGAGATCTCGCGACCGCGAACCATAATGCTGCAATTTGCAGCATCGAAATCAAAAAGAGCGCCGGTCACTTGTGGATTTTTACTGTTACCCTTTATGGACACCTTCAAAAGATCACCAAAGGACGAATTGCAATTGTTGTTTAAGAGATCATCGCCATGGCTATTATGATATCTAACATTAGGTTTATTGCCATTAAAGCTGATAACGAGGCTTCCTGCTACTCCGTTAAATTCACCTCTATAGGTGCCTTCGAGTTTTTTTGCTTGTGAGAGATATTGGCTCGGAACACGACCATCTTTGATATCGACAGTTTTGCAACCAGCAATCGCTGTGAGCGCCAAAATTGAAGTGAGAATTTGCATAAGTTTCATAGAAAAGCCTCCATTTACGTTCGCACGATAATTGAAAGGGAGGCGGATATCAATCTTAATAAATTGACAAAATCTACTTATTAAGTTGGCTCATTGCATCTCTGAGCCAAGCATTCAATTTTGTTGAGGCAATATCAGAGTATAAAACATAACCGTTACAACCACGAGTTCCACGGCTTGTTACTCCAAACAAATTGTATTCGCCATTTGCTTGTCTTACATAGGCAGGACCGCCGGAATCGCCTTCGCATGAGGCTTGACCATGTTGTTGGTCAAATATGATTTCAGTATCATTATAATAGTCAGCAACCTTGAGCTCTGTAGTTCTCAAGTGCCCCTCACCGCTCAATTTTTCAGTATAACATTTTTCAGTTTTGGCATCTTGAGATTGCTCGCAGAAAACTTCGCCCTTGGCTTGTCTTTGCTTGAAGTCAGGGAGGTCCGCTTTGTTCACCTCAGTCAGGACATCGCTGTTTACTCCGTAGCCAGCAACTGTGATTGTTGTACCGGCAGCCAATCCTGTGGAAGAAGCCAAGATTGTTGCAGGTTTAAAGCCAGCAGGAACATTGCCTTGGAATTTTATCAAAGCGGTGTCGCCCCAAGCTTGGCCAGCGGATTGATTATTTTTACCCCAGTTTGGATTCACGAGAGTTTTTACTCCTCTACGAACTTTTTGAAGAATAAGGTTTTTGTCTTGGCCTTGAAAAACAGAGGTCAGGTCTGCAGAGAAAACGATCAAATGATCCTGAGGATTTGCACCAATACAATGTGCTGCCGTCAGAACGATGTTATTTTCAAGCAAGGAACCGGAGCAAAGCGCACCCTTTTTCATATCGTAAATAGCTACAATACTTTTCTGAAGAGAGGCGCCTTCAGGAACATCCGTACCACCAATAATTGATGATGCACTTGTTGAACTGATTGTGTTGTTCTTTTCGGTTGGCGTGCAGCCAACAGATAGTATGACTAAGGCAACAGTTATTAAAGAATGTGTAAGTAGTTTCATTTTTTGATTCCCCCTCAAAAACCGAACACTAAAAAGTGGTCAACTTAGACCAAAAATGGCACCGAACGGCAATGTTTATTTTGGAATATTTTTTGAATATGACTTATAAATATTCCTTATGCGTCGTTCAGCACGCCTAGTCCTTGGCAAAGGATAAGGATCTGGTGATACTATTGTTTTATGGATTTGTATCTATAAGTAAGGGGACTTTGATGGCAGAGTGGGAAAGTCGCAGTGAAATAAATTCAGATGTGGTTTTCTTTCCCTATGTGCCTGTGGGGCTTGAGAAGAATAGTGAAGAGGTCTTCCTTTGGGATCTGGATAAAACCTATTTGGACACTACTATCGATTCCTTACGGGGATTGCTACAGACAGTTTTGGAGCGAGCCTGGAATAAGCGTAATATACCGGGAACTAGCACATTGATTCGCGCTTTGTCGATTTACCGAGCTAAACAAAGTGGCCAAAAGTATTTCCCAATTTACTTTATTACAGCCTCCCCACCGCAAATGGAGGAGAGGATTTCTGAAAAATTTTTGATAGATGAGATTCACCCTTTTGGTTGTTTTTATAAAGACAATTTGAAAAATCTTCGTCCTGGTCGGTTTTGGCGTCTGACAAAGCAGGTGGGTTATAAGCTTCAGGCTATGTTGCAGTTAAGAACTCGTTTGCATCCCAGTGTTCGCCAAATTTGCTGGGGTGATGATAGTGAATCCGATGCGGTTATTTACAATCTTTACTCAGATATTTGTGCTCGCCGTATTGGCCCCCATGAGATTCGTAATATTCTGGAAAAACTTCATGTGACTGGTGAGCAGGTAGATCAAATTATGGTGTTGCAATCACAAATCCCTGAGAACGATCCTGTTGAGAAGATTTATATCAATCTTGCCACAGATACGGACCCTGACTATTATTTGAAATTTGGTCGTCGCACTTTGGCTACGTATAATACCTATCAAGTCGCTTTGGATTTAGTGCAGGATCAGCGCCTTTCTTTTGAGGGGCTGTATGCTGTGGCCCAAGATATGATTTATAATTATGGTTTTTCTCCTGAAGAACTAATGAAGACTTTCGACGAGCTTATTCGCCGTGGGGTACTTGGTCAGTCTTGCTATGAAAAAGTCCGTCCTTTCTTGGAAGAAAAGGGACTCATTTTTCATGACTTTGAACCATCGATGGTGCCCTTAAAGGAAAAGCACATTATTGCTGGTAAGGTTTTTGAGATGGAAGGGGTCCACGAGCCCTGGGTTCACGAACACGTAGACTATCTCCACGAGAGCCGTTAGGTACGGCCTTCTTTTTAGTATTGCGTCGCAATACTAAAAAGAAGGCCGTACCTACTCGAAACTCAGCGGAAAAGTGCTGGTGATTGGGTCACCCCTAAAGGACTTGAATTCAATGCGCCGGAGGGCCTCGCTGAGGCAATGTTTAAATTCTGGGTTCGAAATTGTTGAAGTCGTGGCATCGGCACTGGCTATTTTTCCACTCTTTTCAATTGTGAAGGTCATTACAACTCGACCAACCACTTCCGGAGTTCTCTGCAGGAGCTGCTTATAGCATTTATCAAAGGCTGGAATTTGCCACTTGAGTGTTTCCTGGATGTATTCAGAGCTCAAGCTTCCACCTACGGCAGGTGTAGAGGAAGCCTCGGCAATAATAGGGGCCATCTCAGGGAAATTGCCCTGAGCATTTTCTTTACGAAGAGTCCTTTCATATTCAGCTGGAGTCAGGCGTTGACCATTTTTGGAAATTATCACAGTATTGTCATGGCCGAAGCTTTCAATTTGCACATCACCACGCTTAATAATGAGAACAGTTTTTTCGCCCTCTTGGTCCAAGGTAATTAGGGAGTTGTCGGGGATGCGGATACGGTAACCCGAATCCAATTCGAAGGTGGCATCACCATCGGGGCCGGTTTCAACTGTGTCTAAATAATAGAGAGAGGCACTATTTTTGAGAGTCTTTTTTTCAGTCATATTTTTATGAAGAACATAGACCTCGCCAGAGTTGTAAGCAATACGAGCGAGGAGTTTGAGGCCGGAAGATTGGTTTTCAAGTCGAGCTGACATAAACCAGGATAGGCCAGTAAAAAAAAATCCAGTTATAATTAACGAGGGAATAAACCATTTGTTCTTTGCCATACGGTAGAGAGTATAGCGAAGAACTTGGATGAACACACAGGATTATTTTGTGGGATTTGTTGCAGGTTCTACGGGAGCTGCAGGAGTCACAGGAGTTGTCGGCGTTGCAGGAAGCGCTGAAGCAGCCGGAAGCTTGTCTAAAACACTTTTTGATTCACGAGAAGAAAGAATGGTTAAGCCGATAGAGGTCAAAGCGAAGACAACTGCTGCAATACGTGTCATTTTAGCAGCTAAAGTACTAGCGCCCGTCGCGCCTAGAACGGAGTTAGAACCGCCGCCGCCACCGCCCATGCCAAGTGCTCCACCGCCTTTTGAGTCTTGGACTAAAACTAAGCCGATAAGAACAAGAGCTACAACGACGTGCAAAATAGCGATGAATGTACCCATAGTTTACTGATCTCCTAAAGGTGGCCACTCTACAGAAAACCCCCGGGGGAAGTCCACTGAAAATGGGTCGCGCTTAATATAATGCAGAGCAATATTATTAGTTTTGACACTCAGATAGGGTGCCTGCCATAAGACTCTCATGGCATTTCTTGTATTTGAGGGTCTTGATGGCTCTGGAAAAAGTTCATTGATGCGAGCATTGGAAGTAGAGCTTTCAAAACAGGGCATTTTATTTCACCGCACTCGCGAGCCGGGTGGGACTCTTTTAGGCGATGAAATTCGCAATATTATTTTACGAAAACAAGAGGGCATGGCCCCTGTTCCCAGTGCTGAGCTCTTACTGTACGAGGCCGGGCGCGCTCAACATGTACATGAGACTATTAAACCGAAGCTCGCTAAAGGTGAGTGGGTACTAAGCGATCGCTTTTCGGCAAGTTCAATAGCTTTTCAAGCAGGGGGCCGCAAGATCAATGAGAAAGATGTGGAGATGCTGAATCACTTTGCCACGGATGGACTCAAGGCAGATCTTACGATTTTATTAGATCTCAGCGTTGAGGAATCACGGAAGCGTCAAGCGCTTCGAACATCTCAAACCGGGGAGGCCGCAGACCGTATTGAGTCAGAGAATGATTTTTTTCATGAGCAGGTGCGGGCTAGTTTTTTAAAACAAGCTCGGGAAAATGCGCAAAGCTGGTTGGTTTTGGATGCGCGCTTTGCAACTGAAGAGATGTTAAAAATTCTTTTAAAAACTCTGAAGGAGCGAAAGTGGCTCGACTTTTAGATCAAGTTTTCGGCCACCAGGATGTGATTACAAAACTTCTTGGGGTTTTCGCCAGTCAGAGGCCTGGGCAGACTTTTTTGTTAGTGGGCCCCAGTGGGATTGGCAAAAAAAAAGTCACTCTTGGTCTTGCTCAAGCTTTGCTTTGTGAAACTACACGTATGGGTTGCGGACTTTGCAGTTCTTGTCGCAGAGTCGCAGCTGGCGCTCACGAGTCGCTTAAGCTTATTGCTGCTGAAGGATCGCAAATTAAAATTGAGGAAAGTCGTGAGCTAATTCAGTTTTTGAGCTTGAGAGGGCTCACTACACGTCGCGCAGTTATCATTGATCAGGTCCAGTTCTTGAATTTGCAGGCGGCGAACTCTCTGCTAAAAACACTTGAGGAGCCGCCAGCGGAAACGTATTTCTTCTTGATCGCTCCAAGTGTTGCGGGGGTTTTAGCGACAATTCGTTCGCGTTCGCGGATAGTAAGTTTTAAACCTCTTGCTGTTGAGGACATTGCTCGTGGTGCAGGCTCAGCTCCGGAGTGGGCAATTCGAGCAAGCCAAGGAAGTTTTGAAAAGTTAGCACAGTTACAAGAGGGGCCAGAGCAAGAAATTCGCAAGGTGGCTTTGTCCCTGTTGCAGCAATTTTTCGAGGACAAGGAGTTCCTGACTGATAATTCTTGGCGAGACAGCTTTAAAGAAAGAGGGAAGTCTCAAAGAGTTCTTTTCTACTGGATTTCAGTCTTACGTGACGTTTTATATTATCAAGAAGATCAGAAGAACTTGATTATGTGCGTGGATCAGCTGGGGCTTCTAAATACATTATCCTGCTATAGTCGATATTTGATTTTGGAGCTTCTTGATAAATTATTGGCAGTTGAAAAAGAAATTAATCAGAATCGTGATGTTCAGCTTTTGATGGAGGAGCTCTGGATTCGCCAAAATCACGAAAAAAATTCCGAAAGCGGAGCTTAAAATGTTGGAATGGATGGATTTACATGCTCATCTTAATATCTTGGAAGAAGGACCAGAAGAGGCTTTGCGACGTGCGCGTGAAGTTGGAGTCGTAAAGGTTGCTACGATCGGGACAGAGCCCAAGGATTTGCCTTTAGTCCTAGAGCTTGCTGAAAAAAACTATCCAGACGTTTTTTGTACTTTGGGTATCCATCCCCACGAAGGTCAGATTTACACTGATGAAATCGGTCGATTTATTGCAACCAATGTCTCTAAGCCGTGGGTAATTGCTGTCGGTGAAATCGGTCTCGATTATTACTACGAACACTCATCAAGCGAAGAGCAGAAGCGTGCATTCCGTGCTCAGATGGAGATTGCTGCTCGCACCAGCATGCCGGTGCAAATTCATACCCGTGATGCAGATGTGGATACCATTGAAATCATGAAAGAGTTCAATGACCAAGTTAAAGGCATTATTCATTGTTTTACCGGCACCCCTTGGTTGGCTGAACAAGCTTTGAAACTTGGTTATAATATCTCCATTAGTGGAGTTGTGACTTTTAAAAGCGCAGAGTCTTTGCGTGATGTGGTTCGCACTTTGCCAATAGATCGTATTCATGTTGAAACAGATTCGCCTTTTTTGGCGCCGATTCCAATGCGTGGTCGGAAAAACACACCGGCCTTCGTTGTTCACACGGCAAAAGTCGTTGCGGAGCTGAAGGGTGTTACTCTTCAGGAACTTTCAAAAGTAACTCGGGAAAATGCAATGAAGATGTTTCCTAAAATTAAATGGTAGAGGAATAAATTGAAACAAATCATCATAGTTTTTTCAGCGATTTTATTTTTTATTGGCTGTAGTGTTGAGCGTGGTGCAGGCAAGGATAGTTCACTTGCATCAATCGTTAATGCTTTGTTAACACCAGCCGCAGATGCTGATGTCTTAATATCTCGCGGCTTTAAGTTTATTCTTGTAGTGACAAAAAATGGAGAGGACACAGTACTTGTCAACCAGAAGGCCGCTGATTTTGAATTCACATTAGCTGATTCTGTTTGCCATATGAAAATTCAATCTAAAAAGGACTCAGTTTATCAGGGAGAGACCTTAGGAGTTTTAAGTCTTGAGTGCAAAAACCATGGTATTCAATCAATATCGTCGGCAAGCTGTTCGCAAAGATTTCCAGAGGCTCAGAATCACGTTGAGATCAAAGACGACAAAGATTCTTTTGTCATGGATCTTATCTGTCGCTTAGAGATTTAATGAGCCTGAAACTTCTTTATCAAGATGAGCATTTTATTGCGGTCGATAAGCCCTCGGGCTTTCATGTTCACCCCCATGAAGACAAAAGAAACCGCATTTCAAGAGATAAAACTTGTCTTTACTTAGCTCGAAATATGATGGGTAAATATGTTTATCCAGTACATCGTTTGGATGCGGGAACAAGCGGAGTTTTGCTTTTCGCTCTTTCGTCAGCATCGGCGAGCATTTTGTGTAAACTTTTTGCTGAGAAATCCATGCTGAAAACCTATCATGCAGTGGCTCGTGGTTATACTCCTGAAAATGGCGACATTGAATTGCCTTTGGAGCTGGATTCAACCGGAGACTTAGTTGAAGCAAAGACAACTTATTCTAGAATGGCTACGGTGGAGTTTCCAGTAGCAGTGATTAAAAGATTTTCGACGGCAAGATATTCTTTAGTAGAGGCCAAGCCTTTAACAGGACGTTGGCACCAATTGCGTCGGCATTTCAACAGAATATCACACCCTTTGATCGGCGATGCGGATCATGGTGATTGCCGGCAAAATCGTTTTTTCAAAAACGACTTAGGAGTCTTAGGGCTTTGTTTGAAAGCCCAGAGCTTAGAATTTACTCACCCTTGGTTAGATAAGACGTTAAAGATAGAAGCATCTCACTGCGAAAAGTGGAAGAGGATCTATAATCTTTTTGGTTATGTTAACGGCGGCTAATGACCAACTCTTTAAATCCTGTCTGTTGGTCAAGCTCTCGTGCAAATTCTAAATTTGTAATTTCTAAAAGTACAATCTCGGCCGTAGTGTGAATAATGCAGCCATCAAGCAAATGCCCACCTAGGACTTTGCCGTCACGATCGGCAATCGATATATGAAGATGAAGGCCTTGCAACCCCAAGGTTCCAATAAGGGAAACGATTTCTAAAGGTCCATGTAACTCGCTTTTTACTTTTTCATCAGCAAGGCGAAGTGCTGCTACCTTTAGACTGCCCACTCCGGAAATTATTGTGGCGGCTTCAAGTCTGTGATCTACGCAGTACTTTGTCAGCTCTATTTTTAAATCTTGGTTGGGGATTAAACGAAAAGCATGGGTTCGTAGAGACATTGGTTACGCCCTTTTTTGGAAGATCCAGTAAGGAGTTTGTGCTTTTACAAGATCGAAATTAAAATGATCACTTATCCATTTCATTGTTATTTCGGAAAAAAAAACTACATGGGTCATGTCACGACGATATTGCCAATTATGAAAGGGGCCCACGCCTGGGTGACTTGCTGTCATGATAGCGAGAAGCCCAAAATTCTTTAAAAGTTTTGCCATTCTTGCGATCTCCTTGCGTGGATTGCAGAAGTGCTCCCAAACCTCAGTGCTAGTGATCACGTCATAAGTGGCCTGTAGCGTGTGTTTATCAGGGAAATAGAAGGGATCATAATTAATAGTATCGTTGGAGTACTCCAGGAGGAGCTTACTTAAAAAAGCAGTGGGTCCGCATCCATAGTCTAAAATTTTGAGCTTTGACAAGGGTTTGGAAACCTTTGAGCTGTAGTTTTGGATATCATGAATGAGGGGCTGTAGGAATTGGCGATAGCCCGAACTATCTTGATTTTGGTGTAGGTCATAACGGATCTTTTCTTCTTCCGGTAACATTCTCATGTTGGTATCCATAAAAATAAGATCACACTGCACACAATGGAAATAATCGCAGGCGGGGTTCATTTTAACTGCAAATGCACTAGTTTTTGGGGACTCACAGAGTAGGCAGTTCACGGATGAGTAACTCCTGATTTAAAATTATGCGTTATAATACACTCAACACTGCGCTGCAATACTAAAAAGAAGGCCGTACCTCTTGATTTCCGGGGGGCTGTGCTTCAAATTGGGGGCATCTAAACCTATATAATCTAGGACTTTAATCATGGCTACCAAGGGACTTAAAGGCATTAAGACAGTTCGCGATCTTGAAGTGGCGGGGAAAGTTGTTTTTTTAAGACTTGATCTCAATGTGCCATTACAAGATGGGAAAATCACTGACGAGACACGTATCAAGGCCAGCCTTCCGACAATTCAGTATTTGATGGAAAAAGGCGCAAAGATTGTGATGTGCTCGCACTTGGGCCGGCCCAAGCACGAAGATGATAGACAATTCTCACTCGAGCCTGTGGCAAAACGCTTAAGTGAGCTTCTCAGTGCAGAGGTGATTCTGTGGGAAGACATCACGAGCGATGGCATCAAGGCGCTTTTGTTGAATATGAAAAAGACGCAGTTGTTGTTGCTAGAAAATGTACGTTTTGCTTCTGGTGAAACGAAGGACAGTGAAGAGCTTGCACAGGTATGGGCGAACTATTCAGATGTCTATGTAAATGACGCCTTTGGCGCTTCCCATCGTGCTCATGCAAGCATACACGCCCTTCCGAACCTGATGAAGGAAAAGGCCATTGGGCTTTTGATTGAAAAAGAGGTCACCGTGCTTGATGGTCTTTTGGAAAATCCAAAACGCCCTTATTTGGCGGTTCTTGGTGGAGCAAAAGTTTCAGATAAGATTGCCGTAATTGAAAAATTTCTTGATATTGTGGATGGCTTCGTTATCGGCGGAGCAATGGCTTATACCTTCTTGAAGGCGAGAGGTCATAGTGTTGGTAAGTCCTTGGTAGAAGCAGATAAGCTAAACTATGCACGCCAAATGATCGAGCGTATTGAGGCGCGGAACAAGAGTCTATTATTGCCGGTGGATCACATTGTAACGACCTCAATCAGCGACATAGCTTCTGCCCGTATTACGTCGGATGTGAATATCGGTGATAGTGAGCTAGGCGTAGATATTGGCCCTAAAACGATAAGAGCATACACGGCGGCTTTAAGCCAAGCTGCAATGGTCTTTTGGAATGGCCCTATGGGAATTTTTGAAACTCCAGAGTTTTCTAAAGGTACTTTTGCTATTGCAAAGGCTCTGGCAGAAAGCAAGGGTGAGAAAATTGTTGGTGGTGGTGATTCTGCTGCGGCGGCTGAAGCTTCAGGTTACGCTGATAAAATGACTCATATTTCTACTGGAGGCGGGGCTAGCCTTGAGTATCTTCAAGGCGAAAAATTGCCAGGTCTAGAAATCCTCCGAACTAAAATCAGGAGCTAACGTGAAAATTTTTGCTGCCAACTGGAAGCTTTTTAAATCTCCAAAAGAAACTCGTGAGTTCCTTGTTCATTGGGGAGAGGTCTTTCAAGCAAGTGAAAATGAAGTGATTTTTTTTCCATCAGCAATTTCTTTGGAAGCTGCCAGTCTTGCAATTCAAAATCTAAAAGTAAAATATGCACTTCACTTTGGTATGCAAAATTCTTACTTCCAAGCTCAAGGGGCGTTTACGGGTGAAAACTCGGCCGCTATGTTGCAGCAACTTGGGGGGAAGTACGTTCTAATTGGCCACAGTGAACGTCGTCAGTTGTTTGCTGAAAAAAATGAATTGCTGGCAAATAAAGTCAACTACACGCACAGTCTTGGGCTTGTGCCAATGCTATGTGTGGGCGAGACCCTGGAAGAGCGCGAAAGTGGAAAGACTAAAGATATTTTGAGAGTGCAACTGACGGAAGGCCTTTTAAAAGCGGATAAACTAAAACCCTTGGTGGTGGCTTATGAACCTGTTTGGGCGATTGGCACAGGCAAGGTGGCGACGTCAGAGCAAGTTCAAGAAACCCATAAAGATGTTTTTGAAATTTTGCAGAGTCTAGGCTTCACTGCACCGATTTTGTATGGCGGGAGTGTGAAACCTGACAACGCTGCGGCTTTGATTCGTATCCCCCATGTGGATGGCTTTCTCGTCGGAGGCGCCTCACTTGAGGTCGCTTCATTTCAAAAGATCTGCAGCGTTTAGTCGTCTTTTTTACTTTCGACAATCATGGCGGCCTTTCAGGAAGGGCGGTGAGCAAAATTGAATAAAATCATCGTTTCTAAATTTGGTGGAACCTCTATGGGAGATGCCTCTTGCATGCTTCGCAGTGCAGAGTTATCCCTTAAACAAAAAGCGAAAGTTGTGTTGGTTTCTGCAAGCTCAGGTACAACTAATGATTTGATTGAGCTGGGAAAGACCTCTCAAACGAAGTCTTGGCCTGAGGCCGAGATAATTTTATCGAAAATTTATCAAAGACATGTCAAGATTGCCGATGATTTAAAACTTTCCTCCCAGCTTAACATTCAACTAAAATATTTGTTCGAAGAGATGGAGTCTTTGTCTCGGGGCATTTACCTCCTGAAAGACTGCTCCGTGAAGGCTCAGGATGCATTGATGAGTCTTGGTGAACGTATGTCTTCAGTTTTATTTGCTGAAGCTATTAAGCAGATTTTACAAAAACACAGCTTAGACTTAGAGGCTGAGCTTTTTGACATTCGTGAGGTTCTTCGTACCGATGATGCCTTCGGCAAGGCAAGACCTTTGATTTCTGAGATTAAAATCCTTTGTGAGAGACATTTCGGCGATATTCGTAACAGTAAAAAAATCACGGTTACTCAAGGATATATAGGGCGCACGGAAGACGGTATGACGACGACCTTGGGAAGAGGCGGTAGCGACTATTCTGCAGCCATTTTGGCAGAGGCTCTTGGTGCGGACATTCTTGAGATTTGGACGGATGTGGCGGGTATTGCAACCACCGATCCTCGACTTTGCCCGAAAGCAAAAGCTATTGATGAGATTTCATTTAAAGAAGCTTCCGAACTTGCTACTTTTGGCGCAAAGGTTTTGCACCCAGCAACTCTTTTACCGGCTATTCGCAAGAATATTCCCGTTTTCGTTGGTTCAAGTTTTAACGCAGAAGCTGGTGGGACCTGGGTACGTAAAGAAGTCCGTACCCACCCTTTGATTCGTGCTATTGCCCTTCGTAAGAAGCAGATCCTGGTAACGCTTTCAACTCCGGAGATGTTGCATGCTCACGGCTTCTTGTTTCAAATATTTAAAATTTTCAATGATCATAAAATCAGTATTGATGCCATTACTACGTCTGAGATTTCAATCAGCGTTACCTTGGATGATTCGACCTTACTGAACAAGAGGTTAATCTCGGACCTCTCGGTTATTGCGGACGTGCAGGTGGAGGAAAATTTGGCTTTGGTATCATTAATTGGCAATAATATTAATCATACGCCTGGACTTGGAAAGCTGGTTTTTGAAGCCATTTCGGACATCAACGTTCGTATGATTTGCCTAGGAGCCAGCAAGCACAACTTTTGTTTTATTGTGAATGAAGAGCAGGGGGTGTTGGCCGTTCAAAAACTTCATCAGAAATTTATTGAAGGCCAATAGATTATTGAACGGCTTTATTTTTTGAAGCCTTTTCGGCAGCAGGGCTAGGGCTGTTCTTTTTGGTTTTTGAGCCCTTAGTGACGAGGAAACGTTTTTCAATTTCAGCCATGCGGACGCGGGCGCTGTCACAAGTTCTTTTGATATCATTTTTGGTTTTTTTGATGTTTATCGGGGTTCGTTTTCCCTTATAGCTATTAAAGTCGATCAGACCCTTGTTGCAAAGTTCTCCAAAGCTGACACCGAATTGGTTGAATGCCGCGATATTTCTATTAATGAGCTGAACAGCAGCTTGAAGTGCACTTTCGTTATTGCTGATGGAACCACAATTTTTCGTTGCATAGAGTCCCGTTTTTACGCAGTAAGGAGTTGCAGACTTCATACAAGCATCCGTTTTATTTTTTTCAATGGCATCGCCCCAGTCACAGTTTGTTTTAAACCCAAAGAGAAATGGGTTGCACATAATAGTTCCATTTTCACAGATAAATGTTTTCTTATCAAGACCATCGAGATCCCATGGAAGAGTGCTTGGCGCCATACACACAGGACCATTTTTAAGGATAAAGCCTGCATACATACAGCGATAATAGGAGCTGTTGGAAGTGTTCAATATCTCGGTAGCAGTATTTTTCTTAGCAGATATTTTTTTCTCTATTTTTTTTTCATCTTTATTCTCTGTTTTTTTGTTTTCTACTTTGTTTTCTACTGGTGGAATCTTTTTTTCATCATCGGCCTTAGCAGCCTTAGGCACTTCTATTTTATCGGGAGTGTTGGCTAAGTTAGAATGAGGATTTAAGCGTTCGCCATAGGCCAAAAGTGCGCCTGAGGGGAAGCCGTCTTGGCCGGGAAGAAGTTCGCCTCGGTGTGCTTTTTTAAAGTATTGATCTCGGGCTTCAGAATACTCTGCTTCATTTGCAAATTGTTTCACGCGTTCTTCGGTGTCTTCGATTTTTTTCTTAGTTGGATTAACATAGTTTTTAAGTAACTGCTCGCGTATGTTCTTATCAGTGATATTGTAAGTCTGTGCTGCTGCTGAGGCAGACCAGTAAAGGGATTGACGATATTGCTCAACCAAGAGGCCTTTTTCTTTTTCAGAGAGATTTGAGATTTTTGTCTGAGTTATATTTTGAGAGTATTTTCTAGCCTCCCCGTTGGCGTACTTGACGTAGCTTTCAATAGCCTCAATTGGGATGCTATCTGTCTCTTCGCCCAAAGCAGTTTGAAAGTTCAGACTCCACATCTGCGCAAAGAAGCTAGAGCGGGCTGAAATCTCTCGGGCAAGCTCGGGGAAAGCCGCACTCATTTCTTCCATGATTTCGCGCAATTTTTTAACATAGGTTTTTTGTTCAGCATTTGTTAGATGGGAGAACTGCTCGTAGGTTAGCAGAATTGGAGTCTCCGCTTCTTCCACTATTGCCGCCGCATATGTTTGAAAAGAAAACAGAAATACAAGAAGGGGAGCAAGAACCCAAATTTTCATCGTTCTAACCTTTCAGTAAAAATTCATTTCTATGGGTTTTATTTTAAAGCCTTCCGGCTGATTTCCATAGAATTAGTCACGCTCTCAGGACCTAAGCCCATTCATCGTATCAGCCAGGGATGTAAAGAGGTTTATTTTTGCATATTTACATCTCCCCAGGGCCTTTGATCAAGCAACTGTAACTTCAGCAAATTGTGTCTAACGCGTAAAGTCATCGAACGCTATTTTGTGAGATTTCAATAAGTTAGATTTGGCCATCAAACTTGCAAGACCAAAAGCTAAAGGCGAATATCATAGGGAAGGAAAAACACTATGGAATCAAAAATTCATTTTAGGCGCTGCCATATCTGCGGAACCCTTAATGAGGCTCCAGGACAGTTGGTTTCCAATTGTACGAGCTGTGGGAAGTACCTTGCACCTTTTCATTATTTCGATGAAAGTATCTTCATGGGGTTACCCCTAAGGAGCGCGATTAGGCCAAACACAAAATCGATACTCCCCTATAAATCATACCCGCCGATTTGGGGACTGACAGCCTACTGGTAGAAAGTGTTAAAGGTTTTTTTTCATGAAGGTCACGTTGGATGATATCCGCAGAGCTCGCGAAACCTTAAAAAATGTTTCGCAAAATACGGAAATTGATTTATCAACCAGTGCCAGTAGACTTATTGGTTGCAGTGTGTATTTGAAATTTGAAAATACACAGCGTACCGGAAGTTTTAAAATTCGTGGCGCATATAATAAGATTGCCAATTTAACGTCTGAGGAGAAAAAACGCGGTGTCGTTGCCAGCTCTGCTGGGAACCATGCTCAGGGAGTGGCTTTGAGTGCCTCCCTTGCTGGAGTTCAAGCCACTATTGTCATGCCGGAGAATGCATCACTCACTAAAGTTAATGCCACTAAAGGCTATGGTGCCAATGTTATTTTAAAAGGCGAAATCTATGATGACGCCTACGAGTATGCGCGCTTGCTCGAAAAAGAAAAGGGCTTTGTTTTTGTTCATCCCTATGAAGATCCTCATATCATTGCCGGCCAAGGGACGATTGGTCTAGAGCTTCACGAGTATTTGCCAGACTTAGACTCTGTAGTGATTCCTATTGGTGGTGGCGGCCTGATTAGTGGTATTTCCGTGGCACTCAAAGCCCTAAATCCAAAAATTAAAATCATCGGTGTACAATCTGACCAAGCGCCTGGGATGTCGCAACTTTTTTATAAGCAAGCCCTGAATGCTAAAAAGCGGATCTCAACGATTGCAGATGGGATTGCGATCAAACATCCTTCTAAGTATATCTATGACACCTTTATTTCTAAGAATGTCGACGAAGTCGTGACGGTGAGTGATGATGAGCTTGCTGAGGCAATTGTTTTTTTGCTGGAACGAGCAAAAACCATGACGGAAGGTTCAGGGGCTGCCGCTATGGCAGCTATTATGAATAAAAAACTAGATCTCGGTAAAAAAACCTGTGTGATCCTAAGTGGTGGTAACGTCGATCTTAACATTATTTCAAAAATTATTGAAAAAGGCCAGACCAAGCGCGGTCGTTTGGTAGAGCTTTCAGTCGTCGTCGATGATCTTCCTGGAAATCTTCATCGCTTGACGAAAGCGATTGCTGAGCAAAAGGCCAATATTCTCGAAGTTCATCATGACCGTATTTCTCAAGGGCTTTTCTTGCGTGAAACGCGGATTGATTTTGTTCTTGAGACTAGCAGCCCAGAGCATATCGAAAAAATTAAAGAATCTTTGATTCTTGCCGGCGGTAAAATTCTTTAGTGCTTAGGCGAAAAGTCCCCAAAGATTTATGCGCAGGCTTGTGCCCGGGGCCAAGTCTGTGTTTCCTTGAGAGAGCAGTGAAGTCCACTCGCCCTTGTCACTCATAGTTTCAATCAGGGTAGGCTCTGGGGCCTTTGATCCTCGGGGTGCCTTCAAGGGATATTTGGTGAAATCTGAAAGCCAACGAATTTGGCAAGCTGCAAGAGTTTTAAACTCTAATTCCAGATGCGCTTTATCGATATTTTTTTCTAGTCGTATAAACTGAATAGGATATTGCGATTCGATTCTTTCTAGTGAGAGATCTTCATTGAATGACTGGGCGGACCAAGAGCTGAACCATCGTGCGCCTCCAGGAAATGACATTTCCATTTTTAAGTCCGTCTCGGTTAAAATGGCTTGAGTACTTTTAACTATTTGGTGAAGTGCCAAAGTCATTGCCATCCGTACAGCAGCCACGCCGATTTGAAAACCCTGGTAAGTGGGGGCAGGATACTTGGCATTTAGAAAGCAGCTTAAAGGCTTTGTTACCTGTAGAACCGAGAAACTTCCTGAATTTTTAAGGCAGTTAAGATTATAAAAACTAGCGAGTGCTTCATAGCAAGCTCCAAAAGTCGCAAGATCAGGGAGGTGATTTTTAATTCCAGCAGAAGTGCCACTAAAATCTGCCCTGATGAGCCCATTGTTGATTTCAAGATGAAGTTTGAGAACCTCGTGGCTATCTAAACGCACCTCATGCCGAGCTTCACCTTGAGCCTTTTCTAGAATTCTCTCTGTGGTGAACCTCCTGGAAAAAGCTAAAAACTTCTTAAGCTCCATGGCGCTAATTTGAGGTTTACAGTTTTTTTCAGTCTGATTCCATTTGGCATAAAGTCGATTAAGATCGCTTACTATTTTTTGTAACCAAAGATTAAAGCCCTGAGGGCACAACGGGTGCATCGACATAGCTTCAACAATAGGTGTGATGAGTTGTCCATTTTGAAAAATGGGAGTCGGTGGAATGCGAAGGCCTTCGTAATCGAGTTTGTCACTGATGTTGAGTCCTGGCGTAAATTCACGGCGCACACAAAGCAGCAAGCCAGGTTGACTGCCTTCGGCTTGAGTGAGAGGAACTAAGAAAGCATAGCGATGGAGGAAACTGCCGCCGCCATAAGGATCATTAGTTATTAAAATTTCGCCTGGCAGTAAGGCAATGTATTTAAGAGAGGTGTCAACGATGTTTTTAAAACCAGTGACCTCAAAAGCAAGATCGGATTTAGCATGAATGATATCTCCATCACTTGAGACCAATGCTGCACATTTTTCGGTCCTCAAAAATAATTCGGCGAACTCGTGGATCCAACTAGATAACATGATCATATTCCTTACTAAATAAAAAGGAAGTTTCTGTTTCCAGCGTCAGTTCAAACTGAAGTTGAGGGATTCTTTTTTTGAGTTCAGGTGCAAAGAGTGGCGCTAAGGCTCCCATACAAATAATTTTTGTATTTTCTGCACGAAGAGCGATATCCACCGTTAGCTTATGTAGGGCGAGTTGGCGGAGATGCGGAAGAGTACTTTCCACAGAATCCAGTTGCTGAGAAGAGGTTTTATTTAATGCCAAAAGTTGATTCCTAAACTTTTGAACACCTTGGGCTGAATATCTTTCGGCAATGCCTTTTATAGTGCTTGTTTTATCTTCCCAAAGATCTAAGAGCGTAGGGATCTGTCCCCGTCCCATAAACATTGGCCCGGGCTCATAGCCCAAGGCTGCTTGCGAAAATGAGAGTTCTCCCCAGGGGCTGATCTCGATAGCCGTGGTCGGCTGCAAACAAAGCAAATGGTTTTGCACCTGAGGAGCATGGACCTCGCCCCAGGGGCTCTTCCATATTTGAATTTTTTTTTCAGGATTTAGAAGACAAAATTGTTCAAGGCCCAAATAGAGGATATCAATTTTATCAGAGTATTGTCTTTTGAGATTATGAGCCCAAACGCTATAGGAACCCCAAAGAGAACTAAGACGTTGATCACTCTCTTTGTCAAATGCGGCGGCCTCCGCGGATATAAAGGAAGCCCTTTGTCCTTCAGGTAAAAAATCCTTCAGACCTTCATTGAGTTCAGCTTGGACTTCTTCAAAAGTGCCGCTCAAAGACGCGTTAAGAATATTTTTTCGCCACCGAGAAACTTCATCTGTATTTTCTGAGTCAAATGTTGGAACAAAAATTTCAAAATTTTCTTTCAACAAAGCTTCTTTGAGCTTGTTTTGATTGTGTGGATTTTTATGGGCATTTAAAAGGTGTATACAAATGCGTTTGGCCTGCTTCTGACGGAGTTTTTCCACAAGCTCTGCGATCTCCTCGTCCGAGACCTCTTTGGATATTTCGCCCTGTGCTGTGCAGCGTTCGTCTACGGCAAAAACTAGCTCTATAGAAGAAAGAGGTCCCACCTTCTGATTTATTGCCAGATTGATTGGTTGGCGGGCACTTGGCCAACTTTCAAAGCCTTTGGTTGTTAGAGTTGCAACGCTGCCACCAAGACGATAGGAGAAGATTTTTTCAATAAAACGAGAGGCTACAATGGCTTTACTTATTGTTTTAACTCCGGATTCTAGAAAAAACTTTTGCAGACCACTCTTAAAGCCTTCTTTATCGAGATGCCATCGATTAAAGTGAAGTGATTTTTGATTATGGAAGAGGTGGGCTTCCACAAAGGATTCGCCAATGTAGAGTGCTAAATTAACATCCGTTTTCGCTTGAGCCATGTGTCCTTGAGTATCTGCGAGATTATTGTTAATGCAAGTTGTAAAAAGCTGAGGACCAATATAACTAAAAGAGTTCTTAAAAGGTAGTCCGAAAGGGGCCCCCTGTGAAAGTTTCACCAGAAATTGATAATTTGATTCCCTACATACCAGGCAAGCCCATCGCAGAAACGCAGAGAGAATACGGACTTACGAAAGTAGCTAAACTGGCTAGCAATGAAAATCCATTGGGTCCGAGCCCCATGGCCCTGATCGCAATTAAGAATCTTTTACAACAATTGCATCGCTATCCAGATTCTTCTGCATACGATTTGCTTCAAGTGCTTTCAAAGAAATGGGGTTTTCCCACTCAACAATTGGGACTTGGGAATGGCTCAGATGAGCTTATTGATATTCTTGTGCGTATTTATTGCGAAGCTGGTGACGGCGTTTTAACTTCACAAGGAGCATTTTCGGCTTATGAAATCAGTGCTCAAGCCAATCGTGCAAAGATTCATACCCTTCCATTAAAGGCCAATTATAAATTTGATCTTAAGGCTATATCGGACTATTTTTTCGCTCACCCAGCTGCTAAAATTCGTTTGATTTTCATTGCAAATCCAAACAATCCGACGGGTACCTATGCAACTCGCGATGAGGTTGCTGAATTTTTAACTAAACTTGGTAATCGCAATGAAGTTCTGATTGTCTTTGATGAAGCTTATAATGAATTTGTTAGAGCTAAGGACTATGTAAATGCGGATGAATTTATGCGAAAGTACTCAAACGTCATTGCGCTTCGTACGTTTTCAAAAATCTATGGCTTAGCTGGACTTCGTTTAGGAGCCATGGTTGCCCCACAGACGGTCATTGAAGTTTTCAATCGAGTGCGTAAGCCATTTAATGTCAATAATTTAGTACAAGTTGCGGCTATTGCCGCTTTGCAAGATTATCAATTCATTGCGGCATCGCAACAAACTGTGTGGAAAGGGCTTGATTACTTCTATGAGAAACTACACAAAATGGGGCTGCCATTTGTTGAATCGCAAGGCAACTTTGTAATGTTTGACACTCTTCGTGACGCGGCCCAGGTGAATGAGGCGTTGTTGCGTAAGGGGATCATTATGAGGCCGATTAAAAACTACGGCTTCCCAACGCAGTTACGCTTGAGTGTCGGACGTGAAGAAGAGAACATCAGCGCGATGAAAGCCTTGGAAGAAGTTTTGGTGCAAATTCCAAAACTGAAATAACAGGTAAAAATTAGACGACTTAGAGTTTAGGAATGAAATGGGAATGGTAATTACAATTGATGGCCCCGCAGCCTCTGGGAAGTCCACAGTAAGCCGTGAATTAGCAATGCGATTGGGCTGGCAATGGGTTTCAACAGGTGCTTTTTATCGTGGCTTGAGCTATGCGGCTCTTCACTCTAATATTGATATTACCGATGTTAAGGCTTTAACTGAGCTTGCTCGCTCTTCCGTTTGGAGCGTGAGAATCGGCATGGCCCGCACTCAAGTTTTCTTCAAAAATCACGAAGTGACAGATGATATTTTTCACGAAGATGTGGGTAATATCGCAAGTAAAATTTCTCATTATCCTGATGTTAGAAGAGCCCTACTCGAGGCTCAGCGCAATTGCAGCGTAGGGCCTCAGGGCTTGGTTGCGGAAGGGCGTGATTGCGGGACAGTTGTGTTTCCGCAAGCCCAAGTAAAAATCTACTTAACAGCTTCCAGTGAGCATCGTGCGGCTCGCCGTGCAGCCGAGTTAGGGCTTGATCAGGAGCAAACTCAAGAGGCGCAAAAAGTGCGCGATCGACAGGACTCTACCCGCAAGGCGGCTCCCTTAAGTATCCCTGAGAATGCATTTGTCGTGGATACGACCGACATGGCTTTGGACGAGGTTGTGAGTAAAGTAGAAAAGTTTATTCGCACAAAACTCCCCTAAAATCACCACTCCTGACTATGCTTCTCGATCCATTGAGGTAAAAGATCTCCTAAGGTAGCGCTTTCTATATTGACTCAGTGAAAACGGGCTTATACAACCAATCTTCATAATTTATAAACGGATAGAGCCCGGCGAATACCTTTAACAACCCAGGGCTAGCCATCTAGAGGATCTATCACGTGGGAGGTATATATTATTACTATGGGTAAAAACTTAAACAAAGCCGCTCTTGAAAAGCAGAAAGTTCTCGCTTTCTTGGACGCAGAAGACTCCAAGGTTCCATCTAATCCTGGAATTTATGGAAATAGAGCTGAAAAAGGCGATTTTGATTCGCTATTTGAGGCATCTGTTAAAGATCAAGACTTCAACCTTGGTGACGTTGTTACTGGAAAAGTGGTTGAAGTACAGTCGGACTACGTACTTGTAGATATTAACTACAAGTCGGAAGGTTTGATTCCAATTAATGAGTTTCGCTTTGTAGATGGCGCACGTGATGTAAGAGCCGGCGACACTGTGGAAGTATTGATTGATCGCATCGAAAATGAAAATGGCATGATCGTTCTCTCCAAAGACAAAGCTGATATGCTTCGTGCTTGGTCTGACATCTCTAAAGCAGCAGAAAACGAAGAGGTTATCGAAGGAACTGTTGTCGCAAAAGTTAAAGGCGGCTTGAGTGTTGATATCGGTGTTAAAGCCTTTTTGCCTGGCTCGCAAATTGACCTTCGCCCCGTCCGAAATATGGACGTGTACATTGGTAAGAAGTATAAATTCAAAGTCATCAAATTTAATAAAAAACGTGGCAACATTGTTCTTTCTCGTCGCGCCCTTCTTGAAGAGGAACGTGACAGTCTCAGAGCCGAAACTTTGGACACTATGAAAGAGGGTTCTATTGTTACTGGCCTAGTTAAAAACATTACCGATTACGGTGCGTTTATTGACTTGGGCGGCATGGATGGACTTCTTCATATCACTGATATGTCTTGGGGCCGCGTAAAGCACCCTTCAGAGCTATTAAAAGTGAGTGATGAAATTCAAGTTAAAATTCTTAAATACGATCAAGAAAAAGAACGTGTGTCTTTGGGGATGAAACAATTGCATCCTGATCCTTGGGAGTCTGTTAAGGCTTCTTATCCTCCGGGAACTAAGCTTAAGGGCAAAGTTGTGTCTTTGGCTGAGTACGGGGCGTTCGTAGAACTTGGTGAAGGCATTGAGGGTCTTATACATGTTTCAGAGATGTCTTGGACTAAGCGAGTAAAACATCCTTCTCAGGTCGTTACAGTTGATCAAGAAGTTGAAGTAGTGGTTCTTGAAGTTGACACTGAAAACCGCCGTATTAGTTTGGGGATGAAGCAGCTTCAATCTAACCCTTGGGTTGAGTTGAAAGAGTCTTATGCTCCTGGGACTATTATTGAGGGCGAGGTTAAGTCAGTAACTGATTTTGGTATCTTTGTTGGTATTGAAGAGGGGATTGATGGACTTGTGCATATCTCTGACTTCTCTTGGACTAAGCGCGTTAATCATCCAAATGAGCTTTATGCTAAAGGGCAAAAAATTCGTGCGGTTGTTTTAGGTGTAGACATCGAAAACGAGAGATTCTCTTTAGGCATCAAGCAGCTTGAGTCTGACCCTTGGTCAAATATCGAGAACAAATACACTATTGGTACCCAACACGAAGTAAAAGTAACTAAAATTGCTGATTTTGGAGCTTTTGTTGAGCTTGAGTCTGATATTGAAGGTCTGATCCATATTTCTGAACTAACAACTGATAAAATCAATACGACTGAAGACTTTGTTAAGATAGGTACTGTGTTGAAGGCTGAAGTAATCTCTATTGATAAAGACGCTCGTAAAATCGGTCTTTCTTCAAAGTTGATCAAGTTGAGAGAGTCAAAATCGGATGTTGAAGACTATGTGAAGAAGGCAACAGCAACTTCAAAGTCAACACTTGGCGATTTGTTTGCTGAGCAGCTTAAAAATATGCAAAAACCAGAAGGTAAGAATTAATTCTATTAAGGCGCAAGGCGCAAAAAAGGGAGTCTCATAGACTCCCTTTTTTTTTGCCTGTTAAGATTAACAATCTTAATGGAGTACAAATGAAAAATCCTTTTATTCGTTTTATTATCGTTGTTTTAGTTATTGTTGGTCTTTTTAGCGTGGTGAAGTGGGGCAGCAGTTTCGTTGGTGAAAAAGCTGAACAAACGACTCTAGTTTCTAAAAATAGTATTCTTCAGTTGGACCTTGAAGGTGTAATTATGAACGGCAAAAAGTTCATGAAGAAACTTAAAAAGTACAAAGATGAGGATAAGATCAAGGCAATTGTTATTAATATCAATTCTCCAGGTGGGGCGGTTGGGCCCTCTCAAGAAATCTATGCAGCAATTAAGGCAGTAAAAGAACAAACTAAAAAACCAATCATCTGCTCCTCTTCAGGTCTACTTGCCAGTGGTGCTTACTACTCTGCGGTGGCTTGTGATAAAATCGTCGTTGCGCCAGGTGCTCTAGTTGGCTCTATTGGTGTGATCATGGAGTTTGCAAATCTCGAGAAACTCTACGATTGGGCAAAGGTTTCTCGCTTCTCGATTAACTCTGGAAAATTCAAAGACTCTGGTGCGGAGTACAGATCAATGCGTCCGGATGAAAAGGTCTTGTTCCAAGACTTGATCAATGATGTCTATGACCAGTTTAAGCAGGCTGTTGTTGAAGGTCGTAAGTTGAGTCCTGAGGTTGTCGGTCGATACGCTGACGGACGTGTGATGACCGGCAGGCAAGCTGTACAATTGGGTTTTGCGGATTCCTTAGGAACATTAGATGATGCGGTTAAGGTGGCTGCCAAAGTGGCGAACCTGGGGGATGACTATAAGCTTTTTGAGGTCCCAAAGAAGCGTTCAGGGATCTGGGATTTTTTTGAAAAACAGGACGAGGACGATTTGAATTCGATTGATGAAATTGCCCAATTGTTTTCTAAGCATACCGGTGACAAAGCTATTGAAGGTACCCTGCGCAAAGTTTTCAGAGCTCAATATTTGAATCAGCCAATGCTAATTATGCCAGGTTTTTGGGAGTAGGGGTTTTTTTGGCAGAGAAGAAGCTCCCTCAAAAAAAGAAAAAGAAAGCCAAAGAGCCGGAGTTGTTTTTGAAGATGTCGAAGGATCTTTGGCCCCTCGAAAGAGATGTTTTATTTCGCCCGGATCGCTTCAAGTATGTTCGCAAGCTGATTAAGCCCGAAGCATGTGTCTTTTGTAAAGCGGCTAAAAACGAGACTTCATTTGACACCCTTTGTGTTTATAAAACAAAGCACTGTATGATTGTTTTAAATAAATACCCATATAATAGCGGTCACTTATTGGTGATTCCACTTAAGCATCAGGGGGATCTCTTGGCACTTAGTAAAGAGGCGCATTATGACTTGCACGATACTTTGCGTTTGGCAATGAAAGCCCTGCAGGACATTTATCAGCCCGGTGGGGTGAACGTGGGGCTGAATCACGGGGCAGTGGCGGGAGCTGGGATTCCCAATCACCTTCACTATCACGTGATTCCCCGTTGGTCCGGTGACTTGAACTTTTTTCCGCTTATCGCCGAGACCAAAGTCGTTGTTGAAAGTCTAGAGCAGACGTACGATCGCTTTTTGGGGTATTTTAGTAGGAAGTTTTAGAGGAGAATCACTGTGAATCGTGGATCACAAATGAGCATGGCAGTTCCATTTACTCCTGTGGTAAAATGGTTAATTATAGTCAATGTTGCAATTTGGTTTGCTTTCCAGGTTTTATTGGAAGGCTTTTTTAAAGTCCCGTTCACAAATTTTCTAAGCCTTGTGCCCTCACGAGTGATTTTTCAGTTTCAGATTTGGGAGCTCTTCACCTACATGTTTCTGCACTCCATGCAGATCACGCATATTTTGTTTAATATGTTGATGCTTTGGTTCTTTGGAGCTGAGCTCGAGCAGCGCTGGGGTGGGAAATATTTTTTATTTTACTACCTCTTTACCGGAGTGGGTGCTGCTGTGCTTTATTGCCTAGGTATGGCCGGGTATGCGGTGGCCACGGGATCGCAGACAGGTCTGATTATTCCAGTAATTGGTGCCTCGGGAGCTATTTTTGGCCTGATGCTGGCGCAGGGGATTCTTTTCGGAGACCGTATTATTTACTTCTTCATGCTTTTTCCGATGAAAACCCGCTACTTCGTTATGATCATGGGGGGCATTCAGATCGCTTCGATGCTGACCTCGGGTATTAGCGGTGGCGAGGTCGCTTACTTGGCTCATATTGGAGGCTTAGCATCAGGTTATGTGGCACTATTACTAATGAGTCGTTGGAAAAACTATGAGAATCTTAAAAAGAGCAAGAAGAAGGGACGCAATTTGCGTCTAGTAGTGGATAATGAAAATTCGAAAAAATCAGATAATGGTCCTAGATATTGGAACTAATTTCTTATATATAAGTGATTCTTCAAAAGGAGTCTTCTCATGTCTTTAGACAAAGCAATGAAAAACCTGAAGTTCGATAAGCGATTGACCGAATGGTACATCGACAACGGACAGCTCACTAAAGAAGAGCTTGAGGCTCACCTTAAAACTCTTCCCGACATGGGCCACAATATTGACCTTGCCGGTTCTGAAGATGATTCTGATAAAGAGCCTAGTCAGCATTAGGGGTGGCAGAGGCAGTAGTAGAGGTAGAGCTTAGGTTTTCATGGACCGGCACCCACTCCTCACGAATAATTTTATAACCTGAATCGGACTTTACCGCATATAGCGTTTTTATTCCAAAGTCCGTATGGTTGTTTGATTGGTATTTTTGGAAAGTTTTTACGATCAATTGATCCTTATGTAGAAGTAAAAAAGGCTGTGAAAGCTGAACTTTGATAAACTCATATTGATCTTTGAGCTTGTTTTTGTGCTCCCGCCAGCTTGAGTAATTATATCCAGGAGCTTTAAAATTTTGATCATAATAAGCCATGTACTCATCGATATTTTGTGACTGCCATGCGTTTCTCCAGCCCTCGATAAAAGTATTTAGAGCAATGCGTCGCTTGTCGTGCTCCTCCTTAGGGACATAGCTGACCTTATCAAAAATCAAAATCGGTGTTTCTTTGAGCTTAATGTACTCTTTGAGTTTTTTAATGACGTTGTTGCGAACCACAACGCAACCACGTGAGCCTCGAGTTAATGGCACAGTATCTGGAACGGCATGAAGCCAGATCCCAGATCCTGTTTTGCTTTCACGGCGATCAAAGATATTTGGGTAATCTGTGGTGAAGGCCAATTCACCATATAAGCGGAATGGAATTTCTGGCTGATTTAATTTTTTCTCAAAAAAGTAAATTCCCTCAGGGGTGCGGGCGTCGTCACGTTTGATTTTGTTGCCGACATTTTTTCCCATATCGGACGGCACGTCGAGGATTTTTTCAATGGTCTCGCCTTTGCGCTCAAAAACTTGGAGATGGCGTTCTGTTTTGTCGACCAAAAAAACGTATTTACTAAAAGCGTCCGTATTAGAAATTTGCAAAAGATCAGAGGGGAGGAGCTCGGTTCCTGTCTTATTTTGAGATGTATTTTGAGATGCGGGTTGCTCATCAATAGCAAAAGCCAATGAAGTGGTGAGTCCCAAAAAAGCACTGACAGCAATGCGGGAGATAATCCCGGCGTAGAGTTTTCTGATCATATATCTCTATTAGAAAGAATTCTGCTCCATCTTGTCAATACTCAGCAGTAAAGAACCAGGACTGTTTAAGGCTTCGACAAAATATATCAAATTTTTTTAATAAAACAGGCCTAAGGTTCTTAAGACCAAGGTCACGAAAGCCGATAGAGTCATATGAAACGAGGATTTTATGGCAAGTGATAAACAAGAACAGCCTCCAGCAAAGCCAAAAAACCTAGGCCTAATTTTAACTGCGGTCTTTGCCCTTCTGAACCTAGGGGTCATTGGCGGGGGTGCCTATTTAGTCTATGCTTCAACTATAGCTTGGCAGAGTCCAAAGATTACCGAAGATATGTTGCAGTCCGATATGGCGTCAAAGTCCGAGGATGAGCGCTATGCTCCATATATTTTCACAATGGACAAATTTACCGTGAACTTAGGGGGAGAGCCTAAGAGAACCATCCGCCTTGAGGTTAGTTTACAAATGCTCGGCAAAGAGGGCTATGAAGAGATTATGAGTCCAGATAGCCGAGCCAAAGCTCGTGATAAGATTGTGCGCGTATTAAATGATAAAACTTTTTCGGAGCTTGAGAGCATCCAGGGGAAGCTTTTTTTGAAGGATACAATCGCAATGGAAGTGAACAGTGTGCTCAGTGATGGTATTGTGAAAGACGTTTTCTTTTCGGATTTTATTGTTCAATAGACTGACTAAATATATTGCCTTTAATAGGGGACCTCCTACAATAAGTGGATTATTGGGAGTTCATCTATGAAACAACTTATTTTTTCCGTTTTGTTTCTGTTTATAACATCTCTAGCTCACGGCCAAGAGAGGGACAGTCTAAAAATCAATTTTCCCGTGACCAAGTATAAGTTGCAAAATGGCCTGACTGTTTTGCTATATGAAGATCACTCAGTTCCTCTGATTTCCTACCATACCTGGTATAAAGTCGGCTCTCGCGATGAGTCACCTGGGATCACTGGTTCGGCCCATATGCTAGAGCATATGATGTTTAAGGGATCAAAGAAATATCCAGGTAAATTGTTTGATCGTATTCTTCATGAAAATGGAATTGTTAATAATGCCTTTACCACCTATGACTATACGGGTTTCTATGAAAGTTTACCAAGTTCAAAGCTCGAGATGATGATGGAGATTGAGGTTGATCGAATGAGCAACCTCAATCTAAACCCTGGGGATCTTCAGAGTGAGCGAGAAGTGGTGAAGGAAGAGCGCAGATGGCGGGTTGATAACAATCCAATGGGACTTTTAATGGAAACAGTGATGGGGACGGTTTTTAAGACCTCGAATTACCGCTGGCCTGTTATTGGTACAATGAAGGACATTTCTGATTACAAGATAGAAACACTTAGGAATTTTCATAGTATTTATTATGTGCCGAACAATGCGGTCCTCGTTTTGGTAGGTGATTTTAAAATACCTGAGGCTAAGCGATTGATTGAAAAGTATTATGGCCCGATTGCCTCCAGACCCTTGCCTCGCCGCGAATATCCCCGTGAAGCGACTCAGGACGTTCAACGGAATGCCACAGTTAGAAAGGACGTTCAGGGGATTTCTTTTACGGTAGCTTATGACGGGGTGCCAAACGCTCATCCTGATATGTATGCTTTGGATCTTGCAGCAAATATTCTTGGCAATGGTTCATCAAGCCGCCTTTACAAACATTTGGTCTATACCAAGCAATCTGCAACTTCGGCCTATGCCTATGATACAACAATGCAAGATCAAGGTGTTTTTGCTGTAGGTGTGAATTTGAAGCCCCATATGCCAATGCAGGAAAGTCTGGATTTGGTTTATCAAGAAATCTGGAAGATGCGTAACAAGCTTGTGACAAGTGAAGAGCTTATGAAAGCAAAGACTCAAGTGATGAAAGAGTTGGTTGATGGTTTAGCCACTATTGATGGGAAGGCTCGTGCCTTGGCCGTAAATGAGATAATGACGGGTTCCTATGAGAACCTCTTTAAAGATCTTGATAAATACAATGCGGTGACGGCGGAGCAGATTAAAGACGTCTCGAATAAATATCTGAATCAAAATCAAAGATCGATTGTTGTTTTAGAGCCCAAAGGGAAAAAGGAATAACCATGGGAAAGTTTCAAATGAGAATCATATTGAGTTTACTTGTTGGTGTTTTTTTAGCGGGTTGTATCGCCCCAGGAAAGAAAACAGAAATCGTGAAAGCAGATAAAGTTTCTGCAGCCCCCGTCGTGACGACAAGTCAGTTTAAACTTCGCCCAATGCGTGAGGTGCAATTAGAAAATGGTCTTAAGATTATTTTTATTACTGACAATTCTTTGCCACGAGTGAGCATGACGATGCTTGTGAAGGTGGGAGCTCGCCAAGATCCCAAGGGGAAAGAGGGAGTTAATGGTTTAACCTCCCGGCTTCTTGCGGAAGGCACTCAGTCCAAAAGTGCAACAGTATTGGCGGATGAACTGGGCAATTTGGGGACGGAGATTGGGATTGATCCTGGAAATGATTTTACCATTATTTCCATGGATTCTTTGTCGAACTCTGCAGTTAAGCTTTTAGATTTATACTCTGATATCATTATGAATCCAGCCTTTTTGGACGTTGAGGTGGTCCGTACGAAATCTCAGGTGATCGCACAGCTGCAAAAGAAAATCGATAATCCTTCAAGCTTTGCCAATGATGCTTTTGATGAGTTCCTTTACAAAGGTCATCCTTATGCAAATGACATTATGGGAACCCCTGTCTCTATTAAAAAAATCAGGAAACAAGATGCTATTCGTCATTACTTGAATAATTACCGCCCAAATAATGCTGAATTGGCGGTTGTGGGGCGATTTAACAAAGATTTTGAAGCGAAAGTATCTGATATTTTTAAAAAGTGGACGGAAAAACCAATTAAAGAATTTGCAGTTCGCGAGCTAAAGCCTATTCAAGGCATAGAGGTGAAGCTTGTTAGTAAGCCAGGTTTGCAGCAGGCTCAAATTCGTATTGGCGAGTACGGAATTCGCCGCATTGATCCAGATTTTTTAAAGCTACGCCTTGCAAACGTGGCTCTGGGTGGGGAGTTTGGAAGTCGTTTGAATCAGCACATTCGCGACAACTTAGGGCTCACCTATTCCATATATTCTTACTTTGATTCCCGTATAGATCGTGGCCCCTTTGTGATCAGTACCTTCACAAAAAATGATACTGTGGGGAAAACCGTGGATGAGAGCCTAAAAATCTTCACTGATTTTGTGAAAAAAGGAATAACAGAAGCAGAATTGAAGGCCTCGAAAGAGCAAATGATGGGCCAATTTCCTCGGGCGATCGAAACTGCGGATCTCCTGGCATACAATATTTTAGTTTTGAATTTTTATGGAGTTTCGCTTAGTTATTTGCAAGATTTCATGAAAAATGTTGAAGCCCTATCATTAAGTGACGTCAATCTAGCGATCCAAAAACACCTTGATGCGAAAAACCTGCGAGTGCTAGTTTACGCTGACGAAAAGAAGGTCGCTGATCAGTTGAGCAAATACAATCTGGTCATAGAAAAATTAAAGTAAACGGGACCTTTTTCTGTCTATTTTTTTTGTTTCTTCTTGAGGAAGATATATAAACCGGCTGCGGCCAAGATTAATGCGATCCCTAAAAGCATCATCTTACTGGAGCCCCGGCCCCCGCCTCCATTTGCTTGGAGGTCATCTGAATTGATCATATCTATGGGCATTTTGTCCTGAAAGCTGCCAGGTCCTAGTGTGCCATTGCCAGGACGGATTTCAGGATTATTAATGAGATTTTTAGTTTCAATCGCTCGTAGGCTCATGACAGCTTTAAAGAAATCCTGACTATATTTTGTATAAAACTGTTTGTGCGCACTAAAGGTCACAAGAACAGCAATGCGACCTTTGAGAGTGGCAAGATAACGAGTGAAGTAGTTTGGGACTTCGCTGCCCATATGTAGGCCATCGATCCAAGCCTGGTCGTTGATTTGAACTGTTTTGGCTTTGTATACTATTTTTGACTCTGATGTCCCGCCGGTTTTCAAATTCAAAGTGATGGGGTTATTTAAGTGGGATTCATATGACTGTAGAGAATCTGTCGGACCAATTTCCTTAGCAGTTAAAATGATAATTGCTTCCTTGGACTCCTTTGTGCTTTCGCTACGACAGACCCATTCGGTTTGTTCGAGGTTGCAATTCCAGGATTGAGGAAGTTCAAAGGAGATATAAGCATTACGAAAAGATTTGGCGTTGGCAAAACTTGTGAGTAGGATGGATAGCAAAGTAATCAGAGGATATTTGAGAAATTGACATTTCATGTTTGGAACCTCATTTGTGGTTATAGCATAGTATAGTTAATTAATTTCTTCTGATCAAAGGAGAAAAACCCATGATGAACCTTTATCAGCTGACGACTTTCGTAACTGTTATTAGCGAAGGCAGCATGACTGCCGCAGCAGATAAGCTTTACCTGACTCAACCAGCCGTAAGTCAGCAGATTCGAAATCTGGAGGAAGATCTAGGAGTCGAACTCTTAGTTCGCGGAGTCAGACAAATTAAAGCCAGTCCTCAAGGCGAGGTCCTGTATGAACAGGCACGTAAAATTCTTCAGCTTGCTCAGCAGACCGAGATTGCAATTAAATCTATTGGCGCAGAGCTTAAGGGTCAAATTCGTATTGGAACCCTGAACTCTATAGGTCTTCATATCATGAGTCCGATAATGGGACGTTTAATGCGTCATAATCCTGATTTACAAATCAAAGTTGACTACAAGCCGGGTGAAGACTTAGTGAAGAGCTTTAAAAAAGGTAATTTCGATGTTCTAATTTTGCCTCAGCTGCAAGAAGAGTTTGGGATTGAGCTTGATAATATTGAAGAAAAGTTTCTTTTAAAAGAAGAGATGTGGTTAGTGGTCTCCGGCAAAGAAACGGATGTGCCATCACAAATTGCAGCAAAAGAACTTAGCCGCTTTCCACTAGTAAATTTTGTTGATGAGTTTCCTGGCTTTAATGCAAAATTACAAAAATTATTGAGCAATTCAGGAGTTAGTCCAAAGTTGATTTTTGAATCCTCAAATGTTGGTACACTTAAACGCGTCATCGAGTCGGGCCTTGGCTGGGGATTTTTACCGGCCCACTCTATCCGCAAACAAGTGCGTTCGGGGCGCTTACATCACGTCCATGTGAAAGAATTTCACTATGAAATCGATATGACTTACTACTTTCGTAAGACTTCTGAGGCTCGTCAGTTGGCAGAGATCCTCTATCAAACTATTGCGACACAGGAGAAGGCTTAGGTCCTTAAGGCCCGAATATCCTCTCGACAGCGCAAGCAAAGTTGATTAAAAAGACGCTGTGAATTTTTTTATTTATTTTATCTTATTTATTTTTGCTCCAATACTTTCATTTGCTGAGAGATGCACTCCACAAGTTGAGTCCTGCGGCTACTATCTTTGCGAAGAGAAGAATTATCGGTGCGGACCTAAGGGGTATCCATTGGGTTTTGGTTTTAAATTCTGTCAAGTTTATCTAAATACTGAGCAGAGTTATTCACCAGAAGCTCACGCATGGCTTCGCAAAGTTCGAGTTTGCTTGATGAAGAAGCTTGAGGCAATCAATGACACTGCTGCAAGGACCTGCGGTGAAATCAAAAAAAAATCATTTAGCAGTCATGTTGACTGCTATGTTTCCACAGGGTTTTGTGATCTCAGCGCCAAGGATAAGCTTCAGATTTTCTGGCCCATGCGCACCAGCTTTGTCCATCCAGAAGTTTTTAGTGATGCATATAGCGTAGCTCAAATTTGTTTTTCTAAAACAGCACTGAGTCCGGAAGCCCTAAACGTGCCGAAATAATTCTGACAATCTCGCCGGCGGTTTCCTCAAGAGCACGTTCTGTGACATTAAAAACGGGCCAGCGCTTGTTTTGCTTAAAAATTTCGTGCGCATATTCGATCTCTTTCATGATGTGAGAGATCGAGGCGTATTCACCGCCGGGATCCTGACCGAATTTTTCAAGTCTGTTTTTACGAATTCGATGAAGGCTTTCGATGTCGATAATTAATCCTACAACGCGTCGCTGATCGATTTTGAAAAGTTCTTCTGGGAGAGGGGTATTTAATACCATTGGGACATTGGCGACTTTCCAACCCTTGTGACTGAGAAAAATTGAAAGCGGTGTTTTACTTGTGCGGCTAATGCCCACCAATACGATGTCCGCTTTGTCAAGATGACTCAAGGTTTTGCCATCATCATGTTTTACAGTATACTCGATGGCTTCAATGCGTTTGAAATAAGTTTCATCAACGGTGCGAAGAACATTTACGGTGCTGGTGTTTGCGTCACCAAAGAAATTATCAAGAGTATTTAGCAAGGGTCCAAGTAGATCAAAAGAGGGAAGGCCCTTAGCGCTGGAAAGCTCATGAATTTTCTTACGCATGCTTGGGCCCGCGACTGTATAGACAATAAAACCACGGAGTTCGAAGCATTCTTCAATAATGGCTTCGACTTGAGCATCGCTACGAACATTTTTGCAGCGGATGATATTGATATCTTTATTGGTATATTGAACCAGAGCAGCGCGAATCATGGTTGCGGCTGTTTCGCCAGTTCCGTCAGAAAGAATATAAATTGTCCATGTTGTCATTCGTTGTTAATTCCGCGGCGAATCGTCTCAGTCACAAGGCGGATATGTTCTTTTAACCAAAGATCAGGCAAGGAAGAGAAAAGTAAAAAAGAAAAATCCGTCCCAGGCCTTAAGAATAAACAAGCCGTTCCGGTTTCTGTATCAAAGTGTTGTAAGTTCAATTTCTGAAAAATAGGTTTGGCGTCAGTACGAAGAACAGTCATCAAATCTATATTTGGAAGTGAGATTGACTTTTTTTGCGAGCTTTTAGGGATGTATATGTGTCCGCGATGAAAGTGAGCCTGAGGCTCCCAAAGATTTTTATCAGATTCAAGAAAGACGCCGGCATCGAAAAAAAGAGCCAAACGCGAAAAAAGAATGACGGCTTTGTCAGTGCTGTTTTGTGGTAGACCTTCCGAAAGTCCACGAAGTAAGTGGGGGTCAGTGAGAGCTTCAAAGCTTTTCATTGCAAGAAGAACTTCGTCACGGGGTACGTCAGGGTCGTGATCAAGGATGGACTCAATGCGCTTTTGGAGGTGTGTAATGATGTTCATTTAATTATTTCCTCAAGTTTGAGGAGATTAATCAAGCACGAGTGTGAAATCTTCGAAGCTATGGTGATTCTGCCACTCTTTGTTGAAGGACCCAGCATTTTGTCCAGTTGGAAGAAAAACTCTTAAAGAAGGGTGTTTCAGATTCTCCCAGATATTTGATGCTTCGTGCACCCAAGTCGAAAAACTTGCAGCCATAGGCACTACGACCACCCATTTATTAGGAAAGAAGGGTTCAGATGTTATCATTAAAGGAGTATTTTTGGGTATAGTGTGCTCATACACTTCAAGTCCAGTATCTTTTTGAATAAGCTTTGTAAAGTTGCGAGTTTCAGGGCTGAGATGCCTTTGGTTTTTTATTATTTGAAAATTTAAATACCAATCGAGTTTATGCGTCCAGCGGCAGTTGTTTGAATCAGGAACAATCCAGAGATCAGAACCGGGGTTGAAAGCACTGGCCAAAGATAAAACGTTCATCCATGCGCCTTTGCAATCTGATCAAGAAGCCCATTTACAAAGCTTGCAGACTCAGTGGTCCCAAATTTTTTTGCGATTTCAACAGCTTCATTAATAACGATGTTTTCTTTTAAGGGATTTGGGCCAAAGTGCATTTCATAAACCGCCACTCGAAGGATATTGCGATCAATGGTGGCCATGCGCTCAAGCTTCCAATGAGAGCTGGCAGATTGAATTTTAGCATCGATAGCATTCTTTTGGGATTGCACTCCGCGAATTAGGTCTTCAGCGAATTTTGTGATTTCTGGCTCCATAGATGCACCGAGTACATCCATAAGATCAACATTGGAAATCTGTGGAGCAAATTCAATTTGAAAGAGGACTTGGAGCGCTAGTTCCCGGGATTGTCTTCGCATTGTCTTCAGGCTTTCCAGAATGGTTAACAGAGGTTAATGTTAATTGTGGGCTATTTGGATCCGTGAGCTCGACCAGCTCCATGTCCTCCAGAGTCTCAACGAATTCTTGAACGTCTTTGAAGGCGCGATAGACACTTGCAAAACGAATGTAGGCCACATCATCGAGTTGTTTGAGCTCTGCCATAACCCGAAGCCCCAATAGGCGTGCTGGGATTTCATTTTCACCACAGCTAATGATCCAAGAGGCGATGCGCTCAACAACGGTTTCAAGTTGAGCAAGGCTGACAGGTCGCTTTTGACAAGAGGCTTGAAGTCCTTTGAGAATTTTTTCTTTACTGAAGGGCTCGCGGCGTCCATCTTTTTTGATAATAAAGGGGAAGCTCAACATCAGGGTTTCCAATGTTGAGAAACGAGCTTTGCACTCAAGGCACTCGCGGCGGCGGCGGGTAGAACCGTCTTTTTGGACTCGAGTATCTAAAACTCTATCTTCACTGTGACTGCAATAAGGACATTTCATAGTCTAAAGTCTCGTTCCTTGGGCTAGTTTATAGAGTACAAAGGCCTCGATACGGGCGTCAATCAGACCCTAATAAAAGCTAAGCTATGACGGATCGGGTCATTTGCTTACATTGCAGCATCTTTTTGATTACTATGGATCCATGAGATTATTTCTGCCACTTTTGCTTTTTACATTAGGCCTCCTGGATATTGCACTGGCGGACGAGGCCCCGCGCGTGGGCCGAGGGGCCGCGTCGAAGTATTTTGAAAAACACAATCAAGATTCCAGCGAAGAAGATCTAAGCAATGCCAGCTCACATGTTAACTCAGGAACTAGTGATCACTACCTCGCCTTGCATTTTGGTAAAATGATGAACTCTACGGCTTATGAGTGGGGCACACAAAGCAAACAAACTAATGTTGGCGACTTTACTGCGGGTCTGACCTACCGAGTGGGTGAGTGGCGAAATTCAATGGACCTAAACGTCCGTATTGATTTTATTCAATTCAATATTGTTGGCGATGGAGAGCCTAAGCCTCTAAAAATGTCTATTGTGCCGCTCATCACTTTTCCCGATGCGGCCTCTAAGTTTCCTTTGTACTTTGGTTTTGGCGCTGGCCCTGGAGTTTTTTTTCGCCAAACAGACGGAGAGGCCTCTTTGTCTTTGGATTATCAGTTAATTGCAGGTGCTCGTTTTTTCGATGTTTTTGAGAATGCTGGCTTTTTCATCGAGACTGGTTTAAAAAATCATTTGCAGTTGTGGAATTCGGGTCAATTTAATGGCACCTTCCTTTCCGCAGGAGTGGTGTTCACGTTTTGATAGATAAAACAGATTCACAATTAAAGTTTCACCGTCACTTAGTCGAAAATGTGGTCGGTGCCGTAGATGAAATTTTCAATCAATCCCGTTATGCAGATAAGGTCATTGAGCGTGTTTTGAAATCTCAAAAAAAATGGGGTGCTCGTGATCGTCGTTTCGTCGCTGAAAGTGTTTACGAGATGGTTCGCTGGTGGAGATACCTTGGTGCGCTTGCTGGTTTTGATCCCACAGAAAGAGCTGTGACCAGAGCCGATGTTTGGCAACTATGGGCCGTCTGGTGCTTTGATAATTACCACACTCTGCCCGACTGGGATGAATTCAAATCCTTCGACAAGACTGTCTTTGAGCAACGAAAAAAGAGCATTACATCCGTCGCACTCTTAGAGTCGGTTCCCCAGTGGCTATATGATTATGGCCTTCAGGAGTTAGGTCCCGAGTGGGATGAAATTATTAAATCTCTTAATAAGCCGGCGGAAGTTTTTTTGCGTGCAAATACTCTTCGCGGCACTCGTGACGACTTGATTAAAAAGCTTCAGGCCGAAGGCGTTGATGCTGTTGCAGTTCCAGGGGTCGAGTCCGCAGTGATGCTTTCAGATAGAAAAAATGTTGTGGTTACGGAAGCCTTCAAACAGGGATATTTCGAAGTTCAAGACGCAGCTTCGCAACTTGTGGCTCCGATGCTTCGAGTAGAACCAGGAATGAAGGTTGTCGACGCCTGTGCAGGTGGAGGAGGCAAGAGTCTTCATCTGGCAGCTCTTATGGAAAACAAGGGAAAGCTTATCTGCATGGATATTCATGACTGGAAGCTCAATGATTTGAAAGAGCGTGCTAATCGCAATCGCGTCGAGATTATTGAAACTCGAGAGATTGAATCCACGAAGGCGATCAAGCGACTGGAATCAGATGTGGATCGTTTGCTTTTGGACGTCCCATGCTCCGGATTAGGAGTCCTTCGCCGCAATCCAGATACTAAGTGGAAAATTTCTTTAGATGAAATTAAAAAACTTCAGGAACTCCAGGCTGAGATCCTTGAGAGCTATTCTAAAATGGTAAAGCCAGGCGGCATGATGGTTTATGCGACTTGCAGTATATTGCCTGGAGAAAACCAACTCCAAATCGAGAGGTTTCTCGCTCATAATGGTCAAGATTGGAGCTTAGTCCAGCAGATGCATGTCCTTCCACATCGCGAAGGTTTTGATGGATTTTATGGAGCACTTTTGGCTCGCAGGAGCTAACTCTGGGTTTGGTTTGCGATGATAAATTTTACAGAGTTCGTAGCCTAAATACGACAGCGTCTATGGAGACTTCTTTCGAGATATTTTAATACGAAGCATTAAAATATAAAAACTAAAAATGATTGAAAAAACAATGGTCCCTGCTAGAACAGCGCCAATCAAACAAATAGGGGGCGCTTATGATAAAAATTCTTTCTTTAGTGTTTATAACTTCCTTGGCAATCAATGTTCAAGCCATGGAAAAAGTTGATGCGAAATACTTTGAATTAACAAAAGTTAAAATGACTGACGTGACTGAACAATATGTTGGTCTGATTAAAGCCGATAATTCAAGTCAAATTCAGGATAATATGGTTTCACTTGATAATAAAATAGTTCCGAACTTGAGTTTAGACCCTTTAGATCAAGTAAATATTAGCCTTGATAAGATTATCAATATTGGTCAAAAGATTTGGGCTGTTATTGAAATGGGACGTCCTGTTGTGAATGTTCAAACAAATACAGCAAACGCTCTTCCACAAGGTTTGCGAAGTTGGTCCGATATTACTGGCTGGCAAATTCCTCAATCAAGAGTTTACCGCGTACAATATGAGAATGCCTATGGCATGAATGTGGTTGATTTCGCTTACCGCGTTGTTTTCACCGCTGGTGGTTCTGTGAATGGCCAAGGGAAATACATAACGAATGCGACCATCATGCCAGCAAACATGAACGTTTCATGGGGCTTTACCTTCAACGCCCATGCCGAAGTGCCAAGCGTATTCAACACTGGAACAAAAGAGCAGCCAATTGCTGGAATGCAATTGTTAATGAAATGGTCGGTTGACACGGTCATGAGTCACATTGAGCGGGCAGAGACCTTCTACGTGGGTGGCGATAACACGATGAAACACTTAGAATAGTTTTCTAGCTAAGTTAGAAAACCATCTCGCAGCGATTCTGAGCCATGATCTTTTTTGTTTGAATCAGTTCATAATGAACCCTGTCTTCAAAGGCAGGGGCTTGGATTCGCGCATTCACTTTGGTCTCGACAAAGTCATGTCCTTCGCTAAAAATATTTTTAATGGCTCTTCTGAGCTGATGAAAACTCAATGGAAAACCATATAGATTCTCCGCATCCTGGATACAGCAAGGCCCAGATGCCAAACCGATTTTGCGGCATATTGTGAAAAACTTAGACAGGCTTTTGTTATTAACTAAGGATTGATCGCCTCTGGGGCGGCATGATTGTCGCATAATACTTAGGCTTGGAGAGTTTTATGTCTAGTATTATTCGATCTATTTTATTGAGTCTTATCTTGCTGCCGACTTCGATTTTTTTATTATCGGAGCGAGCATCGGCCTCGGTGGTCCTCTCTTGCGCACAGGTTTTTTCTAGTACGCAGCTGGTAAGCTCGCCTCTTTTTCAAGATCTAATGAAAGCACCTTTGCAAAATCGTGGGGTCACGGACCCCCTGAGTAACCTTGGAAGCCAACCAGAATTTACAGCCTTTCGGAAGGTGATACTGACATCTGGAAGCTCGAGCCAAGAGCGTCGCCGCACACTTGGAGTGCTCAAAATTGGTGCGGTTATTGCCGCCCCTGGGCACCGTTTGTTGCGGAATCCGAAGCAAATCGATGGACTCGTTCAATATATTTCTAGTTCGGCAGGCGGCAATTTTCAGCACGATCCCTTATTGCTAAATGTGGTGACTGGTATAGATGGTCGTATTCGTACTGTTGACCTATGGAATGCTCACCACAGGCTGGTGGCTTATATGAAGGCGGGCTATCTGACCCTTAGCCAGATTCCGGCAGAAAATTTAAAAATTCTGATCAATGGTGTCAGCGAAAATGGTGAGATGTGGGGGCACTTCTTGTCAATTGCTGCTTTAGACCCTGCGATGATGAAGGACTATTCGACAGTTCCAGTTGGCGGAGACATCAGGCCGGGGACGGTCTCTGTGGATGGCCGTCTGACGAATTTTGAACTCGGCTCTCGTAATACCATTGGGCAGTTGTTTACGAATACATTTAGTTCACGTCAGCCAAAGATTGGTATTCTATTTGGAACATTCGATCCTGTTCACGAAGGACATATCAGCACGGCGAAAAGTGCAAAACAACAATTTGGTCTCGATGAGGTTATCCTCATTGCGAACCCCTCGACGCCGCACAAGCCGAGTGCCTCGAGTGAAAACACTCGCACAGCGATGCTGAAGGAACGATTGGCTCTCGAAGAGGGAGTGAATCTTTATGTTGGGGATGCGAAGCAAATTGTTGATCAGTTTGGCCGAGATCCAATTTTTGAACGTATTTCGCAAATTTATGGAACGAAAAGTATTTATCAAGTGATTGGATCAGACTCCTTCGGGAACTTGGTTAAAGAAAACAAGATCAAGGATTCCAATCGTTCGTACATTGTATTTCCGCGAGAACTTTCGGAAGTAATTCCTGTGCCTGACGACATTCGCGACAAGGTTGAGATTGGGAAAGCTCTTTATTTTGGAGTTAGCTCCACAGGTATTCGCAATGCTCTAAAGCAAGGCGAACGCCCTGAGGCCAGCATCCTGCACCCCGTTGTAGTTCAGTATATTTTGAGTCATCATCTTTATGGAGTGGAAGAATTTTAGAAGAAGATTTTTAGACCACTGCGAATACCCGTTCGGGTATTATTGGTGATGAGTGCATTGATTTCGTTACTTTGAGATTCTTTGTACCAGGAACCAAAAACTCGAAAGTTTTTGAAATCAATAAAACTTCCTATTTCAACCAGGTTGCCCTTAATTTCGCCTAGAGTGTTATCGGTTACCGGCGAATAAAGCCGATAGAGTCCATCCATACCAAAGTTCTTGATTACATATATTTGAATACTCGCTTGCGCAAATTGCTGACTATAGCGCACCTGAGGAACTGCTTGGAGTGCCTCTTGTGTTCGCGTGCGCAAGCCGTAGTGCAGAGTTAAATAGGAGCCTTGGATTGTATTTCCTAAAAGCCGAAGGTTAAAGAGCCCACTCAGGTCATTAAAGTTTTCTTGGCTGTTGTTTTCATATTCTGCAGTAAGGCCTACAAGTTGAGCATAGGCAGAAAAGCTTCCCTGATAGGAGGTGTGATTGTTTGAACTGGCGTTGCCGGTGCTTTCTAAGCTGTAACTATTATATGAGATGCCAAGCATCAATTCATAGGGCGAGGGTGAGTTCATAGAGAGCCATACATCCATCATGTGATTTTTATCTTTTTGGGCCATCCATTCCTGTAGGGTCCAGCGCTTGCTTTCGCGGCGCTCAGCTCTTTGGAAAAAGTTGCTATTTCCACCTCCTTGGGAGGAGGACTGTGCATGGCTGTTAAGTGAAAGGAATACCACACTGAGTGTCAGAAGTGATCTGAAGTGAATCATTAGAGTCCTCCATTTTTAATTTTGCACTTTAGGGTCACTTGGGTCTAAGATTTTATCTATTCGTCCAAGATTGAGACTGAGGTTTTATGTATGTTCATGATTTAAATCCATTTGCTATACAGTTTTCTGAGAATTTTGGTATTCGCTGGTATGGCTTGTCGTACATGGTGGGCTTTATTTGTGCCTATTTGCTTATTCGTTGGCTGATCCAACGCCAGCGGGTAGGGCTCACTCCGAACTTAGTGGGGGATTTTGTTACCTATGTTGCTATTGGCACCTTAGTTGGTGGCCGTCTTGGTTACGTGTTTTTTTATGCTCCCGATTTGCTTTTAAAATTCAAAGCAGACTTTCCTTTTTGGGGGGTCTTTGCAGTGAATGAGGGAGGCATGGCTAGTCATGGTGGTATGATCGGGATAGTTATTGCCTGCCTGATATTTGCTCGTCGATATGGTGTGAATTTTTTGTATTTACTGGATTTAGTTTCCGTGTCTGGACCCATCGGGGTGTTTTTTGGGCGTATTGCGAATTTCATTAATGGGGAACTTGTTGGGCGCCCAGCTCCGGCTGACTTTCCCTATTCTGTGAAATTTCCTCAAGATATTTTGAATTGGCCGACTATGGATTTCTCAAAGCTCAATGGGTTAGCTGATGTGGTGGATAAGATCAGCATCAATCAGGGGCAATGGCATAGCATGCTTGAAAAATACCAAGTTGATACCTTGTCTCGTGTTCAGGTTTATGAAGCACTTCAAAAAATAATTACTGAAATTCAATCTGGAAATCATGGGGTCAGAGATGCTTTAGCTCCCCTTCTGACCGCTCGCTATCCGTCACAGCTTTTTGGTGCCGTAGGGGAGGGCCTTTTTCTTTTCTTGTTTCTATTTTTTTTATGGAGAAAGGGCCGTAAGCCAGGATTTATTGCTGCATCGTTTATTATTCTATATGCCATTGTTCGCATTAGTGATGAGTACTTCCGCATGCCCGATGTGCAGATTGGTTACCAATGGCTGGGTTTGACACGTGGCCAGTGGTTGAGTGGGGGGATGCTTATGATTGGCATTTCGATGATGTTCCTGTGGATGAGATCCAACTCACTCAATATTCCAGGCTGGAGTCGTGGGCATAGTATTAAGTTGGGCAGGAAATAGCTTAGATTTTAATTTTTTTCATGAGCTCATCCAAGGACAAATTCTCTTGCAGGCCAGATTTTAAATTCTTTACTGCGATGGAATGGGCGCTGACTTCGTTTTCACCAAGAATCAGAGCATGAGTGGCTCCGATTTTATCAGCTCTTTGAAAGCGTTTACTCATTTTTCCTGAAATTAAAATCTCTGATTTGAAGCCATTAAGACGCAATTTGTGAGCGATCTTGAGGGCCTCTGTTTCTCCAATATCATCAGCGGGAATAATGGCGAGAAAAACTTCGTGTTTTTGATATTTTTCTAAGGGAACTAAATCAGATAGACGATCAACGCCGGCGGCCCAGCCGATGCCTGGAGTTTTTGGTCCCCCCATTATTTCAATAAGCCCATCGTAGCGCCCACCACCAAGCACTGAGCCTTGCGCGCCTAGCTCGGTGGTCACGAATTCAAAAACAGTGTGGCAATAGTAATCCAAGCCGCGCACAAGCTTTTGATTGATCTCGTAAGGAATCCCCAAAATTTTGATTCCCTTTAAAAGGTCATCAAAGAATTTTTTCGAGGCCTCATTTAGATGCTCATGCAATGCTGGAGCATTGGCAATCAGAGCGCGATCGCCATCGTCCTTAGAGTCAAGAATGCGAAGGGGATTCTTATTTAACCGAATTTTACTATCGGCAGAAAGTTTCTCCTGGTGTTGAGTGAAGTAAGTCACAAGAGCTTTTCGGTAATTAGCACGGCTTTCAGCATCACCCAAAGTATTAATCTCAAGGTGGCATTTTCCAGCAATACCAATTTTATTAAGTAGATCCCAAGCCATAGTGATACACTCGACATCGGCCAGTGGCGATTCGACGCCCAAATATTCAACGCCTAATTGTTTGAACTGACGATAGCGGCCTTTTTGAGGTCGCTCATAGCGAAACATGGGCCCATAGTAATAAAATTTTAATGGCAAGCTCTGAGCCATGCCCTCAGAGACAAAAGCACGGGCGACTCCGGCGGTGCCCTCAGGGCGCAAGGTAATACTATCGCCGCCACGATCTTGGAAGGTGTAGCTTTCTTTACTGACGACATCTGAAGTCTCGCCAAGTGTGCGATGAAAGATCTCTGAAAACTCAAAGATAGGGGTTTCAATTTCGCCATAGCCATATAAGAGTGAAAGCGCGTGGGCTGTAGCCTCCACGAATCGGAATTTAATATTATCCTCTGGCAGCAAATCACGAGTCCCACGGACTCTTTGGAATTTCGTACTCATCAGGTAAATCTACCTCTTCACCTCTGAAGGAGCAAGCTAAGCCAGACAGTTGACTCATTTTTTTGAAAGGGAAGTCCTATTTACTCGCGCGCGCGACATCTACGCCAAGGTTTTGCTGAATATTGAGTACATTTTTGGTGCAGGTAGTTTTGACTTTTTTCGGAGCGCTAGGGGCGATAGTTATAACGTATGTTGCCGCTGCAAGAGTCTATATTAAAACCATTGTTAGTCGTCTGCGGAGTGACTATAGGTAGAATGAAAAACGGGCCCATGGTGAAGTTGGGATTATATGTCCATGGCATGGATAAGTCACCAGTTCGACTCTGGTTGGGTCCACCATTTATCAACCCCCAACGATCTGGAGACGAATCAAGAAAAAGACCAAAGTTTGCGTGATCGGATTTAGGATACTGAGGACCGCCAAAAAATTTTAAATTTGGATCAAGATCGTGGGCGTAATTTGACTTCAGCCATTTTGGATCATACTCAAATGAAAAAATTTCTTTACCGCGTGAGAGGGTTACAAATAGAGATCCCGTAAGCTGAGGAGTTTCTAGCGTCTCCCAATTGGCATAAATATAAACTATTTTTTGCCCAGTCTTGCTCTTTCCCATAATTTTACTCTAGCTCTGTTTTTGAGGGATCTTTTTTTGACTTAGTTTTTTTGCTTCTGACTAAGCTTGCATCCTGAAGTCTTCGACCCAGCTCATCGTCTTTCGCAACAGTCGACAGATCTTTTTCAAGTCCGAGGCTAAAAAGTACATTTGCATACGCACCAAGGCTTGCTGTTGGCTCGCCTCTTTCAACTGCCCGCAAGGTCATTCGAGTCATTCCGGCCCTTTCAGCAAGCATTGTGGACGAGAGGCGACGACGACGACGTGCTAGGTGGATGTTTTCACCCAGTGCTTTAAGAAGGGCTATTAGCTTTGGTGTCTGTGTAGCTGTCTTCTTTCCCATAATGGATAATATAGTATCCAATTACTGGCGTTTTGGCAACTATATTATTCACATCAAAATAAGCTAACTAAATAATGACTAATATAATGGCCAATTAACGATATTTTGAATGTTATATTATACAGTTATAATATAACCATATGATTTTACTTGATATTTATTGTCTATACAAATTCACAACTATTCATAGCAAAATAGCCACTTAAAATGCCTTGATTGTATCAGCAGCTGTTTTGCAAATTCGCACTGCGCGAACTGTCTCTGCTACGAAGACTATTGGACCCCAGAGTCCGACGTCATTGCTGCCCAAAATGTGCTCCGAGAAATTGTCGAGGGTGATAATGTACTCTCCTAACCCAATATTAAATGGCTTAAGTATTGAATTTGAATTGAAAAAGCCATTCGCCGTATTGGCTGACACGGTCGGCGCTAGTCAGGCCTTTGTAGGGCAGAATAGCTAAATTAAAAAAATCTTGCCTTAATATAGCCTTTTGGCTATATTAAGGGTGTGAAAGTAGCTCTTTACGAAACGTCGTCAGGACGAAGCCCAATCGAAGATTTTATCAGTGATCTGCCAAAAGCAGATCAAGCACGTTTTGCTGATGTCTTTGAAGGTATTGAAAAATATGGATTAGGTTGTCCGCGTGTTCAGTTTAGGCAGCTTCGCGGTAAACTCTGGGAAGTAAAGTTTAATACACCAAGCGGCAGCTACCGCATAGCCTATGTTGTTGTTGAAACAAATACGATGGTTTGGCTTCATGCTTTTAAAAAGAAAACTCAGAAAACACCAACGGGCGATCTTGAAATCGCTGAAAAAAGAATGAAAGAGGTTTTAGGATTATGAAAAATAAAAAATCATACAAATCAGCAAAGCCATTTTTTCAAAAAATATTAAAAGACAAAGAAGTTCGTATTCAGTTTGAAGAAGAAAAATCTAAAACTGAAATCGCGCATGCGGTTAGAGCTGCGCGCATGAAAGCTGACTTAACTCAGGCTCAATTAGCTAAACTGATTGGAACGACTCAAAGTGTGATTGCAAGACTTGAGGGTGGTTCTGATAAGCGAGTGCCGTCTATTCCGCTGTTGGCTCGCATAGCGGCCGCTTGTGGTGGTCACTTTGAGTTTGGTTTTAGTTTTTCTAAGGCGAGCTAAACCGCAGATACCGAAAAGTGTTCCCTATGTCTTCGGGGTGGACCCGAAAATCAGTGGTGCCCACGGCCGTAGGCTAGAAGAACCTCTGGCAATGGATAAAACGTATCCTATACAGTGGATGCAATCACGTTGTATTCGCTTTACCAGTCAAGACACGGTACTTTTCTGATAAAATAGCATCTTGGCTAACAGTACGGTTAAGTGTACTATTTAAGAATAGGAGGTGTCTATGGACAGAACAAATGCCAATGACTTCAGATCAAATATGAAAGAGTGGATGGAAGCCGCAAGGGTTGAGCCTGTTAAAATCACTCGAAAATCTGGGGAAGCCTTCGTTCTTCTTAATGCCGACGTTTTTGAGAAAATGCAGCTCGATCTTGCTAGGCTGCATGGGCTGACTGTTGGCCTTGTTGATATTGCTCAAGGACGAGTGAGTCGTGTCACGGACCAATCGACAAAGGACACTTTGAATCGCGCCAAAACACGAGCCCTCAATGCAAAGAGAACGAAGAAAGCCGTCGGCTAAATGCAAGCATTTGAAATCCTCGAATCCGACAAGTTCAAAGCTGAGCTAGAAGAGGCTGCATTCTGGCTTTACACTCACAACCTTGAGCAGTCTCAAGAGTTCGCGGACCGAAAGTTTCTTGAACTTGAGCAAGATATCAACGGCCTTAAATTACATTTGAAAAAAACACCTCACATGGGACACTATGAATGGCGTTAAAATCAATTACACTGCCTTTCTTAGCCATTTGCCCCTCGGCACTTCGAAAGCCGTCGTAAATATGTCCAACGTATATCAGGGGCTAGAAGGGTGTAAGTATTGAATTTGAATTGAAAAAGCCATTCGCCGTATTGGTACAAGTGACTGAAAATGTTAAATGGTGCCAAAGTCACCGAAGTAGACGAACCGCTCGCCATCTCTGCGAGCACTTTATTTCGATCTGAGCCGGTGTTTCAAGCTGAATTTGAGGTTGTTGCGGAGCCGAAGGCCCTTTTGCCGGCCGACCTGCTGACGCTTATCAAGAAATATGGGAATTCCGGGAAAACAGCGAGGGCCATTGGGGCTTCAGAGGCCTTTGTGCGGCAAAACGCTTTAAAACCAACTATATGAGATTTTAAAAATGTATTTACAAAGTAATAACAATATAATATAGTGAATTATGGACTTTGAGTGGGACGACACCAAGGCAGACAGCAACTATAAAAAGCATGGGATTCGCTTTTCTGAGGCAATAACCATTTGGCTTGATAATTCTGCCCTAGAAACTCCAGACCCAGAACACTCTCATGATGAAGAGAGATGGCTTAGGCTGGGGATATCACGAAAGGCCAATTTGTTAGTGGTTGTTTATTGTGAAAAAATTGAGGGTGAGCGGGTCCGAATTATCTCTGCAAGACCAGCCACCAAAACCGAGTCAAACCAATATCTTTCGAGGTGAGTTATGAAAAATGAATATGATTTCTCAAAGGCAAAAAGGGGTAAAAAAGCAAAAGACATCAAAGTCATCAAGACTTTTCGGCTTGATGCTGAGGTCATTGAATGGTTGGAATCTGAGGGCGAGAAACAAGGAATGGGATACCAAACCTTCTTAAATTGGTTTCTCAGAAAATCTATTGAGTCCCATGACTCTGTAGAGGACCGTCTAGAAAAGCTTGAGCAGACCGTTTTTAGAAAGAAAGCATAGGGGTTGCAACTTCGTTTAAGGCCGTGGAGTTAAAGTAAAGCTTCTGTTGCCATAAACGCGGAGAACAAATTGTTTCTCTGAGCTCGCATTTGCAAGATCCTGTTGCATTTTCTCGCAATTGGTCTTGGTCGTATTCATACGGGCAAAGGTGTTCCCTGACTCGGGGGGAAGGCGCAAATTTTTCGAATCGATTCCCAAATCTGGAAACATACGCAATTGGGCGCCGCCCCCAGAAAATCCCCAGCACCAGAGGTCATAGCCGTTGCGTGCACTCAGTCCACAATTATATGTAGCCGTCTGCCGATATTTCGGAGCTTGTCCAAGATAAGTTGCCATCGAAATCTTATAAGGAGAAGGGTAAGTGACGCTCATCGAGTTGATGATCACATCCTCAAGCACCGGAGACTCGGTCGGGATATTCTGGGCAAAGGCTTGAGAAACAAATAAAAATAGAAGACGGATTCAGGCAGGAGCCTTCGACCGATATTGGATGCCATGTACGATTGGGGAAAAAAGCGCAAATCTTAATTCGCTCTCGATTTTCTTTAAAAGAGTAACTTGGGTGGCACTTCTGTCCGGTAATGCCCAATGCTGAATTCTGAGATTATTTCCGAGAGCTCGATTAATTCCGAACCTTTTCAATGATTTAACCAAATGGTTGACTCTATAGTAGAATCTGTTATCATTAAACCATATGGTTAAATCTGAAATAGGACAATTAGACCTAATTTTTCATGCTTTGGCAGATTCTACTCGTCGCTCCATAATGCGAGGCATATCGAAGAAGCAAAAAACCGTGAGCGAAATTGCCAAGCCATTTACAATGTCTTTAGCGGCTGTATCGAAGCATCTCAAGGTGCTTGAGAACGCAAAGTTAATCGACAGGAAAAAAGAGGGCAGTTATCAGATTGTCAGTCTCAATGCCGAGACTCTTAAGACGGCAGATCAATGGATTTCATATTATCAACAATTTTGGGGCAATCGTTTGGACGCGCTTCAAGAACTTTTGGAGGAGAAAAAACATGAACCCAAACATTAAAGTACAAATGAAAAAGACGATAAAGGCGTCCCCGGAGAAAGTTTTTGATGCTTGGAAAAGCCCAAATTTACTAAAAAGCTGGTTTGCTCCGGGAACATTATCAATTCCTGAGGTCCAAGTTGATTTTAAAGTGGGCGGAAAATTTGTTATTTCTATGGAAGGAGAGATGCGTGGCCAACAGACTACCGGCAACATGTCTGGCACCTACATGGAAATTGTTCCAAATGAGCGCCTTGTATTTGATTGCACAGGTACTTGGAGAGGTCCCGCGCCACACACAACGGTGACAGTTGAATTTCGAAAAGTAGCTGATGGGACTGAAATCACGCTTAGTCAAACTGGATTCATTGATGAAAAGGATTGCTCCGGCCACACCCATGGCTGGGAAAGCTCATTTGAGAAGTTGCACAAGCTTCTGACTTAAACCCACATTAGCAAGATGGAGCGTAATATGATTCTCGTTATTGGCGGTACGGGCAAAGTTGGAATCGAGGTTCTCAAACAACTTTCTAAATCGCATATTCAAACAAAAATGCTTTCTCGCAGTTCCAAATCCGCGAAGATGGCGGAGGAACTCAATATCGAAGCGGTAACTGGGGATTTAGAGGATTTGTCTAGCCTGGAAAAAGCACTCACCGGAATTGAAAGGCTTTTTTTGTTGGCACCCCCTACTCAAAATGAAGCTGAATTGAAGAAAAATGCTATTGATGTTGCTAAAAAGGTTGGCGTAAGGCGAATCGTTATGCTTTCCGGGGCTGGAGCAAGTAAGGATTCTCCAATATCACAAGCACAACAGCATGCCAAAGCTGACGATTACCTAAAAAACTCTGAAATTTCATTTTCAATCCTGCAACCCTATTTTTTTATGCAGAACTTCATTGCACAGGCTGGGGCGATTAAATCACAGAATGCAGTGTATGGAAATTATAGTGATGGTTTACTCGCAATGGTTGATGCTCGCGACATTGCCGCAGTAGCCGTCGCCTGCCTTCAGGAAAACGGTCACGCGGGAAAAACTTATGTGATCTCGGGAAGTGAGGCGATTTCGTTCAGCGATGCGGCAGAGGCGCTAACTTCACTTTTAAAAAGAGAAATAAATTATGTAAACATGCCTTCTCAACAACTCGTGCAGGGGCTAACTGCTATGGGATATCCCGCTTGGTTGGCAAGCGATCTCACGAAACTGGGTGAGAACATCGCAAATGGCCAGTTCTCTAAACCAACATCTGTGGTTTCCGATATTTTGAAGCGAGATGCTATTTCATTTAAAAAATTTCTTACCGAAAATCTTTCATCACTATTGTGACGGCCGTTTGGGCTTGCTCTCTTCTTTATTCCCCCGAGGGTTTATTCCCAACCGTCCTTATTGAGGTCGCCTTTCACAACCAGACTTTCGGAAATGGCGGAGAGGGAGGGATTCGAACCCCACGGATAAATTGATTTCATCGGCATCGAAATTTTAGTCTAAAAACGTAGCCGATTTACCTCAACAATTTTAAGCACTTATACCCACTGCGATTACCGGTAAAGTCGACCTCTGAAATGACGAAATTTCGTCACCCGAAAAACCCAGCCAGAGCTTGAGGTTTCAAATTTCCTGAAAGTCTTCAAGAAATTTGAAATGACTCAAGTCTATGATTTCATTCAAGACCCAAAAAAAAGTTTCAAATTATTTGAAACTTTTCAGCCCTATCATATTGAGATGGATCTCAATATTCGTTTGAGTTTCCCAAAACTTAAATCACTTTTCGGTCATGCTGGCATGGCCTTGCAATTTTAAAAAGTCGTGTGCGACGAATGTTCGTCAAATCGTGTCGAGGTCTCGTCGTTGCTAAGTTGGTGAATTGATTCAATTGAGGTTCAAAACCGAGGGCGAGCCTAAATTTTAAGTGACGAAGTTTCGTCACTTAAAGCGGGCCACAAAAAGTATGGAAATCATTTTTGTGTCTTGAAAACAAAGGCTTATAGAAAAATCACTCTGCGACACGAATACGGCATCGTTTTTGATATTACCTATGAGAAGCGAGTGATTTTTAAATGAGGGAGGTGCCTATAAAAAATTTTGAGAAAGTGCTCTTAATAAAACTGGGCATGTGTGTATTTCTCTTTAACGTGCTTCGTTGGGGCTTTTGGATCAGTGGTCTTGATCACAGGGGCCATTTCCTTTGGGATGGTCTTGTTGGGCCTCTATGGCGCATGGAGGTCAATGCAGTTTACCTTTGCCTGATCTGCGCTGGCCTATTTTTTCTATTTCTGATTTCTACCCCTGCCTTGAAATTCTTTTTGAATAATTGGACCCACAAGCAAAAGCAATTGGCCGAAGAAAAGCGTCTCACCCAAGCCGAGCTGGATGAACTGGAATGCCAGGCTATTCTTCAGCGGATTGAGTTGGGGCGAATTGAAAAAGAAAATGCCTATATGGCTTTGCCGGAAGAACAGCGTCAGCAGATGGAACAAGCCAAAATCACTGCGGCCAATGAACGCCGTAAAAAGTATGAGGCGAAGCAGTTGGAAATTCTGAAGGCCCAGGAGGTTGAATATGAGCGCAAGATTTCCGAGGAGCTGGCCCGTCAAGCTCACGAGAAAAGTCTTAAAGTCGTGAGCAAAAAAGCCATCAATGAAATCATCAAAGGACATTGGGGATGAAGTTACAGGCAAGGGACAAAGAAATTATTGCCAGTATTTATAAATTTGGAGTCCTCTCGACTCGTCAAATTGGGGCTCTCTTTTTTAAGGGTGTTGCCCACACCACTGTCATGAAGCGGCTGCGCCTTTTAGAGGAAGGGCGTTTTATCTCTCGCGGAGTGACATTAAAGAATGGCACAAACACCTGGCGGCTTGATGTTGGCGGCCGAAGACTTCTCGGTTTAGAAGACTCATTTAAATTTTCAAACCGCAACACCATTGAACATGATGTGCTTTTGAATGACTTGAGACTTGCCTTTGAGGCAATGAATCTTGGCCTTGAGTGGACTTCCGAATGTGTCATGAAGGCAGGAGCTTTCAGACATGATTATAAAAAAGCCCGTAACAAAATCATCCCAGATGGGCTCATGGCGGAGATGATGAATGGCAAAGCTTTGGTGATTGCGGTGGAGCTAGAGCTTACTCAGAAAAGCCACTTGAGATACCGGGAAACATTCACTGAGTACGCTGACAAAAACCGTATTGATATTATTTGGTACTTCATCAAAGACAAGGGCCTTGTCCATGCACTTAAAGCCGGTTGGCAAAAGCAAAGTTTTAGAAATGATCGGCAGCATATCTTTGTGAGCCACCTTAATGACTTTTTTAAGAATAAAAGAGACTCAAAAGTTTTCTTTTTAAAAGATAGCCGCTTTGTCTCATTTGGCGAATTGGCCTTTGATGTGTGGAAATCAGAGGGAAACAAAGCTACTCAAGGGGTGAGCAACAAAGCCGACCAAAATTTGAACGCGGAAATTGCAGATAACCCCTCTCCATCACAAATAAATTCAGAAAAAACAGAACCTGGGAACCGGCCACTGATCGCTTCTGACCCCACTCCCCCAACGAAAGGTGGACTGGGGTCAGAAGCTGTGGCCGGAGAAGAGGGATCTGGGACTGATAAAGATGTGACGGAGAGGGGTTATGAGAAATGTGGATAACTAAAACTGAAAACGAAGAAAGGAAAAACGGAGGCATGAAAATTTGAAAAATAAAACTTGAGCCGGGAGGTGATTGGTATGTGGGGATTAAAATAATGGGTTCTAAAAATGATTACGTTTACGAAGAAAATGTGGCGGTCGTGAAGATTAAAATAACTGAGGAAGATTATAACGAGCGCGTAGCTCGCGTCATAAAATGCCTACTTGAAATGGGCAATGACCATGATAAAACTGAGGCCATTCAAAAGGACTTTATCGAAAGCGAGGTCGCATGAAGCGTTGCGGAGTGTACATTCGGGTATCGACGGAAGAGCAGGCCAGAATTGTAGATGGCTCCCTGGTCTCGCAGAAAAATCGAATTGTTGAGTATGTGGAATATCAAAACAAGCTCAAGGCCAACTGGGGTCACATTGTAGAATTCTATTGTGACGAAGGTAGATCTGCCAAAGATATGAATCGGCCTGAGTTCAGAAGAATGCTAGCCGACGTCCAGGGCGGCCGTGTGAATTTGATTTTGGCAACTGAGCTGTCCCGTTTATCCCGTAATATTCGTGATTTTTGTGACATCAGGGATCTGTTAAAAAAGCATCAGGCCAGCTTCATCACCCTTCGAGAATCTTTTGATACCACAACTGCATCGGGCGAGATGATGGTTTTTAACCTCATAAATTATGCCCAGTACGAGCGCAAACAAACCGCTGAGAGAATTTCTGCCAACTGGCTTAGCCGGGCAAAACGTGGCCTTTGGAACGGTGGAAGCATCCCCCTAGGATATGACCGAAACCCCAAGAACAAAGGTGAACTGCTCATTAACGATCTTGAATCGGCAGATGTTATAAAAATATTTGAGACTTTTATAGAGGAAGGATCAGTCCGAAAGACCCAAATCAGATTGATTAAAGAAGGAATCTTTAACAAAAAGTACACCAACAAGCACGGCCTTGATAAGGGCGGTAATGTTTTTACCGTGGACACTCTGCAAAGTCTTTTGACAAACCCCATTTACCTAGGAAAGCGCGAAGTGGCTCATGTTGACGGAAATCGAGAGCTGGTCTCTGCCGTTTGGAAACCAATCATCGAGGAAGCCTTTTTTAACAAAGTACAAGAGCGCCTTCATAAGAACAAAAATAAATATAAACCTGAGGACTGGAAAAATCATGCCTTTCCACTGACGGAACTCATTCAATGCAGTGAGTGTGGCAAAGCTATGGGTGGGAAATCCGGCATTGGCCGGAAAGAAAAGCATTTTTACTATGGGCATTCGCAGATCAAGAATCCGCTGGCCCAGGAGCTAAAACCTAAATGCCAGGTCAAGAACGTGAGAGCTTACCGGTTAGAGGAGATTGTTTTAAAGTCCTTAAAACAACTTCTCAATGAACCTGGCCTTATAGAAAAGTGGATTGCCATTTACAAAGAAAAGTCCATAAGTGACTGGCCTGAGATGCAATCACGTCAAAAGGTGATGGACACGGAAATTCAAACAACGGCCAAGAAGATCACAAATCTTGTGCAAAGAGTTTCAGAGTTGCCGGCAGATCTTCCCGCCGATCAATTCTACGAGCAGATCAAACAATTGAATGTGAAGCTCGCCGATTTGAAATTTGCGAAAGAAAAACTCAGATCTCAATCGATGCAGATTATGTCTGAGCAAATTAACGAAGATGGTCTTAAAGATAGGATTAAGCAGACTATTAATAGACTTGAGATTTCAGAGCCTGAAAATCAAAGACCGATTTTCGCAAACCTGATTAAATTTATCGAGATTCAGCCAACCAAAATCAAAATTGGAATGTATGCGCCCGCAAAGGGCGCAGAAACTCCACAAGATGAAGAAACTTCGTCACCCTTCAAAGCAACCGGCACCGATGGAATTTCTATAAATTTGAAAAAAGAAGGTTCTGTGATCCCATTTCCTCAAACCCGTGCCGGCTCGAGTACTGTAGGTATTGGTGCGCGAGGGGGGACTTGAACCCCCACAGCCTTTCGGCCACAGGCTTCTGAGACCTGCGTGTCTACCATTTCACCACCCGCGCGCGATGGGAGTTTATGATCGTTTAAGCTGCATGCTTTTTCTGAGCTGGATTCAGAAGGCCTTTGCTTGAAAGACAAGTAAAGCAGTCATTCCAGAATTTTTCTTTGAGTTTGATTTCAGCTGCTCCAAATTTTACCTTTGGAAAATCTGTTTTTTCGGTGTGTTCGCAGAATTTTGTTTCATCACATGTACGAACAACTTTCATCATGAGACTAAAATGAACGTCTGTGAAAGTTTTATTATCAACCAGCATTTTTCTGAGACCGGTCTCGGGAGTGTTTGTGAGGAAGTCAAAAAGACCCGGAACATCATATTGTTGGTTAAAACCCATAAATAATACCCCTTTGTTAGGTTTTGCTTCTAGAGTCTTATCGGCAGCCTACTAAAATTGATTAAGTTTCAATTCGCTGGGCTCTTGCTCCTTATTTGGCTCCTTCCAAGGTCGAGGTCTTGGGTCGTTTTTATGGCCAAAGACACTCTTTAAAAAAGGAAAGTACTTTTTTATGTCCTTTTTAGTATTAATCTCGAAATTGTCATACTTCCTTCACGGTTCTTACACAGGACTTGGCTATACGTAAGACCATTCAAAAGGAGGACTTTATGTTCAAAAAAACAATGGCAACATCTCTTACTGTAGTAAGTCTGTTCGCTTCTCTAACAACAATGGCCGAAGAATCGCAAACCTCAGCAATGGGCATGTTCAAAATGGGCTCCATGAACGTTCATGATCCAGTGGGGTGGTTCCCATTTATAGGACTGTCGAGTGGGTATATGTCTTCAGATAATACTTTGAAGACCGAGGGGATGCCAGGGGACCTGAAAGTCATAGGGTCTTATTTCAGCGAAGATAGGCATAATGTTTTTGATGCGGGATTAGGCTTTATGAGTGATAGTTTTACGCAAAAAAGTAATACACAAAATAATTTTATCTCTGGAGGACTTGCAGAGTTGGCCTGGAGATATAATTGGGCGAATCGTTGGCAGTTCGGTGTGGCCGCAGATAGCTATATTGGGGGCGGTGACCGTTATGGCTCCAGCGATCCGAACCTTACTACTTTTGGTGGCTTGCAACTGATCAAGGAAATTCCAATAAATAATTCCAATATGTTTCGCGTGGGTCTAAAAGGCTTAACAAGTCTTAGTATCCCAAGCACAAGCATTAGTACGGTGATGCTGGATCTGCAATGGGGCTTTGGCTCCGAGCAGAAGGCGCCGCCGGTCGCTAGAGCAAGTGTTGAAACCAAACGTGAAATGGCCTCAGATGAGACTTATGGAATTAATTCGCAGCGAGTGATTGAGGGCGATCCAAAAGATAACATGATGACAATGAGAAATGATGTGCATATGCAATTTGATCCAGGTCGTGTGACTTTGACGGGGATAAATGCAGATTATGTTGAGAGGCTCGGCAAAGCACTTTCTCAAAGGCCGGATCTTTTTCAAAAAGTTGAAGTCGTAGGCTTTGCAGATCAAACTGGCTCAGATCAAAGCAACATGAAAATCTCTAAGGCAAGATCTGAACAGGTTTCAAAACGACTTACGCAAGGAGGATTGGATAAGAAGAAAATCCAAACTAGCTGGCAGGAGCCCCCTGGAGTGCGTTATAAGTCTTTGCTACCAGAGGATATGCAGCAAAATCGTCGTGTGGATTTGAAATTTCACGGAGTGAAAGATCAAGCGGCCTTGGAAGAGTTATTATCTAGCATTTAGATTCTAAAGAGTTTGTAAGAAGTAAATGAGAGCTTTCTTTTGCTGCGGCGAAAGAAGCTCTCTGCCCTTTTCAAGGAAAATGTCTTCATCATGTCCTTGGTTGCCCATCCCGATCTTGCGGGTGTCATAGAGATGCTTTGAATTTTTCCAACTATTCGGAGTCTTCGATCCTAAGGGATAACCATTACAGTCAATATCAAAATCGGTTTCAGGTACTTGAGCTTCGCCAGAATAATAAAACTGCGGGCGATTTTTCTGTGCACTCAGGACTGCGCAAAGACTCGGCACCGAGTTGTTGTGAAAGTAGGGCCAGCGTGCCCAAATTCCCACCAGGGGCGGAGGCACATAGCCCTGTTGAGCACGCACTACAACCCCATTTTTTTTAGGAATCGAAAGATCATTGAGCTGCTCAAGTGATTTCATGCCGCGATAGCGGTAGGGATCTGTTCCCACATCCTTAACCTGAGTTTGCGTTTTATAGCGAACTGCAATGGTTTGTAATTTTTCAAGGGGGCTTAGCTGATTTGCGTTTGGAAGACTCCAGGCCTTGTCATAGTGACCATGGCAGCGCGCGCATGCATTATTAAAAATCTCTTCACCCTGTTTGGCTTTTACCAGATCTATTTTGTCAGCAGTGAAGAAATCCGTGAAGCGCGGAGCTTCTGAAGAGAAAACAGCCGTCGTGATTTCTTGTATGATTTTTTCATTTTGTAACAACCAAGATTCGAGTTTCATAAGATCTGCACCACGGCCAATTTCATTCCATAAGATGTTGGTCACGATGGGATTGCCGCTGATAACGGAGCCATCTGAGAGCCAGCGGTTTTTATATTTTAAATTCCACCAGACGGCAGGTTTTGAATCTGCAGGAGCGGAATCTAAAATAGCGTCAGGGCGTGGGTTTGATGCATAAAATTCACTGAATGTTGCAAAGGGATCTTTATTGCGGTGATTTAAAGAGAGGCTTACTTGAACGAGCGAGGTATCTAGGCCAAGTGCGATGGGCTTCTTCACTTCTATGGATTTTATATTTTGTTTGAGTTGTTTTAACATCTGAGTTTCGCCGCTGGTGGCATTTGTATAGGCTTTAAAAAATGCTGGTTGGACGAACTCGCTTGCCTTTTTGGCTTTAATAAAAAACTCATTAGCTCGGGGAAAGCGGTTTGTCATGCCAAGAACGGTTTTTCCAAAGAGATTTGCGGAGTGGCAAGCAGCGCAACTAAAACTAAATCCAGTTCCTAGCTCAGTGTCAATGAGCCCGAAACCCATTCGATGGTCAGGGCGAACTCCTTGAGGATAGGGGACAGCATAAACTCCTTGGTCGGTGGCTTTCGGATATTCATGAAGCCCAAGTTCTTTAAGAACGTCTTCCATACTATGATAACCGGAAACTCCACGAACGAGAGCGTTCAGGAATTCACGCAGAGGATTTGCTGAAGAGTCTTCAATTAGATGACGGGTGGGCTCATATGGGGGAAGCATGCCAGTTACAATGACAGGATAAATCTGTGCATGGATTTTTCCGGTATCACGAACCTGTTGAAAGATATCTGCTGAAAACTGATAGGGATTGGCACCCACGGGGATTGGAGCTTTTTCGCTCCAATCAGGAGAAACTGCATAAATTTTAAGACTAAAAATTAGCAAAAGTGCGGTCACCAAAAACTTCATTCAAAAGCCCCCTGGTGGGCTCAAGAATAAGCTGGCTTGGGCTTTCTGCCTAGGAAGCTACTGCTTTATGCTGTCTTTAATAGACTTTAGTCTTAACTTAGCTGACAGATTCAAGCATTCACTCGATTGTGTACATTATAAATTTAAAACTGTCTTTATTCTTGGATGCATCGAGGGCTTGCTGAAGGCAGGCCTTAGCACTTGCTTGGTTTACGTGAGTAGATTTAATTTGGATCAGGACAAGAACTACAGAGTTTTGTACGTATCCATCAACCTCACAAGTAGGGGTTGATAGGCTCAAAAGTCTTTGTGCAGCTGGGGTGATATCTGCGCTATTTTTTTTAGCGTCGAATTTGCATGAAAAAAAACTTGAGTCAGTAGTTGGTGCGGTGAACTGATCAGCGCATGTATTATAAATATTGTCTATGCTGCGTTCTACTGCGATGAGGTTTCCAATTTTTTTATCCGCGGCTTGAACGTCTACTGCGGTGATAAAAGACATAGTTAGTAAAAAAGCTGAGATAAGTATTTTCATGTGGTTCTCCTTGAGGTGGGCTAAGACTAGAATTATTTAACAAAAACTGAAAGTCTAAAGGCGTTGCGTTTAAGTTGTTTTTTTATCCTTTTCCCAAATAGAGCGGCTAAGCTCTAGACGCTGGCTGGCCCAAAAGGGCTTTCAAAGAGCGTTCAGACGTTTTTAAATGACTCAAATCAAATTAAATCAATGGTCAATTGGCAAAGATTTTGCTCTCCAACTCATTGGATCGCTGCATCCATTTAAAGGAGCATATATGAAGGCCCGAATTCTTTCACTGGCAATCGTTTGTCTGATGAGTGCACAAAATATCGCTTTAGCACAAAGTTCTGGTATGTATGGGGTTAGCGAGCAAGAAATCATTCGTCATGATCTGAAAAAACTCGATCAGGCTTTGGCCGAAGTTGCCGCTGCCATTCTACGACGGCAAAATCCTGGAAATAGCACTTCGAGCCTGTCTGTTCGCGCGGCGACTGCTGGACTGGTTGCCAGCGCATTAGAGCTTCTTGTAAGGTTTCAAAAAAATGATAGTAGTGAAATACCAGCCAACAATGCATTGATCAAAGCACGCCAGGAAATTCTTGCGGCCCGTGCTGCACCTGAAGATGAAAGAACCGTTGCCTTGCTAGTGGAACTAGATAAATCCTTGGAATTAATTCAAGTCTCCTTGGGCAGATATAGTGAAAGTGAAAAATATAACAAGCAGCTTTATATTGCCGGCCTTATTTCACAAGCCGCCGGGGTCGTAATGAGTCTCTATGGGCCATTGATGGTGATGTCGAGCAACATCGCAGCCGTAGCTAATGCGCTTTCACCTTCGCAGGCCAGTGAAGTATTGCTCGAGATTGCCAGTGCTCGAAAGGCTATTGCACAGACCCTAGCGAGTCTTTAATCTCCAATAGACTATAGCTCTAAAAGCGGGCTTTCTTCAAAAATCAATTCTTCTTTAGAGTCAATACTGGTGATTTTTAAGAACAAAGTTTTAAGCTCATTTTCTGAAAGGGTTTCCTTTTCAAGAAGCAGTTGAGCCCCCTCCTCAAGCACATGACGGTTGCGCAAAAGAATTTTTTTTGCTCGTCCCATTGATTCTTCGACGACACTTTTGATTTCCCGATCAATCAGGCTGGCGGTTTCCTCGCTATATTGGCGTTGCTCATAATTTGGTAGGGATCCTTGTAGAAATGGACTGCTTTGTCGATCAAAAACAATGGTGCCGACGGCGGGGCTCATTCCATATTTGCTGACAAGGGCGTCTGCAATGTTGGCGACTCGGACCAAATCATCGGCGGCCCCTGTAGAGAGCTCGTTGAATATCAGTATTTCAGCTGCACGTCCCCCCAGGAGTATAGACATTTTTGCCATGAGCTCTTCGCGGGTAATAATATAGCGGTCTTCGGTGGGGCGTTGAATGGTATAACCCAAGGAGCCGATTCCGCGCGGAATGATTGATACTTTCTGAGGTTTGTCTGAACCAGGAATGGCTCCGGCAACTAAAGCATGGCCCATTTCGTGATAAGCCACGGTTTTTCTTTCTTTAGGATTGAGAATACGGCTTTTCTTTTCCAGACCAGCAACTGAACGTTCAATGGCTGCCATGAAATCATTTTGATCCACTATATTTGCTTTGTGTCGAGTTGCAAACAGAGCTGCCTCATTAATAAGATTGGCCAGGTCGGCGCCGGTGAAGCCCGAAGTTAGGGCGGCTAAATGTTCAACTTGAAGGTTGGGATCGTATTTGATTTGTGACAAATGTACTTTCAAAATAGCTTCACGGCCTTTTTTGTCAGGACGGTCAACTAGGACCTGACGATCAAAGCGTCCGGCTCTCAACAAGGCAGGATCTAAAATTTCGGGGCGGTTAGTAGCAGCAAGCAAGATGATGCCAGATTTGGTATCAAAGCCATCAAGTTCCGCTAAAAGTTGGTTCAGAGTTTGCTCTTTTTCGTCGTGCCCGCCGTGGCCCATTAAATTTGAGCGTATTTTTCCTAGGGCATCGAGCTCGTCAATAAAAATAATGCAAGGAGCTTTTTCACGGGCCTGGACAAATAGATCCCGGACTCGAGCGGCGCCGACGCCGACAAAAAGTTCCACGAACTCGGATCCGCTAATAGAAAAAAAAGGAACTTTTGCTTCCCCTGCGACGGCTTTTGCCAGAAGAGTTTTGCCTGTGCCTGGGGGGCCAATAAGAAGAACCCCTTTTGGCATTCTGGCACCTAGGCGGCTATACTGTGCGGGGTTTTTCAAAAATTCCACAACCTCTTGAAGCTCCTCAATTGCCTCGTCAACTCCCGCGACATCTGCAAAAGTGGTTTTAACATCAGTTTCGACATAGAGCTTTGCTCGGCTTTTGCCAATAGACATAAGCCCTGCGCCGAAGCCTCCCTTGCCAGCCATTTTACGAGTAAAAAACATCCAGATGCCGACAAAGATCAATGCAGGGATGGTCCATGACATGAGATCTCGAAAAAAATTATTTTCGACCACACGGCTATAGGTGACTCCAGATGCGGCTAGGTCCTTGGCGAGATCTACAGGAACCCGCACTGTGTAAAATTCTGTTTTCTTATCAGGACGGACTTCTTTGAATTGTCCACGGATTAATTCATCGCTAATGACCAGCTTATCAACTTCCTTGGAATTCAAAAGAGATTGAAATTCACTGTATGGAATTTCAGCCAGCTGTCTTGAGTTCAACCAAAAGCTTTGCAATGTAAAAATAAGGGCCATTGAAATAAAGAAAAAAACCCAAGAGTAGTTCTTCTTAGCTGCCATATAAGCCTCCGGACTTGGGAAGTCTAAGGACCTATCTGAGCACTAAAGAGGCATTTGGGCGAGTGACGAATTCACGAAAAATATTTGAATAATCTAGTGTGGGACTTGAGAAATGCTTATTCCTGACATCTTTTCAATGGCAGACACAGTGGTCTTGTATTTCTGCCAGTCATCGGCGCTTCCTTTTTCTACCAAAGCACTGTTACAGAGGTTGCCTTTGTTAACAAGCGGCTTGCTGCCATCTTGCAATGTATTCGGCATTACCACGGCAATCACTGGCGTGTTTTGATCAATGTCACTTGGAGTTTGATTCGCATCTAGGACAAGAATCACTTTAAAGTCTTTTGAGGGTACTGGGATGTCATTAAGTGGTCCAATAGCTCCAAAGTCTTCGTCATAAATTGGGCCTGCGATGATGTATACTTTTTTACCTTGGGTCAGTACTAAGTCGCGGGTGTATTGCTCTAAGTGTTCCCAAATTACTCGATTTAGATAAGGAGTTTGTGGGATCATATTGCTCATTAAAAAGGTCGCTTGATTGTCTTCGGGAGTGCTGGTTCGATCTGCCGAAGGCACTTGATGACCACGATCAAAACAACTACCTTTAAACTCTGCGGGGGTCACTGCATGCTGCCCACTAGAGGACAGAGTCAGATAATGTTCTAATTCAGCGTCTTGTGCAAAATTATTGGTCCGCCCGGTGTGCCCCATTTGATTGGCTTCGAGCTTCCAGGCAACCCAATTCGGAGCGCGGCGAGTTTTATTATATGAGATCACATATTGATCTTTAGAGATAATGATCTCTGGATTATCAGTGCTTGGAATTGTTTCCAGTAGATTTGTATTTTGATTCAAGGGCACATTGCCAAGAACAATTTCAACTTTTGCAAATGCACCGCTAACGAGTGCGAGGTGGAAAAAAATAATTAGAAGAAGCTTCATCCTAATAATCCCTTTGTGAGGTCAATTTTCCGAAACCAAGTCTCCTGACTTGCTTTGATGAGAATAGTCAGAGTTTTATGGAGGTGTCTGCAAAAAAAAAATGGTAAGGTGGATTTTATGACACATAGAGCATGCCAATTTTTGTTACATATCAAGGCACTAGACGCTCAAAGCGTTCTAATAGCAATTCATAGACATCCTGCCTTGGAATGCTTCTGGCAGCATAACATGTGGTTACAATAGTGCTTAACATAAGAGAAACAAATGATAGCTATAAGTAAAAAAGCGATTTTAATCTTCTCTATGATTTTTGGTCTTGCGCTACGGGGTGTTGCTAGCGCCAGTTTGCAAGATGTAAATTATAATTTTGATCAACAAAAACTAAGCACTGCCAAAGATGCATTTCATTTTTTAAGATCCTATGTCGATTATTATTACTTAATTGTTAAAGCCAACAGATCAAGCCTTCCATCTTTGTCCTCAACTTGGGGGGTCCCTGGCTGGTGTGTCGGAGACGCTCACCCTGAGAATTTTGGCGTTCTATTACAAAATAACGGAGCTTCTTTATTTTCAATGAATGATATTGACGACTCAGGGCCTTGTCCTGTGGTTTTGGATATTTTTCGACTGATGGTAAGTTCTCGCCTGTATGACAATAGTACGAAGATTGATAAAATCTTAGTTGCATACCTAGCCGGTATTCAAAGGCAAAATTATAACATGCCGCCAGCAGTTCAAGACATGATGAAAAAGAGCCAAAAAAAAGGCACTCGGCCAAGCGATAATAAAGTAAGTGGCAATAAGCTTATTCGGGACTCCTCGATGAGAGAGGTCACTGCTGATGAAGCAAAGCAGATTAAGCAAGCTCTTGTCTACCTGCGGCCCTATGTGGATCCGCATACAAAACTACTTGATATGCTTGCAACAGTAAAAGTCGGTGGTGGTTCTGGTGGTCTTTTAAGATATGAAATTCTTTTAAACAACAAAGGGTCCCTGGTGCATTTGGAATTTAAGGAGGAAGTGACTCCGGCAATTTATCCGGTTGCGCTCGGGGCTATTCCTGATCCAGCCAATCGGGTGATGACAACTCTTAAGTTGAGCCAAAGCTCGAATATTTCCATTTATTACAACGTTGTTCAAATCAATAATATGTCTATGATGGTTCGGCCCCGTTTTGATGGCAATGTCGGCGTAGCTCTTGATAAGCAATCAGCCTCGGACAATAGAGATATCATTCTTTATGAGGCCTATCAGTTGGGCGTTATCCATTCACGTTCAGTGAAAAACATTAATAGTTGGGTGCAGACTCTTCAGCCGGTGCAGGGCGAAACTTGGGAAAATGATGTTGATGCTGTCACCGATCTTTTTGCTAATAAATTTAAGCAGCTTAAGGCAAAAAATCAGTAATATAGAGGTATCTAGTGTCTTTGGCCACGCATTCAATTCGTAAGCATCAGTTTTTTTTAATTCGAATTATTGTCGCTCGCCCACGGCTGGCAATCTCGATCCTCTTTGGCATATTGGTAGCGATATTTTTGCCCGAGTCCCTTTCGCACAATGGTATTACACGTTCCATCGTTGCCTGGAACTCCGGCGCTTGCCTTTATCTGGGGCTGGCGGTACGGATGATGTTTTGGTCAAGCAGGGAAAAAATGAATCATCGCGCAAGGCTTGAGGATGAGGGACAAGTTTTGGTTCTGTTACTTGTGGTCCTTGCGGCAATTTCAACCCTGGCCGCGATTGTTGCGGAGCTAGCGGTCGTAAAGGAACTGCACGGAAGCGCTCGTTATACTCATATCGCGCTTGCAGGCTTGACCATCGTCACATCATGGCTGTTCACCCATATGATGTTTGCCATACACTATGCTCACGACTACTATGCCTCACTATACAAAGGCATTTCTGGCGGTCTTCTATTTCCTGGTGAAGAAAATCCAGACTATGGCGATTTTCTTTATTTTGCATTTATCATTGGCACCTCCGCCCAAACGGCGGATATAAGCTTTACTTCGCGGGGGATGCGTCGTACGGGCTTATTGCATTGTGTGTTGGCATTTTTTTTCAATACAACGCTGTTGGCACTAACGATTAATATTGCTTCGGGCCTTTTTTGAGGCAAGAGTTGTTAGAGGAGATAAATATGCGCTCATCAGCTTGTTTTTTAAGCACTTTGTTTTATGCGATACTTTGCACTTTCGTATTTTCGGATATGGCCTCTGCAAAAGAAATGATGAATCGTTTGGGAATTGGTGTGAAGAATGACACTTCAATCAACATCCCATCTTTATCAGTTATATATTATCCAACAACAGAGATCGCACTCACTGGTGGTTTAGGGATTAACACGGAGAAAGATAACTCTAGTTTTTCTCTGAATGGAGGCGTCCGTCGTATTATTTTTAAAGAGGACAATATGAACTTCTTTATGGGCGGAGAGCTCGGTTTAATTAACAAAGAAGCTGCTGGCAGCAAGCAGTCGGGTTTTTATCTGAGTGGGCTTTTCGGAGCAGAGTTTTTCCTTGCTGGTCTTGAGAATCTCAGCTTCAGCTTTCAAGGCGGAGTGGGCGTTGTATCTTTAAAAGATGTGCGCTTCAGGACAATTGCGGACTCGCCTCTTCAAGCAGCCGTTACCTTCTATTTTTAAGGAGAGTCTTTTATGAAAAAAATTATTTCTACGGAACAGGCACCTAAAGCCATCGGCCCATATTCACAAGCAGTACAAATGGGTCCGTTTTTATTTTGCTCTGGCCAGATTCCAATTGATCCTAAAACAAATGAAGTTTTCACAGGCGACATTAAAACTCAAACTGAGATGGTGATTAGAAATATCGAAGGAGTACTAAAGGCCGCCGATATGAACTTTAGCCACGTTGTAAAAACAACTATCTTTTTAACAAACATGGCAGACTTTGTTGTGGTGAATGAAGTTTATGCAAAGACTTTTGCATCCGAGCCTCCGGCACGTTCCACCGTGGCGGTTGCAGCCTTGCCAAAAGGTGTGAATATTGAGATCGAGGTCTTAGCCCATCGCTAAGGAAATCCTGAAAACTTTCATTCGAAAAAAAAGTTTCTGGGCATTACTTATCTTGGTGCTTGCCGTACTTTTTCGATTTAGCTCTGAGTATCGTGATGTTATTGACGAGCCAATGGCTTCCTGGACTCACACTCAAAATGCGGACTGCGCGGTGGTTCTTACCGGCGGAGCAGGTAGAGTACGGGAAGGCTTTGATCTTCTTGCAAATCAAAACGTAAAAAAATTAATTATTTCTGGGGTTAACCCGAACTCTCATTTGCGCGAAATTATGCCGGTATGGAGTTTTTATGGAAATCTCAAGGAAGATGATGTAGTTCTTGAGAGGCGCTCAGAGACCACTTATGGCAATGCCCAGCAGAGCCTTTCAATAGTGGAGGCACTTCGTTGCCGAGATATTATTCTTGTAACCTCACGCTTGCATATGCATCGGGCATTCAAGACTTTTAGAGGGGCCTTCCCGGAGAATATTGAGATATTTAAACATGCGGTTGTTTCCGGGCGCTATGAGGTTGGCCTTTGGGAAGCCTCTTTTGAAGCATTGAAATCACTTTTTTATTCTCTGTGGGCATACTCATCGACCTAGGTCCGTATATTTTTTAAGTCTCAAAGCCGATAAAAAGATATGGGAAACTTGTGGACGTACATTGATGCAAAAATTTGCACTTTAGGTCGATTTGTTACAAAAAATATTGAATATACGTTGCGTGTCTTATTGATGGTGTACCTTTCCATGAGAGCGGCCATCCTTGATCAAGCTCAAGGCTTTCGAACTGTTGTGAGCGTAATCTCAGCGCAGATTTACTTCACTGGATGGCAGGCCTTGCCACTTGTTTCTGTGATGGCTCTGGGGACTGGAAGCGTTCTGGTACTTCAATCAATGGCCAATCTAAGTATGCTCGGTGGAACCCAAATGATAGGGAACTTCTTAATTGTTATGGTGGTCCGCGAGGCCGGTCCGCTGCTTGTAGCACTTGTAGTGATAGCCCGTTCAGGGACAGCTGTTGCCAGTGAAATAGGAAACATGCGCGCGAATCGTGAAATTGAAGCCCTCGAGAGTATGGGGATTAATCCTTTAAGCTTTATCGTTTTTCCACGAGTGTTGGGTGGGGTAATCAGCGTTGTTTGCTTGGCTTTCTATTTTAACGTGTTGGCTTTGATTGGTGGTTTTTTTATTACTAGGCTTCTTCAAGACATGCCATTTTTGTTTTATCTCGACTCACTTATGAGCGCTTTTTCCAAAGAAGATGTGATTATATTTTTTGCGAAGAATAGCTTTAGCGGCATGATCATTTTTGTTGTTTCTTGCTATCAAGGTCTTTCAGTGAAGAAAAGTCCTCATGAAGTTCCTCAAGTGACTACACAGGCCGTGGTGAACAGCGTGATCTATGTCATGGTTTTTAATCTGACCGTCACGGCATTATTTTATTTGAATCAATTGCAAAATTTAGGGGTTGTCTAATGTCGAAGCATGGCCAAAAAAATAATCCAGTCGAAAAAATTGAAACCATGAAATTTGAAACTTTGACGTTTGCTCATGAGGGGCAGTCCCCTTTGATTTATAATGTCGATTTTGAGTTTCCAATGAACGAGGTTGTTTGGGTGAAGGGAATTGAAGGCCAAGGCAAATCAAGTCTTTTACAGGTCCTTGCAGGTCTGTTAGTGCCACAATCCGGTTTTTACTACATCAATGAAAAAAACGTTTTAGATATGTCCTTTGAGGAGTTTTTACCTTACCGCCTAGCCATCGGTTATACTTTTGACTATGGCGGTCTGATTAGCAATCGAACAGTTTATGATAACCTGATTTTGCCATTGGCTTATCACAAATTAATTTCGATGAAAGACGCCAAAGCTCGTGTTGAGGGTGTTATTAAAGCATTTGATATTGAGAAATTCTCTCAAGAAAGGCCGGCGCATATTCCTGGACGAGTTCGTAAATTAGTATGTCTGTTGCGTTCGCTTGTGATGCAACCTGAGGTTTTAGTGATGGATGATCCTTCTGTGGGGCTTGGTCAAGAAACTCTTTATACCTTTGTAGACTATATTCATAAAATGCGAGAGGACGGTTATCTTAAGCATATTTTTATGAGCTCTTATGATGAAAAATATATGAGCCTTTTTAACTATCAAATTATTCATGTTGATGATGGTCAAGTTTACTTACAAACGGTGGACCAGGCGAAGAAGGTAGTTCATCTATGAAAAATAAGTTCAACAAGTTTGAACGAGTGGCAGGCTTGTTTGTCCTTTTTACAATCATTGGAGTTTTGGTAACCGCCTTAAGTGTGGCAGTTAAGCAGGGTTGGTTTGCGACGAAGGTTTATTATTCTGCAATTTTTGAAAATGCTGATGGAATTCACCCAGGCACTTTGGTGCAAATGGCAGGGCTTCGTGCGGGTGCAGTGGAGGATGTTGAACTTCAATCCGATAATAAAATTAAAGTAAATTTTTATGTTTTAAGTAAATTCCAACTAAGAATTCGTCAAGACAGCACAGCACAGCTGATTCGCCCTTTTATTATTGGCGATCGAGCTCTGGAAGTATCGGTGGGTTCGGAGACTTCTCCAGAAGCGCTACAGTATCAACTGATTGTCTCGAATGAGACCCTAGATATTATGAGCATATTGAGTGGGAAGTCTTTGGGAACGCATCTGGTAAGGCTTAGCGGCACATTAGAAAATATAACTCGAATGGTGGAGGCTCTTACTAATAAAGATCGAACTCAGTCTTTGGTTCGTATTTTCGACCGTTTAGATCCTTTACTTTTAAATATTGAAGTGATGGCCAATGAAATGACGAAACTGAGCCGTCAAGCTACCTATAAGGGGAATCTGCAAAACGTGGTGAGTAACCTCGCAGTGACAACCCATGAATTGAATGTGATTTTGCCTGATTTGAATCGAGAGAACCCGGGGCTTGCAAAAGACTTGGCGCAAATGAGTAAAAATTTAGCGAGTTTAACCAATGACTTTAAGGTTTTAGGCCCGGCGCTCAAATCCATTGGCCCTGAGCTGCCACAGGCGACACATCGGGCAGTGGAAGCCTTGAATGAAACTGTGATCATGCTTAAAGCAATGCAAAAGAGTCTGTTTATCCGCGGTAGTGTTCAGGAAGTTCGTGAAGAGGAATCTAAACTACGTAAACCAGCAAATATAGAAGAATCTAGGCCTTAAAAAGCAGTTGTAAAGTCTAAGCTAGCGCACGACAATGGGCCAATGCTCGTCCGAGAATTTTTTAGTCATTTCATTTTTTCCAAACGTGCCGGTGCTCTCGTTAAACGTCTAGCTTGGCTTTCTGTGGGTGCTATTGCCTTGAGTGTGACTGCTTTCTTGGTCGTTTTGTTTGTTATGAATGGCATGAACGCTAGCATTCATAAACGTATTCTCTCGCTTGAGCCTCACTTGTATGTGAGTGTGAATGGCGTTAACAAGGGCTCCATTCTGGAGCTTCACCCAGTTTTTCAAAGACTCAAAGAAAATCCACTAAATAAATCTTATGTATATGAAACTCAAGACGTGATTTTGCGCACCATGGACGGACAGTTCCACGGGGCCATCGCTCGTGGAGTTAGTGAAGAGAGTTTAAAATTTATGGTGGAGCAAATCCATCAAACTGAAGAGCATAAAAAGCGCGATAATGTTCAGTTCTGGAGCTCTGAGGATCTTCCCGGAAAAGGGGAGGTTATCGTGGGCGTGGATCTGGCTCGTTCTTTGGGAGTTTTTGAAGGGGATTACCTCACAGTTGTTCCACCGGAGGGTTTGTTGTTGCCCCCTGGGGAGTCGCCAAAGTTTGAAAAGGTGAGGGTTAGCAAAATCATAACCACCAATCTTTCGGATTTAGATTCTCAGTTTGTTTTTTACCAGCGAGGAGCAACTTTGAATAGTTTAGACTCGGCGGCCAGCCGCAAAGTTGGTATCGAGGTTTGGACTCCGGATGGAAAAAATCTGAATGACCTTAAGCGAGAAGTTGAAAAATTTAGTGATGTGACGGCTGAGACTTGGATGGATCGTAATTCAGTTTTATTTTTTGCACTTAGACTTGAGAAGTTGATCATTGGCATATTTTTAGGTCTTGCTGGACTGATTGCTGCGACTTCTATTTTATCAGTATTGGCACTTTTGATGTCTCAGAAAAAACGTGACATCGCGATTTTAAAAACCCTAGGGCTTTCTGATAAGCGCACAGTGAAAATATTTACGCAAATGGGAATGATGCTCGCGGCCTTTGGACTGATACCAGGAGTGATCTTTGGTACGGCTATTAGTTTTTATATTGAAAAAAACCCAGTAAATATCCTGCCAGATATTTATTATGACTCCCAGATCCCGGCTCTTGTGGATACAAATCTTATTTGGGGTGTTTTGGTGGTGGGCTTTTTAGTCTGTCTTGGTGGTGCTTGGTACCCGGCGAGAACCTCTAGTAAAATTCAGCCGGCGCAGGCATTAAGAATTAAAAACTAACATCTAAACTGAAATCTGGAAATCCCTCAAAGCCTCTGTCAAAGACGTCTTAAGATCAGTACTTGCTTTTCTTTGTCCGATAATTAAAGCGCAGGGAGTTCCATATTCCCCCGCAGGAAATTTTTTTATTACAGTGCCAGGGATCACCACAGAGTTTTTCGGGATGCGACCGTGATAGATTTTCTCTTGTGAGCCTGTGACATCGATGATCTTAGTTGAAGCAGTGATGGTGACAGCCGCACCAAGAACAGCGCCTTCCTCGATGACCGCACCTTCGACGATGATACAGCGACTTCCTATAAAGGCGTGGTCTTCAATGATGACTGGGCTTGCCTGAATGGGTTCTAGGACCCCACCGATACCTACGCCCCCTGACAAATGAACATTCCTGCCTATTTGGGCGCAGCTTCCGACTGTGGCCCAGGTGTCAACCATTGTGCCGGCACCGACAAAGGCTCCGATATTTACATATGAAGGCATCAAGATCGCGCCACTTTCGATGAAGCTGCCTCTTCTTGCGATTGCGTGTGGGACAGCTCTGACGCCTTCGTTACCGCTCCAGTGTTTTACGGGTATTTTATCGAAGTAATTAAAATCGCCGGCGTTCATCAAGCTCATTTTTTGTAGACGGAAGTAAAGCAAGATAGCTTTTTTAAGCCATTCATTGGTTTTCCAACTGCCTTCGGCTTTTTCGCAGACTCTGAGTATGCCAGAATCAAGACCTTCGATACTTTGCTCAATAGCAGATTTTTTATCCGTGGAAAGACTGTCGATTTTGGTTCCGGATTGGATCTCGTCCCAGATTTTTTGAATTGAATTTTCCAGGCTCATGCTACTTCCTTTGCTGATTCTTTTTTTCAGTTACTTTAAGGGCTTCAAGAATTGCTGGGACATGGATTCTTATAATCTCAGCAGGGGCTTGGCCGCGTTGTATTTCGTAGGTCAAAGTTGGTGACTGGCGTTCCAGCCCTGCGTAGGTACCTAAGCATCCAGGAGTTGGATAGCCAATATCATCGTCGATTTTATAACCTGTATGTTTTGCTAGAACGTCTGCCTCGGCACGGCAGTTGCCGTTGATGTTCAAAATTGGATGCCAAGAGTGCAAAGATAAAATCCATTGAGGTTTTTTCTCGTCAATGTATTTCATCAGGGCCTGGTTTTCAGGCTCGCTGCCCGCTGCGGGTCCCGGATGATAACGGGGAGTTTTTACTTCAGATGACCAGTCTTTGGTTTTTAGATTTCGATTTAAATCAATGCCTTTGGCGTTGCCGCGAGTTTTATTCAATACCCCTTCGATATTGAACTGGGGAATCAAAATCAAGTTTAAAAGATAAGGAAAGTTCAACATAAGGCAGTTTAAAAGCGCTTGCGCGGCAATTAGCCCTTCGCTCTCGTCTCCATGAACTCCCCCCAAGATCAAAACCTCAGGGCCAGAATTTTGGAACTCATAAGCTATGATGGGCAGTCCCAAAGAGCTATATCCAAAAACAGATGTTTTCATAATTGGTCCTTCTCGCTAGACTGAATAAAACATCATGAGGGTGAGAGATGTCAAAAGCGAAGTTATATTTGCAATACGAGAAACAAAGTTTGGCGCTTGGCCCCCAAAAAAAGGCCTTGGATTACCTGGCGAAAAATTACGAAAGGCCCATTTATGTGTATGATTTGGAGATCCTGAGGGAGCGCTATGTGCTTTTGCAAAAAGCCTTACCAGGCGTGCAAATCTATTATGCCATGAAAGCAAACTCTCACCCTGCAGTATTGCGATGTCTTCACGAGCTTGGGGGCGGGGCGGATGTAGTTAGCGGAGGGGAGGTCTGCCGTGCTATGGAGGCGGGATTTGGACCCCAGGAAATGATTTACAGCGGGGTTGGAAAAAGCCATAAAGAAATCCGTCAAGCATTGGAGCTAAACCTCACACAAATCAATATTGAGAGTATTTCAGAACTTCGACGTATCGCCGGTATTGCCAAAGAGCTTGGTAAAAAACCAGCAGTGGTTTTCAGATTAAATCCTGATGTGGATATTAAAACCCATCCCTATATTTCCACAGGCCTTCATAACAATAAGTTCGGTATGGCACTGACAGATCTGCCCGAGTTGAGGGAGCTTCTTCACAGCAACAAAAATTTCTTAGATTTCCGAGGCGTGAGTTTGCATTTGGGTTCACAAATGCACGAGCTCTCGGGTTTTAGAGTGGCATTAAAGCTTTTGCGCCCTATTTATGAAGAGCTGCAAAGAGAATTCAGTTCTGTGGACACTTTTGACGTCGGAGGTGGGCTCGGAATTTTCTATGAAACTCAAGCGTTGGAAGCGGAAGAAAAACTTCTTTTAGAATATGCAGCGATCATCTTTGAGGAGCTCGGGGGATTAAGGGCTAAACTTCAAACGGAGCCAGGAAGATGGCTTGTTGCCCACGCTGGGGTCTTGCTGACTAAAGTCCAGTACTTAAAAAATACTTCAACAAAAAACTTCGTCATCGTAGATACTGGCATGCATCACTTGCTGCGTCCAACACTCTACGGGGCTTATCACAGTATATGGACCCTGAGTGAAAATACAGATTCGAAAAAGAAAAGATATGACGTCGTAGGCCCTATTTGTGAGTCGAGTGATTTCCTAGCTACAGGCCGGGATCTGAGTGAATTGAATGAGGGAGATTTTCTAGTCATAGGTGATGTGGGGGCTTATGGTTATGTCATGCGTTCAGATTACAACTTACAGGATCCCCCAGAAGAAGTAATCTTATAAGAATTGGAGGTCTCATGAAGATGAATGTGCTGAGAGCTTTGGTTTTGCCATGGTTTGTATTTTTTATTCTGATCATTGCAACGATCGTTGGCGATGGTATGAGTTTTCGCTTTCAGCATCAATACCATCAATATGTTTGGTATATTTTATGGTTGGGTATTAGCACTTGTTTTTATGCTAATTTTGCAACGCTTAGTAAGGCCGGAATTTGGATTGCCGATTCTTTGCCAAGCGCTTTGAAGAAGTCTCCATGGGGCTGGATTTTTCGTGCCGTTATTGCAACTATGATTGCCTTTGGATTTTACAGAGTTGGAGAAATGCCATGGGCTCCCGTGATATGGCATGCCGTCGTTATTCCAGGAATCTTTACAATTTGTCTGTTTGTTGCAGTAAGAAGTTTAATGGGGCCAATTTTAGTTTGGTGCTCTCGTGTGGCGTTTAGTCGGTTTTCGGCTTTTTTATTGAGCATTCCAATATTTGCTCTCGTTCCAATTATTGCAATTTTTTTGGGCAACATGATTTTTAATGCCTATCAAGCAAGTCGACCTGATTTTGTGATGATTCTGCAAAAAAAAGCCCTGGTGGGCGAAGGCGGAGTTGATGCTATATCGAATGTGTCTTTAGAAAATAAATTAGAGGTGGTGGCTAAAGACAAACTGGCCATTGAGTTTCAAGAAGCAGTTCAAGCCAATAAAGCATGTCCTATGCTCAGCAAAGAAATTCAAGTGGCACTGTCTCCGAATGGAGCTGAAGATGTGGTCTACTGGGCAATTCGCGCAACGAAATGCACTGAAATGAAGTCCGTGGTTGGGCTTCCGAAGCTCGCCAAGATTATGACTGATCATCCAAATGCTTTAGTTCGTGCAGCTGCTATTCGCGCCATGATGAAATTTCCACATGAGGAAGTGAAACGTATTGCTTATCTGATTGTGAAAAGAATTTCTGAACACGAATCCATGGAGGTGATTGAAGCAGCCTCTGTTGTTTTACCGAAACTAGGGGAGGATGAGGCCAAGTGGACTGTGAAGAGACTAACGGGGCTTTTGGATAGCGCGGAGGCTAGTGGTGTTGCTTCGATGGTTCTAGTTAAAAATCTGAAGCGTGAAGACATTGTGGCCGACTATGTATCTGCTCATTTGGCAGATAATTCTCCGGCAAGTCGGCGGGCGATTAATATGATCTGCTCTTTGCCAAAAGAAAGTCGCAAGATGGCAGAACCTCATATTGAAAGTGTAGTGGCAGCGATTAAAACCGGTGATGCCAATGATCTTGCCATAGATGCTTTGGAGTGCCTAGGTCACTCTGGATTTCTAGCTATTCGCCAAGAGGTGATTGAACCCAAGCGTCTTCATAAAGCCATTGCAGCACGCGCCTTGGCTGAGATGGATGTAAAGTCTGAAGAGCCAGAGGCGGCTCTTCAGACTGCGATCGTCTGTGCCCGTGATAAGGATTTAGAGGTAAGAAAATGGTGTAGCCAAACTCTCGGCAAAATTGGGGCTGCGGCTTTGCCGCAGATCTTAGATCTTTTAAGATCAAATGATAAGGACTTGAAAGAGGCCGGAACCAATGCTTTGAATTTTTTTAAGGATCCAGTTGCAAAGCAAGAGTTGGTCAAGGTTCGGGCAGAAAACTCAGGCTGGATGGCGAATCAGAAAAAACTGCAAATTGCAAAAGCTGTGGATCATGCCTTGGCTAAGATTATGAGTGAGGAAAACCAAGGGGCGAGTAAATAGCTCCAGGATTGCTTGGGAGCCGATCATTATATTATGCGGATTTCTTAAGGTATTGATCCTCGGGTTCCTTCGGCAACAAGATGGTGAAGCAGGTGTTAGGAGTGTCAGCATTTAAAAATAATTTCCCTTGATGAGACTCAATAATGCCTCGGGAAATACTGAGTCCAAGACCAGTTCCTTTGCCAACCGGCTTTGTCGTAAAAAATGGCTGCATAATTTTATCTTGAATCTCTTTTGAAATCCCTAATCCGCTGTCTGTTACAGTCAACTCTATAAAATCGTTTTTGTCAGCGATTCCAACGCGAACCCATTTATTTTTTTGGCTTTCAATAGAGTCAAAGGCATTGTTTAAAAGATTTAGAAGCACTTGGGAAATTTCTACGGATCTACATTTAAGTTGCAAAGGGGAAATTGAATCATTTTTCAATTCCAGTTGGACTCCATGATTTGAAAATTTTTCTTTGCAGAAGCTAAAAGTATCTTCAACAATAGCTTCTATTGTAGTCAGCTGGGTCGGCAGTGATTTTCCATCTCTTGCAAAAAACCGAAGACCACTAATTATTTTTGAAATACGCTGAGTGGTTGATTTTATAGCTTCCAAGCCTTCAATAAGGTCCATTGGATTTATGATGTCATCCATAAGACATTTTTCGAGCTGCTCAATTTTTAGACCAATAATTGCCAGGGGAGTGTTGATTTCATGGGCAACGCCTCCGGCCATCTCACCAAGGGAAGACATTTTTGCCGATGAGACGAGCGTCTGCTGTTGCTGTAATATCGTTTCCTTCGTATCGTTAAGTTCTTTGGTGCGATCTCGTACTCGCTGTTCAAGGCTTTCATTGACTTGAGTTAATTTCTGAGCAGCCTTCCACAGTAGAATAATATTATAAATTATAAATCCAAGAAAAATTGTGCAAGCTAAAAACAGCAAATCCCTGAATACATGAGCAGTAGATTCAGCCTTAGAGTAGCTGTGAAAATAGGACTGCCGTGCTTTTTCCAGTAGTTGTGTTGAGTCTGAGTTTATAATTTCCTTAGTTAAAGAATCCAGAGAGCCCTTAACTTCAAGGACCTTGTTGGCATGAGAAACAATAATGCTGAATTCGCTATCAGCAGGCATCTTTAAGAGTGTTTTTTGAGCCGCTTCAATTGCGACACGAAGAGCGTCTTTTGAGATGTCATTGGTCACCAGAGCATAAGCGAGGCAAAGTTCGATCAACCTATTTTGAAAAAACACTTCGCCCAAGTTACTTTTAGCAGTTTCATTACTTCTTTCAGTTGCATTATTTTGAATATAGAAGAGTGAGTTTTTTAGAATTGCGTTTCTTGATTTAAAAATCTCTACTTTTTTCATTTTTTGACTTACAGCTGCGCAGTATTCGTCAATGGCAAGATCTAGATTGTGATCTAGTGATTTATATATTGAATACGAAGGACTATGCATATTGGTGCATACATCTTCCACTTCCTTTTCGTTTTCTACAATTGAATCATATGTAAGAAGCAGAAAGTTTCTTGATTTTAATAAATCTTTTTCAAGAGAAGTCTCAACTTGTCTGGCAGTTAAAAATAAACTTAGAACTTCTTGGTAATTTTTTGTAAACTTGCTCTCACTTTTTTGATGCAAGATAAATAAAAAAACAAAGGCTAGGCTGCCGAAAATTGAAAGAATAATATAGCGTTTCATTTTGAATTCGCCTTTTGCGTTTGTGAGAGTATTTTTGGCGGTTCGCCGGTGAGGGTTTTTAAAAATGCCACAATGGAATCGATATCTTCTTTTGAAAGCATTCTTCCGAGCTGATACTTAGCCATGACGGAAACAGCTTGTTCTAGAGTTTTAGCGTAAGCATCATGAAAATAGGGCGCAGTTAACTCTACGTTTCTTAAGCTTGGGACTCGAAAAACATACTTATCTAGGGTCTCCTTTGTTATAGAGTAGCGCCCGAGATCAGCATCTATTATCGGCAAGCCCCTGTCTTTGAAATAGTCCCCCATAACCCCCATTGTTTGATACATATTGCCACCAACATTCATGCCTTGATGGCATGCAATACAGCCAAAGGACTTGAAGCGCTGGTAGCCAGTTTTTTCTAATGCTGAAATTGCGTCCTTGTTTCCATTAAGGAATTGATCAAAACGAGAATTTGGAGTCACAAGAGATCTTTCAAAGCTTGCAATGGCATTTTTAATATTTTCTTTTGTGATCCCATCCTTATAGGAAAGCGAAAACATAGACAAATATTGCTTATCTCTCTTGAGTACGGCGACGACATCTTCCCATTTCGCACCCATTTCTTTTGAATGCTGAATTGGGCCATCGATCTGTTCTTCGAGGCTTTTTGCACGGCCGTTCCAAAATTGTCGAAAATTAAAACCGCTGTTGAAAACTGTTGGTGTATTGATATCTCCAAGCGCACCATTGATACCGGTTGATCTTGCTTTACCGTCTACTCCGCCATGATGAAGATTATGGCAGCTTGCACAGGAAATCGTCTGATCCCTTGAAAGGCGATTGTCTTCAAAAAGCTGTCTGCCCAAGATAATTTTCGCCTGACCTTCGCCTGAGTCATCACCATAAATACTTATGGGGGTTATAGGTTCGTTCGACGATAAACTGAAGTTCCCCTCTGCAGCCATGGCAAAACTGAAGGATAAGTTAAATGGCATAATAAATGATAATTTGATTAGCTTCAGCATGGCCCTCGAGATAACTCTGTCTTAAAAAGAGACAGGCATCATGTAATATTATTTATATGTTATAAATCGGCTGATTTTATAAAAAACTTGAGGGTGAATTATTCTAAATTTAATTCCACCCAAGTGATCCCGTCGCCGCCAGTTTCAGGGGCTCCGGCTTTCCATTTTTTTACATAAATACTGCGAGATAAATAAGTACGTATGGATTTTTTCAAAGCCTCGGTACCATGTCCATGAATGATCTTTAGACGATCCTCATGGATATGTGCCGCTTTATCTAATGCCACTTCTAAATCATCGAGGGCTGCTTCCACAGTTTTTCCACGTAAATCCAAAATGGTCTCACTGTCATTTAGTGCGACAGTGAATGCAGAGTTTTTTCTTACAAGCAATGCTGTTGGATTTTGTGGTTTTTCAGGAGAACGAAGCTCTTGCCATGACAGCAGCAAGCGAATTGAATTCGACAGGGTCATCACTTCGCCCTTTGAGTTGGGCGCGCTTTGGATGATACCATCTTGATTTAGGGAGGGGATAAAAACCTTTGAGCCCGTCGGAAATTTTTTAGTAAAGTCCTCAGCAGAATTAATACTGCCTGTACTGATCGGTTGCGCTTTCACGATTTCAGGAAGTTTATACTTAATGTCTTGAAGATTGCGATGGCGAGCAAAGATGTCTCCGGCTTTAGCGAGACCAATAGCTTCGTCGACCTTTTTTTCCGCTTTTTTCAAAGTTTTAGTTAAAGACGCTTCTTTTTCTTTATTGAACTGATTTAGTAAGCTTTCGTATTTGTTTTTAGTTGCGGTAGCTTTTTTTGTTTCACTGTGTAGGTGTTCTTGCAAAAGTGCGATATCACTTTTTAGTTGCTCTATTTGTTCAAGTCCCTGCAAACGAATTCGTGATGTCGGGGACAAGACTTCTATGGCTCGTTCAACAATCTCATTGCTAACGCCAACGCGCTTTGCAGTTTGAATAGCTAGTGAATCACCAGGGATGCCTGAAAGAAATTGATAAGTTGGCCTGCCTGATTTGGAGTTGTACTCAAGGCAGCCATTTAAAACATGATCTTGATCTGTCCAGCCGGATTTAAGGGGGCCTAAATGGGAAGTAATGACTGCATAAACATTATTTTTCGAAAAAGCTTCAATAAAACTGCGACCGAGAGCGCTGCCCTCTTCTGGATCAGTGGATCCGCAGATCTCATCGATTAGAACCAAATGATCAGAACCCTTCATCTGGGTCGCTTTAGTCAGAATTTTCAAATGGGCGGCGAAGGTACTTAGCTCTTCATCGACGCTTTGTGCGTCACCGATACCGATTAAGATATCTTTAAAGAAAGGAATGCGCGAACTTTCACTGGCGCAAATGGGCAGCCCACAGCGTGCCATTTGGGCTGCAAGGCCAATGGATTTAAGCAAAACGGTTTTGCCTCCAGCATTGGGACCGGATAAAAGCAAAATAGATTTCTTTGAGTTTAAAAGCACCGTGTTGGCCACTATAAATTTTCCTGAAAGCTGCAAGAGTGGATGGCGCACCTCGATTAACTCAAAGCTATCAGCTGCAGGCCCTACAGCAAACTCCACAGAAGCGCCATTGATCATAGATTTAAACTGCGCTTGAGCTAAACGAATGTCTGCTTCTTCCAAAAGTCCAAAGCTACGGTGGAAGTCTTCAGCCTGAGACGAAAGGTAATTTGAAAGCTCTATGAGAAGCCTTTCAACTTCATCTTCGATATCGACTTCAATTTGACGAAGGCGATTATTAAGTGGAATTATTTTTTCTGGTTCTATGAAAACAGTCTGTTTGCTTTGCGATGAGCCATGAATGACACCAGGAACATAGTGCTGCATTCCTCCACGCACAGGTAATACCCAGCGACCCTCTCGGGTGGTCACATATTTATCTTGCAGACTGTTTTCCATTTGGTGATCTTTTACCAAGCGGTCCAAACTGGTTTGAACCTCGCGGGCCAGTTTTTCTTTTTCACGAAAAAGATTATAAAGTTTTTCACTGGCATCGGACCGGATCTCGCCATTTGGTGCGAGAATTTGATCAATGGCCGAAAGTGATTCCCCACCCGCTATCAGTTGAGAACTGATTTTTTTCGACCAGTGAGTGTTATGGGTTGAGAGTGCCTCTTGCAGAGCCACAGCTTCAAGACAAAAATCACGAACGTCTTTGATCTCAAGAGTTTTGAGCATGGCCTTTTTCTTAAGACGTGGATACCAAATAGGAAAAAGATCTAAGCTCTGCATATAGGGGCGAACCCCCTCAGCAAGGAGCTCGGCGGCTTCAGTAATTTCTTGAAAACTCAGTTGTGCCAATGTGGGATTTGCAAGCGGGCCGATTTCTAGAATTCTAGTTTTGGCAGATCCACTGGTGGCATAGCTGCGAATTTTTTCAAGAATTTCATTCCAATCAAGCGCGATAAGGTTTTGCATCCAATACACCTTTGATCAATAAAATGATCAATCCAATTAAAATTAATATCCAATCATAGTGTCCCCACAATACGAAATCCGTCGTAGGGGAATTTTTTTTCATTTGCAGGTCATAGCTGCCTTGCCATTCTTTGTGCAATGGTGACTGTTGTAAAACATCACCGTTCGCCAAAATAAGGGTGCTAATGCCGGTGTTTGTTGAACGAATCAGGGGTCTGCGGACCTCAATGGCTCGCGCTAGGGTCATCAACATATGCTGATGGGGCTCAAAGGGCCAGCCAAACCAAGAGTCATTGGTGACATTGACAAGAATATCTGCCTGTTTTTCAGCAAGCCCTCTGGTGAATTCAGGGTAAAGTCCCTCATAGCATATTTGACCGCCAATTTTAATATCACCCTCTGGATGAGGGTAAATAAAAATCTCTGGCCCATGGCCGCGACCAAAATTTGAAATAAAAGGCAGAAGTTTTAACAAAATCGGAAAGCGCTCACTGAAGGGAAGGTATTCGCCAAAGGCAAGAAGATTTGTTTTATGGTATGCTTCTCCGATTTGGTGGGCGCTTGAATCCACCAAGAAAAGTGCATTGTATGTTTGGCGCGGGGATTTTTCACCGGGCGCATCTTTGGCATAGGCCCCTGTGAGCAATGTTTTCCCAAGGGGTTGAAGTCCAGCGGCAAGAGAAAGCGGAATTCGTGCATTGGCGTTCCAGGTGTCAAGGTAATCAGGGAAAGCCGTTTCTGGCCAAACAATTAGTTCAGTATTGGGGGTTTCTGCAACAGCTTCGCGAGTCAGTTGTATGAATTTATTAACGATCTCATCTTGAAAGCCCTGGCCCTTTTCGGCATAAACCTTCTCCATATTGCCAATGTCTGCCTGAATGATAGAAACTTTTAATTTGCGATCAAATTCGTTCCAGATTTGTCCATGGAGATAGCCTCCCAGATTAATGAGTACTAAAAAGATAATAAATAATAGTCCGTGCTTTTGTAAAGTGCCACGCTGGTGGCGATGTTCCCAAATCCATGCAAGCCAGGCGTTTAGAAGTAAAATAATTGTTGAAAGACCTTCGAAGCCAAAAACATCTGCCCAGTTGTACGCAGGCATCTTGCTCCATAACAAGGTATAGCCGAGATGCCATGGAAAGATGCTTGGCCAAGCTCTTTCAGCAAGGCTCAGAAAAAGCGCTGAGGCCAACAGGGTTTTGCTGAGGCTCCAGGTGTATTTTTTCTTTAGAAAAAATACAAGGGTGAGTGCCAATGGAATATAGAGATGCGCAAGAGCCGCAAACAGCAAAAGTACTAACAAGGCTAGTGGCCATGGAAAGCCGCCAAATTCATAGCTGACATAAGCAATCCAATGAAAGCCAATAAGGGACAGGGTAAATTGGGTCCACCACCCAGCAGCGAAAGCATCCTTCCAGGTTTTCACTCGATGAAAAAGAAAAAGCCAAAGCGGAATATAGCAAAAAAGAAGTGCCCATGGTGGAAAAGGAATGTAACTGGTACCGATAAGTAGACCAGAAACAAATGGCCATAGAAAATTTCGTAAAGAATAGTGCTTGAAAAATGCTTGAATATTACCCATCATAGACTTTGTAACATTAAGGATGGAAATGGAAAAGCTAAGACTGCGTTGCCCTTTATGCGCTAAGCTTTATGAGGTTTGTGTTGCTGATATCAAAAGCCATTTGCCTCAATTTGATTGTGTGTCTTGCTCAACTAGGTTCAGCTTTCAATATCCGGTGACGAACTTGCAGGAGATTCAAACCTTCACGCTGGTAAAAAACAGTGTGGATCGGGAAAAACAGAATTTAAGCGCTTGTCCAAAATGTGGGGCCCTCAATGCTAAGAATGGCAATAAGTTTGGAAGTAAAGGGACTGAAGAGTGCTACGCCTGCCACGTGATTTTATCGCGTCTGGAAGATCTGCCCTTAGATCCCACTTTGAAAGCGCAGCCAAGCCTGGTTCGTAAGTGGAAAAATCTTATGTTGAATTTTGATAATAGAGATCTTCACGAGGACTTTTTAAATAGTTGCTATCAGTTGGATGCCCTTCGTTTTGCAATTTTAAAATATGAAGAACTTAAAAGTGCTCAGGGTGGAACTGATGAGATCTCTCAGGGTATGCTTTTAAAAGCACAGGGTCTTTTACAAGTGGTACTTTCCAGAAAAGCAGAAGGGGATCTGAGTTTTCAGCAAAGACCTGCTGCGCCACGTCAAATTTGGCATAAATATATATTATGGGCTCCGGTGTGCGTATCCATTTTAATGATTTCAATAGGTTCTTTTAGTCTTGGCTTGCGTAATTTAGTAGGCGCCGGAGTTGCCATGATTTTATTAACTTTCGGACTTATTCTTTTCTGGAAGGGCAGAATCTCTCTTTCAGATTTTCATCAATAAAATTCAATTCGAAGCTTCCTAATTGACTTCGTCTTTATGGTTCCGCGATATTGCCCGGCAGAGGGGCAATATGACAAACTTCATTAAATCGGCGATCCTTTTTCCGTTTTTCTTTTCATGCATAGCTCAAGCAGCTCTTTTTAGCGAAAAAATTCCTTACTATGGTGAAGAGTTTTATCAAGATCTCAATGCTGGCGTTGCAGATAAGAACCTAGCTATGCGACTCAAGCTTATCTTAAAGGTTTACCACACACCGCAAGCGGGTTCGCTTGATCAAATCACTCCGAATTGCGCGGGCCCCAAGTGCTACGTCCATACGGCAGTTGGTTATGAAGCTGCCCGAGTTTTTTTATTCGGTAATTTCTACTTGATTAAGGATGATAAGGGATATGGCGTGAAAGACGTCTATTGCGACCACAATCACATGGCCGAAGATTTTAAAAATGGAAATGCCCCTGGCCCTGGGAATATCCCAGATAGCACTGTGATCAACGCTGAGCACACCTGGCCACAAAGCCGTTTTTCCGGCAGATATTCAACAATGCTTCAGAAATCAGATATGCATCACTTGTTCCCTACAGATTCGCAAATGAATGCTATTCGTGGTAACGGTTGGTTTGGCGAGGTCGTAACGGATACCAAGAATTTGAAATGCAAAAACGTACGCTTCGGAAAAACTTCTTCTGGCGGCGCAGATGTGTTTGAGCCGCCCAAAGAACACCGTGGAAACCTTGCGCGAGCTTTGCTTTATTTCTCAACTCGTTATGATATGCCAATTGAAGCCAAGTTAGAAGCGGTTCTTCGCAAGTGGAATAGGGACGATCCTGTGGACGAAGAAGAGATGGATCGCAATGATAAGATTTATGCGCTTCAGGGTAATCGGAACCCATTTATTGATTACCCCGAGCTGGCTGATAAAATCTCTGATTTTTAGAGAGAGTTAATTTGGAGGAAAATTTTGTTTTTCTCCAATGCGCCCTGTTCTTTCCATATTCTTGATTAAAGACTTTCCAAAGCTCGTCATTTCAGATGTTACATTTTTTTGTTTTCCAACATTGGGATCAACACTAAACTCTTCGTTGCTAGATTTTCCCATATTTGCTGCGGCCACGCCACTGAGTCCAATGCCCTGATCTAGAATCGTCAATGCTTTATAGAGATTCAACTGACGAGAGGTTCTTGTCTTTGCGACCAGCGAGGCCTCGGCATCTCCGGTTGAAAGAATATATTTCTTAATATCAACGGCTTTAAAAGCCCCCCGGCGCGCCATTACAAGGGCGGCAGCTCCAGAGACAAAGGCCGTTGCTTGCGAGGTCCCCGTCATGTACCCATAGGCATTCCCTGGCAAGCATGACAAAATGTTTTGCCCAGGTGCCGCAATGTCAACAGTTACAGTTCCATAGTTGCTTGAAGAAAGAACCTCGGTGCTTGGATCAATAGCTGTTACCGAGATGATATTTGAAAGACCGTAGTCTGCTGGATAGTATTTGAACTGATCGGAGTTCGATCTTTCATTTCCTGCTGCTGCAACAAAGAGGATTCCCTTTTTTTCAGCTTCGACGATGGCATCGTGTTCCTCTTGGCTGTACTCAGTTCCGCCGCCAGAGTAATTGATAATGTTCGCGCCCATTTTTACAGCATATTTGATAGAAGCCACGGTGTTTTTCAAGTTGTCCGTGCCGGCGATTTTTGGATCATAATATTTCAGAATCATCAAGCTGACCTCCGGAGAGATTCCGCTGATTCCTTTGCCATTTCCTGCTTTGGCTCCAATAATCCCAGCGATATGAGTGCCGTGACCATGATTGTCAGTAAGGTTGCCATTGTTGGAAACAAAGTTCCAGCCATGAACGTCGTCAATAAAACCATTGCCATCGTCATCAATGCCATTGGATGCCTTGTCGAGGCCGTGGGCATCGCGGCCAGTTTCGCCAGGATTATTCCAGATATTTGTATCTAAGTCTTCGTGTTTTACATCTGCTCCGGTATCGATCACAGCGACAATTATATCGTGGCTTCCTTTAGAAACCGACCAGGCGCGGACCGCATCGGATTTTTTTAAACCCCAAGCTTGATTGATGGCCGGGTCATTAAAAAGAGCGCTGGGCTCATTGTCGACAGCTTCCGTTTTTGAAGTGATTTTGGATTCCTCAAGTCGTCCATTTTTTTTGATAGAGTTGCTGCTGCGAAGAGGAGAGTCATTTTGGAAGTGCTGATAGGTTCCGAAGGCAGCGATAAAAAGAACAAAGGCCCCGCCAATGAAAATACTCAAATTATATGACCTCATGAAATTCTCCCCTTTGGATACCTATGTCCTCTTCTTAAGTATCGGCGAAAGGGGTCGGGGTCTTAAGTTTTCAATCAGAGATGTCTCAGATTGAGGCGCAGGGCGAGTTGCCCGGCAATTCCTGTTACACCGAATAGATTAGATATTTAATATGGAGAATCCCCTTTATTTTTCAGAATCTATACATTGAAAACTCGCAACAAATTTTTTAAACACCTCAGGAACGACATGATTCTTGGCGGCTTTTTCGAACTCGGGCTTATCGCCCAGCCGATCGGGAACATCAAAAAAAACTATCATTTTATTCTCAATCCAGCATGCTGGATAATGAATTGAAAAATATAGACTGTTTCCCCTGCTTCATGCCGTTTTGGTTTCTTGTTTTTTACAGGTGTATGCGGAGAACATTGGTAAACTAACAAAACTCAACAAAGCCAGGAGCTTTGCAATGATAATGAATTTTTTAAATGCCTTCGCTCGTGGTATCACAGAATCCCTTTTATTTAAAACTTATTGTTCGTCTTCATCACTATGGGGCAAAACTCTCCACTTTTAAAATAGCTGATTAAAGGGAATCAAGTGAGCTTTTAGGGCGATCAACTGGAATATGGCATTCAAAACCATTAATAAATTTCTTAAATACCTCAGGAACAATATGATCCTTGGAAAGCTTTTCTAAATCTTGCTTATCAATGGGAACTATATACTGCATACTTAATTTTACTTCGCCGCACGGAAATGTTGCCGTCCAGAAAATATAGCTCATAGGTCCTTCTCCCTTTTCTTTACTTGGAATGGCCTTAACTTGATCATAAAATTTAACAAGCTTTTCATTCAGTTTCATTTCTTGCCCGTGCCCTTCAGGTTTTCCCACTAAAACATCCCCCGGAGGCGCAATAAAATTAATCCGCCATTTTCCTTGTTCTGATTTAGGGCAACTATCTGACGAAATAAGAAATAGCATGTCCGGCACATCTGAGAGATGAGGTTGCGGTAGTGCCTGCCAACATCCAGGATATCGAAGGAAAAAAGAAGGATTTACCTGACTTGACCAATATTTTGTTTTTTCTTCACTTGAAGGGCTTGAGCTTTTTTCAATTTTCTTCTTTTCATTTTTTGCAAGAGTGGCTGCAAAAACAATTGGAAGTTCTACTAGATTCAAAAAAATTAAAACTGACGATATGCAAAATAGCCATCTTGAAATAAACTTTAATAACATTTTAACCTCCAAAAATTACATTTCAAAAAAGTAATTTTATTTAAAAAATTTTCCAGCTTTACTATCGTCGGACTTTGCTGGGTATTCTTTTTTGCCGCTGCGCCTCCAAGAAAATCACAATTGCCCTAATTTGAGAGATGACTTCATGCTGTGTTAACTCCGTGGCATCGCTAATTGTATAGTTTTTAATCGTTATCCGTTCAATTTCCTCCTATTGACTTCAAATCAGCGTAGGACAAATTTAATATATTGCCACTCATTGAGCCTACAGAAGACATGCAGTTATTCGCGGTCTGTTGTGGAAATTCAACATAGTAGCTATTAGTGAAATTTAATTGCACTTGCAAAGCCCTGTCGCTGTCTTTTGGATTAAACGTCGGCACAAATGGATTTGGCTGTGCCACCGCTGGATCTATTGAACAAGATGCGCAATAATAAGAATTCTCACCAAGAGTTCCGCTGCTTGATGCCTGGCTAGAAAATATGAGATTTAAATCAATTTTACTTACACCTGGGCTGCCGCCAGCAGCCTTGACTCCAAAAGAGACTCTCAGATTGGTGGCTCCACTTTGATTTGCAATTCCGCTGCAGGTTTCAGCCTGGCTCCAGGTGGCATTGTACACATACTCGGTCACGATATTGGCAATGTAAGACTTAATTCCTGCCCAACTTTGATACGGAAGTAGTTGACTGGGTTTGCAGTTATTAATTGTCGTAGCGAACTCAGCGGTCTCTCGTCCATCGGGCCCCGTAAAGGCACCGGCGTTAGAACCTAATGGGGCAGAGGCCAAATTAAAAACAAGGCTGCTTGAGTCTGTGGAATAAGCCATCGGCGAAGAGCTCGTAAGCTGAGCCATTGCCCTTATTGAAATGAAAAAACTAAAAAAAGAAGCCAATATGAAAAAACGTGCCATTTGGTTTATCCTTTTGTTTTATGTTTTAAGGA
>JANMPT010000098.1:0-20597 GCA_031370005.1 Bdellovibrionales bacterium | reverse complement strand
TGCGGGTTCAGGATTATTCCTGAGGGCTTTGGCCCCTGAATCTTACGGAGACCCCGAATAAAGTGACATTTTTGGCTCCAGCAACAAGATTTTAGACAGTGATTTATTCATCAACTCCAATAAGGCTATAAACCAAGTTGGAATGACTATCGCAGTGATCAGTTCAGAATGATTTGGAGGTTTTTAAGCCTGGAACGGGTCCTGGCAAATTTCCGAACGATTATAAAAAGGAGTATTTATGCAAAAGGTAAAAGTTTGCGCGTTGATTTTGCCATTTTTGGCTGCGGGTCTTGCTCATGCAGGCGGACCAATGTCTGGAAAAATGGAGCTTATTAAGTGTTCTTCGGCTCAGGGAGCTTTGTTGGCGAACGTACAAGTTTCAACATCAAAGTATTCAAACAGCCCTGAGGCTTACGTGGTTAGTGGCGGCGCTGCTAGCATAAGAAAAAGCGACGGGACAGTTGTTAATATGAGATTGAAGGGCTTTAAGAAAGTATATTCTAGCGGAGTCATCTACGATCTTGCTGGTCAAGATACACAGAAAAATGACTTTATTGTTGTTCTGTCTTCAAATCCAAAAGATAAGAGCGCTGTGAATAGTCTTTCCACTGGAGAAAAAATCGCACTTTCATGTCGCGCAAAATAAACTGCGTTGGTAAGGATTTTTATGAAAAAAGTTATATTAGGCATAGGGTTGGCTTCAACCCTTTTTGCTTCCATACAAGTGTTCGGCGGCACAGTGAACTCGAAGGATAGTTTTATTCGCGAGTGCCTTCGCCAGATTTCCCCGGCGGCGGCCTCCACTTTGAAAATTTCCTGTCAGGCTGAAAACCCTACTGAACAGCAGGATATCAACGAATTGGGCTTAAATCTTAGCGGCATTGATATCAGCAAGGCCAATGTCGGTTCAGCGGGAAATTACTATCAGGACTTGAGTGTTCGAACCGGGGGTTTTTTCTCTCGTAAGTATTTAAGAATCTCGTGCGCGCAGGATTCAAGCAGACCTGACACGGTGACTGTGCCTCGACAACGAGGTATTTTTCTCGAGACTGCCAATAATATAGATCTCAAAAAAGGATATTATTTATCTTGTACCGCAGTAAATTAGCAGTAAATTGGTCGCAAGGTGTTCCATGGGTATTTACACGTTGACTCCAAATCCCGCCCTGGATCTGGGCGGGATTGTGGACAAATTGATTCCGAATGAAAAGTCCTATGTTCAAAATGAAACCAGATATCCCGGTGGCAACGGGATTAATGCCGCCAGGATATTGCAGCGTTTAGGCTCGCCGGTAACACTCACTGGTTTTCTTGGTGGTGGTGTTGGCCAAGAACTGAAGCGGCTTATGGATCAAGAAAGCCTTCATCATAAATTTATAAAAATTAATGGCAGTACCAGAATCGGAATCACTGTGTCAGCCAAGAACTCCCCACTACAGACACGCTTGAGTTTCCCAGGCCCCGCGATTCAGCCCCGTGAAAGAGAAGCTCTTTTTGATTTCATTTTAAAAATTAAAAAGCCCGCAATGCTGGTGATTGGTGGAAGTCTTCCGGCGGGGTTCTCTGTCTATGACCTCCAAGAAATTCTTGAATTTTGCCAAAAGAAAAATATCCCCGCGATTGTCGATTGCCCCGGGGCAGTTCTGAAAAAAATATTTTCTTACCAGTCGCTTCTGATCAAGCCAAATCTTCACGAGTTCCAAGAGGCCCTGGGGCGACCACTGCCTACGATTGCCAGTGTTCTTCGTGAGGCTCGGAGACTTACCAAAAAGAACTCCCTTGTTTGTGTTTCCTCAGTGGGTAAAGGGGCACTGCTGGTGACTCCGCAGTTTGCTTGGTACGGCAAAATGCCGAAAGTGAAAATTCGTTCGGTGGTTGGAGCTGGCGACTCCATGGTTGGGGCGATGGTTTCGCAGCTTTGGAGAAAAAGAAGTTTACTGGCGGAGAATTTTGCACAATTTGAAAAACATCACTCGGAAGATCTTCTTAGATGGGGCCTTGCCGCCGCCTGTGCCACATTAGTTCATCCTGGCACGACACTGGGAAGTCGTGGACAGATTGAGTTTTTTTACCCCAAAATAAAAATAAAACCGGCTGGTTGATCGCTTCAATTCGATGCGGATCAATGTGGGTGATTTTTTAAGCGTTCAATCATTTCTTTGGACATTTCATCTTGGTTGACTCCGTAGGACTCGACATAAACCCCTTTTAACCCCACTGAAGGTGCGGAAATCGCATAGAGGATGGATTGGTCATCTGGATCAGAGGTGTTTTCAAAGCGGAAGAGGCTGTCTATGACGATGTCTTTAGGATAAATTCGGAAAGTTCCTGAACGGCATTCAAAGTGGTCTATTTTAGCACTGAAATTCTCACGGTAGCCTTTTTTATCAAGCAGGTGAATCACCTCGCTCATGCTTTGCATAAATCCAGTGCCGGCTTCAAGAACATCAATGGAGTTTACTTCCGCTTCCATAACAATACCTCATGCTGATTGTGTTATTTTCTATGTTTCTTGTATCGAGGGCATAATATCGCGAAGATAAGGCGGGATTGAGAAAAGAATATTTTTTATCAGTCATATTCTGCTGTGGCCGCCAATCATTTAAAAGTAGCCGGGAGCTCGTCACGCAAAAACGCAATGCGTAAACTGCATGGCAAGCTAGCTTAAGTTTTCAGCAGGAGCCCGCTGTTTAGTAGGCTTTGATTGACAGGGCTTCAATCCCTAGGGAAAGTTAACTGATCTTTGGCACTCCTGGACCAAGGACTTGCTCTGTGTTCAGGCTACTTCTAGAGGATATTGAGAGGGGTTAATTTGAGAATCAAAAAAATCGAACTCGTAGGCTTTAAGTCGTTCAAAGATCGCACAGTTATTCAATTTGACGCTGGTATCACAGGGATTGTCGGGCCGAATGGTTGCGGAAAATCAAATATTGTGGATGCCTTGATGTGGGTCATGGGCGAAATGTCTGTGAAGGACCTTCGCGGGGCAACGATGTCGGATGTTATCTTCGCCGGGGCCGAAGGCTATGCTCCACTCGGCATGTGCGAAGTTTCTTTAACACTTGAAAATGATGGCGGCCCTTTTCCCGCAAAATACATCAAACATTCTGAAGTTATGGTCACTCGTCGTCTGCATCGCGATGGCGAGGGGGAGTACTTCGTAAATAAAGAGCCCTCTCGTTTGAAAGACGTGCAAGAGATCTTTATGGACACAGGAGCTGGTTCTAAAGGCTTCTCCATTATTGCTCAGGGGATGATTGGTAAAATTATCACTGCAAAACCAGAAGAACGACGAACCTTAATTGAAGAAGCCGCCGGCATTACGAAGTTTAAAGTTCGTAAACGTGAGTCTCAAAGAAAACTGCAAGCGACGGATCAGAATCTCGTTCGCTTACAAGACATTATTGGTGAGTTAAAACGGCAAATTGATTCTTTGCAAAGACAGGCTCAGCGTGCGGAGCGCTATCGTGGCCTTAAAAATCAAATTGAAGACCTGGATCTTTGGTTAAGCACTATCCAATATACGGACCTTCGTAAAGTGGCTGACGAAGCTCAGCGCATCTTTGATGAAGCGCAAAGTTTAGAAGTAGAAGGTGAAACAAATGTTTCCGCTTTGCAGGCGCAGTTTGAAGCTCTGAAATTGCAGATCCTTGAAAAAGAAAAATCTTTGGAAGTGATTCAGATCCAATATTATGACAAACAATCTTTGTCTCAAAAAAAAGAGATGGAGATCCAAGAGCTACGTTTCGAAATCGAGCAAGCCCGCCGTAATGAGCAAATGACTGGTACGATTTTGCAAGAGCAGCAAGCGCGGCAAGAGCTGTTGCTTAAAGAGCATGCTCAGCTGAACTCTCAGGTGGAATCTTTAAAAGAAGAGTCCGAAGTTTTAACGGCTCAATATAATGATAAAAACCTGATTTTTCAAAATTCACAATCGCGCATCACAGAAGTAGATGAAGAGCTAACTGGAAAACGTCGTGAGTTATTTGCCATAGGCCAATCTGAGTCCTCCTTGGATGCACGTGTAAACTCCCTCCAAGGGCAGATCGTAGATCTTAAAGAGCGTGGGGACAGCGAGCAGTTGGTTGTGAATGAACTTCGTGAAAAGCAAGTTGAATTCGAAGTCCGTCGTCGCAAAGTTTTTAATGAGCTAGAAAAAGAACGCCAAATGCAACTGGATTTGGTGAACGACTTCGAATCTTTTGAAGTGAATAAGAAAATCTTAACAGAACAGTCGGTAATTAAAAAAATTGAAGTTGAAGAGTTCAAAGATCAATTGAACGAAGTAACCTCTAGACTCTATGGCCTTGAAAACCTGCACTCTAATTTCGAAGGTTTTCAAGAGGGTGTGAAAAACGTCATGCTTTGGCAGAAAGCGAAGTATCAGGAGATCACAGCAGACGGTTCGGTTATGTTTCAACCAGTCTCTGAGGTTGTAGAAGTCCCAAGTAAATACGAAGTGGCGATGGAAGCAGCTTTGGGCTCTCGTCTTCAAATGTTACTTTCCGCTGATGATAGCAAAGCGATTGAGGCTGTCGACCATCTAAAAGAAGCAAAGTCGGGTCGTTCTAGTTTTATGTCAGCGACTGAAACTGCTCATAAAGTGTTAGGCTCAGCCCCAAGCGCCGAGCCTGGAGTTCAAGTCATACTAAAGGATGTCGTTCGTTCACATGAAAAATATCAAAACACAGTTTCATACTTGCTAGATGGCGTGGCAATTGTGGATTCGATTCGCACAGCCCTGAGTCTCAGAGCAAAATATCAAGGTTGGACATTTGTTACAGCCGACGGAGACACCTTGTCGGCTGATGGAATGTTGACGGGCGGATCTGTGGAGTCTGCAGATTCTGGTGTTTTAAAACGTCGACGCGAAATCAAAGAACTGACTGAGAAAAAAAATGAATGGGCTGGAAAATTAGCTTTGGCTCAGCAAGCTCTAAAAAAACTAGAGGAACAATTAGCCAATGTTGTGAATGATTTTGAGGGTGCTCAAAAACGTAAAGTTGAGCAGGAAATTAAAGTCATTGAGCTTCGCAAGGATGTGGAGCGTTCTGAAAATGAACTTCAAAATGCTCAACATGCGGTAGAGCGACAAGGGCGTGAACTTCATAAAATTACGGAGCAAGTGGAGCAACAGGAAGCCAGGTTACATGATTTGATAGTAAATCTTGAAGAGGCTCGCGCGAAGAAGAAAAGCCTTGAAGAGCAAACTGAAGCGCTAAATGCTGAACTGATGTCGACACGTCTTGGGTTTGATGGCTTTCAAAATGAGGTTCGTGAACTGCAGGTAGAATCTGTTTCTAGAACCCAAGAGTACAATGGTGTGCTTCGTCAGTTGGAAATGGTGAATAAGTCTTTGAGTGAATTGGAAGCTCAGCTCTCAAGAATGAGTGAAGAGTCTCAAATGTACTCCACACAAATGACTGACAGTCAAATGACACTTGAAGAGAAAAAAATTGAGTTTGAACGTAATATTCGCGAAGTTGAGGGCCTCAAGGCTCGGATGTCTACCGAGAAAGATACTTATGAGCAGATGGCCGCGCAAATTCAAATGAGGGGCGATGAAATCGCCAGCTCCCAACGAGCACGCAATGAGCGACAGGCTCGGATGAACGAGGCTCAATTGAAATTAGAGCAAGCGCGCATGAAAGAGCAATATCTCGTGGATCAAATACGCGAGCGATATATGCTGATTCTTTTTGATGTGGTTGAAAAGTACCAAAGTCGCGAAGGCGATCCTGCGGAAGCCGAAGCTCAATTGAGAGAACTTCGTGAGAAAATCGCGAAGATTGGCGAAGTGAATCTATCAGCGATCGAAGAGTATGAAGAGACTGCCCAGCGTTACGAGTTCCTAACCAAGCAACATGCTGATTTGACGGAAGCAAAGGAACAACTTCGTAAGGTGATTGATCGTATCAACAAAATCTGCTCTAAGCGTTTTAAAGAGACTTTTGATCTCGTTAATGACCGCTTTACTCGGGTATTCCCTGTCTTGTTTGGTGGTGGTGAGGCCAGATTAGAGCTTCATGAAGACGTGGAAAAAGGTGAAATGGGTATTGAAATCATTGCCAAACCTCCAGGCAAGAAAATGCAAAATGTCAGCTTGATGTCGGGTGGCGAAAAGGCTCTAACCGCGGTTGCCTTGGTTTTTTCGATCTTTTTGGTGAAACCAAGCCCTTATTGCTTACTGGATGAAGTTGACGCTCCACTTGATGATGCCAATGTTTTTCGTTTTAATGACCTCGTTCGGGAGATGGCAAAGCGATCACAAATTATCGTTGTCACGCATAATAAACATACGATGGAAGTGGCGGGCAAGCTGTACGGTGTGACGATGCAGGAGCGAGGGGTTTCAACAATGGTATCTGTGAGTCTTCAGGACATTCAGTAATGTTTCGCAATTTAAATGACGACTATGCGATATTGGCATTTGCGGTTCTGGGCGTAGTCTGCACTTTAATTTTCGCAATACTCTGGTACATGCTTTTAAAAAATAAAGGCGTATCGCCTTCAGTGGTTGGTGTAAAGACTGTTGAAGTACAGGCTGTTGAGGAAAGTGCCGTCGATCTTCGAAAGGCCCTCAAGGCCACTGAAGAAAATATTTTTGGCCGTATTAAGCTGCTTTTTAAAGCTAACGAGCCCTTAGCGCATCTTGAAGAGATCGAAGAGGTTCTTTACACCAGCGATCTTGGCTCTGTGACCGTTCAAAAGCTTATGGGTGCACTTGTTGACATGAGTCGAAAAGAAAAAACGGATCTCGCAAAAGTGCGCGAAACCTTGAAGACTGAAATGGAAGATGTTTTTTCAAAGCTTCCTAGTAATTTGCTTCGATTTACAAAAGAGGGCCCCACCGTGCTCATGATCGTCGGTGTTAACGGTGCCGGCAAAACTACAAGTATAGGTAAGCTTTCGGCTCAATTTGCTAGCCAAGGTAAAAAAGTTCTTGTCGCTGCGGGCGATACATTCCGTGCAGCAGCAGGAGAGCAACTCAAAGTATGGACTGAACGAGCCCAGGTAGAAATTTTTTCTCCAGAGGGAGTGACGGATCCAAGTGCCGTTGTTTTCGATGCTGTCAGCAAGGCCAAAGGGCAAAAGTATGACATTGTTATCATTGACACGGCTGGAAGATTGCACACTCAAGACAATTTGATGGAAGAGCTCAAGAAAATGAAACGCGTGATGGCCAGGGTGATTCCTGAAGCTCCACATGAGGTGATCATTGTGCTTGATGCGAACTCTGGGCAAAACGCATTGATTCAAGCCAAGGAATATAACAAAGCACTGTCGCTTACGGGGGCAATTCTCACCAAAATGGATGGTACTGCAAAAGGCGGGGTTGCCGTGGGACTAGCAAATGAGCTTCAGATTCCAATTAAATTTATAGGAGTTGGTGAGAGAATCCAGGATCTTCGCAGCTTTTCCCCCCACGAATTTGTTGAAAGTATTTTTAGTTAGAACCCTTGTGACAGTTTATTCCACAAGATATTGAATCCAGGTAATATTTTTCTTGTAAAGAATCTGAGCTGTCAAATGACTTGAGAGTGGCTGGGGGGCTAGTGGCAAATTCTGTTCATGGCGTAGTTCGCCGAGAATTTTATCGGGAGCGACGCCGCGAGGTGAGCTTCTTTTTTATTTTCGTAGTGTTAACATTTCTTATAGCCGTCCAAGCCTACGCTGTAGCTCCCTGGAAGCTCGCAAAGGCCGAGTGGGGAGTCTCAGACGAGGAAAATTATATTCGTTATATCGCTCAGGTCGGAGATGGGGTTTCAAGTGGCCTCTGCGCCACCGTTGCGGAATGTTTTCGCAATCCGAAGGTTAATCCCTATGCCTCTACGGATCCTGCTGGACTTCAGATGTTTTCCGACTGTGCAGATTTTCCATATTTTTTGCGGGCCTACTATGCGTGGCGAAACCAATTGCCCTTTGGGTTTGTAACTGGTGTCAGTCCCATTCAGGGAACTGGAGACCTGGTTAAAGACATTCGTTACTCACCTTATGGCAATGTCGTACGTGAGCGTTATTCTGTAATTGTACAAAAGTCATTTCTTGGCAAAATGAAATTTCCAAATGCTCTTGAAATTTTCAATGATCTGCTTCCTAACGAAGTCTCTTCGGCAAATTTTCGGGTAAGTTATAAAGGTATGGATGCAGACAAATTATATTCTGATTTTTATCCGGTCAAAATCACCCGTGATGCGATTCGCCCTGGCACTGTAATTTATGATCCCAATGGCCATGTTGTCACTGTATACAAGGTTACCAATGATGGGCGACTTTATTATATCGATGCACATCCTGATAATAGTTTGACCTCTGGAGTTTATAATTCGCGTTTCATGCGTGCTTATCCGGGGCAGGGGGCGGGTTTTAAAAACTGGCGCCCACTGTATTTAACTGGTGCGACATGGGATAGTGTTGACGGTTATTATGGAGGCAGTATTTTAGGTGCGAAAGACCGTGATCTCCCGATGTATAGTACTGAACAGTATTATGGCACAAGTGCGACTCCAGACTGGCGACAGGCGCAGTTTGTTTTTCAAGGTGAAACAATGAACTATTATGATTGGGTTCGCAATCGTTTGGCTGATGGGCCCTTGATAGAGAACCCCGTTGATGATGTTAAAATTATGACTCAAGAGTTGTGCAAAGGAATGCAGGAAAGAGCTGTGGCCGTGCAGGTGGCCATCTCTGCCGGCATTAATCAACGGGCACATCCGATTCGTTTACCGAATAACATCTATGGCGCTGAGGGCGAGTGGGAAACCTATGCTACTCCAGCCAGAGACGCTCGTTTGAAAGTGGCGTTTAAAGAACTTAGAACCTATGTCAGTGATGCTTTAAGCCACTATAGATCTCACGATGGCAAAGTGGATTATCATGGCGTAAATCTCGCGGATGACATGCTCAATGCCTACAAAAAAAGCGCAAGTGCATGCCAAATCACTTACAAAAATAGTGATGGCCGCGATGTTGGAATGAATCTTGATCAGGCCCGTGCCCGTATTTATGAATTGAGTTTTGATCCTTATCACTGCGCTGAACTTCGCTGGGGTGGTCAAGGTGATGAGCTGAGGTCTTGTCGCGATGATGGACAAAAACGCCTTTGGTATGATCACGAAAAGTGGCTTCGCTTCCAGCACGAAAGAAATACTGATGCCTTTACTGGGTTTACTGTGGATGAAATCACAGGTCCAATGCCGGGGGCGGGGGTGGCTGCTGGTCAAGATTTAGACGTGATTGCCTTTTTAACTAAAAATCATTAGCATCCTTCAGAGGTTCTCAATTTGGGGATTTCTCGAGGGGGTTTTTTGTCTCTTATATCTTGCGCAATCACTTGTGTTGCCTTGGGGATTGCTTTGTCGCCCACTGCCGACGCTGTCCAGAAGCCTAAAGAGAGGCCCGTGTCTGTTTCTTATGTAAATCTGACTCATTGTTACCCTGAGCTTAAAAACGAGACCCTAGCCTTGAAGGTTGACCTAAATCAGTTGAAAGAGGACATCGATCGAAAGTTTGTCACATCACAATCCCTTCTCAGATATCGTCAGGTCATTCTCAAGGATCCTGAGGGTCATAAGAAAAGACTAAATCTTTCCGCAAAATCGGCTAAAAAGTTTAAGTTTGATTATATTTTAAGCCTCGAAAAGTTAGACGCCAAGGGAGTTGGGGTTCCGGTGGATTTGCCTCAGTCTCAACGCATCAATCCTCCTCAGAAAGTATTGGATCAATATTTTTTGAACCAAGAGGTCATAGAGGATGAGCGCTCCTATTTTGACACAAAGCTCAATGGATTAAGTTTGAGCTTCAAACGAAATTTCCAAAATGTTTTTGAGTTGGAATTGAGTGACACTTTTGCCAATAAGCGACTTCTTTGCGAAGACAAAAAGGACTTTGGCATTGTTTGCAGTTGTTTTCAAAAATAACGCAGTAATTTGACAAACAAAAGTTGCTAAGTCTATGAACTCAGTTATAATTTTAGGTACTGTTAATAAAGGATTTTCTAGATTCTTTAAAGTACTTTGAAAGTTTGAAAGGCGCCGCAAGGCGACTGTTTAAGGATTTGAGCAGGGCCAATGATGGCCCACGAGGTTTGAGTGGCATCTGAGAAAAAAAACTATGACTTTCTGATTGCGGGAGTTCCATACAAACTCAAAAGCTCCCATGATGATGCAACAGTTCAAGAACTTGTCGAATTTGTGAACAATAAAATGGACCAGGCTATGGGTGTTACTAAGTATGGTTCTTTTCAAAATGCAGCGGTTCTTACGGCACTTAATGTGGCGGAGGAACTGATTCTTCTAAAACGAAAAGCTTATCGTGAGCTTGCAAAAATAGAAGAAAAAGCTCTTAAACTTTCAATCGATCTAGAGAATTCCAAACTCAATAGAACAGTTTAACCCTGTTTTGTAGTTTGAGGCTGGAATGAATTTGCGTGTAGATAAAATGCAGTCGTGGGGCAAGCGCCAATGGCGTAACCACATGAAAGCTCTTTTACAAAAAGAGTCTCCGCACTCCTCTGTCCAAATTCAGCATCAGATTTGTGAAAATCTTATGGATTACCTTAAAAACGAAAAGGGAATTTGGGCCGGGTATTTGGCCCTGCCTCAGGAGCCTGATTTAACCCCATGCTATCGCCATATGGATCACATTGAGTGGGCTTATCCACGTATGGAAGCTGATCACTTAACATTTTATATCTCGCAGAATTTTATCAAAGGCCCTTTTGGCGTGATGGAACCTGCTGAGGACTCTCGCAAGCTCGGCATTGAGGAGATTACTGGGGTTTTGGTTCCAGGTTTAGGTTTTAATAAAAAAGGTTGTCGCTTGGGAAAGGGTCGTGGCTTTTATGACAAGGCTTTGGCGGATTGCCTGGTACCAAGGATTGGGATTTGTTTTAATTGTCAGATTCTTGAACAGGATCTTCCCGAGGAGGAACATGATATCCGCGTCAATGTTCTGGTCACGGAAAATGAAATTATTCAGTGTAAATAGGTAGGAGTCCACATATGGAAGTTGTTATTACATCAATTCTTGGTTTGGTTTTCGGGGGCGCAATAGTCTTCATTATCAAGAAAATTCAAGATGAAGCGAAGAAAAAATCAGCGCGCATGGAGGCTGATCGTATTGTTAACAGAGCAAATTCTGAAGCCGCTAAAATTAAAAAGGATTCAGAGACAAAAGCGAAGGATTTTGAATCCCGAGCGCGTAAAAACGTTGAGACTGACATACATAAGCACAAATCACAGTTGAAAAATAAAGAGTCTCAATTGGATCGTCGTCTAAAAGAGGTCGATGATCAGTTTAAACAAAAATTAGATGAGAACGAACGTTTTGTCTCTCAGTTGAAAGACCGGGAAGAAAAAGTTGCCATCTCTGAGAACCGTATCAAAGAGCTTGAGAAAAAGACGGATACTCATATTTCTGAGTTAAAGCAAAAATTAGAGTCTGTGGCTGCCATGACTGCTGAAGAAGCCCGTCGCCAATTGATTTCAGCTCTTGAAGACGAAGCAAAAGTGGAAGCCGCAAAAAAAATAACTCAAATCGAGGATGAAGCTCAAAAAGAAGCTGACAAAAGAGCTCGCCGTATTATTAGCACAGCACTTTCGCGCTTTGCCTCCGAGTACACATCTGAAAGAACCGTCAGTGTTTTGGCTTTGCCGAGTGATGAGATGAAGGGTAAAATTATCGGTCGTGAAGGACGTAACATTCGTACCTTGGAAGCCATGTGTGGCGTAGATTTGATTGTGGACGATACTCCAGAGGCCGTGGTGATCTCTGGTTTTGACCCGGTTCGCCGCGAACTTGCAAAACGGACCATTGAAAAGCTCATGGAAGACGGTCGAGTGCATCCCGCACGCATTGAAGAGGTTGTTGAAAAGCAAAAAGCGGAAATCACGAAATCCATTAAAGAAGAAGGTGATCGCGTAGTGGCGGAGCTTGGTATTCCGAACATGCACCCAGAGCTTATTAAGCTACTTGGTGGTTTGAAATATCGGTCAACTCATGCTCAGAATGTTTTGAATCACTCTCTTGAGGTGGCATATATCTCTGGCCTACTTGCTGGCGAAATGGGAATGAATGTTAAGCAAGCTCGTCGCGCTGGGATTTTGCATGAAATTGGCCGCGCAATTGAACACACTGCTGAAGGTAGCTATGCCATTGTGGGCGCGGAGTGGGCAAAAAAATACGGTGAGTCTGAAGAGATTTGTCATGCGATTCGTGCTCATCAAGATGATGAAAAACCAAGCACAGCTTTGGCGTGGATTGTTCACGCGGCTAATATCTTGTCTGCATCTCGTCCTGGGGCTCGTCGTCCGCACATGGACTCTTATATTCATCGACTGGAAGATCTTGAAAGTATTGGCAACAGCTTTGACGGCGTTTTAAAAACATTTGCTCTACAAGCTGGTCGGGAAGTGCGCGTAATGGTTGAAAGCAGCAAAGTTACCGACGATCAGTCTGCGATGTTGGCCCGTGATATTGCTCGGAAGATTGAGCGCGAGATACCACAATCAGGTCAAGTGAAGGTCACGGTTGTTCGCGAGAGTCGTTCTGTGGAACACGCGAGGTAGTCGATGTCGTTCATGGATCCTCGCGAACAGCTTGAGAGAATTAAATTCGGCGTCGCGGAACTTATCAGCGATGACGATATGTTGAAAAAACTTACGCGCAGTAAAGCGAAGAATCAGCCACTAAAAATTAAACTCGGGGCAGATCCTACACGTCCAGATATTCATTTGGGCCATACTGTGGTGATTAATAAACTGAAGCTTTTTCAGGACCTGGGTCATCATGTACAATTTTTGATCGGGGATTTTACAGCAATGATTGGCGATCCCTCCGGGAAAAATACGACACGGCCGATATTGACTCGCGAAGAGATCGAAGAGAATGCTCGCAGTTACAAAGTTCAGATCTTTAAAATTCTTGACCCAGAGAAAACTGAAATCGTATTTAACTCTCATTGGTGTGAGAAAATGCAATTTTCTGAAGTGATAAGTTTGGCCTCGCGCTACACCGTCGCAAGGATGATGGAGCGTGATGATTTTACGAATCGTTTTAAATCAGGAAGCCCGATTTCACTTCATGAGCTTTTGTATCCGCTGACGCAAGGTTATGATTCCGTGATGCTGAAGTCCGATGTCGAGATGGGCGGGACTGATCAGAAATTTAATTTACTCGTGGGCCGGGATTTACAAAGCGCTTATGGACAGGAGCCACAGTGCGTTCTTACTATGCCAATCCTTGAGGGTTTGGATGGTGTGAACAAGATGTCTAAGAGTCTGGATAATTATATTTCTGTAGTGGATACGCCCAAAGACATGTTCGGTAAAACAATGCGAGTTTCAGATGAGCTTATGTATCGTTGGTATGAGCTTTTGACTGATATTACGGCTTCTGCGTTGTCGCAGCTGCAAATGGATGTGAAAGAGGGGCGTAAGCATCCTCGTGATGTGAAGGTGACTTTAGCAAAGTTCTTGATCAGGCGTTTTCACTCGGAAGCAGCCGCTCAGCACGCTGAAGACGAATTCAATCGTATTTTTGTAGAAAAAGGGCTTCCAGACGAAGTTCCAGTGTTTGAAGTTTTTGCCGAAAATCAATTCGGAGTCTGTGCTCTAATGGTTAAAGCAGGTCTTGCCTCTAGCAATAGTGAAGCTGGGCGTTTAATCACAGGTGGCGGTGTCCAAAGGGATGGTGAGAAGCTGTCGGATTCAAAGGCTAAATGGGATCTTAAAAGCGGAGAACAGTTTGTATTAAAGGCCGGCAAAAAGAAATTTGTGAAAATCATAATTAAGTAATGTGGTGGCATGATGAAAGTTAAATTTATTCCGCAAAATGTTGAATTTGATGTGACGCCGGAAAAAAGCCTGTTGCAGATTGCGACAGAAAATCACATTGAGATCAAGTCTATTTGTAAAGGCGTTCCCAGCTGTGCGGAATGTCGAGTGCGTGTTGTTGAAGGTGAAAACAATGTGCTTCCGCCGAACAAAGCTGAGTTAGGTCTCATTGGTACTAACTGGCGTATTGATAGTCGCCGACTTTCCTGCCAAATACACTGTTTTGGCGATGTGACCGTGGATCTTACTGAGCAACTTGAGCGGCAGGAGAATCAAAATAAAAAAGTTCGCGGGTTCCGAAGTCAAAAACAAAAAGAATCCCAGGCAGTTCAAGATACAATCTTGTTAACTGAAAAGCCTGAAGAGGGAGCTCCGTCTCAGCCGCCGCAAGAGTCGCGTCCGCCTCAACAGAAGCAAAAGCACCGACAGGGAAGGCCCCGCGGAAGAAATCAAAAGTCGCAACCCAAAAACTAAATGAGGTCTGCCATGACAAATATTTTTTTAAGGATGAGTTTTTCATTTTTATTTTTTTGGGCAAACTTGGCTTGGTGTCGAACAGAGCCAAACATACGAAAATTTCCAGATACTCACCCGACATTTATCTATGATATCAGTGCTTCAAGGGGGATCGAAAACAGCAATACCTATTCTGAATTAAAATTAAATTTAAATTGGTATCTTACGGATTGGTTGAACTGGAAGAATGGGATTTTCACTCGCTTTGGTTCCAATATTCAGGGTGTGAGCGGTTTGGACTCCGCAGTTTTGGCCATTTTTGATGCGAGTACTGAGGATAAAAGTTTGGGATTTCAGGCCTTCGCAGGGCCAGGTCTTCGGTTTGCATCCGCAGATAATAACGCAGCAACAGCCGAGGCGGGGATCATCTTGAAGCTCGGTGGGATTAGTCTGGGCGGCGGAGCGAAGTATTTGTCCTATTTTAAAACTCGCGAAGATTTAATGGGTATAGGACTTCCTAAGGATGAGACTCAGTATTTTATAGTTCTTTCCGGGGGCGGCAGCTTCTAGCTTAAAGTCGAGTTAAAATGTCCTTATTTGCAACCGAAAAGAAGGCATGGCTCATAAGATTACATTTCGCGAGCGCGGACAAGGTCCGATCTTGATTCTGCTTCATGGTTTCGGTGGAAGTGTTCATCATTGGGAACCTTGCGCGAGTGAACTTTCGAAAAACTACCGTGTGGTGGTGCCGAATCTTTCACATTTGTTTATGAGTACGGACAGAATCTTTTTTACAGTTCAAGTGGAAACAATCGCACATTTTATTAAAATAAATTTCCCAGGCGAAAAGATCAGTATTGCGGGCTTAAGTTTTGGTGGTGCCTTGGCTTGGGCCTTATCTCGGCAACATCCAGAGTTAATAGAGAAAATGATTCTGATCAATCCGCTGATTCCAGATCCTATTCCATTGTTCTCGTTACCGGAACTTCGGTACTTTTTTGTGATACCGATGAATTCGCGCTCGATTTACGTTTTGCTATCGACTCCGATAGGCAAAGCATTTTTGAAACGAGCAGCCGCGATTTTTCGTGATGAACGTAGTGGTGGAGTGGGGCGTTTGGACACGCTTAAAGGGCGTCGATTATTGTTTGTATCACATTTAATTTACAACTTTGCTTGGATGCTCCGTCGTGAAGATTGGAGCTGGTGGAAAGACAAGTTGTCGGTGACAAACTTTCCATGCTTGATGATTTTTGATCGCGAAGATTTATTGTTTTCAAAAGAGGCCTATCTGAAATTCACCAGTGAGCTTCGTGCAGAAAAGGTGGTTGAACTTACGGGAGCTGGTCATTTGGCCATAAAGTCGCGCCCGGAGACCATCTCTAAAGTCATTCATGAATATCTTTCTATAGCAGCCCAAAAAGCGGCTTAAATTGACTTTAAAAAATTAAACATTGAATGAGGAGCCACAACCACAGTTTTTACTAGCATTCGGATTATTGAAGACAAAACCCTTGCCATTCAAGCCGCCAGAAAACTCCAGGGTCATTCCTAGAATATAAAGAATACTTTGAGGATCAACCACGACTTTTTGACCATTGGTTTCAAAGACCTTATCACCCTCGCGAGCCATGGTGTCGAAATTCATTTTATAAGACAAGCCAGAACATCCGCCTTTTTTAACCTCAACCCGAAGGAAGGCGGCGTCGATTTGGCCCTCTTCAGCTTTAAGAACGGCTAGTTTTTTAGCAGCAGTTTCTGAGATCGTAATCACGGAAATTCTCCTTACGCAAGTACCTCATCATACCACAGGCGTTTCATGAGTAGAAGCCTGTAGTATGAATTGGTGCAATTTCGTAAGCATTTGAAATTATTTGGTTAATTCATAGCCTCAGCAATACTTGCCATGGCAATATCTAAATCTTCTTTGCTTGTCCAACGCCCAAGGCTTAGGCGGAGAGTGCCTCGAGCTTCTTCTGGGGATAGGCCAATTGCCGTTAAAATCGGACTGACTTCGAGGCTTCCGGTATGGCAGGCCGAGCCTTGGCTGAATCCCAGGCGACCAAGTTTTGGCAATAGTAATTCTATATTTTTTTTCGGAAAAGTAAGGTTGAGATTAATTGGCGAACGCTCGGTGGGGTGACCATTGAGCCAAGCTTCAGGATTATTTTTTTGAATTCCGGACCAAAGATAATTTCTTAACTCCGTGGTTCGAGTCATTTCTTCAGGCATAAGTTTTTGGCAGAGTTCTGCCGCAGCGCCAAGTCCGACAATGGCTGGGACATTGTGAGTGCCGGAGCGATGTCCCAGCTCCTGTCCCCCGCCAAAAATAAAAGGTGGCAGAGTCACTTTCGGATGTGCTCCTCGAATATATAAAATTCCCGCGCCCTTTGGACCATAAAATTTATGAGCCGATGCCGAGAGAAAATCCAAGGGAGTGTCGCGAATATCAACTGGGATTTTGCCGAGGGCTTGTGTGGCGTCGCTATGAATATAGATTTGTTTTTCTTTAGCAAGTTGAGTGAGTTCCTTCAGGCGATTGATCGTACCAATTTCATTATTCACCCAAATAAAACTCATAAGTTTTGTATGGGGTTTAAGGGCTTTAGCCACGGTCTCAAATTCAACTTGGCCGTACTTATTGGTTTTTACAAAATCAACCTCTACACCCCGGCGCTGCGCTTCCTTTAGCGCATTCATCACTGAGCTATGTTCGATATGGCTTGCTAGGAAGTGAATGGGCTCCTTTGGGTTTTCGGCGCGGAATTTTTCGATTAAAGCAAAGATCACCCAGTTATTACTTTCAGTGGCTCCGGAGGTGAATGTGATCTCTGAAGGTCGCGCTGCGATCAGTGATGCGACTTGTTCGCGAGCTTTGTCGACAGCTTTTTGTGCTGCCCAACCCCATTGATGAGCAAAGCTCGATGGATTGCCGAAGTGAGTCTTAAAGTAAGGCTCCATGGCAGCAAAAACATAAGGGTCCACAGGAGTGGTAGAGTTGTAATCCAAATAAATGGGTTTGGCTGGGTTCGACATCTCTCCGATGTTAACCCTGCTTGCCCTGAGAGGGAAGCTCTATCTAGAATGAGTCATGGCAAAAAATAAAATACAGAGCATGGTTTTTGCGGAGTATTTTACTTCGGGTATAAAAGATACGGAAGCGATGTTCCGATGGAGTCGTCGGGATTGTTTAATCAAAGACCGCAGCGGTGGTGTTTTTTTTAAAATGAAAAAGGTAGAGGCTCCGGAGACTTGGTCTCAGCTTGCTGTGGACATCGCTGCAAGTAAATACTTCCGAAAAAAAACAGACACATTTAAGGGCGAAGACTCCGTGAAACAAATGGTTCATAGAGTTACTGAAGCCATCGTTAAAGCCGGAATCCATCAGGGAGGGATCTTTGCCAATAAGCAACAAGCTGAGGTTTTTACAAAAGAGCTAAAGTATATTTTGTACTCACAGCGGGCGGCCTTCAATAGTCCGGTGTGGTTTAACGTGGGGCTGAATAGCTATGGCATCGTCTCTAAAAGCGAGCACTTTGCTTGGGATGAAAAATCCAGATCTATTCGCAAAATTAACAACGCCTACGAAAGACCTCAGTGTTCGGCCTGCTTTATTCAAGGTGTTGAAGATTCTCTTGAGAGTATTTTTGATTTGGCAAAGACGGAGGCAAAACTTTTCAAATATGGCTCTGGATCGGGAACAAATTTTTCGCGTTTGCGTAGTAAGTACGAGCCGCTCCTTAGTGGCGGCGGGGTCAGCTCTGGACTTATTCCTTTTCTAGAGGTCCTTGATCGTGGAGCCGGGGCAATTAAATCCGGAGGCACCACGCGCAGAGCCGCAAAAATGGTTTGCGTGGATCTGGATCATCCTGAAATTTTAGATTTTATTGATTGGAAAATGAAGGAAGAACAGAAGGCCCACGCCCTTATTGCTGCTGGCTACGAAGCAGACTTCGAAGGCGAAGCCTATCGTACGGTGGCAGGGCAGAATGCCAATAACTCGGTACGAGTGCCGAATGTTTTTATGAAAGGTCTTTTAGATAACAAAGACTGGAAGTTGAAGGCACGAGTTAATGGTAAGACTCTAAGGACTTTGCCATCGAAAGAAGTCTGGGATCACATCGTACATTCGGCATGGATGTGCGCGGATCCGGGCGTGCAATATCATGATACCATCAACGAGTGGCATACTTGTCCAGCAGACGGCGAAATTCGTGCGAGCAACCCCTGCTCCGAGTATATGTTCCTCGATGACAGCGCTTGTAACTTAGCTTCAATTAACTTGACCAAATTTATGACTCCAGAAGGGGACTTTGATTTGGTAAGTTTTATGCATGTGGCCCGCATCATGTTTGTGGCTCAAGAAATTCTAGTGGATTATTCAAGCTATCCCACAGTAAAAATCGCGGAGAATAGTCATAAATACCGCCCGCTGGGCTTGGGCTTTGCCAATTTGGGAAGTTTTTTGATGAGAAAAGGCCTTCCATACAATAGTAAAGCGGGGCGAGCATGGGCTGGTGCGATTGCAAGCCTGATGCATGGAATTGCCTACTTGACGAGTTCGCAAATGGCAGAGACTCGCGGTCCATTTAAGGGCTTCACTAAAAATAAAAAAACCATGCTGAAGGTGATTGGCAAACATGCCAAAGCTTTGGACAAGATTCCATGGCCACTTTTGCCGGAGGACTTCAAGCAAACCTGTGAAGAGCTTTGGCAAGATGTGTTGGCTATGGGAGCAAAACATGGATTCCGCAATGCTCAAGCGACCGTGATTGCGCCAACCGGAACCATTGGTCTTTTGATGGATTGCGATACCACGGGAATTGAGCCGGATTTTTCGCTCATAAAATATAAAAAACTTGTCGGCGGTGGCGAGATGGAGATCGTCAATCAATCAGTGCCGGTGGCTCTGCGGGTGCTAAAATACTCTGAGAAGGAAGTAGAAAGCATTCTTGCCTATCTCAAAGAGCATCGCAGTATTGAGGGGGCTCCTCACCTGAAATCAGAGCATCTGCCAATTTTTGATTGTGCCACAGCTCAAGTTGATCAACGATCTCTGTCACCAGAGAGCCATATCATGATGATGGCGGCGGTTCAGCCTTTTGTCAGTGGTGCGATTTCGAAGACAGTAAATATGCCAAGCACCGCAACTGAAAAAGACATCAGTGAAATTTATCTTCAATCCTGGAAGTTAGGCCTAAAGGCCGTTGCCATCTACCGTGATGGCAGCAAGGTCAGTCAGCCCTTGAATCTTAAAAAATTAGAAGAAAAAGCGCATTGGACAATGAAGTGCCCCGAGTGCGGTAACGACACCGTGCTAACCAGCGGATGTTATCGTTGCCCAAACTGCGGAAGCACCGTGGGCTGCGCGTAGGGAGCGAATTTGAGGCGACTTATTGCCAAGCGTTGCTTCGATCTAACAGTCTGCGCTCTCTTTTTTTCAGCCGCGTTCCCGCCGTCGAGACGGACTAACTCTGCTTTAAAAGATTGGGAATATTCAGGCTGGAATGGCATCCGGCAATGGTGGCACAGATGGAGCCGATTTTAAAGATTTTTCAACGTAGAATTTCTGCGCCATCTTACCAATTTCAACAACAGCTTCGAGATCAAATTTATCGCTATTGAGTGCTGTCAGCACAGAATACTTTTTATTGTCCACATCCTTGAAGACGTGTTGGTTAAGAATCTCGATGATGACCGAAGCTCTGTACAAATTAAAATCTTGGATGATCAAGTGGCAAATCGCTCCCAATTTTTTATAAGTATTTGGGGTGAGATCTGTCCATTCTTTTTCTCTGTTGTCAGTGATCGTATGAACATCAACCTTGATCAGTCTTGCCAGTCCTCGGTTGGACAGCTTCATGGTCTCTAATGTTTTATCTATAGCCGTCCCAATCATAAGGGCCTCCGTCTAAGGCAAAATGTATCAAAAACCACACATATTGTCAATTATTGTGCGAAAAATGGTGAGATTGAGACTTAATCCAATAGTTACAAGTGGTTATGTTGGTCGTGACGAATCGAACACCCTATGGCGCGATCACTTACGGATGTTATCGTTGCCCAAACTGTGGAAGCGCCGTGGGCTGCGCGTAGGGAGGCCTGAATCGGCGGCTTTGTAATATGTGATCTCAAAAAGATACATTAATAAATCTCGACGAAGGTCTAAAGTTTCGTAGTTTATAGCCGAAAAGTCACTAGCGGAGACGCATTTTGAAAGACGGTGAGCAGCTCAACTTTAAGAGAATAGCCGAAGGACTGGACAGAGTAATCGGCGTAGTAACGCGGATTGCATCAAAAAGATAC
>JANMPT010000069.1:0-2064 GCA_031370005.1 Bdellovibrionales bacterium | reverse complement strand
CGAAGACGTAGGGATAGGTGTCGCGCAGCATCTCTAGGAGCAGCGTCTTGAACTCCGGCTTATCGAACGCATCCACCAGTGCCTTGAGGCGAGGCGTGGGGATGTCTCCCTCCATCAAGCCGAGCGCCTTCAGGGCCAGCTTCATCTGGCTCTGCTGCCCTCCCGACATCTTCGACATAACCGATTTGTCGATGCGCGGCGGAAGACCGTTAGTCATCAGCTCCCGGAGGAATGTGAGTAACGTCGCGAAGGCGATGTAGGGTGGGATGCGACCGGTTGGCCCCCCGCCTGATCCTTTGTCCTGTTCGGTCATCTCGGCGCTCCTGTGCCAATCTTGTGCCAGATGGAACTACAGGCGTTCCGCGCCTAACGCAATAACCAAAAGATGGAATAGGGGAGAGACAGTGTCGCAATTTGCTTGCGGCACTCCGCCCGAGCGCCCAGATTCTCCATCAGATCATCGCCGATGGAGGAAGAAATGCGTGTTCTTGCAAAGGCTTACGGCGACCAACCCCTAGAGCGCTTGGCGGTGGGGCGCGGGCGGGGAGTAATCTATTTATCCACAGAACGTTCCACGGAATCGGTGCTCTCCAATGGTGTGGGATTCCCCGAAGATTGCGTTTTTGAGTTTGAGCGGGCGCTATTTGATTCATTGCAGCGGGCTTGGTCGCAAGGTGATCACGACGATCTGGCCAGGCTTTGGTTGAAGGCGACACAGGTTCGCGAGCCTGATAAGATCGCCGCATGACACAGCCGAACACTGATCAGCCCGACGAAAAGGAAACCGAGAGGGCTCGGGACGAGGTTGTGCGGCGAATGCTCAACACGCCTCCGAAGCCGCACCCGAAGCCGAAGCCTGGACGAAGACCGGGGCGCCCGATCCCCGCTTAACGTCGAGGCTTCCAGCGCGCCTTCCGGCCCTTGCCGTAGGGCTTGCTACGTCCTTGCGAGATTAGGTCTAGCATACATCAGACGCCGCCCAACGGTGCCAGCAATGGCCCGGTTCGTGCGGTCGGTATCGTTGCAGCCGGTGGCTTCACGGTTCGTGTAGCGGAAATCAAATTCGCAGAGGTAGCGGTTCAAGTGTTGCTTGCCGCAATGCTGGTAAATGCCCCGCATCCCGCGCTTGAAGATACCGAAAAAGCCTTCGATCTGGTTCGTGGTGATCGTGGGGTCTTCGCGGCTGACATATTCGTCATTGGTGTGGGAAACGAAGCCGTGAGCCGCAAAGTCTTTGCCAACGACGCGGTAGTGGCGGGCGTCGTCAGTGATCAGGCGGGCTTCCTTGGCAATGTTGGCTTCGAGAACGGGCCGGATGCTCGCATTGGTGATCGTGCCGTCGAACACCATCGAAACCGACCGGCCCGTGGTGCGATCGACCAGCGTCAGGATCTGGTTCATGCTCCGGATAGCCATGCGGTTGCGAGCCACGGACGGATTGCGTCCGAAGTATGTTTCGTCTGCGAACACGTCGCCGCCACCCTGGCCCATTGGCGTGGTGTCGTCGGACTTTATCGCTTCACGGATGCGGTGCGCCATAAACCAGGCGGTGCGGTAGGAGCCGAAGCCGAGGTTGCGGTGCAGCTGCGCCGACGAAATGCCCTTTTTGCTCGAACACATCAGGTGCGTGGCAAGAAGCCATTTGTGCAGGGGAATGTGCGACCGCTCATAGATCGTCCCCATGGTGGCGGTGAACGGTTTGCGGCAGTCCTTGCACTTGTAGAGACCGGGGCGCGTGGACTTGCCTTTGAGCAAGGTCGAATTGTTGACGGTGCCACAGTGCGGGCAAGTGCGGCCTTCCGGCCAACGGATTTGCTCGAAATGGGCGCGGGCGGCGTCTTCGTTGTGGAAGATTTTGTCAGTTAGTTTCGTCATTCCCCACTTCTAGGGAAGCGGTCTTGGTATGTCAAGTGAATAATGTCCATGTCGCTTGACAGTGTTAGACATGCACTGTAAAGCGTACTTTACTAACAGAGAAGGAAGCTTTACAAATGACAAAGAGCCAACCATTCCGCAGGTATAATAAGCGGGTCCTCTGGTTAAGCGTGCTTTACGCGCTGTTCC
>JANMPT010000022.1:0-1960 GCA_031370005.1 Bdellovibrionales bacterium | reverse complement strand
TGCCTCGGTTTGTCCCAGCGAGGCACGCAGCTTTGCCTCTTTCTGCTCCGCTGCGGTCAAAGTGGCTTTGCGACTCGCCAGCACCTCATTCCGGGCGTTTGTCTCAATCGCCTTCCCCTCTTCTTCGATCTTCTTAGTATTTTCTTTGATAACACGTTTTTTTTGCTCTTTAAGCTCTGCGATTTCAGCTTCGACGGCCCTAACCTCTTTATACCCCGGTTGATATCTTACGAGGAGTTCCTGTTCCTTTTGGGTCTTTTCATCAATTTTCTTATCGAAGTCCTGGATAAGTTTATCAAGATCTTGTTGACGTTTTATTTGTTGGCTGCGGGCATCCTGTACGGCTTTAATGTCACCGGCAACAGCCAATATGTTGCCATTTTTATCTGCCTCAAGTGCTGCCGAATATTCTGCTTGGGCATCTCCAACCGCCTTCTGAGCTTCGCGCCACCGGATGATCAGAGCCTGAAGGTCCGCTGCACGAACATCGGAGCCTTTATCGCCAAGCGGGAGGTCGCTTTTCGTCATCGTTTCGATGTACGCATCTTCTTCCTGGTGAATCGTAGCGTCAAGATCGTCGATAGACTTACGGAGGTTTTTGAGGGCGGTTTGAGCGCCATTCGTCTCACGGTCGGCATCGTCGTCCTTAAAGATTTCCGCTATCTTATCGACAGCCTTGGCGGCAACGACGGGGTTTGAGCTTTTCAACGTGATGTTGACAATGCTGGTTTGTGACTGTTGAACAACATCCAGGCCGCCAACGAGGATTCCGGCATAAGAATCGGCACGACTGCTCTCCTCCGGCGTGAGGTTTGTGCCTCCCGATTTATCATCAGCACTACCGCTAACTATTGGGAGCGCGTTATCGGTTTCCTCCGGCTTCTGCCCGCGGTTAAAGAGCGAACGCAGACCGCCGAGTATTCCCCGCCCCTGATCGCCGAAGACGGTTGCGTCGCGGTGCAAGCCGAGAGCTACCACAGCCTTTCTCATCAAATCCGGAGACTTCAAAAGCTGGAGCTGAGTGTTGAGGTATTTCGGATCGTCGCCGAAATTATTGATGATGGTGGGCTCTTTTGACGTTTGCGGCGGTTTACGCGGCTCGATGATCATGCTGGTGGAGGCCAGGTATTCGGGCGGCAGCCTATATGAGTAAAACGCAACAGCGGCGGTGACGAGGATCGTGATCGCCAAAATGATCGGCAGCCGTTTATAGACGACGTTGATGTATTGCTTGATCGAACGCTTGCTATCCAGCGAATCTTCGTACGAAGACGGGTAGCTCGCCGAGAATTCGACGGGGCTTGTTTGGAGGTCGTGTGTTACGACGGGTAAGGGGGTTAGGCGTTGATCGTTTTGCATACTGCTTTACTGCTGCTTACTGCCGGCGGGCTTCGGCTCAAATCTAATACGGACAACCTTGTTTTATAGCATATTCCGGCCAATTTATCATCAATAATCTTGACAATTGCTCATAGTCTACCACTTTAGATGCATAACGTTTAGCCCAGATGCCTCTTTGTGAAGCGGCCTTTGCCGGTGATATATTCTAAGTTTGCTCACCCGCGCGGAATAATGAGTAATTAAAACCGAATATGAGCGAAGTTTTAGATAATGGACCTGACAGCATGGAGCACGATATGAAGCTGGGCATCGAAGGGTTTACCTTCGGCGACCTTTTCGACGCGGCAAAGCTGCATGAGCTGGCGGACAGGTTTTACGATGAGGTCGCAAAAAGAGAGCCGGTGCTGCACAGCGCTTTGTCACGGTATATCGCGGCTCGAGGTGAGGGATTTGAAAAGCGGGTCGAATCGAAGATACTGACAGACACCGCTCCCTTCCTGTCCGATTTTATTGCCAAATTGTTTAGGATCACGGACGCGCGCTCAATGCTCGAACGCGAGATCACCGTTCAAAATCCCGTCTGGAAATATAAGTTTTTCGTCCAGCGTCGTGCCGCCAA
>JANMPT010000018.1:0-4018 GCA_031370005.1 Bdellovibrionales bacterium | reverse complement strand
GTGCGCTGCAGCCGCCGCTGCAGGTCGGCCAGCGGCAGCTCGTCGAGCACCAGCTCCATCTTGCCCGCCTCGATCTTGGACAGGTCGAGGATGTCGTTGATCAGGTGCAGCAGGCTGTTGCCGGCGTCGTGGATGATGCGTGCCGATTCGATCTGCTCGGCGTCGAGGTTGCCGGTGTCGTTGTCGGCCAGGCTGCGCGACAGGATCAGCAGGCTGTTCAGCGGCGTGCGCAGCTCATGCGACATGTTGGCCAGAAACTCCGACTTGTACTGGCTCGCGCGCGCCAGCTCGTCGGCTTTTTCGGCGGTTTCCAGCTGCAGTTCCTGCAATACGTCCTTCTGCTGATTGAGGCGATCGGTTTTCTCGCGCAGCTCCTCGTTGGAGGCCTGCAGCTCCTCGGCCTGCACGCGCAGCTCCTCCTCCGAGGCGATCAGCCGCTCGGACTGCTCCTCCAGCTCGGCCGTCTTCGCCTGCAGTGCATCGTTGTTCTCGCGCAGCACCTCCTTCTGCTGGCGCATCACCAGCTCCGACATGCGCAGCTCGTCGGCCTGCTCCTGGGTCTGCTGCAGCAGCTCCTGCGTGCTGATGCTGCGGTTGAGATTTTCCAGGGTGAGGCCGACGATCGGCAGCAGCTCCTCCAGCAACTCAAGCTGCGTCGGCGTCAGCGCGTTGAAGCCGGCCATCTCCAGCACGCCGATCAGGCAGCCGCGATACAGCACCGGCAGGATCATGACGTGGCTGGGCAGCGCCTCGCCGCTGCCCGAGTCGATGTGCACGTAATTCGGCGGCACGTTGTCGAGGATGATCGGCGTGCGGTCGGTCGCGCACTGGCCCACCAGCCCCTCGCCGGGCAGGTAGCTGTCCGCCGCGACGTGGCCAAGGCGCAGGCCATAGCTGCCCAGCAGGTCGAGCCGCAAGCGGGTGTCGTCGTAGGAATAGAACAGCGCCACGCCGACCTTGAACAGCGGTACCACCTCGCTCACCAGCCACTGCCCGAACTCGCGGTGGGTGGTGGCCTGCTGCAGACGCTGGGATGTGGACGTCAGCTGCGACTTCACCCAGGCCTGTTCGCCGGTCTCGATCACCATCAGCTTGAACACCTGCAGGGCGCGAGCGATCTCGCCGATCTCATCACGTCGGCCAAGCCGCGTCACCGTGACCGAGGTATCGTGCGCGGCCACCCGGTTCATCATGTCAGTGATCTGTTGTAGCGGGTACGTTATCAGCCGGTTGGCGACCGATATCGCGTAGAGGCTGAACAGCACTCCGATCAGCGTGGCGAAGATGGCGATCATGCGCAGCGCACGCAGCGCACTTTCCACACCGGCGTTGCGTGTCATCAGCAGCGATTGCTCGGTTTGGGCAATCTGTTGAAGTGCGGCGATGATATCCGTCTGGGTTACCTTGCGAGTAGCCACATAAGCGTCAAACTGGTTCAACCGTTGGGTGAGCGATGGGTTGGCATCCTTTTGCAGCGACTCCTTCAGGGGCATGACCAAGCCCTGTCCGATCGTCTGTTGCCACTGGGATACCAACGTCTGCAAGCTGTCGATGCGCAGCTGCTGCACGGGGTTGTCACTGGTGAGCTGGCGCAGCCGCTTGATATTTTGCGCTAACTGCTGCGTGCCCTGCGCAAATGCGGCGAGGTCGGCACCGTCCAGCGACAACACGTAACCGCGCTCGCCTATCACGCTGGCCAGCTGTGCCTGATGTGCCTGGTCGATGGTCAGTAGCACTTCATATGTGTGTTGCGACCACCGCCACCGTAGCTCCTGCTGCTTGAGCGCATACAGCGTGCTCAGCGTAACTACCAGCAGCAGCACCAGCATTGGGCCGATGGCAATCAGGATCTTGTAACGCCCCGGCAGGTTCGACAGCCACGAGTAGCGTTTCGCGGGTTGTGTTGCAGCCATGCCGATTCACCCCTGTGCGATCGAGAACATGCCCGACGGCCACTCTGCAGCCGCCGACACGATGGAAGAAGAGTAGCCGCCCGTCCGCCGCGAGGGTAGCGATGCCGTCACCGCCGCCAGTACGGTGGCACGAGGCTGCCGCGGCGCAAGGCGACGATCAGCAAGGCAGCGGAGCACAGCGTGCACAGCGCCAGCGCCACCACCGACGCCTCCGCCCCGAAGCCTCCGCCGCTCAGCCAGTCCGGCCCGCTGCGCCGGGAGATCAGCCAGCCCCGCACCGGCAGGCCCGACACCGGGATGCCGTACACCGTGCCCTGCATGATGTTCCACGCCGCATGCAGGCCGATGCACGCCCACAGCGAGCGCGTCACGTGATACAGCAGGCCGAGCATCAGGCCCGCCTCGATCGCGATCGCGGCGGAACTCCACAGCGTGGCGCCGGGATTGAAGGCATGCGCGCCGCCGAAAGCCAGCGCCGAGACCGCCAGCGCCCAGCCGCTGCCGAGGCCTTCCTCGAGCATGCGGAACAGCACGCCGCGCGCCACGATCTCCTCGCCGACGCCCGCGCCGATGCCCGCCACCAGCACCTGCGGCAGCCAGTTCACCTGCGCGTGGATGCCGCTGACGTGGTAGCTGCCGAGCAGCCACAGCACGGCCACCACCGCGCTGAAAAGCAGCGCACCGGCAAACAGACCTGCCAGCCCCCAGCGCGGAAGGGCGCGCAGCGACAGCTCGCGCGCGCGCCGGCGTTCGATCAGCGTCACCACCAGCAGGTAGCCGATCAGCGCGGGCGCCAGCTGCAGGCTGAGGCTGGCCAGCGCGTGCAGCAGCGGGCTGGCGCTGCCGACGGTCCAGCCCAGCGCCACCACCGCGCCGCGAATCAGCACGCCGCTGCCGATCAGCAGCGCCGCGAACAGCACGATGCGCGCGCCCGCCGAAAACACCAGCCAGCGCTGCCATGCCGGCGCGTTGCCCGGGGTGACGAAGGCGATTCGTGCGGCGGCCCGCATGCGGATGGGCTACAGCGCGACCGCGGCCGCGTGCTCGCGCGTGTTGGCAAAGCGCACCTGCGGCCAGCGCTCCTGCGCCAGCTGCAGGTTGACCCGCGTCGGCGCGATGTAGACCAGCTCGCCGGCGCCGTCGATGGCAAGGTTCATCGCGTTCTTCTCGCGGAACTCGGCCAGCTTCTTCTCGTCGTCGCAGTGCACCCAGCGCGCGGTGGTCACCGTCACCGGCTCGAAGCTGGCGTCGACGTTGTATTCGTCCTTCAGGCGATACGCCACCACGTCGAACTGCAGCACGCCGACCGCGCCCAGGATCAGATCGTTGCTCATCAGCGGCCGGAAGAACTGCGTCGCGCCTTCCTCGGAGAGCTGGGCCAGGCCTTTCTGAAGCGCCTTCATCTTCAGCGGATCGCGCAGCCGCGCGCGGCGAAACAATTCGGGCGCGAAGTTCGGGATGCCGGTGAAGCTGATCGGCTCGCCTTCGGTGAAGGTGTCGCCGATGGTGATGGTGCCGTGGTTGTGCAGGCCGATCACGTCGCCGGGGTAGGCGGTCTCGACGATCTCGCGGTCGCTGGCCATGAAGGTCAGCGCGTTGGCGATGCGGATGTCCTTGCCGGTGCGGGTCTGGATCATCTTCATGCCGGCGCTGTAGGTGCCCGAGCACACGCGCATGAAGGCCACGCGGTCGCGGTGCGCCGGGTCCATGTTGGCCTGGATCTTGAACACGAAGCCGGTGAGTTTTTCTTCCTCCGGCTGCACCTCGCGGCTCAGCGTGCCGCGCGGGCGCGGCGCGGGCGCGTGCTCGACGAAGAAATCCAGCAGCAGCTGCACGCCGAAGTTGTTCACCGCCGAGCCGAAGAACACCGGTGTCTGCTTGCCGGCCAGGTACTCGCCCATCTCGAACGAGGGCGCGGCGCCCTGCACCAGTTCAAGCTCGTCGCGCAGCTCGCGCATCGCATCCATGCCGAGCTTCTCCAGCAGGCCGGGCGCGTCGAGGCCGTGGAAGATGGTCGAATCCTGCCGGGTGAAATTCTTGCCCTGCTCGAAGATGTGCACTTCGTCCAGCAGCAGGTGGTACACGCCCTTCAGCCGCTTGCCCAT
>JANMPT010000116.1:0-3553 GCA_031370005.1 Bdellovibrionales bacterium | reverse complement strand
AACAACTGAAGATTATGCGTATTAAATTTTTGAGCGAATACGGCAATTAGATGAGCCAAATATATCTTACAAAACCCTGTTGGCCCTGCCAGCAGGGTTTTTTGTTTTATACAAGCCATATTATGTGTAGAAATTTGTCCTCAACTTCCTAACCAATTTTGATGCTAAAAAGATTTTTGTTTGAGATGTATGAGGCTGATGCAATAATGTTTTGGTTATCAGGGATACTGAATCATCTGAAAAAATTTTTAACACAAGGCATCGTTTTTGCAATATTTTAAATCTTATTGTATATTCCGGAGGATGTTGACCCACCATTCCGTTTCATGTTGACCCACCATTGCGGTGATGTTGACCCACCTGCATATTTACTGTTGTAAAATATTCGGTTGTACTTATTCCGGGATGTTGACCCACCGCTACATCAAATATTTTTTATTGAGTTCATCTGTCATTCCGGCACGTTGACCCACTATCAAATTTAGTTTGGGGATGTTTATTCCGGGATGTTGACCCACCACACGAGGTAATAATTGTTTGACGCTTTTTGATGTTTTTTGCTCCTTACCAAATAAAAGGAGCGATGCCACAAAAGCCAATAACAATGGAACAATTAAAACAAATTTTGCAGCTTAACACCGATGGAATAAGCATTCGTGAGATAGGCCGCCGCCTGGGGATCAGCCGCAACAGCGTACGAAAATATCTTTTACTGCTTATTGATAATAGTGAGATAGACGACAATAAAAAACTGGCTGATAAAGCTTACAATAATCAACAGCAGGAACTTAATACCCATCGACTGCAACAATTATATATTCATTTTAAGCAGGCCATTACCGAACTTTCTAAAACCGGTGTTACCCGACAGTTGCTATGGAATGAGTATTTACAACAATACCCCGATGGCTATGCTTACAGCCAGTATTGTTATCATCTTAATGAATATCAAAAGCACAAAGAAGTATCGATGCACCTGGAGTACCAGGCGGCTGATATGATCATGATTGACTTTGCGGGCAAGCATCAATATTATGTTGATACACCTACCGGAGAGCTGATTGCATGCCAGGTGTTTGTTGCTATTCTTCCCTTTAGCGGTCTTATTTATTGCCTGGCGGTACCTTCTCAAAAAACGCACGATTTTGCCACCTGTATCAATGCTATGCTTCGCTATTATGCGGGTGTGCCCGCCACTATTTTGTGCGATAACCTTAAGACCGCTGTAATACGACCCAGCCGCTACGAGCCTGTCTTTACAGACCTGTGCTACCAGCTTAGCGAACATTATCAAACCACCTTTAGTGCCACCCGCCCCTACAGCCCCAGGGATAAGGCTATGGTAGAACGGGCTGTAAACATCGTTTATACCCATGTGTATGCACCCCTTCGCCACATCACCTTTACCAGCCTGCAAGCCCTTAATACAGCCATGCATCAGCAACTGACACTGCTTAATAATAAGCCCTATAAAAACACTGCTTATAGCCGCTGGTATTTTTATGAACAGCACGAACAGCATCTTTTAAAACCATTACCTCCCGAACCCTTTGCCCCTAAAAAAGTAGTAATACTAACCGTACAGCGCAACTACCATGTGCAGCTGCAGGAAGAATCATTGTACTATAGTGTACCCTATAGCTATGTAGGTAAAAAAGTAAAAGTGCATTACGATAAGCGTACGGTAGAAATATATTACGACAACAGCCGCATAGCGCTGCATATCCGCAACGCCCACACCAAAGCATATACTACCCTGCCCGAACACATGCCCCCGCACCACCAGCACATGCTACAGATAAAGGGCTGGAATAAGGAAGAACTGCTGGCAAAAGCCAAAGCTATTGGCCCTAATACTTTACAGGCAGCTTCGCTCATCCTGCAGAGCAGTATTTATATCGAACAAAATTACAAATCCTGTTTTGGCATGCTGATGCTGCAAAAAAAGTATAATACCAACCGGCTCGAAGCTGCCTGCACCCGGGCATTGCAGGGAACCCGGGTCAACTACACCATGATTAAAAATATCCTTGAGAAAAATCTTGATCAACAGTTGCCGCTTTTCGATGAGACCCCCATACCGCCACATGACAATATCCGGGGCAAACATCATTATCAATAAACCTAACCGGCATCATCACTTTTTTAAAAATTAAAAACAAAGACCATGAACACAACCCAGACATTACAACAAATGCAACAGCTACACCTGCAGGGCATGCACCATGCCTACCGCTCACAATTAGAACTACCAATGGACCAGCAACTGGAAGGCCACGACCTGGTGGCACAACTGGTACAGTCCGAACAACTAAGCAGGGCCAACGAAAAAACCGCTTACTACCTTAAGCTCGCAAAACTGCGGCTACCCGCCACTATCGAACAAATAGAAAGCTCCCCGACCCGCAACCTTACCAAACAACAAATGGCCACATTGGCCGAAGGCCGCTACCTGCACCAAGGTGAAAACATCCTCATTACAGGATCTACCGGTTGCGGCAAAAGTTACCTGGCATGTGCCCTTGGCCACCAGGCCTGTCTGCAGGGATACAAAACAACGTATCTCAACATGAACCGGCTTATTGAAAAAATAACCCTCTCCAAACTGGATGGGTCCTACATTAAACTGCTTAATCATCTTGAAAAACAAACGCTCATCATATTAGATGATTTTGGATTACAAAACCTGGGGCAGGATGTCCGCCTTACCCTGCTGCAATTGTTAGAAGACCGGTATGGAAAAAAGAGTATCATTATCACCTCACAGCTACCCATAGCAAAGTGGTACGAGTACATCAACGACCCTACCCTTGCCGATGCCATAATGGACAGATTGACAGCAAATGCACACCGGATAGAACTAAAAGGCGAATCATTAAGAAGAAAAAAAATCAACAGCTCTCAGTAACCATTAGTAATATTATATCTCATTAAGTTCTTACAATTATTGCCACGCAAAAGGGGTGGGTCAACATCACCGGAATCATGGGTCAACATCACCGGAATTTACAATTGGGGCCTTCCCGTATACGGGACAAGTGTTGCAAAGGCATGAGGTCGGAGACCTCCATTTATCCTTCGTTCGAGGTCATTCCCGAAATAATCGGGACAGGCTCTTCGGAAGACACTCGAACAACCCTTCGATTATATTTTTCGAACACCCGAGGAGAACGGGGCAAAGCTTCGTTTAAGCCCTATATGTTGTGGACAGTGCTGGTTCAGTAAGCCTGTTTTATAATTTAGGTAGTCCAACAGTCTTAAGAATATAATTTGCCCTGTCCACTTTATCTTTAAAAAGCGGTTGGTCTTCATACTTTCCGTTCAATGTCGAATCAAGCGTAAAACCTTTTGGTAACTTAGATTTAACTTTTGTTTCTTTCTTTGTTTTCATAATACAAATTTATGGTTTCCGTCGCACTAAAAATGCAGCATAGGTTACATTTTTACGGAAAGGTTCCCAATTGTTTTCAGTTAGACCAAATACTATAAAATCCTTTTCAATCTCATAAAGGTTATTTGAAATCCCATTCTATAAAGTCGGGTTCTTGCTTCG